>NZ_NFJT01000003.1 GCF_002160015.1 Anaerofilum sp. An201 | reverse complement strand
CCCCCGCGCCCACCGAGCGCCCCGTCGTTGCCGCCCCCGATTTCACCCTCACCGACCAGTACGGCAACACCCACACTCTCTCCGACTACAAGGGCAAGGTGGTGTTCCTGAACTTCTGGGCCGACTGGTGCGGCTATTGCGTGGAGGAGATGCCGGACATCCAGCAGCTGTATCTGGATGAAGGCGAAAACACCGGCGACGTCATCATCCTGGGCATCACCAACGGGCTGAGCCAGCAGGAAATGGCCGACTTCTTCGCCGAAAAGGAGCTGACCTATCCCACTTTGCTGGACACCGACGGCAGCGTGTTCGCCACCTACGGCGCCTACAGCCTGCCCACCACCTTTATGATCGATGTGGACGGCAATGTTTACGGGTATCTGCCCGGCATGATGGACCGCGAAACGATGGACAGCATCATCGCCCAGACCAAGGGCGAGAGCTGACCGCACCTCTCCGGGGGCTGTGTGTACAGCCCCCATTTTTTGTATGTTTTTGCAGATTTTTTGAAAAACTATGCAGTTTGCCAGTGGACGGAAAGGAGTTTTTGCGCTACAATAGGCATACCATGTTTTGGGAGAGGGATGGAGAATCTTGTATCACAACAGCTTTCGGGCCGGGCTGCGGGACGGCCTGCCCATCGCGCTGGGATATTTCCCGGTGAGTTTCACTTTTGGTATGCTGGCCATTTCGCAGGGACTGCCCGCGTTCCAGGCGGTGCTGATCTCGGCCACCAACCTCACCTCGGCCGGGCAGTTCGCCGGGCTGACGGTGATCGCGGCGGGTGCGTCGCTGCTGGAGATGGCGCTCACCCAGCTTGTCATCAATCTGCGGTATGCGCTGATGTCGCTCTCGCTGTCGCAGAAGCTGGACAGCCGGGTGACCCTTTTGCAGCGATGCATCGTTGCATTTGGCAACACCGACGAGATCTTCGCGGTGGCGTCCAGCAAGCCGGGCACCATCGGCGCGCGGTATTTATACGGCCTGATCCTGGGCCCGATGCTGGGATGGACCGGCGGCACCCTGGCCGGTGCGGTGGCCAGCGGCCTTCTGCCTGCGATGGTGCAGAGCGCGCTGGGGGTGGCCATCTACGGCATGTTCATCGCCATTGTGGTGCCGCCTGCGCGGCAGTTCCGCCCGGTGCTGGCGGTGGTGCTGATCGCGCTGGCGCTGAGCTGCGGGTTTGCCTGGCTGCCGGTGCTGCGGCAGGTGTCGGCCGGGTTCGCCATCATCTTCTGCACGGTGCTGGCGGCGGGCGCGGGCGCGCTCCTCTTCCCGCTGGAGGAGAAGGAAGAGGAGGCGGCCGTATGATCTATGCATATATCGCGGTGATGGCCGGCGTGACCTATCTGATCCGCATGCTGCCGCTGACACTGGTGCAGAAAAAGATCCGCAACCGGTTTCTGCGCTCGTTCCTGTACTATGTCCCCTACGCCTGCCTGACCGCCATGACCTTTCCGGCCATTCTCTCCTCCACCGCCAGCGTGGTTTCGGCCGCGGTGGGGCTGGCGGCGGCCATTGTGCTGGCCTTCCGCGGCAAAGGGCTGCTGGTGGTGGCTGTGTGGGCCTGTGCGGCGGTGTTTATCGCCGAGCGTGTGCTGGCGGTGGTGCTGTGAGCCGGCACTGAAAGAGAGAACCAGCAAAAAGGAAGCGCCGTTTTTGACACAAAAACGCATCCCCCTGTATCCAAGCGGTATGGGGGATGCGTTTCTGTTTTTTCTTGAGAAACTCAGGACATTTCCAGCAGCTCGCAGACCTTTTGCGGGTCGGCGCCCTCCCGCACGGCTTTGGCTGCCGCGACCGACTGGTTCACCCGACCCCACAGCAGAACGCCGGTCACCCGGCCGTTTTCGGCATACACGGCGCGGTATTCGCTGCCGTCGGCGGAGGTGAAGGCGGCAAAGGGGGCGGACGACAAAGCCCCCACACTGACCATCTGAATGCCCGGCTCGTCCAGCGCGGTGGCGGGCGGCAGCGGACGGTACACCGCCGCTTTTCCGGCCATATTGGAGCCGGCTGTCATGCCCATCATCGACGCCGCCGGATACAGGCCCGACACACGGCCGCCGAACTGGGCACAGTCGCCCGCGGCGTATACGTCGGGCAGGCCGGTGCGCATCGACTCGTCCACCACGATGCCCCGCTCACAGGCAAGGCCCAGCTGTTTGGCGAGGGCCAGCTCGCTGCAGATGCCGATGGACACCAGAACTGCATCGGCCTCCACCGTTTCGCCGTTCTGCAGCAGCACCGGGCGGGCCGCCGTCTGCACCGTGGTGCCGCACAGCACGCGGATACCGGCCTCCTCCAGCGCGGCCCGGATGCGGCGGCTCGCCTCGGCGTCGGCCTGAAGCGCCAGCAGCCGGTCGGACAGCTCGCAGATCGTGACCCGGCAGCCCTGCGCGTGCAGCGCCAGCGCGGCCTCCACCCCCAGAATACCGCCGCCCACCACCAGCACCGAACGGCCGGCCAGCTGCAAGGCGGCATAGGCGTCGGACACCGTGCGCAGCACCTGCACCGACGGGCCGCCCGGCTGGGCCTGCACCGGATTGAAGGCCGACGCACCGGTGGCCAGCAGCAGGCGGTCGTAGCCCACCGTCTGACCGTCCGACAGGCGGGCGGTGCGGGAGGTGTGGTCGATCTCGGTCACCGTCACGCCGCACAGCAGCCGGATGCCGTTTTCCGCATACCAGTCCATCGGCTTGAGCAGCAAGCCGGCAAACTCCTTCGTTCCCGCCACCAGATCCGAAAGGCCGGGACGATTGTAGGGGATGGTGTTTTCGCCGCACACCATGGTGATGCGCCCGGCGGGGTCCTGCTTGCGGATCGCCCTGGCTGCCTCCAGCGCGGCCACGCCGCCGCCCACCAGCAGATACCGCAGCGCCGACGGCGCCGCTGTGCCTTCTTCGGGGGCTTCTTCCACCAGCTCAAAGGCATCGGCGTCCGCGCCGCACACCGGACAGGGAGCGGGCGGCTGCTCGCCCTCAAAGATCTGGTTGCAGATGGTGCATCTCCAGCGTTTCATATCCATTCCCTCCGTAATTATTGAGATTATATATCAATTATAACAGGAGTAAATTTCAATTTCAACCATTCATCCCACATTTTCCCACACAAACTCTGCAATATCGTCGGTGACCTGTGTGTCTACCGTGGATTGGAACTGATAGTCTCCGGTATCCCGGCGTCCGCTGCTTGGCATCATCAGATGGTTCAGGCCCGGATAGAGCACACAGCGCGCGTTGTCCCGCCCGTCCAGCGCCTGCTGCCAGAGGGGATAGTCGGTGTCCGGGAACACCTGAAAGTCCGCTTCCCCCTGCAGGACCAGCAGAGGCTGGGTGGCCGTATCGATCCAGCGGTCGCCCCGGTATTCCTCCACCGAGCGCCAGTATCCCACCGGGATGCCCAGCAGGGTCTCGCTGTTGCCCAGCATCGAGGCGGACAGGCTGCGCAGCACCGCGACGTCGCTCTCCACCTGCTGCATCTGCTGCTGCAGCACCGCCGCCTGCTGCCGGTTCAGCTGCGGCTCGATGGTTTTGGCCAGCTCCTGGTTCTGGTCGTAGCTGATCTCCCACAGCGGGCGCAGGCTGCCGGCCATCGAGATGCCGCCCGCCAGGTCCGGGTCTTCGGCCAGGATCGCGGGCAGCAGCATCCCGCCCATACTGTGCCCCAGCACAAACACCTGGGTGGGTGCGATGCGTTCGTCGGCACGCAGCAGCTGCACGGCGGCCGCCACATCGTCCAGCACCTCTTCCCGCAGGGTCAGATCGCTGTCCAGGGCCGTGCCCGCTTCGGGGTAGGTGTAGTAGCGCTTGTCATACCGCAGCACCGCGATGCCCTGTGCGGCCAGGGCGTGGGCAATGTCCCGGAAGGGCTTGTTGGGGCCGATGGCTTCGTCGCGGTCGCTCTGGCCGCTGCCATGCACCAGCACCACCGCCGGCAGGGGCTTCTCCTGCCCGTCCGGCAATGTGAGCGTGCCCGACAGAGGCAGCGCCGGATCGGCCGCGAAGGTGACCTCCTCTTCCTGTATCCCGCTCTGGAGCGGCGTGGGCGTGGCGGCAGCAAGCTGCACGTCGGCCGATTTTACCCACAAGCCGGTGAGCAGCATCTCCCGGTCGAACCCCAGCGTCAGAGCCAGGCCGCCTTTTTCATATCCCAGCGTGACCACCGCCTGCGCGTCTCCTCCCTGGGAAGTGATCGAAGTATCGACGATCTCACGGTATCCTCCCAGCCCCAGGGCCACCTGGCACCAGGCCTGCTGCAGCTGGTATTCCGGCAGAGCTGCCTGAAAGGCGGCGTCGCCCTGTGCGAGCACCTCGGAAAATTTGCTTTCCCGCAGCATCTGGGCGATCTGGGCGGCGCGGCCGGACACAGCTTCCGGATCGGCCGCCTGTCCGCAGCCTGCCAGCAGCAAAATCCCCGTTATCAGTATGCACAGGATTCCACGTTTCATATCCCATACCTCCCGCAAACATTTAGATGGTTTTCTAATCCCCATCATAGATGGTTTGCCGCCCAAAGTCAATATGGATTTGTGCTATAATAAAATCCGCCGGTCCGCACGGCAGCAGAATGCACGGCAGCCGGCCGGAAACTGGCCGGCCGGCTGTGTCATATGGATCTGACGGGCAGGCGCAGTACAAAGGTGGCGCCGCCGCCCGGTGTGTCCCGCACCGACAGCTCACCGCTGTGCAGGCCGGCCAGCTCGGTGGCAACCGCCAGACCCAGGCCAAAGTGCTGGCCGCCCCGTGTGCGGTCCACCCGATAAAAGCGGCGGAATACCGCTTCCTTCTCTTCGTCCGGGATGCCCGGGCCGTGATCCTGCACCCACATGGTCAGCCATTGCCCCTGCCGGGACGCCCCCAGGGTGACCGTGCTGCCGGGCGGCGCGTACCGCAGCGCATTGTCCACCAGGATCGTGAGCACCTGCTGCAGGCGCGCGGCGTCGGCGGGAATGGAGCCAAGCGAATCCGGCGGCAGATCGCAGGAAAGGGCAACGCCTGCGCGCTGGGCCAGCGGCTCCATCTGCTCCATCGTGTCCAGCAGCACGAGGTCGGGTTCGGTGGGGCGCAGCTGCAATGTGAGGCGGGCGGCATCGCTGCCGGCCAGCAGCAGCAGATCGTTTACCAGCTCGGCCAGGCGCACGCACTGGGCGTCGATGGCGGCGGCGTAGTGTGCGGCCTTGTCCGGACGGCTGACCAGCGCCGACGTGCTGGCGCGCAGCACTGCCAGCGGAGTGCGCAGCTCATGCCCCGCCGCCGCCACAAATTCCGCCTGCCGCTTTGCCGCCTGCGCGGCCGGTTTGATGGAATGCCCCGCCACCAGCCAGCCTGCCGCGGCAATGGCGGCGATCCCCGCCGCCGCCAGCGCGGCAAAACAGGCGCCCAGTTTCCACAGGTAGATGGTTTGGGGCGTTTTGTCGGACAAAAGCGCCAATCCCCGGGTGCCGTCGCCCAGCGGACCTTTCCACACCAGACACTCGTAGGTACAGCTGTCCAGCCGGACCGTGGTCTGCGTCTGCTGCTGGGAGAACTGCACGTTCTGGCCCAGTTCGATCCCGTTCTTTTCCGCGCCCTCCTGCGCCAGCTGCTGCAGCTGTGACCGCCGGGAAGAATCGTCCGCTGCGTCCATCATCCGGATCGCGTTTCCGTTGACCCAGCAAAACAGGTACACCTGCTCCTGCTGTTCGATGCGCCGCAGCTGCGGATGGCTGACGATCTCCTGGTTCAGCTCCGCCCACGCCTGCTGCATGACCTGGTACATTTCAGCCTGCTTTCCGTCGCGATACTGCCGGCAGGCGATGCAGAACGCCGCGGCGCACACCACCGCCATCACCGTCCCGGCCAGCAGGGTGCTGTACAGCGTGAGCCGGCGGCGCAGGCGGCGCAGATAGGCCGTTTGCTGCATGCTCCCGCCTCCTTTCCCCTCTCATTATACCGCGCTTTTCTCTAAAGAGACACTAAATTTGCCGCATTTTCGGGAGCGCGCCCGCCGCAAATAAAGGCGGCGCCCTCCGCCTGCTGGCGAAAAGCGCCGTATCTGTGCTGTATGGTCCGTGGCGTCCACAAGCGGGTACACCCGTTTTTTCACATTCAATCGGCCATCCCGGCCGGACAATACCGCCCTGTTCAGAACGGGCCAAGCGCGGTCATCACGCTCCGGCTGGTTTTCAGATCGTCGTCAAACCGTATCTGTTCCATCCGCTCGTATTCCTCGGGGCTCATGGGCATGTCGGTGCAGAGCATCGACTCGCGCTGGGAATTGCAGACTCGTTTGCCGCCTGCGCGCTGTCTGCATTCCCATTCGCTCAGCGCATTCCAGGCCAGCGTCCACGCAATGGTCACGCCAAATATAACACCCAGCAAGATCCAAAACGCAGTCATACCAATATAACCTCCCCAGTCGATCGACTGTTTGTGTGCAGAAAAACATCGTCTTTTCTCTGCCGGGAGAACGCCCGGCGCCTATCCGGTCTGCATGGGGGACACCTCCTTTTCTGTGTTCTGAAACGCTCTGTTTTACAAGAGCTGTCGCTTTTCTTTTTCATATATATTATATAAATTTCATCCACAAAAATCAAGCAAATAGTCGATTATTTACAAATTTTTCAGAATTTCAGGCTGTATCCCACCCCGCGGACGGTGACCAGGCGAAGCTGACTTCCAACGCTGGACAACCGTCTGCGCACCAGGTGCGCATAGTTGTCGAGATTGCCGTTTTCCACATTGCTGTCGGGGCCCCACACGCGCACGAGCAGCGTTTCCCGCGGGACGGTGCGCTCCAGATTCGCGGCCAGTATCCCCAGCAGCGCACACTCGCGCCCGGACAATCCGCACTCCCCCGCCGGGCCCTGCAGACGCCGCTGCACCGTGTCCAGCCGGACATCCCCCACCAGCGCCGCACTGGTTTGCAGCGCGGCCGGTCGCCTTGCCAATGCCCGCACACGCGCCAGCAGCTCGGCTGTGGCAAACGGCTTGGGAAGATAATCATCGGCGCCTGCGTCCAGGCCGGCCACACGGTCGCCCACCGCGTCCAGCGCCGTCATCATGAGAACGGGCACCATGTGCCCCTCCCGCCGCAGACAGCGCACCAGCTCGGTCCCGTCCATTCCCGGCAGCATCCGGTCCACCAGCAGGACGTCATAGGCGTCCATCCGCGCAAGGTACAGTCCTTCCTCCCCGTCGCCGCAGCAGTCGGCCTGCCAGTTCTGCGCGCGCAGGCTGTCGGCCAGTGCTTCCGCCAGCGCTGCATCGTCTTCAATCACCAAGATCCGCATCGTTTTCTGTTTCCTTTCCTGTATGATTGTTCAGTATACCATATTTTTCTCTGTTTGACCTGTAAAAAATCTTACAGTGTCTTTAGAGGAAGGCATGGTACAGTAGGGATATACCAGAACTGTCTTTGGGCAACAAGGAGGTCTTTATCATGAAATATCTATGCAAACGTCTGGCCGCGGGATGCCTCGCGCTGGCAATGCTGGCAGGATGTGCGCCTGCCGCGCCCGCGCCGTCCCCTGCGGCGGGCGGATACCGCGAGACGGAAATCACGCCGGACGACAGCCTCGAAAACGCGACGATCTGCACCGACGAAGAAGGCCGCCTGCATCTGTTTTCCACCGATGCCGCCTATGGAGAGCTGCCCGAATTTGTACAGCATACGGTGTATGCAGACGATGAATGGCAATATCAGCCGGCCGACTGGGCCGGGCAGCTGGCAGAGCTGTGCCCTGCGCCCGATGCGGACGGCCTGTACAGCATCACTTTCGGCGTGGAACAGGCGGACGTGTGGGTAGCGGTGAGCTTTACGGCTTCCAACGGCCCGATGGCGGAAACCGCCCCCGACCCGGCCGACAACCGGCTATGGCTGTTCCGCACGCAGGACGGCGCGCTGACCGGCGGCGAGGTCGATCTGGGCGGCGGCAATTTTTCCAATCTGCTTTTTTCCTCCGCCATCCAGACAGGGGAAACCCTCCTGCTGCCCACCCTGTCTGAATCGCTTGTTGTGAGCCGGGACGGCAGATTGCTGGACCATAGGGACGCCCTGTCCAGCGCCCTGCAAACGGACGGCGTGCTGGTGCAGGATCACACCGGCGCTCTGCTGCAGTGCCCGAAAGACGGCACGCCCGCAGAGGTGAACTGGAGCAATCCCGGCAGCGATCCTCTCACGATGACCAGCCGGGACGGCACGGCCTATTTTGTATGCTCCACCGGGTTTTACCGCGCACAGGGCGGCACGCTGGAACAGCTGGCAGAGGGCGACCGGCTCCGTGTGGGCCGGCCCGGGCAGCAGGTCCGCGGGCTGGCCGTGGCGCAGGACAATATCTTCTATCTGTGTGCAAACGATCGCATCTACCGCTACGAATACGATCCCGCCCTCCCCGCCGTCACCGAACAGATCACGGTGTTCTCGCTGCGGCAGAACTATCTGATTCAGGAGGCAGTGGGACGGCTGGCGGTGGAACAGCCGGAGCTGGGGATCGACTATCAGTATGTATTGCCGGTTGGGTCTGGTTACGGCCTGTATCTGAACGAAGAATTCCCCCTCTCCACCTACGAGGACGCCGTGCGCAGTCTGTATACCTCCATCGCGGCGGGGAACGGGCCGGACGTGCTGATCCTGGACGATCTGGACCCCCGCTCGCTGATGCAGCAGGGTATGCTGGAGGATCTTTCCGGCCTGGTGGACACCAGCTCCATCCTCCCGGCCGTGCGCGACGCGTTTTCCGTGGACGGGAAACAGTATGCCGCTCCCGCCCGGTTCTACCCCTGGGTGGTGGGCAGCTGGGGAGAGATGCCGCCGATGGATGATTTCGACAGCCTTCGCGATGCGATCCTGGCCGGAAAGGCCGGCGGCGAATACACCGATCCGGAGACGGGGTTCAGCTCTGTGAGAGGGCTGGCGCTGTCCATTCAGACCCACAACGATCTGTTTGCGATCCTCTACCCCGCCTGGCAGCAAAAGCTGACTGCCGACCCCTCCGCCGCACAGGAATTTCTGGAACAGGGGCAGCAGCTGGCACAGCACATGGGGCTTGCGGCAAAGGACGTGTGGACGCGCAACACAAGGGGGATTTCTTTCGCACAGCCTTTCTCCGAGAAGGACCACACCGAACTGTTCTGCGATTCGGTGCTGTATCCGGATGGTCTCACGGCGCGTTTCCTGTTCTACGAGGAACCCGACGTTGTACAGGACGGGCATCTGGCTCTGCTGCGGGACACACAGGGCCTCGCCGTGTGCTATCCCGGAACCGCGGCCGCCATTCCCGCCAACAGTGCGCACAAGGAGGCGGCCGCCGAATTCATTCGGTTTCTGCTGAGCGAACCGATGCAGCAATATGGCAAGACCGCATCCGAGAGCTATATGGAGGGCGTCGCTTCTGTGCCTTCGGCGTGGGACTCCCTGTTTGAAGGCTGGGACAAAGCAGACAGCTTCGCGGACGGGATCAGCTATCTGAAAGACGATCCCGCCGCACTGCTGGAAAATGTGGAGCAGTGCCTGCTGCCCGACCCGGCTCTGGAAGCACGGGTGGAGGAGATCGCAGTGGAGTGCTGGATCGGCAAACGCACGCTGGAACAGACCTCCTCCGACCTGGCCGAGCTGCTGCAAACGATGCAGGCCGAACGGAAATAAAACGATCCAAGGAGGTATTGGCATGAAGGCTCTCAAGCGTCTGGCCGCGGGATGCCTCGCGCTGGCGATGCTGGCAGGATGTGCGCCTGCCGCGCCCGCGCCGTCCCCTGCGGCGGGCGGGTATATCGAAACGGAGATCACACCGCCGGACAGCAAAGACTGGAACTGGAAAACCATCTGCACCGACGAGGGCGGACGGGTGCACATTTTCGGCGTGAACACAGACGACACCGCCGAAGCCGTGCTGCCCCAGACGGTGCACCACGAGGTGTGTGAAAACGGCGAATGGCAGACCGTCCCCGCCGACTGGGCCGGACAGCTGACAGAGCTGTGCCCTGCCCCCGACACCGAAGGCCTGTACAGCATCACCTTCGGCGTGGAGGCGGACTGCGTTTGGACGGCGGTGAGCTTTACGGCGTCTGTGAACATGATACAGGACGAAAACAACGATCCCAACGGCAACCGCCTGTGGCTGTTCTGCGCAAAGGAGGGCACGCTGGAGGGCGGCGAGGTGGCTTTGCACGATGTGCCGCCGGGAAACCTGTATTTCTCCGGCGCGGTGCAGTGCGGGGAAACCCTGCTGCCCACCGGGTACAGCGTGCTGGAGGTGGACCGGGACGGCAATCTGACCAAAAGCTATGCCGGGCGGAACGGCGCGCTGCAGGAGGACGGCGCCGTTGTCTGGCAGGACGAGACCACATTGGTGCGGTACCCGGACGGCACAAGCAAGGCGGAAACCCCCGAATGGGAACAGGTGACATCCCCGAACCTCCAGATGACCAGCCGGGACGGCACGGCCTATCTGGTGGGAAAATCGGGATTTTTCCGGGCAAAGGACGGCACCATGGAGCAGCTGGGCGAAAGCAAGTGGCTGCGGGTGGGCAACGCCAACTTCATGCCGCTGGGGCTGGCCGTGGTGCGGGACGATCTGTTCTATCTGATGTAGCCGATCGGGAGAGTGTACCAGTATGAGTACGACCCGGAATACACCGTGGTGGAGGAAGAGATCAAGGTGGTTTCCATCCTGCCGAACGAGGCGGTGGAAATGGCCGTCACCGAACTGGCGCGCGAGCACCGGGAAATCACGGTGGAATATGAGTATCTGATCGAGGATACGTCACTTTTTGATTGGCATCTGATTTTATCTCCGTACAAAGACCCTATGCATTCTTACAGCAACTATGAGGATGTGATGCGCAGCCTGTATGCTTCCATTGCAGCGGGAAATGGGCCGGACGTGCTGCTTTTGGACGATTTGGACGCCTCCGCTCTGATAAAGCAGGGCATGCTGGCCGATCTGAACGAGTTTGTGGATACTTCGGTGGTATACCCGGTGCTGTGCGAACCGTTCGCACAAGACGGCAAGCAATACGGTCTGCCCACATGGTTTTATCCCTGGATCGTTGCCAGCTGGGGAGATATGCCAAAATGGACACCTTCGACGATTTGAAACACGCTATTCTGTCCGGCACAGAGCATGTGAACCTTTACTCCTACACCGTCGGAACGAGCAAACCCAAATCAGACAAACCGGAGGGCGTCAACATCAGTATGCTGGACTATGGAGAATTGTTTTCCATGATGTATCTTACCTGGAAAGAGCAGCTGCTGACAGGGGATCGCGCTGTTATCGAGGCATTTTTGCAGCTGGGTAAGCAACTGGGCGAACATATGGATTTGTGGCCTTTCGCTTCCTCTCCTGTCCGCTGGAATTCTTCATGGATACATCATTTCAAAAACATGGATGCCAATATGGCCTGCTCCGGCATGATTTCTCCCCTCGACACATTGATCGGATTTTCATGCAGCGCAGACGAGGCTCTCTCTACACACGGACATGTCGCTCTGCTGCCGAACACACAGGGCAACACCGTATGCCAGCCGAACACGGTGGCCGCCATCCCTGCCACCAGCCGGCACAAGGAGGCCGCCGCGCTCTTTATCGAAGCGCTGCTGAGCGAATCGGTGCAGACCCACACACTTATCACACAGGGATTCCCCGCTGTACCGGACTATGTACAGGCGCAGCTTGAGCAGTATGGCTACGCCGGCTACGGTTCAAAGGAATCTGGAAAAGAAGACGCAGACATCGTTTTTGCGCTGGAAGAAAATCTGACCGAGCTGTTTGGAGAAATCGAACTGTGCATCCCGGACGATCCCGTGCTGGAAAGCCGTTTTCTGGAGGAAGCGGGCGCGTACTGGGAGGGGCAAAAAACGCTGGATGAGGCGGTGGACGACATCTGCAACATGATGCAGACCATGCAGGCCGAACAGCAATAAACCCTTTTCACAAAGCGGGCGGTTGTGGTATACTGGAAGCAGTTTTCACACCGCCCGCTTTTCTGCGGGTGATCGGAGGTTTTGCAGCATGTCCCTTTCCTGTCCCCACCAGAAGCTCTGCGGCGGATGCCAGATGCTGGCCCTGCCCTACCCCGAACAGCTGGCCCGAAAACAGGCGCAGATGCAGCGGCTGTTCGGCAAGCTGTGCCCGGTGCGCCCCATCCTCGGCATGGACGACCCCGCGCACTATCGCTGCAAGGTGCAGGCGGCGGTGGGAACGGTGAACGGCCGGACAGTGACCGGCCTCTACCAGCCTTCCAGCCACCGCCTGGTGCCGGTGGAACACTGCTGGCTGGAGGACGAGCGGGCCGCCGCTGTGTTCGCCACCGCCCGGCAGCTGATGGACAGGCTGCGTCTGCCCGCCTACAACGACGTGACCCACACCGGACTTGTGCGCCATTTGCTGGTGCGGGTGGGCAAGTATACCGGCGAGGTGATGCTGGTGGTGGTGACCGGCAGCGCGATTTTCCCCGCCCGTGCACAGTTCGTGGCCGGAATGCGGGCGGCGCATCCCGAGCTGACCACCATTGTGCAAAGCGTGAACGGACGCCGCACCAGCATGGTGCTGGGCGACCGGTTTCGCACCCTGTACGGGCCGGGCTATATCCGGGACAAGCTGTGCGGATGCGAATTCCTCATCTCGCCCGCCTCGTTTTACCAGGTGAACCCGGCGCAGACCCAGCGCCTGTACACCGCCGCCCTCGAGATGGCCGGGCTGACCGGCACCGAGACGGTGATCGATGCCTACTGCGGCACCGGCACCATCGGCATCATCGCGGCAAAAAAGGCCGGGCAGGTGCTGGGGGTGGAGCTGAACCGCTCGGCGGTGCAGGATGCGCAGAAAAACGCCCGGCTGAACCACATCCAAAACATCCGCTTTGTCTGCGACGACGCCGGGCGCTTCATGACCCGCATGGCCGCCGAGGGACAGCGCGCCGACCTTGTGCTGATGGACCCGCCGCGCCAGGGAAGCAGCCCGGAATTTCTGCGCGCTTTGCAGAAGCTGAAACCCCGAACCATCGTGTATATCTCCTGCGGCCCCGACACCCAGCGCCGGGACGCCGAATGGCTGTGCGCGCACGGATGGCGCGCCCTACAGGCACAGCCGGTGGACCTGTTCCCCTTCACCGACCACTGCGAAAATATCCTCTTATTTGCCGGAAAATGAACCGCTTTGCAAACTGCCGCTTCCCTGCTGTGCCAGGGGGCGGCTGTTTTTTTGCTTTTGGGCAAACCGGCTCTTGACAAATTCGCTCTAATATATTAGATTGAATATAGAAAGCAAACTCTAACCGATTAGAGAAAGGTGTGATACTGTGGAAACGCCGAAAATTTTTGAAAGCGAATACCGCTTTTGCCTGATCCTGTGGGAACACGAGCCCATCAAAAGCGGCGAACTGGTGAAGCTGTGCCGGGAACAGCTGGGCTGGAAACCCACCACCACCTACACGGTCATCAAGCGTCTGAGCGAGCGCGGGGTTTTGAAAAACGAACACACGATGGTCTCCTCCCTCGTCAGCAAGGATGCGGTGCAGGCAGCGGAAATCGACGAACTGGTGGAGAAAACCTTTGAAGGCTCTCTGCCGGCCTTTATCGCGGCCTTCGTCCGGCACCAGAAGCTGTCCCCCCGCGACATCGACCAGGTGCAGCAGATGATCGACCGGTTCCGAGAGGAGGAGCAGAAATGACCGCGCTGTTTTTGCAGATCGTGAATCTGAGCATTTCGGCAAGCTGGCTGATCGCGGCGGTCCTGGTGCTGCGGCTTTTGCTGAAAAAAGCGCCCCGCTGGATCAGCGTGCTGCTGTGGGGACTTGTGGCGATACGGCTGGTGTGCCCGTTTTCGATCGAGAGCGCCCTGAGCCTGCTGCCCAGCGCCAGCACCATCCCCTCCGACATTCTGACCGATCCCAGCCCTTCGCTCGAGACCGGCATCCCCGCGCTGGACCGGGTGGTGAACCCGGTGATCGAGCACTCGTTTGCTCCCCAGCCTGCCGCCAGTGCAAATCCTTTGCAGATTTTGCTGCCGGTTCTGGCTGCCGTCTGGGCGGCGGGAGTGGTGCTGCTGGCGGTGTATGCAGGCGTCAGCTATCTGCGGCTGCGCCGCCGGGTGTCCACCGCCGTGCGCCTGCGGGACAACATCTTCCAGACGGAACAGGTGGTTTCCCCCTTTATTCTGGGCGTGTTCCGCCCCTGCATCTACCTTCCCTTCTCGCTGGACGAAACCACCCTTTCGGCCGTGATTGCCCATGAACAGGCGCACATCCGCCGCAGAGATCACTGGTGGAAACCGCTGGGCTTTCTGGTTCTGGCCGTGCACTGGTTCAACCCGCTGGTCTGGCTCTCCTATCTCCTGCTGTGCCGGGATATCGAGCTGGCCTGCGACGAAAAGGTGGTGCGGGAGATGGGGGCGGCCCAGCGCGCGGACTACTCCCAGGCACTGCTGTCCTGCAGCGTGCGGCAGAACCGTCTCGGGGCCTGTCCGCTCGCCTTCGGCGAGGTGGGCGTGAAGGAGCGCGTGAAGCGGGTGCTGCACTACCGCAAGCCCGCCGTGTATCTGGTGGCGTTCGCTGTGGTCTGCTGCCTTGCGACGGCGGTCTGCTTCCTGACCAGCCCCCGGACGGACACCGACACACCCCCGGCATCCAGCACAGACGAACCCGCATCCCGCACGCTTCCTCTGACCGAGCAGTCTGCCGCGGAATGCATCGCAAAGACGCTGGAAACGCTCACCCTGCACAGCGACGGGACCGTCTCCTTCTCGCTGCCCGAGGAACTTCCGGTATCCGGGGACGGCAAGACCGCGCTGGCGGTGAATCTGAGCGCGACCTTCTCGGATGCGCCCGGCTCCTATTCTGTGCAGGACCTGCTGGACGACCGGCGCGGCTGGAACGGCGGGGAACGATTCGTGGGCAGCCTGGAGAGCGAGCGGGGCGAACTGGTGGGCGTGACCCTGGGCGTATTCTTCTGGACAGAGGTGGACACCGACGCCTACCAGATGTATGCCGGGGACAGCAGAGAGCTCACCGCGCCGTTCAACTACGACGCACCGGCGGGATACACCGCGCCCGGCCTGCAGTTCGAGCAGGATGGGCCCGCGCTGCGCATCACCTGCCGCATGAGGGACGGCAGCGAACCGAAGCTCTCCTTCACCCTGCCCGAAGGGATCTCCGCCGCCGAGAGCGACGGCACCGAGGTATACCAACTGCTGCTCGTGCAGGAGGGAGAACCGGCCGGCTCGGTGACGCTGTACCCCTTCGGCGCTTCCGATGCGGAAACACTGGCCGGTGTGGACACCGCCGCCTCCAGCCTTCCGATGCAGATCTTCTCCCCGGTGGCCCTCTCCAACCACGCCGGGTATGAGGGGTATCAGGTGCAGCGAAGCTGGGACAGCGGATGCACCGCGACGGCGCAGTATGTCTGGCAGGACCTGCGCGCCTCCAGCGGCGACGCCGCATCCATCCCCTGGCAGCAGATGGACTGTGTGCTGGCCTACGACTGGAACGTGATGCCCTATTTTGTGGAGATTCTGCTGGACGAAGAAGGCCTTGCCGCCGATATCGCAGACAGCGTGCAGCTTGTTTCGTGATTTCCCGTTGCCTGCACCGCGCGGGTTTGCTACAATAGAAGGCAAAGAGAACCGGCGCACAGCGCCGCGGAAAGAAGGCATGAACCCATGAATCCCATCCTGCAAAGCCTGTATGCGCGCAAGTCGGTGCGTGCGTTTGAGGACCGGCCCATTCCGGAAGAGCTGAAACAGCAGATCCTGGAAGCCGCCGTACAGGCCCCCACCGCCGGGAACCAGCAGCTGTACACCATTCTGGACATCACCGACCCCCTTCTGAAACAGGCGCTTTCGATCACCTGCGACCACCAGCCCTTTATCGCAAAGGCGCCGATGGTGCTGATTTTCTGCGCCGACTGCAAAAAGTGGCTGGACGCCTACCGCGAAGCCGGCTGCACGCCCCGCGCGCCCGGGGCAGGCGACCTGCTGCTGGCGGTGACCGACGCCGCCATCGCGGCCCAGAACGCCGTGGTTGCGGCGGAGAGCCTGGGGATCGGCTCCTGCTACATCGGCGACGTGATGGAAAACTGCGAGCGGCAGCGGGAACTGCTGCACCTGCCCGACTACGTGTTCCCCGCCGCGATGCTGGTGTTCGGATGGCCCACCCGCCAGCAGCGGGAGCGCCCCAAACCCGCCCGCTGCCCGATGGAACAGATCGTGCACGCCAACGCCTACCGCTGCATGGACGGGCAGGAGCTGCGCGCGATGCTGGCGGGCAGGACCGGGGCACAGGGGTTTGAGGACTGGTGCGCCGCCTTCTGTGCGCGCAAATACGATTCGGACTTTTCGCGGGAGATGACGCGGTCGGTGGAGGAATACCTGCACCAGTTCATGCGCGGGAAGTGAATACAGGGCAGAAAAAGGCCCGCCTTTCGCAGAGCGCGAAGGCGGGCTTTTGTCGTTTGGCTCAGGCGTCCACGCCGGTGACCGTATATCCGGCCTCGGCGACTGCGGCGGACAGCAGATCGTCGGCCACATCCGCTGCCAGCGTGACGGTGGCGGTCTTGGATTCCAGATCGGCCACCGCTTCGGTCACGCCGGGAACGGCGGACAGCGCCTTCTCCACATGCGCCTTGCAGTGCGCGCACATCATGCCTTCTACATGCAGTACCTTTTTCATTGTATCTCCTCCTGCTATTTTGGGCTGCACAGCCTGGGCGGCCGGCAGCGGGATGACGGTTACGTCCCGGGCTTCGGCGGCGGTCTCGGTCTGCTGCGGGGTGCCTGCGCGGAACAGGTTCAGCCGCAGCGCGTTGCTGACCACGCACACCGACGACAGGCTCATGGCGGCGGCGCCGAACATCGGGTTTAGCGCCAGATGGAACGCCGGCCACAGCGCACCGGCGGCCAGCGGAATGCCCACCGCGTTGTAGAAAAAGGCCCAGAACAGATTTTCGCGGATGTTGCGGATGACGCTGCGGGACAGGCGCAGTGCGGTGACCACGTCCCACAGGTCGCTCTTCATCAGCACCACGTCGGCCGATTCAATGGCCACGTCGGTGCCCGCTCCGATGGCAATGCCCACGTCGGCACGCACCAGCGCGGGGGCGTCGTTGATCCCGTCGCCCACCATCGCCACCCGGCGGCCTTCCTTCTGCAAGCGGCGCACGGCTTCCTCTTTGTCCTGCGGGAGCACCTCCGCCTGTACGTGCGGGATGTCCAGCTGGCGGCGGATGGCTTCGGCCGTGCGGGCGTTGTCGCCGGTGAGCATCCAGACGTCCACGCCCATGCGGGACAGCTCCCGGATGGCGGCGGCGCTGGTGGGTTTGACCACATCCGCCACCGCGATCACACCGGCAAGGCATCCTTCACAGGCGAAGAAAAGCGGGGTCTTGCCCTGTTCGGCCAGCTCGTCGGCACGGGCGGACGCCTCGCCCAGCTCCACGCCCTCCTCCTGCATCAGGCGGGCGTTGCCGGCAAGCCACTGCCTGCCGTCCAGCACGGCGCGCAGGCCGCGGCCGGGCAGGGCGGCAAAGCCGCTCACCGGGCGCACGGGGAGGTCCCGGGCGGCGGCGTATTCCACGATCGCCTCGGCCAGCGGATGCTCGCTGCTGTGCTCCAGGCTCGCGGCGGCGGCCAGCAGCTCGTCGGCTGTCCCGCCGGCGGGGGCGATGTCGGTGACCTGCGGGCGGCCTTCGGTGATGGTGCCGGTCTTATCCAGCACCACCGTGTCGATGCGGTGGGCGTTTTCCAGCGCCTCGGCGTTGTGGAACAGAATACCCAGCCGCGCCGCCTTTCCGGTGCCCACCATGATGGCCACCGGCGTGGCCAGGCCCAGCGCGCACGGACAGCTGATGACCAGCACCGCAATGCTGCGGGACAGCGCAAATTCCAGGCTCTGCCCGGCCAGCATCCACACCGCAAACGCCAGCACCGCAATGCCGATCACCACCGGCACGAACACACCGCTGACCCGGTCGGCCAGTTTGGCGATGGGAGCTTTGCCGGCCCCCGCCTGGCGCACCAGCTCAACGATGCGGGCCAGGGTGGTGTCCTCGCCCACCTGCTCGGCGCGAAAGGTGAAGGCGCCCGATTTGTTGATGGTGGCGGCGATGACCCGGCTGCCCGGCTGCTTTTCCACCGGGATACTCTCGCCGGTGATGGCCGACTCGTCCACCGCCGAACTGCCGTCCAGCACGGTGCCGTCCACCGGGATCCGCATGCCCGGACGAATCGCCACCACGTCGCCCGGCTGCACCTGCTCGGCCGGGATCTCCACCTCGGCTCCGTCGCGCACCACCAGCGCCGTCTTGGGGGCGAGATCCAGCAGCGCCCGGATGGCCGCGCCGGTCTTTCCCTTGGCGCGGGCTTCGAGGAATTTGCCCAGCGTGATCAGGGTGAGGATGGTGCCCGCCGACTCGAAGTAGAGGTCCATGTGGTATTTTTCCACGGTGGCCATGTCGCCGGTCCCCATCGCCCAGCCCATGCGGTAGAGCGCGAAGATGCCGTACACCACCGCCGCCGTGGAACCGATGGCGATGAGGCTGTCCATATTCGGGCTGCCGTGCAGCAGCGTTTTATAGCCCACCTGGTAGTATTTGCGGTTGACATACAGGATGGGCAGCGTGAGCAGCAGCTGGGTGAGCGCAAAGGGGATCGCGCCCTCCATGCCGGACAGAAACGCCGGCAGCGGAAGGCCCATCATGTGGCCCATGCTCACCCACATCAGCGGAATCAGAAACGCAAACGATACCGCCAGCCGCACCTTCATGCTGTGCAGCTCTGCCTGCTGTGCTTTCTGCGGGTCTTCCGCCGGCGCGGCGGCGGACGCCTTCGCCGACGGCAGCGACGCGCCATAGCCCGCCTGCTCCACCGCACGGATGATGCTCTGCGCGTTGGTTTTTTCCTCGTCGTATTCGGCCACCATGCTGCCGTCCAGCAGGTTCACCTCGGCCTTTTGCACGCCGGGCACCTTTTTCACCGCGCGCTCCACGGCGGCGCTGCAGGCAGCGCAGGTCATGCCGGTGACCCGATAGTTCTCTTTCACATATCTCCCCCCTGTGTTTGGTCTTCTGCTTAATATTGGGTTCGCCCCTTTAATTTATACCATTTTAGTGTAGTTTTTGCAAGAGGGAATTTGACATTTGTCAGAAAAGACGGGCGTTTTCCCGGGAAATCCCCGAAAAACGCCCGTTTGGATGCAGTTTAGTAGGCGCCGCCGGTGTCCTGCTGGTTCAGGATCTTGATGGCGCTGGAGGTGCCCAGACGATCGGCGCCCAGGCGGATGAACTCCTCCATGTCCTCCACCGAGCGGATCCCGCCGGCGGCTTTGATCTTGCAGCGGCCCTTGACGCAGCGGCTGAACAGACGGATGTCGTCGAAGGTGGCCCCGCCGGTGGAGAAGCCGGTGGAGGTCTTGATGTAGTCGGCGCCCGCCTCACACACCAGGTCGCACATGATCTCCTTTTCGGCGTCGGTGAGCAGGCAGGTCTCGATGATCACTTTCAGCACCTTGTCGCCGATGGCCTGTTTGATGGCGGCGATCTCGTCGCGCACATAGTCGTGTTCGCCGGCCTTCAGCGCGCCGATGTTGATCACCATATCCACCTCGGCGGCGCCGTTCTCCACGGCGGTTTTGGCTTCAAATACTTTGGTGGCGGTGTCGGTGGCGCCCAGAGGGAAGCCCACCACCGTGCACACCGGCACACGGCCGTCCAGGTAGGCGGCGGCACGGGCCACGTAGCCGGGATTGATGCAGATGGAAGCCGTGTGGTTTTCCACCGCCTCATCGCACAGACGGCGAATGTCGGCCCAGGTGGCCTCGGGTTTCAGCAGCGTATGGTCCACACGGGACAAAATCTCGTTGCGGGTCATCTTGTTTCCTCCTGTTGTTTGTGTTTACAGCTCAATACGGCCGCGTCCAAGGCCGATGCTGCCAAATATGACGGCACAGGCCGACAGCACACAGCCCACAATTCCCAATACCAGTCCGGTAACAGCAATTCCACGATGCATTCTGGTCACTCCTCTCCGGTCACACGCCAGGTGCGCGCATCGCGCAGCGCATCCTGCACGGCATTCTTGATGGCTCTGGACGTATAGGTTGCTCCAGACACCGCGTCCACTTCGGTGGTCTGCTGTTCCAGGATCGAAGAAACGACCCAGAGCTCGGCTTTTTCGTAATACCCCTGTGTTTCGTGGTGGTCTTTCAGCACCACATTTACGATCGCACCTTTGTCGATGGTGACCTCGACCGTCAGCGGCCCCATCATTCCCTCCGCCTCGCCGGTATACACGCCGTCCTTGTACAGCGTAGTGGGCTTGGGCAGATAGGGGGCGGCACAGCTGCCGACGCCGATGATCAGCACACCCGCCGCCAGCAGAGCCGCGGCCAACGTTTGCTTTTTGGATCTCATGATCGGTGTATCTCCCTGTTTACAGATTTATAACAAACAGTCATCCGTATATATCATACCCATTTTTCCAGCATTTTACAAGGGTTTGCGCAAAAATGACCGGGTGTGCCGCCCATTTTTCACACAAAAAACTCCCGGCACACCGCAAAGCGGCATACCGGGAGCTGTATCACACCGAAAACGATCGCTTATTCGGCGTCGGTCTCCTCGTCGGCGACAGCAGCCTTCATGGACAGGCTGATGCGCTTCTTGTCGAAGTCGACGTCCAGCAGCTTCACGGTGACCTCGTCGCCCACCTTCAGCACATCCTGCACCTTCTCCACGCGCTCGTTGGAGATCTCGCTGATGTGCACCAGGCCGTCCACGCCGGGCAGGATGCGGACGAAAGCACCGAACTTGGTCAGGCTGACCACGGGGGCGGTGAAGATGCTGCCGATGGGATACTCGTTCTTCAGCTTCTCCCAGGGGTTGTCTTCCATCTTCTTGTAGCCCAGCGAAACCTTCTGGTTCTCGCGGTCCAGAGCCTTCACGTACACCTCAACGGTGTCGCCCACATTCACAACCTCGCTGGGATGCTTGATGCGGTTCCAGCTCAGCTCGCTGATGTGTACCAGGCCGTCCACGCCGCCGATGTCGACAAAAGCGCCGTAGCTGGTCAGGCTCTTGACAACGCCGGTGTAGGTCTTGCCCTCTTCCACGGTCTCCCAGAAAGCGGCGCGCTTGGCGTCGGCCTCGGCAGCCAGCACCTCACGGATGGAGCCAACGATGCGGCGGGGAGGATTGTACTCCTTGATCACCAGCTGCACCTTCTGCTTGTCCATGGTGGTGTAGTCCTCGTTGCGGCGCAGAGTGGTCTGGGAAGCGGGAACGAATACACGCACGCCCTTCACCTTTACCACCAGGCCGCCCTTGTTGACCTCGGTCACGTCGCCTTCCAGCACGGTGCCGTTCTCGGCGGCCTCGCGCACTTCCTGGCGGCCCTTGTTCTCTTCCAGCTTCTTACGGCTCAGATTGGCGATGCCTTCCTGGTCGCGCACGTTCAGCACATACAGCTCCAGCTCCTCGCCCTCCTTCACAGCCTCACTCAGCTGGACGCTGGCGTCGTCGGTGAAATCGTCGAATTTCACAATACCGGTCTGTTTGCCGTCAATGTCAACCTGGATCTCGTTGGGCAGGACGCGGGTCACGACTCCTTTCACAATATCGCCAGCGCGGACCGGCTTCATGGAATCACCGTTGATCATTTCCTCGAAGCTCAGTTCCTCTTCACGAATTACATCGCTCATTCTGTCAAGTACCTCCTCAATTACAGACGATGGCGTGGAGGCCCCAGCCGTAACCCCTGCCCGGTGCACCCCCCGCAGCTGTGCGGGCGAAAGCTCGCCGGCGGTTTCCACCGCCACAGCCCGGGTGAAGCGCCTGGCAACGCTTACCAGCTTTTGGGTATTGGAGGAGTGGTGACCACCGATGACGACCATGAGGTCGCACCGACGGCTGAGCTCCTCCGCCTCTTTTTGCCTCGCCGATGTTGCATTACATATTGTATCAAAAATCGCGGCGTTTGTATAGGCTTTTTTCAGAAACTCTGAACATTCTTCCCATTTTGTCACCTGAAATGTGGTTTGTGCAACCACAAAAGCCGGTTTTTGGCAATTTTCGGGAGTGGAAAACGCCTGCAAAGCGGCCAGATCGCCGAACACGAACACCTCGCCGTCGGTGTGGCCGACGATCCCCTGCACCTCCGGATGGGCGGCATCGCCGGCCACCAGCAGCAGTTTTCCCTCTTCGCTGGCCCGGCGCGCAATGCGGTGGATCTTTGCCACGAAGGGGCAGGTGGCGTCGTGGACCGCCGCACAGCGGGCGCGCAGCTGCCGCTCCACCGCGGCGGACACACCGTGGCTGCGGATGACCGCCTCGTATCCTTCGGGGATGTCCTCCACGGTGTCGGCGGTGACCACCCCCCGCGCGGCCAGGTCGGCCACGCACTGGGGGTTATGGATGAGCGGGCCCAGCGTGGCCACCTTGCGGCCCTGGTTCACCAGATCGTAGGTGAGGGTGACCGCCCGGTCCACCCCAAAGCAGAAGCCGGCGGTCTTTGCTTTAATGATCTCCATCGGCGGCCTCCTGCAAGCTCTGCGCGCGCAGCAGGTCGGCCTGCTGCTGGGCGGGCGTGGTGTTGTCCAGATACAGCTGCTGCCACTGGTCCAGCAGCCAGTTCTTGGCCCGCCGCAGAACAGTGGCGCTGCGGGCGCCGTCGGCAAGGCCCAGCTCCTCGCAGGGGACGGGGTCGCCGTAGATGATGGTCACGCGGCTGAACAGGCGCGGGCCGCCCGCGTCGTAGACGATGCGGCAGGGCACAAGGCTGGCGCCGGCTGCCGCCGCCACCACAAACGCGCCGCTCTTCACCTTGCCCGGCTGGCCGGTGTGGCTGCGGGTGCCTTCCGGGAAGATCAGGAGGCCCTTGCCGTTTCTCACTTCCTCGATGCACTGGTCCACCGCCCGGGTGTCGCCCTTGCCCCGGCTGACCGGCACCGCGCCCATCGCGCGAAAAAACCAGCTGATGAACGGATGGATCTGGAACAGCTCCTCCTTTGCCATCACGACCATCTGCCGCTCGGACGCGCGGGAGACCACCACAAACACCGGGTCCACCGCGTGGCAGTGGTTGGCGCACAGAACGTATCGCCGCAGGCCGTGCACCTTCTCGCGGCCCACCGTGCGAATGCGGAACACCAGATGCCAGACCACCCACACCACCGAAACTGCGATGCGATACAGCATCCCAACACCTCCCTCAGATCCCCGCTCCCCGGCGCACTGTGTCCAGCAGCGCCTGGTAGCTCTCTTCAAAATCCATCGCGGAGGTGTCCAGCAGCACGGCGTCGTCGGCGCGGCGCAGCGGGGCCTCGGTGCGGTGGGTATCCTGCCAGTCGCGCTGCTCCAGATCGGCGCGCACCTTTTCCAGCGTGGTGTCCTCCTTCTTCTGCAGGCACTCCTTATACCGGCGCTCGGCGCGGGCCTCCACAGAGGCGGTGAGGAACACCTTCACCGTCGCGTTGGGCAGCACCACGGTGCCGATGTCGCGGCCGTCCATCAGGACGTTGTGGGTCTCGGCCATATCCCGCTGCACCTGCAGCAGGAACGCACGCACGCACGCATGGCCCGAAACGGCGCTGGCCGCCATGCCCATCGACTCGGCGCGGACAGCCGCGGTGACGTCCTCGTCGTTCAGATAGATGTGCTGGCCGTCCTCCTGGTATTCCAGGCGCAGGCGGATGCCCGGCAGCAGCGCCCCCACTGCGGACTCATCCTTCAGGTCTGCTCCCCGGCGGCTGGCATACAGGCCAATGGCGCGGTACATCGCGCCGGTGTCCACATACAAAAACCCCAATTCCGCCGCCACACGGCGGGCAAGAGTCGATTTGCCGGCCCCGGACGGACCGTCGATCGCAACCGAAATCATACATCTTCCTCCTTATTGTTGCTGGGGCAGGCCGTGCGCCGCGGCAAACCCGCGCGCGGCAGCCATTCCGGTGGCAAAGGCGATCTGCAGGTTGTAGCCGCCGGTGTAGGCGTCCACATCCAGCACCTCGCCCGCAAAATACAAGCCCGGAGCCAGCTTTGATTCCATTGTCTTGGGCGACACCTCTCTGACCGGAATGCCGCCCGCCGTGATGACCGCGTGCTGCAAATCGCCGCGCTCGCGCACGGTGACACAGAACCCCTTCAGCAGCTGCACCAGCGCCAGACGGGAGGCGCGGTCGATCTGGTTGACCCGCAGCGCGGGATCGACGCCCCACCGCTCCAGGATCACCGGCTGCATGGTGGCCGGCACCAGCTTCTGCAGACAGTTCGCGGCGTTTTTGCCGGCCAGCAGCTCGAAGTCGCGCCCGATCCGGGCATACAGCTGCTCGGCCGAGAGCGCCGGCTTGAGGTCGATCGAGAGGGTGTAGCGATACTTTTTCAGGTCGCGTATCCACGCGCTGGCCGACAGCACCAGCGGGCCCGACACGCCGAAGTGGGTGAACAGCATCTCGCCCTGCTCGGAAAAGACCAGTTTGGCGTTTTCCAGCAGCGTCAGGCGCACGTTTTTGAGCGCCAGCCCCATCATCCGGCGGCAGTCGCCGCCCTCGGCGACCAGGCTCACCAGGCTGGCCACCGGCTGGACCAGTCCGTGGCCGGCCTGCGCCGCCAGACGGTAGCCGTCGCCGGTGCTGCCGGTGGCGGGATAGGACACGCCCCCGGTGGCGATCAGCACGCCGTCCGCCGCGATGGTGCGGCCGCCGGTCGTCTGCACGCCGGTCACACGACCGTCCTCCAGCAGAAGGCTCTGTGCCCCCTGCTCCACCAGACGGGCGCCGGAGGCCCACCGGCACAGCGCGGCGCGCACATCCTCCGCCCGGTCGCTGACCGGGAACACCCGGCGGCCGCGCTCGGTTTTCAGCTCGACGCCCAGGCTCTCCATCCACTCCATCGTATCCCGGGTGGAGAACCCGGCGATGGCCGAGAACAAAAAGCGCGGATTCGTGCGCACATGGCGCAGAAACTCCTGGTTATCGCAATCGTTTGTCACGTTGCAGCGTCCTTTACCCGTCACCAATATCTTTTTGCCGGGCATCCCGCTGTGTTCCAGCAGGGCGACTTCACAGCCCAGGCGCACCGCCTGGCCGGCGGCGGCAAGACCGGCTGCGCCGGCCCCCACCACGATCAGATGCGGCATCTGCATCATCCTTTCAATATCGTTTGTGCTTGCGCTGCACCGGCGGGCCTCCCGCGCGGGAAGCCTTTTGCCCCGGCATCCGCCACAGCACCGGGCCGCGCGTATAGGACAGGCCCTGGGTGCGGGAGACACGCCCGTCGGCCAGACGGCGGCGCAGCTGCAGACGGCGCACCCACACCACACACGCGGCCGCGGCGATCCCTGCCGCCAGCGCAAGCACAGCGGTCCAGCGGATGGGGTCGTGCCTGTCGGCATTGCGGACGGCCTGGGAATCCGGCGGCGCGGCCGCAAAGCTGCTGGCCGCCTGCAGGATCACTTCCAGGCTGGGCGTTTCCAGCGAATAGACGCCGAGATCCGCCGTCTGGCCGGACGCCCCCTGCCGCAGCGACAGCCGCACCGACGGCGTGAAGGGCTTGCCCATCACATAGCGGTCGGCATCCAGCGGCGTGGCCACCACGTCCGCGGCGGTGAGGCCGTTTTTCAGCAGCAGCGTCACCGGCTCAAAATCCAGCTGGATCTGTGTCACCTGCGTGGCGCCGTCGTAGACCGGGACCGACGCCAGCTGCACCTGCTCGGATGTGATGGTGACCGGCGAAAATTCGTTGAAGCCGTATTCAAACAGCTTGGCGGCGTCCACAAACTTGGTGTATTTGGTCTGGCAGTTCAAAAGCACGCACACCAGACGGCGGCCATCCTTCTCCGCCAGCGCCACGAAGGTGTGTCCCGACTCGGTGGTCCAGCCGTTTTTGCTGCCCCGCGCGGGGTCGTAGTGGTATTTGATGCCGTGCAGGCGCAGCCAGTCGGCCGTGGAAAAGGGACGCGCCTCCGGCTGCAGATTGGTGGGCTGCATGGTGTATTCCATCGAGTTGAACACCGTCTCAAAGCCCGGCACCGTCAGCGCCCAGCACAGGATCGCCGCCATGTCCTTTGCGGTGGTGTAGTGCTGTGGATCGTACAGCCCGTGTGCGTTCACAAAATGGGTGCCGGTGCAGCCCAGCTGTTCCAGCTTGGCGGTGTAGACCTCCGCCACCGCGTCCAGGCTGCCGCAGACATATTCCGCCAGCACGTTGGCGGCGTCGTTGCCCGACGCCAGCATGGCGCCGTAGGCCATATCCGCCAGCGTGACCTGCTCGCCCGGGATCAGCGCGATGTGGGAGGAATCGTAGGTGATGGCGTCCACCGCCGTCTGGCTGACGGTGAGCGGGACCGTGAAGTCTCCGCCGGCCTTTTCCAGCGCCAGCGCCACCGTCAGCACCTTGGTAATGCTGGCCGGATTCATCTGGATATCGCCGCCGTGGTCGGCCAGGATCTGGCCCGTCCCTGCGTCGGCCACCGCCCAGGTCTGCGCGGTGATGTCGGCGGGCGGGTCTGCGGCCTGGACGGGCATCGCCATTGCCAGCACAGAGACCATACAGGCCAGCGCCGCCAGACGGGTTGTGTTTTTGAAAAAACGTGCTACAATCTTTTGTATCATCTGTCATCCCCTGAGGTTCATCGCGGAAAACCACGCGGCTGTTTTATTGCATACCTTTTTATATTATACCTCGTTTTACCCATATCGCGCAATAGCTGCGCAAATTTTTACCGCGGCTCACAGGAGTGAAAGGGAAATAAAATGGACATTGTGTCAATCGAACAACAAAAACAGCAGCTCCGACGGGCAGTGCGCCGCAGGGCCGCTGCCGAGGCTCCGGCCCTGCATGCGGCAGGCGCTGAAATCTGCCACCGGGCACTGGAACTTCCCGAATACCGCGCCGCCGACCTGGTGATGGCCTTTGTTTCCACTGCATCGGAACCGGATACGGCCGCCTTCCTGCGCGGGACACTGCGCCGCGGCAAGCGGCTGGCGCTGCCCTTTCTCACCGGTCCGGGACAGATGGAAGCGCGTGTCATCAAGGATCTGTCCGGTTTGCAGGCGGGGCCGTTCGGCATTTTGCAGCCGCCGGAAAGCGCTCCCGCCGTGCCCGCGGAATCCATCGGGTTCGCGCTGGTGCCCTGCGCGGCGGCCGGCCTGCACGGAGAACGGCTGGGACATGGCGGCGGATACTACGACCGATTCCTGCCGGCGCTGGGAAACCAGTGGGCGGTGGCCTGCCCCGAAGCGCTCCTGCTCGCCGCTGTTCCCTGCCTGCCGCACGACCTGCCCGCGCCTATCCTCATCACCGAACGCCGCGTGCTGCGCTTCTGAACGGCAAGCAAAAAGCACCTCCGTGTGAAAACGGGGGTGCTCAGACTGTCGATCCGGTTTTCTGCTCTGTGCGGCGGGGAAGATTCAAGCGCATCCGCCGCCTGCCAGGGAAAGGCTTTTATCTGCGCAGACCTCTGCAAAACACGCTTTCCGCAAGCCGGGCGCTGCCGCCTGTGCGCCCGATCACCGGCACAGCAGCGGCTGCAGCTGGCGGCCTTCCAGCGCTGCCTGTATGGTGGGGAGCAGCTGGGTGAAGTCCGCCTGCAGGCTGTTCGGCTTTGCGATGGGGTCGTCCTGCCGGAACGGAACAAAATAGTAATTCCGGGTGTTGAGCAGACGCCCGATATTCGCCGCCGATGCCCCCAGGCCGTCGTTGGTGGACAGCGCGATCACCACCGGACGCCCGCCCCGCAGCAGGCTCTTTGCGGCCATCGTCACCGGTCCATCGGTGATCCCGGCAGCCAGGCGGGCGAGCGTATTGCCGGTGCAGGGGGCGATCAGCATGAGGTCGGCCATGTTTTTGGGGCCGAGCGGCTCTGCCTGTACCACCGTGGTGATGATGGGGCCGCCGGTGACCTCCTCCAGCCGGTTTCGCCAATGCTGTGCGGCGCCGAAACGGGTGTCGGTGTCCGCCGCGATACGGCTCATACAGCCCCGCAGTGCGTATCCCTCCTGCGCCAGCCGTTCCAGCTGGGGCATCACCTGCGCGAATGTGCAGAAGCTCCCGCACATCGCCGTCAGAATCCTGGGGCTTTTCATGGTTGTTCTCCCCTTTCCTGCAGCATAGACAGGACTGCGCGGCCCACAAACTCGCCCGCCGTATCCGGCGCACATTTGCCGGGCAGTCCTCTGGCCCATTCCGCCTGCACGCCCGCACAGCGGGCGGCCTCCCAGTCCACACCGCCGCTGCCGCCCGCGAGGTCCAGCAGCAACGTGCCCGGGCGCATCGCGCGCAGAACAGAGCTGTCGAACAGCAGCGCCGGCACCGTATTGACCGCGGCGTCGCACCGGGCCGCCTGCCGCGCCAATTCTTCCAGCCCGAACGCGGCATATCCGCTGGCCTGCGCGGCGGCACGCTGGCCGGCATTGCGGGCGATCACCACCACGTCCGCTCCCAGCGCGGCAGCACAGCGCGCCGTCTGGATGGCGACCCTTCCAAAGCCGGTGATCAGCAGGCGGCTCCCCCACACCGTGCGGCGGCGGCGCTGCATCAGCAGTGCGATGCAGCCCTCGGCGGTGGGAATGGCATTCAGCCACACCAGTTCCTCGCGCGTATAGTAATCCAGCAAAGTCACGCCGGCGTCCACAGCCATCTGGGCCGCGCCCGGGCTCACCGCTCCGCCGAACGCAAGCGTGCCGGCCGGCGCCGAGCGCAGCAGCTCCTGATAGCCGGGCGTATCCTCGGTGAGCGGCACCGGCAGCAGCAGGCGCGGTGCACCGGCTGTTCCGTTGGTATGGTATCCCGCCTGCCGCAGCACCGCAGCGGCGGCTTTCATGCGGCCGTCGGTACCCAGCACCGCAAATGGTTTGATGGCCATAGCATCCTCCCCTTTTCCCATTCGTTTGCCCATTGTATGCCGCGAGACCGCTGCGTGTGCGCCGACGGCCTTTTTCCTGTGCATACTCTCTATATAAATAAGGAAAGACGCGCCTTTGCGCCCGCTTTGGGAAACCGGCCCATACAAAAACCGTCCGCTGTGCTGCCGCACAACGGACGGTTTGCTGTTTATTCGCGGGAGAACACCGGCTGGATGCTGCCGTCGTCCCGGATGTTGCTGGCGTCCAGCGTTCCCCGGTCAGTGGGGGCCAGCTGATTTTTCAAGATCTCGGCGACAAACTGCATCTTGTATTCCAGCTGGTTCAGGGTGCCCAGGCGCACCGTGATGCGCCCCTGGTAGACAAAGCTGAGCTCCAGCTCGCTGGCCACATTGATGGCCGTCAGATCCTCTGCCAGTTCGTTGGCCTGCACCTGGGCGATCAGCGTGTCCAGCGCGCCCGCGCGCTCTTTGCGGCGGGCCTCCGCCTGCTCCAATGCTTCCTGCTGGGTATTCTCCAGCGCCTTTTTCCGCTCGGCTTCGGTCATGTTCTCGCTGTCGAACTGGGTGGGGTCCACCGGTTCGGGAGAACAGTTCAGCACCGCCTTGCGGCCCACCTCGAGGGTGCATTCCCCCAGATCGGCCTGCACAAGCGCCGGCTGTTCCGCGGTCACCTCCAGCACCTTCATCTGGTCGCTGAGCGCCGCCCAGCCCTCTTCGATCTGCACCGTGTAGCGGGCCTCGGCGGGCTGCGCCTGCACGACCACCGTGCCGGGCAGGCCGCGCAGCACTTTCACCTGCTCCAGCCAGGGCAGCTGCTCTTCCAGACGTGCGGCCGCCTGGTCTGCGCTGAAGGAGAAGATGTTCGCGCCAACTTCCACCGACAGCGCATCCAGCACCTGCTGTACCGTATACCGTCCGCCCTCCAGCATATCCCCGGCCTGCGCCACGGGCTTTCCGCGGTATTGCTCCTGCTGCGGCTGGGCATCCTCGCCTTGCGGCGCGGAGGACACAGCCTGCACGTCCGC
Organism: Anaerofilum sp. An201; assembly: GCF_002160015.1. Taxonomy (GTDB): domain Bacteria; phylum Bacillota; class Clostridia; order Oscillospirales; family Ruminococcaceae; genus Anaerofilum; species Anaerofilum faecale. The sequence goes on along the minus strand of NZ_NFJT01000003.1, from coordinate 141,222 downwards.
TGCCTGCGAGGAGGCGGGAGCAGCCGAAGAAGCGGCGCCCGGCTGCGAGGAGGCCGCTGCGGCGGGCGGCAGATAGTAGACGCTGGTTTCCCCGATGTCGATGCGGAATTCCTGCACCCGGAACAACAGGTTCAGCGAGAACAGGATCCCGATCAGGATGAACACGCCGCAGCACAGCAGCATCAGGCGGTTGCGCGCCTGACGGCGGCGGCGCATTTTCCCTTCCCGGTGCATGCGCAGAATCCGCGCGCGGTAGGTGACCTCATCCTCATCCGGACGCCGGGGTGGCTGGGAAGGGCGGCGACGGCGCGGCGCCTGGTTTTCCTGCCGGAGCGGCCTGTCCCGCTTTGCCTTGGGACGGCTGGGGAACACCGTCACATTGCGTGTATGCCGATCCGCTGGCATGGTTTTTTCCTCCTTTGCGTGCGCTCTTGGGTCAGAGCTGGGGCACCAGCTGGCGCAGCCGGGCACAGATCTCGTCCAGGCTGTTGGGATGCGCCAGCGAACGCGCCTTGCGCCCCATCTCCTCCAGACGTGCGGGCTGGGCGGTGAGCTCCTTCACAATCTCAATCAGTTTTTCGCCGGTGAGGTCCTTTTCCTCCACCACGACCGCGGCCCTGGCCTTCTGCAGTTCCAGCGCGTTGTAGTACTGGTGGTTCTCCGCCACGTTGGGGCTGGGGATCAGGATGGCGGCGCGGCCGGCGGCTTCCAGCTCGGCCAGCGTCAGCGCACCAGCGCGGCTGATGACGAGATCGGCGGCGGCCAGCATGCGCGGCATGTCGTCGATGTATTCCCGCACCTGCATCTGTTTGGCGCCGGCAAAACCCTTTTCCAGCGCCAGACGGCGGAACAGCTCCACGCCCCGGCTTCCGGTGGCATGAATGTGCAGCAGATCGAGGTTTTTGGTGTGCCAGGCTGCCAGATCCGCGATGACTTCGTTGATGCGGCGGGCACCCAGGCTTCCGCCGAAGCTGAGCAGTACCGGCCGGTTTCCGGCCTGGAGGGAGGCGCGGGCGGCGGCGCGGTCCTGCGCAAAGACCTCGGGGCGGACCGGGTTGCCCACCACCAGCGTCTTTTCGGGCGCGCCCAGCTTTTCCACGGCGTCGGCGCTGGCGGCGAACACCACGTCCACCTGCTTGGCCAGCAGCTTGTTGGTGACGCCGGGGAAGGCGTTCTGCTCGTGGATGGCGGTGGGGATGCCGCGGCGGGCCGCCGCGCGCACCACCGGCCCGCTGACGTATCCGCCGGTGCCGATGACCAGATCCGGCTTCACCTCGTCCAGCAGCGCGTTCGCGCGCGGACCCGACAGCGCCAGATGCCACAGCGCCACCACGTTGCGGCCGATGTTTTTGAGGGTGAGGCTGCGCTGGATCCCGTTCACCTCGATGTGGTGGAACGGGTAGCCGGCCTTCGTGACCAGGCCGTACTCCATCCCCCCGCGGCGGCCGGCAAAGTGGATCTTCACAGCGGGATTCGACTCGCGGATGGCGCCGGCGATCGCCAGCGCGGGATTGATGTGGCCGGCCGTTCCGCCGGCGGCAAACAAGACGTTCATGTTGTTTCCTCCTTCTGCTTTGCCTGCGGGGACGGAGCTTCGGCGGGCGTCTCCTTTTTCCGGGACACCGTGCGGCTGATGGCAAGCATGATGCCCATCTGCCCCAGCAGCATCACCAGACTGGTGCCTCCGTAGGAGAAGAAGGGCAGGCTGATGCCGGTGTTGGGCAGCAGATTGGTGACCACGCCCACATTGAAGAACACCTGCACGCCGATCTGGGTGGCAAGGCCCACGCCCAGCAGCGAACCGAAACGGTCGGGGCAGCGCATCGAGATCCAGTACATCCGCACGACCAGCGCCGCGAACAGGCCCAAAATCACCAGCGCGCCGATGAAGCCCAGCTCCTCGCAGACGATGGCAAAGATGAAATCGTTGTAGGGTTCCGGCACCCACAGATATTTCTGGCGCGAACTGCCGATGCCCAGGCCGGTCCAGCCGCCCGACCCGATGGCGTACAGCCCCTGCACCGTCTGCATGCCGTCGCCCAGCGGGTCGGAGAAGGGATTTTTCCACAGCTGGATACGAGGCTGGGCGTGCTCCGGGAGCATCGACAGCAGCATCTGCGAGATCGGGTGGTCCGGCTGGTTCACCACCAGCAGCACCAGCGTCAGGCCCGCCGCCGCCACAAGGATGCCCAGCGCGCACCAGCGGCCGTCCAGGCCCGCCGCATACATCACGGCGATGCCGATGCACAGCAGGATCACGGTGGCCGAGAGATGCGGTTCCAGCGCCACCAGCACCAGATAGGGCAGGATCACCGCCAGAAACACCAGCACGCCGAATACGGTGGCCCGGCTCCAGAAATAGGAGGAGCGGATCTTTTTATAGTACCTGGCGCCCAGATAGGCGCAGATCACCGCCAGCGAAAATTTTGCGATCTCGCTGGGCTGGAAGGTGGAGCCTCCGATATAGAACCAGCGATGGTATCCCGCCACCTCGTCGGGGGGCGTGAAGAAGAACACCGCAACCAGCAGCGCCAGCGTGAAAAAGTAGATCACCCAGCGCAGCGCCCACAGGTACCGATAGCGGAAATAACTGGCCGCCCACATGATCAAAAGGCCGCCCGCCGCAAAGATCGCCTGGCTGCGGATGTAGTGGAAGCTGTCCTCGTATTGGGAGTAGGCAGAGGGATAGCTGACGCTGAACAGCATCACCAGGCCAAACAGCTGGATCACCAGAATCAGCGCCACCAGCACCCGGTCCACCGGACCGGCGCCCCGCACCTTGAACAGCCAGAGCGAATCGCCCTCCCGCCTCTTTTTGGGAGGATGAGCCGTTTGTTTTTTCATCCTAACCTTCCTCTTTTCTCATCCGAGCATATACCACACGCCCAGCCCGGTGCCCAGTGCGGCCACCACCGTGAACAGCGCCACGATCGGCACCTCGCCCCAGCCGCACAGCTCGAAGTGATGGTGCAGCGGCGTCATTTTGAAGAGCCTGCGCCCGTGGGTGAGCTTGAAAAAGACCACCTGGATCACCACGCTGGCCGCTTCCAGGATATAGACGATCCCCACCATCAGCAGCAGCTCCGGCCGGTTCATGCAGAAGGCCAGCGCCGTGACCGCGCCGCCCAGGAACATGCTGCCGGTATCGCCCATGAACACGCGGGCGGGGTGGAAATTCCACAGCAGGAACCCGGCACATCCGCCTGCCACCGCCGCGGCCAGCAGGCCCAGGCTGTACCAGGTCAGCAGCGAGCAGATCGCCATCATTCCCAGCATCACCACAAAGGTGACGCTGGACGCCAGGCCGTCCAGGCCGTCGGTGAGATTGGCGGCATTCACCATGCCCACGATCAGCAGGTAGGCCAGCGGATAGAACAGCCAGCCCAGCTCCACCACCCCCACCCAGGGCAGCTGCACCCAGGTGGTGAGGGTGTCGCAGCGCTGCAGCAGCACGAGAAACCCGGTGGCTGCCAGCACCTGCAAAAGCAGCTTCGCCTTTGCCGAAAGCCCCCGGTTGCGCTGCCGGGTGACCTTGAGAAAATCGTCGGCAAAGCCGATCATACCGTTCACAAACGCAAAGCCCAGCGCGATCATCGCCCGCCGGTTGGCCAGCTGCCAGTCGGGGCCGAGGATCTCGGGCAGTTGTGCGGCCAGCAGGGCGAACGCCGCGCCCACCGCCACCAGCACACCCAGCATGAACATGATGCCGCCCATCGTGGGAGTGCCCTGCTTTTTGGCATGCCAGGCAGGGCCATCGGTGCGGATGGGCTGGCCGTAGTGCAGCCTGCGCAGCAGCGGCACCAGCGCAAAGCCGGATGCCGCCGTGAGCACAAGAGCGATGAAGGCCGAAGCGGCCAGGGCAAAACGTGGGGTCACAGCGGTCAGCTCCTTTTTTGTAAAATTACTCGCCCAGTCGATAAAAATCGGCTAAAATATCCTCCAGTTTCATGCCGCGGCTGGCCTTTGCCAGCAGCGCGTCGCCGCTTTGCACCAGGCGGTGCAGCGCGCCCACCGCCTCGGCGGGAGTCTGGCACCACACCACCTGCGCCACACCGGCGCGGCGCGCCTCTTCGGCCGACAGACGGCTCTGCGGCCCGTAGCAGACCAGCACCTCCACGCCGGTCTCGGCGGCCAAGCGGCCCACCTCGGCGTGTGCCTGCTTGCTGACGGCGCCCAGCTCCAGCATATCGCCCACCAGCGCACAGCGGCGCCGTGCGGGAAGCTGCGCCAGGGTGGAGAATGCCGCGCGCATGCTGTCGGGGCTGGCGTTGTAGCAGTCCTCCATCACGGTGACCCCGCGCCGTTTCACCACATGCTGGCGCATCCCGGTGGTGCGGTAGTTCTGCAGCGCGGCAGCCGCGCCGGCAGGGTCCAGGCCGGCCGATACGCCCGCGGCGTAGGCCGACAGCGCGTTGTAGATGTTGTGCCGTCCGATGGCGGGGATGGTGGTTTCAAAGCAGCCGTTGGCCTCGTCGCGGATGGTGAAGGAGATGCTGTCGGCCTGCGGGCGGATGTTCTCCGCCCGGATGGCTGCGGCGGGGCTGTCGATGCCCACCCAGACCGGGCGCACATGGGCCGGCAGCGCGGCCGAAGCCAGCCAGGGATCGTCCGCGTTCAGCACCAGCGGCGCGTTTTCGGGCATTCCCTCGCACAGCTCCAGCTTGGCCGCGCGGATGTTCTCCCGGCTGCCCAGCGTCTCCATATGGGACACGCCGATGCAGGTGATGATGCCCACATCCGGGCGGGCGGCGCCGGTGAGACGGCTGATCTCGCCCCGTGCGCTCATGCCCATCTCCACCACCGCGAAGCGGGTGGAATCCTCCAGACGGAAGAGCGTGTTGGGGCAGCCGATCTCGTTGTTCTGGTTGCCCTCGGTTTTCAGCGTTTCACCGAACGCCGAAAATACCGCGTAGCAGAATTCTTTTGTCGTGGTTTTTCCCACGCTGCCGGTGACGCCCACCACCGTGGGATGGAACAGCGCCCGGTAGTTGCGGCCCATCGTGACCATCGCGTGCAGGCTGGAATCCACCCGCACCAGGCGGCTGTCCGGGACGCCCTCCACCGGATGCTGCCCCACAATATAGGCAGCGCCGCCCCGGATGGCCTGCGCCGCGAAATCGTGGCCGTCCACCCGGGCGCCCGGAAAGCAGACGAACACGCAGCCCGGCTGGATGCGGCGGCTGTCGGTGACCACTGCCGAAACGGGGATATCCTCGCAATCGTCCTTCAGACCCGCCAGCAAAACGCGGGCAGAAATCGTTTTCATATCATTTCCTCCTGTTTGGGTCCTTCCTCATTGTATGTGCCGCCGCAGCGCTGCATACCCGCTTATCCCAGCGTGATGGTGACCACCGTTCCCTTGGGAACCTCCTGGCCGTTTGCATGGCTCTGCGCGGTGCAGCTGCTGCCTTCCCCTTCAAACGCGGCGTTCAGGCCGTCGCTTTGCAGCACCTGCTTCGCCTGTTCCCGTCCCATACCGGACACATCCGGCACCGTCGTGGTCTGCAATTCGGAGGTGTCGGTGTAGAGATAGACACAGCTGCCCACCGTCACCTTGCCGCCCGACGGATACTGGTTCAGCACCATATCGCCGCTGCCGATCACCTGGTAGTCCAGGCCGATGCGGGCCAGCTCGGCGCGCGCCACGCTGAGATGCTGGTAGCTGGGCGAAGCGGGCAGATACGGCACGGTGACCTGTGCGTTCTGTTCCTCCTCGGTGTACTCGGGCTGGATGCCCAGCATCGGCATGATCTCATACAGGATGTTGCCCGCCACCGGGATGGAGATGTAGGTGGTTAGGTCGGTCCAGCTCTGGGGGTCGTCGATCACCACCAGCACCGCGATCTGCGGGTCGTCGATGGGGGCCACGCCGATGAAGCTGGAGACAAAGCCCTCGCTGCCGTCCAGATTGTCGCTGGTGCCGGATTTGCCGCCGATGCGGTAGCCGTACACGTTCGCATAGCGGGCGGAGGAATAGTAGTTGTCGGCGGCATCGCCGGCCACCACGCGCTCGATGTAGTCGCGCATCTGGGCGGAGACCTCCTCGCTGATGACCTGGCGGCGGGAAGAGGCGTCGTTTTCCCAGATGATGTTGCCGCTCTGGTCCTCCACGCGGTCCACGATGTGCGGCGTGACAAGGTCGCCGCCGTTGACCACCGCGGACACCGCCGTGATCATCTGGATGGGCGTGACGCCCACCGCCTGGCCGAAGCTCTCACTGGCCAGGTCCACCAGGGTCATGTCCTCCTCGGCGTGGAAGATGCTCTGCATCTCGCCCGGCAGGTCGATCCCGGTGCGGCCGGTGAGACCAAACCCGTTGAAGTACTGGAAGAAATTGTGGATGCCCATCTGCTGTGCGATCTGGATGGTGCCCACGTTGCAGCTGTTTTTCAGAATGTCGGAGGCGGTCTCGGTGCCGTGCGCCGCGAACTGGAAACAATCGTAGTGCTGGCCCAGCACATTGTACCCGCCGTTGCAGACAAAGGTGCTGGCGGAGGTGATGTCGCCGCCGTCCAGCGCCGACGAAACGGTGACCGTCTTGAACACGCTGCCGGGATCGTACAGCTCGCTGATCGCCTTGTTGCGCCACAGGATGCTGCGGGCGTCGCCCAGCGCCTTGGTGCGCTGCTCCTCGTCCTCGATGGCCATGATCTCGTTGTACTGCTCGGTGTCCAGGATGGCGGCCGGCTGGTTGGGGTCGAAGTCCGGCTTTGTGGCCATCGCCAGAACCGCTCCGGTCTTTACATCCATCACGATGGCGGTGGCGCGGTCTTTGGGGTTGTGCTCCCGCACCGCGGCCTCGAGGTTGCGCTCCACCACCTCCTGGATAGAGGCATCCAGGGTGGTGATGACATTGCCGCCGTCCTCCGCCGGGTACAGCATCACGCTGTCGGTGGCGAGGGTGGTGTTGCCGGGCGTGCGCGCCGAGATCTGCCTTCCCTCGCGGCCGGCCAGATACTCGTCGTAGGACACCTCCAGCCCGGTGATGGTCCCGTGGCCTTCGCTGTTCACAAATCCCAGCACGCTGGAGGCAAAGTCTCCATAGGGATATTCGCGCACCGAGTAGCTTTCGCAGTACACGCCGTTGCCGGCGCCGTATTTTTCGCAGATCTCCTCGATCTTCACCTGGGTGGTGTGGTCCACCGATTTGGCCAGCACCTTATATTTGCTTTCGTAATCGCCCAGCTTTTCAAACAGCTCCTCCTCGCTGACCTTCAGCAGCGGGGAAAGCTCCCGGGCCAGATCCCGGGCCAGCTGTTTTTCCTCCGGATTGTCGTCGCGGTTTTTGAGGATGTCCGGCCCGGCGCAGACCTGCCACAATGTGGAGCTCTTGGCCAGCACGTTGCCGCTGGCATCCAGGATACTGCCGCGCATCGGCTCCAGCACGGTGTCCCGCACACGCTGGGCGTTGGCGCTGGTTTTGAGCTCTTCGCCCTGCACGATCTGCAGGTTGTACAGCTTCAGCGTGAGCATGCCGAAGCCGACGCCCACGATCAGCGCCGGGAGGATCAGGATGCGCCGGCGCAGGCTGTACGGGCGCAGCCGCTCCGCTTTTCTGTGGCGTTTGGGCGGTTTGGATGAGGCTTTTTTCATACTTCTCTCCTTATGTAAGCGACAAAAAGCAGAAAATCGGGGCCGCCACGGGCACGGCCTTGCGCCGAAACCCAGACGGCCCCCGCTTGTGCATGATGAAATCCGGCGTCGGTCACGGCGCCAGCAGATCAAACAGGCTGAGCATGCCCGTGTTCATATCGTCCAGCAGCTTCTCTGCGCCGGATTTGGGCAGTTCGATGCGGCTTTGCGTTTCCAGGCGCAGATAGGTGATCTGGTTTTTGTTCAGTTTCACCATCCCGCGCTGCGACGCCCACTGCTGCAGATCCTGCAGGCCGCTGCGCTGATCCAGCTGGCTGGAGAGATAGTTGTAGTTGTCCTGCGCCGCTTTCAGCGAAGCGCTGGTTTTTTGCAGCTCGCTGTTCAGCTCGTTCACCTGTGCCTTGCCGTAGATCAGGCTGCACACCATCGCCAGCGTCAGCGCCGCCACGGCCACACTGCTGGCCCACCGGACCCCTTCCCGGTACTTCTTGACGCGCGGGCTCTTGCTGACCCGCGGGGTCACGGGGCCGTTGTCTGTGAAATAGTCGAAATTGTATACCGCCGCCCCCATGACGGATCTCCCCTTTCCTGTTTGGCTTTGTCCGTTATAATTTTTCGATCACACGCAATTTTGCAGAACGGCTGCGGCGATTGCTGGCAAGTTCGTCGCCGGTGGCCTCGATGGGTTTGCGTGTGATGAGTTTCGCTTTGGCTTTGCCGCCGCACACGCACACCGGCAGTTCCGGCGGACAGGTGCAGGCGGTGGCCCACTGGCGGAACCGCTGCTTCACCACGCGGTCTTCCAGCGAATGGAAGGTGATGATGCAGAAGCGCCCGCCCGGGGCAAGCAGATCGAAGATCTCGTCCAGGCCCTCGCTGAGCGCGTCCAGCTCGCCGTTGACCGCGATGCGGATGGCCTGGAAGGTGCGGCGCGAAGGATTTTTGTCCTTGCGGCGCACGGCCGGCGGCAGAGCCGAAGCCACCGCGTCGGCCAGCTGCAATGTGGTCGTGAAGGGCTGCTCCTCGCGGCGCGCCACAATGCGGCCGGCGATCTGCCACGCATACGGCTCCTCGCCGAACTCACGCAGCGTTTTTGCGATCTCCTCGCGGCTCTTTGTGTTCACAAAGTCGGCCGCGGTGGGGCCGCTCTGACTCATGCGCATATCCAGCGGCGCGTCGGCACGGTAGCTGAAACCGCGCTCGGCATCGTCCAGCTGGTGGGAGGAAACGCCCAGATCCAGCAACGCGCCGTTCAGCCCGCCGGTGATCCCCACACCGGCCAGCGCCGCGCGGGCGTTGCGGAAGTTGCTTTGCAGCACGGTGGCCGGAAGGCCGGCCAGACGCTGGGTGGCCACCGCAATGGCGTCGGGGTCCTGGTCCAGCGAATACAGATGGCCGGTGGTGAGGCGGCGGGCGATCTCGCCCGAATGACCGGCGCCGCCGGCAGTGCCGTCCAGATACAGGCCGTCCGGCCGAATGGCCAGCCCGTCCAGACATTCTTGCAGCAGCACCGGGATATGACTGAAGTCCATGGGGCTGTTCCTTTCTCCCGCAGAGGGCGGGGCCTTTTTACAGTTTCATCGCCTGCATGGCGGCCGCCACGGCGGCGCTGTCCATATCGGCTTCCAGAGTCTGGTTCCAGCGGTCTGTATCCCAGATCTCCACATAGGGGTCGGTCCCCACGATGGTGACATCCTTTTCCAGGCCGGCATGCCGCCGCAGCGAGGGCGGGATCAGGATGCGCCCCTGCTTGTCCGGCGTGACCTCGGCCGCGCTGGCCAGCAGCATCCGGCGCAGCTTGTAGGCGTCGGCCAGGCCCGCCTGGGAGAGGGTGGTGAACACCTTGTCCCAGGCGTTTTTGGGAAAGGCCACCAGGCATCCGTCCAGCCAGCGGGTGACGACAAAGCTGTCGCCCATCTCGTCGCGGAACTTGGCGGGGAAATTCAGACGGCCTTTGGGGTCGATGGCATAGTTGAACTCGCCGATGAGCATACAGCCATCCCCTCCCTGCAAAAGCGGCTTTACCCACTTTTACCCACTTCTACCATCCGTTATATCATTATTATACCCGATGTTTTCATAATTTCAAGAGAGATACATCGTGAAATTTGTCGAAGATTGCATCCGAATCGAAAAGAGGGTAAAAAAATCGGCCCCGCCAAATTCTGGCAGAGCCACGGCAAAAGACCTGCTGCCTGCAAGGAGCCCGGTTATTTCTGTTCGTATTTGCGGATCATGCGGTAGAACTGATCGGCACTGATGCTCAGCCGTTCCTGCGCCTGCAGGCGCGTGATCCGATGGGCGCGATAGGCTTTGTAGACCTCCTCAAACTCCGGCGGGAGCGGTTTGCGCGGACGGCCGCGCCGGGGCGGCGTGGTGAAATTCCGCACAATCTGGCGCTCGCGTTCACAGACCAGCTTCATCACCTGCAGCGCCTTTTCTTCGTCCTCTATAATCGTACACAGTTGCTCCAGCAGTGCCGCTTCCTGCATGAAAGCTTCATCCTTTCCATATTTTTCGTCTATTGTAATATAACAGATGCGGCGGTGGTTTGCAATACTTTGAGGGCGGTTTTATTCTATCAAAAGAAAAAACTGGCAAAAAGCCAGTTTTTTGTCGGTTTGCGTTCAGGAATTTTTCTGGCGCAGATTTGCGCGCAGGGTTTTGACATCGGCGGTGGTGTGGGCAATGTTCTCCTCCAGCGCCTTCAGCTTGTTGTCGCAGTATTCGATGACGCCGCTGCGCATCTGGCGCGCCTCGTTCTGGGCGTTGGACAGGATCTCCACCGCCTTCGCCTGGGCGGCTTTGGTGATCTGCTGCTCGCTGGTGAGCGCGGCGGCGCGCTCTCTGGCCTCGCGCACGATCGCCTCGGCCTCACGCCGCGCCTGCCCCAGAATATTGTTGCGGTCGTTCACGATCTCTTTGGCCTGGCGGATCTCCTCCGGCAGATTCTGGCGGATGCTGTCCAGCGCATCCTGCACCACATCCACATCCACCAGGCGGCGGTTGTCGGTGAAGGGCATGGGACGGCCGTCCTCCAAAGCCTCGTCGATCACATCCAGCAGCTGATTGATATTCATACAACATCGCTCCTTTCATGCGCAAAGCGCTCCATCACATCCGGCAGGATCTCGGCCGGAACAAAGTCCGCCACATCCCCGCCGAAGCCCGCCACCTGGCGCACCGCCGACGAGGACAGATACATATAGGCGCTGTTGGTGGTCATGAACATGGTCTCCAGCTCGGGGTTGAGCTTTTTGTTGATCAGCGCCATCTGAAATTCGTATTCAAAATCGGTCACCGCGCGCAGGCCCTTCACCAGCACGCTGGCGCCCTTTTCCCGGGCAAACTCCGCGATCAGGCCCTCGCAGCAGCAGGCCTCCACATTGGGCAGGTCGCGCACGCTGCGCTGCACGAACTCCACCCGCTGTTCGGCGGGAAATGTGGGGGTCTTGTTCGGGTTGACGGTGACCGCCACGATCACCTTGTCGAACAGGCTGGACGCACGGCGGATGATGTCCAGATGGCCCATCGTCACCGGGTCGAAGCTGCCGGGACACACTGCGATCCTCATTCGCTCTCCTCCCCGCTCTCGTTCTGATACCGCGAGACCAGCACGGTCCCGTAGCGGTACTGTTTTTTCAGCACCAGCGTCCCGGCCTGCTCGGGCAAAACCGCCTGGGGTTCGCTCTCGCACAGCACGGTGCCGTTCGGCGCCATCACCTCCGCCACCAGGGGCAGGATGTCGGCCAGGGTTCCGCGGCGATAGGGCGGGTCGAGCAGGGCGAGGTCGAACCGCTCCTTCGTCCCGGCCAGCAGCGCGCGCGCCTCCATCTGCACCACCAGGCTCTGACGGAACACGCCGGCGGCCTTGCAGTTGGACTTGATGACCTCCACGGCCTGGGGATTCTGGTCGCAGAAGATACAGCGCTGTGCCCCGCGGGAAAGGGCCTCGATGCCCAGCTGGCCGCTGCCTGCAAACAGATCCAGCACGCGCGCGCCGGGGATCTGGAACTGGACGGCACTGAACATGGCCTCTTTGACTCGGTCGATGGTGGGGCGGGTTATCTCTTCGCCAGGCAGGGCGGTCAGCTTGGTGCCGCGTGCCTGTCCTGCGATCACGCGCATGGGTATCTCCTCCTTACATTGCGGTGCGTGGGCGGGCTATTGCTTTATTATGTGTGCTTTGCCGTGCTTTGTCAAGGCTTTTCGACCCGAAACCACACCTTTAGCGGGAAAGTGCGCTTCGGTTTTTGTTGTATATGCATGGTTTTCTCGCTGTTTTTATAGCACCCTGCACAAATATTCCAGCTGTCCCGGTTTATTCCCCGCCGTGAAAGGCTTCCCAGACGGCGCGCGCCGCCCGGCTGTTCACCCCTTTTGCGGCGGCGAGCTGCTCGAGCGTGGCCGTGCGCACCGCCCCCACCGAACCGAACGCCGCCAGCAGCGCCTTCGCGGTGGCAGGCCCCACGCCGGGAATGGCGGTGAGGGTGGAGGAATAGGCTTTCTTTTTCTGGTTCCGGCGCTGGTACTGGATGGAAAACCGGTGCACCTCATCCTGAATGCCGGTGATGAAGGTAAAAACGCCCCTGTGCATCGACAGGGCGATCTCCTGTCCGTCGGCGGTGACGATGGCGCGGGTGCGGTGGTGGTCGTCCTTCACCATGCCGAACAGCGGCACATCGGCCAGCGGCGTGCCCGCCAGCGCACCGCGCACCGCGCTGACCTGTCCCCGTCCGCCGTCCAACAGGATGAGGTCGGGTTTCTGGCCGAACTGGCCGGACGCCCCGGCGGCGTACTCGGCGGCGCGGCGGGAAAGGGTCTCGGCCATGCTGGCGTAGTCGTCGGTGCCCAGCACGCTGCGGATGCGGAAGGTACGGTAGCCGCTCCTCTTCGGCTTGCCGTCCTCATACACGATCATGCCGGCCACGCTGGTGCCGTCGCCCCAGTTGGAGATGTCGTAACTCTCGATGATGTGCGGCGGCTGGGAAAGGCCCAGAAGATGCGCTGTTTCGTCCAGCAGGCGGCCGGCCCGGTCGATGCCCGCGCGCCCGGCTTCCCGTGCCAGACGCTCCACCGCATTCACATACGCCATCTGCACCAGCCGCGCGTTGTCGCCGCGCTCGGGCGTGTAGATACGCACCTTGCCGCCCCGCTCCTGCGAAAGGGCCTGGGCCAGCAGCTCCTGGTCGGGCAGAGGGGCATCCACCGCCACCACCCGCGGCGGCGTCTCCCCGCCCGACAGATAGTACCGGGGCAAAAATTCCTCCCGCAGGGTGTCGATGTCAGTGCTGTCTTTAAAGACGAACTCCTTTTTATCCTGCAGTTTCCCCTGCCGGAACCGCAGAATGGCGGCGCACACCGCCCCGGCTGCCCCGGCAAAGGCAATGACGTCCTGTTCCTTGTCGTCGTCGGTGACCACCCGCTGGCCCGGTGCGATGCGGCGGATGGCGGCGATCTGGTCGCGCAGCAGGGCGGCCTTTTCAAAATCCAGCCGCTCGGCCGCCTGTTCCATCCGTGTCTCCAGCGTCTTGATGATGTCGCCCTTCCCATAGCGGATGAGCCGCAGCGCTTCGGTGACGCTCTCCTCGTAGTCCTCCAGCTGTATGCGGCCGGTACACACTCCCATGCAGCGGCCGATGTGGAGGTTCAGACAGGGGCGACCCTTCTTGATATCGCGGGGAAACTGCCGCCCGCAGGTGGGCAGGCGGAAGGCGGTGCAGGCGGTCTCCACCATCTCGCGCACCGCAAAGCTGGAGGTGAAGGGCCCGATGTAGTCGGCGCCGTCCTCCTCCTTCTGCAGCACCGCGGTGATCCGCCGCCAGGGCGCCGGACTGACGCGGACATAGCTGTATCCCTTGTCGTCCTTCAGCAGGATGTTGTATTTGGGATTGTGCGCCTTGATCTGGCTGGCCTCCAGCACCAGCGCCTCGAACTCGCTGGTGGTGACGATCACGTCGAACTCGAAGGCGTGGCGGATCATCTGGGTGACCTTCGCGTCGTGGGGGACGCCCTCGCGGAAATACTGCGACACACGGGTGCGCAGGCGCTTGGCCTTTCCGATGTAAATGATCGTGCCTTCCCTGTCGCGGATGATATACACGCCCGGCAGCAGCGGCAGTGCACAGGCTTTTTGATACAGCTCTTGCTTGGTCATGCGGGACCGTCCTTTCGGAGAGGTTGTGGCAAAAAGAAAAGCCGCCCGAAAACCGGGCGGCCAACACAGCAGTGTTTACTCGGTGAAGCCGGAATTGACCAGCTTGATCAGGCCTTCCACAGCGGCCTGCTCGTCGGCACCGTCGGCAATGATGCGGATGGTGGTGCCGCCAACGATACCCAGGCTCAGCACGCCCAGCAGGCTCTTGGCATTCACACGGCGCTCTTCTTTTTCAACCCAGATAGAAGATTTGAACTCGTTCGCCTTCTGAATGAAGAAGGTAGCGGGACGGGCATGCAGGCCGACCTGATTCTCAACAGTAACTTCTTTTACAAACATAGCTGAACACTCCTGTTTCCTATCTGTAGTATTGGGCTTTGGTTACATTTTATACTATCCTGCTTTTTCCGTCAACCACTCGTACATATATTTTTCATATTTTCGTGCATTGTGCAGAAAGCAGGGCGAAGGCAAAGAGAACACTTTGGCGTTTTTGCCAATTGTTTTTCTCAAATTGTCATAAAAGTATACCAGCATGCCAAAATCTTTCGATTTTGTATGGTATATGGTGGGATATTGCGGCACTTTTTATACAGTGTGCCGTCATTCCTTTTCCGTCTCGCCGCGGTCTTTGCAGTATTTTTCCCACAGGTCCGGGCGGCGCTGGCGGGTGCGCTCGCGGGCCTGCTGCGCACGCCATGCCTCGATGTTGGCGTGATGGCCCGACAAAAGCACCGGCGGCACCGCGCGCCCCTGCCATACCTCGGGGCGGGTATACTGGGGATATTCCAGCAGACCGTTCCAGTAACTTTCCTCCTGGTACCCTTCCGGCGCGGACAAGACGCCCGGCTGCAGCCGCAGCACGCTGTCGGCCACCACCAGCGCGGCCAGCTCGCCGCCGGTGAGCACATAATCACCGATGCTGATCTCCTCGTCGGCCAGCTCCTCGATCACGCGCTCGTCCATCCCCTCATAGTGTCCGCACACCAAGAGCAGATTGGGCAGCTGCGCCAGCTGACGGGCTTTCTCCTCGGTGTAGGGCTGCCCGGCCGCCGTCATAAAGACGATGTGCGGGCGCGGCAATCCCTGCGCCTCGTTCTGGCGGATGATCTCCAGGCAGCAGTCGTGGATGGGCTGGGCGTTCATCACCATGCCCGGGCCGCCGCCGTAGGGGTAGTCGTCCACCTGGCGCTGTTTGTTGAGCGTGTAATCCCGGATCTGGTGGCAGTGCAGCTCGAAGCACTCCTTCCTGCGGGCACGGCCGATGATGCTCTCGCTCATCACGGTGTCGCACAGATCGGGGAACAGGGTTGCAATGTCGATCCTCATTCGTCACCATTCCTTTGCGGCGTGAAGATGCCCGGGATCGGGCGCACCAGCACCAGCCCGGCTTCGGGGTCCAGCTTGTGCAGAAACGCCGGCACGGCCGGGAACAAAAATTCCTCTCCCGCGTCGTTTTTCACCGTGTAGACGTCGTTTGCGCCGGGGTGGGAGACGTCGGTCACCCTGCCGTACACCTCGCCGGTGTCGGCGTCCTGCACCGTGCAGCCGAGGATGTCCTGCACGAACCAGCGGCCCGGCTCCAGGTCCAGGTCGGCACGGGCCGCCCACACCGTTTTGCCCACCAGCGCGCGGCCGGCGTCCATTCCCTGCACGCCCTCCAGCTGGACAAGGCACATGTTTTTGTGTACGCGGGCGGACTCCACCCGCACGGCGCGGCCGCCTTCGGAGAGGTAGAGCCGCGGCAGGGCGCACAGCACCTCAGGGCTGTCACACCAGGGGTAGATCTTCACCTCGCCCATCACGCCGTGGGTGGTGACGATCTGGCCGATTTCCAAGTATTGTTTGAGCACAGCGCGCCTCCTTTAGAATGCCAAGAAAAAAGAGCCCGGCGGGGGCTCTTTCTTTCAGTCGATTTCCACCATGACCTTCGTGCCCTGATGTACGCCGGCGGCGCGCATCACAACACGGATGGCCTTGGCGATCCGGCCCTGTTTGCCGATCACGCGGCCCATGTCGCCCTCTGCGACAGACAGGTGGTAGACCACCACGCCGTCCTCATTGGGCTCGTCCACGGTCACGCGTACGGAATCCTTGTCATCCACCAGCCCCTTGGCCAGTGCGATCAGAAGTTCTTCCATGGCTCGGGTTCCTCCATTCCTTACAGAATCTCGGACTTCTTCAGCAGAGCGCGAACGGTATCGGTGGGCTGCGCGCCGGTGGCGATCCACTTCTTGGCCTTCTCGCCGTCGATCTTCACGACAACGGGGTCCTTGGTGGGATCATAGTAACCGATCTCCTCGATGAAACGGCCATCGCGGGGGAAGCGGCTGTCCGCCACCACAACACGATAGAACGGAGCTTTCTTGGCGCCCATGCGACGCAGACGAATTTTAACAGCCATTCCTGTCACCTCCTGGTTGATTGTATGATTGATTGTATTTTTGAAACCGGCAATGCCGGAAAATACCGTGTTCGGGTCAGCGCATGCCCAGCAGACGCCCCAGACCGCCCAGACGGCGCGGGTTCTTCTTGATCTGCTTGAGCATTTTGCTCATCTGCTCGTACTGCTTGAGCAGCTTGTTCACGTCCTCCACGCGGGTGCCGCTGCCGGCGGCGATGCGGCGCTTGCGCTTGGGATTGATGATGGCGGGCTTTGCGCGCTCGGCGGGGGTCATGCTCTGGATGATGGCTTCCATCCGCACAAAGATCTTCTCGTCGATGTCGTCGGGGTTGATCTGGCTGCCGCCGGGCAGCATCGACAGAAGGCCTGCCGCGCCGCCCATCTTTTTCATCTGGGCGAACTGGTCGAGCATGTCGTTCATGTCGAACTTGTTCTCCATCATCCGGCGGGCGGTCTCCTCCGCCTTTTTGGCGTCCTGGGTCTGCTGGGCCTTTTCGATCAGGCTCATCACGTCGCCCATGCCGAGGATCCGGCTGGCCATCCGGTCGGGGTGGAACACTTCGAGGTCGTCCAGCTTCTCGCCCACACCGGCGAACTTGATGGGCTTGCCGGTGACCTGGCGGGCCGACAGCGCCGCACCGCCGCGGGTGTCGCCGTCCAGCTTGGTGAGGATGATGCCGTCCACCTCCACCGCCTCGTTGAAGGTCTTGGCGACGTTCACGGCGTCCTGGCCGGCCATCGAGTCGATGACCAGCAGCACCTCGTCCACCTCCACCGCTTCCTTCACCCGCTGCAGCTCTGCCATCAGCTCGGTGTCGATGTGCAGGCGGCCGGCGGTGTCGAGGATGACGATGTCGTTGCCGTGGTCTTTGGCGTAGGCCACCGCCTTTTTGGCGATGATCTCGGGCTTTTCCTGCCCCATCTCAAAGACCGGCGCGCCCGCCTTTTCGCCCACCACCTTCAGCTGGTCGATCGCAGCCGGGCGGTAGATGTCGCAGGCGACAAGCAGCGGATGATGCCCCTGCTTGATGAAGTATTTGGCCAGCTTGGCCGAGTGGGTGGTTTTACCGGAGCCCTGCAGGCCGCACATCATGAGGATGGTGGGGGGCTTCGATTTGATGTGGATGCGCGCGGCGTCGCTGCCCATCAGGGCGGTGAGCTCCTCGCTGACGATCTTGATCACCTGCTGGGCCGGCGTGAGGCTTTCCATCACCTCGTGGCCCATCGCCTTCTCGGTGACGGTGGCGATGAAGTCCTTGGCGACCTTATAGTTGACGTCGGCCTCCAGAAGAGCCATCCGCACCTCGCGCATGGCGGCCTTGATGTCGCTTTCGCTCAGCTTGCCTTTGCCGCGCAGCTTCTTGAATACCTGGCCCAGCTTGTCGCTGAGAGATTCAAATGCCATTGGCTCCCGCCTCCTGTTACTCGGAAAGTGAACGGATGATCGCAAGCATCCGTGCGGCACTGCGGTCGATGTCCTCCGACACCGCACAGTGCGCGTTGGTCTGCCGGATGGCCGAGGCCAGCTCTTCCAGCTCGCCCAGGCTCTGCTGCATGGCGCGGTAGCGCCCGGCGAAGCCCACCTTCTGTTCCAGCCGGAGCAGAATGCCCTCGCCCCGCTTGATCGCGTCCCGCACACCCTGCCGGGTGATGCCGAAGTTTTCCGCGATCTCGGCCAGCGACAGATCGTCGTTGTAATACTGTTCCATCACATCCCGCTGCTTTTCGGTGAGGACATCGCCGTAAAAATCGAGCAGATACGAGATCTCCAGATTTTTTGCCATGTCCCGTCCTCCTTCGCAGCCATGTAAAGGAATCCGCTTTACATCCAGCGGTGTTTATTCTATCACACCCCGCCTGTAAAGTCAACCGCTTTCCAGGCGGAAAACCGGGATTTGCGCACATTTTGCAGTTTGCACCGGATTTCTGCCGGATATGCCGCCGCAAATGGCAAAACCCACAAAAACCCCCGGCCTTGCAGCCGGGGGGAGCATGCGGCTATTTCAGCAGAAGTACTGGATGTAGCGCTCGCGGCATTCCTGGATGATGCGGCGGGCTTCTTCGGGGCCTTCCTCCTCATTCACCACCGTCTCCTTGCCCTCCAGGCTCTTGTACACCTGGAAAAAGTGGCGCATCTCGGAGAAGATGTGGCCGGGCAGCTCGGAGATATCCTTATATGTACAATAGGTGGGATCGTTGAACGGGATGGCGATGATCTTCTCGTCCATCTTGCCGCCGTCCAGCATCTTGATCACACCCACCGGATAGCAGCGCACCAGGCTGAGCGGATGGATCACCTCGCTGCACAGCACCAGCACGTCCAGCGGGTCGCCGTCATCGGCCAGAGTGCGGGGGATCAGGCCGTAGTTGGCCGGATAGTGGGTGGAGGTGTGGAGGATGCGGTCGAGGATGATATGGCCGGTTTCCTTGTCCAGCTCGTATTTGTTCTTGGAACCTTTCTCGATCTCGATCACAGCGATAAAATCGTCGGGGTTGATGCGGGACGGGCTGATGTCATGCCAGATATTTGCCATACTTGACTACCTTCCTTCTACATATTTGCGCGCCACACGGCGCTGTTCCTTGTTCTCTTGGGCAGTTCTATTATAACACAATTTTCACAGATGTACATTTATTTGAAACTTTTCGTCACGTTGCCGAACAAAGCAGGGATTTTTCGGCCGGTTTTGTCCCTTTGTTTTGCGCAGCTGAAGAAAAGCATGCTATAATGTCGTGTATATAGGCAAACGACACTTTTTTACAGGCTGCCCAGAGAGCGCGCCGCCCTGCAGGAAAACGCGGGGCGGGCCGCCCGCAGCCGTCTACAGGAGGTTTACAACATGCCGCAGCGTCCCCGTTCCCGCCGATCCGCCCGCCGTCGCCACCGTTTGGTCCGGCTGTTTTTGTGCTTGCTTCTCGCTGCCGCCCTGGCGGTGGTGCTGGCCGGGTGGCTCCTGCTTCGCCAGGATGACCGCGCCCGTCCGGCGGACAGTTCAACGTCCGCACCACAGCCCACCCCCACGCCGGAACCCACTCCCACGCCGCTGCCCACCGTGGAGCTGGACGAGAGCGCGGTGGTGAGCACCCACGCGCTGCTGCTGGACGCGGACGGCCATGTGATCTGGCAGAAGGGTGACGCCGACGAGAGCGTATACCCCGCCTCGCTCACCAAGATCATGAACGCGCTGGTGGCGCTGGAGCACCTGACCGATCCGGAGCAGCTGGTGACCATGCCGCTGGAGATCTACCAGCCGCTGTTCGATCAGAACGCCTCGATGGCCGGTTTCTGGGCCGGGGAGACTCCCACCGTGCGCGATCTGCTGTACGGCACGATCCTCCCATCCGGCGCGGATGCGGCCACCGCACTGGCTCTGACCGCGGCCGGCGACGAAGCCACCTTTGTGCAGTGGATGAACGACAAGGCCGCCGCGCTGGGAATGACCAACACCCACTTCGCCAACGTGTGGGGCATCCAGCAGGACGGGCATGTGTCCACCACGCGGGACCTGTCGATTTTGCTGAACGCCGCTTTGCAGAACGAAACGCTGCGCACCGTGATGTCCACCGCCAGCTATGTCACCGGACCGCTGTCGGCGCATCCCGATGGCCTGGTGATGCAGCACTCGGCGCTGAGCCGTTTGGACGGCCAGGAGCTGGACTTCACCCTTCTGGGCGGAAAGACGGGCTTCACCGACGAGGCCGGTATGTGTCTGGCCAGCTTTGCCGAAAAGGGCGGGCAGGAATTCCGCCTCATCACCACCGGCGCGATGACCACCGACACCAGCGTTCCGCTGCATGTGCAGGACGCTGTGACGATCTATTCGGCTATCCGCATGCCCTGACGTCTGGAAAAACGCGCGGGTTTGCGCCCACGGCGGCATCCTCCGCGCCCCCTTTGCGGGGCCGGCAAATTTCTGCTTGACACACCGGCCGGTTGCGGGTATAATAATACTCGCATCTTGCAGGTGTCGTACAACGGCTAGTACATCAGCCTTCCAAGCTGAGGACGTGGGTTCGACTCCCATCACCTGCTCCACGCCGGAGCAAAGCGGACTTTGCTCCGGCTTCTTTTTTTGCCTTTGGCGAAAAAGAAGCCGTCCGCCCGCTCCCCTGCTCCTCCTTTTCCGCAAAAGGGCACGCTCGGCTCGCCTGTTCGGTTGCAAGCGCCCTCACAACGGCTCCCTGTCGCTACCACCCTTTTGCGGGTGCTCGCAATCTAAAATTGACCACGCCTGCCGCAAGTTCCTCGAAAAGCCGCCGGTTTTTCGAGGGATTTTTTGTTTCGGTACACACTTTGGCACACACAGAAAGGCCCGGCCTCCCGCAGCGGAGACCGGGCCTTTTGCATACCGGCAGAAGGCTCAGCAGATAGCGCCGCCCTTCACCGTCTTTTTCATGACAGCTTCCTTGTCCACTTCGCCGTGCAGCAGCTTGTCCTCCACATAATCGAAGCCCAGCCGCGCAATGGTGTCGGCAAAGCGTTCGCCGGAGATCCCCTCGTCACGGAACAGCAGGATGGCTTTCTCGGCGAGGGCCACCACTTCTTCCTCGCTGGTGAAGATCTTGCGCAGGGCGCGGCCTTCGGCCACCTTCTTGCCCCAGCGCCCGCCGATGTATACCTTATATCCATACACACCGTCTTCCAGTGCGCCGAACGGGCACTTGCCCACGCAGCGCCCGCAGTGGTTGCAGGCGTTGGGGTCGATGAACACCTTGCCGTTTTCCAGCTTTGCCACATGGATGGGGCAGTTCTGCTCCACCTGGCACACCTTGCAGCCGCGGCATTTGTCCAGCTCCACCTGCGGCACCCGCTGGCCGATGATCCCCAGGTCGTTCAGGTTGGGCTTGACACAGTTGTTGGGGCAGCCGCCCACCGCGATCTTGAATTTATGCGGCAGTTCCACACTGTGATAGCCCACATAGTACAGATCGTGCAGCTTCCGGCTGAGCGCAAAGGTATCGCACAGACCATACTGGCAGGTGGTCCCCTTGCAGGATACCACCGGACGCACCTTGGAACCGGTGCCGCCCGTCTCCAGGCCGTTGGCGTTCAGGAATTTCATCAGCGCATCGAGGTTTTCGTAGGGAACGCCCTGGATCTCCAGCGTCAGGCGGGTGGTCATGGTCACCTCGCCGGAACCGAATCTCTCGGCGGCCTCGGCGACGGCGCGCTGCTCGGCCGCGGTGATCTTGCCGTTGCGGGTGATGACGCGGACGTTGAAATGGTCGGGATAGCGCTTGTCCTGCAGGCAGCCCAGCCCCTTCACCCGCTTGATCTCCTGCGGGGACAGCCTGCCGCCGGGCGCCGCCACCTTCACCACATTGAAGGTCACGCCGCCCTCCAGCACGCGGGTGTTGGTGTAGCCAAAGGCCTTGAGGCGGTTTTGCAGGAAATAACCCCGCTTGCCGCGGGCGCAGACCAGCAGCAGTTTTTCGTCCTTTGCCAAGCCGTCGATGGGGCCGGTGACCTTCGCCAGGTCGATCCACTGTGCGCCGGGGATGGCGGGGGCAGGCTGCACATCCAGCACCTTGTATTCCTTCGCCTCGCCGGCGGCGTACTGCGCCGGTGTGAAGCTCTCCAGCTCGCCGGACAGCTTGTTTTCCAGAATGTAGCACGCCTGCACAAACGGATGGATGGCGGTGGAGAAGGGAGGCGCGTAGGCGTAGTCCAGTGTGTCGAACTCCTCCAGCGTCATTCCCCCGGCCAGACCGGTGACGGCGATGTCCACCATCTTGTCCACCGCGCCCGCGCCCAGCACCTGGATGCCCAGCAGCGTATGGGTGGCGCGGTCGGCCAGCAGCTTGACCACAAACGGGGCGGAACCGGCGTAGTAATGCGCTTTGTCGTCCACCACGCAGATGACGGTGGCCGGGTGGTAGCCGGCCTGTTTCGCCTGCTCCTCGGTGAGGCCGGTGCGGCCGCCGTTCAGGTCCGGAAGCAGCTTCACCACGCCGGTGCCCAGGCATCCGCCGTATGTACAGGGCGTTCCGGTGATGGTTTTTGCCAGGCAGCGCGCCGTGATGTTCGCGGTGGAACCCATCGCCGACCACTGCGGCTTGCCGGTGAGACGATTGCGCACCATCGCGCAGTCGCCGGCGGCATAGATGTCCGGCAGGTTGGTGGCCATCGTCTCGTCCACCAGCACAGCGCCTTTGCACATCTCCACCCCGCTGCCCTCCAGGAAGCCGGTGGCCGGGCGGATGCCGATGGCCAGCACGACCACATCCGCCGGGATGGAACCGTTGGCGGTGGCAACGCCGGCGGCGCGCCCTTCCCCGGTGATGCCGGTGATGGCGGTGGAGGTGAGCACCGTCATGCCGCTCTGACGCAGCCGGCGGCGGACATAGTCTGCCATTTCGGGGTCAAACACGTTGGGCAGCACCTGGGGCATGGCGTCCAGCACCGTCACCTGCAGCCCTCTGGCCAGCAGATTCTCGGCCACCTCCAGGCCGATGAAGCCCGCGCCCACCACAACGGCGCGGCGGCAGCTGTTGGCGTCCAGGTATTCCCGCAGGCCCACCGCGTCGTCCGGCGTGCGCATGCAGAACACGCCTTCCAGACCGGCGCCCGGCACATCCGGCACAAGCGGCTCCGCGCCGGTGGCGAGGATGAGTTTGTCGTAGGATTCGGTGAAGGTCTGCCCGTCCTTCACTGCCTGCACCGTTTTGGCGGTTGGGTCGACGGCGGTCACCTCGCAGCCGGTGACCACCTCCGTGCCGGTGAGCCCTGCATATTTCTCCGGGCTGTTGACGATCAGTTCGCCGCGGCTTTCGATCATCCCGCCCACATAATAGGGCAAGCCGCAGCCTGCATGGGAAATGTCTGTGCTTTTGGTGAGGATCTTCACCTCGAGCGCACGGTCCTGCCGTTTCAGCTTTGCGGCCGCTTTGGTGCCGGCGGCCACGCCGCCCACAACGAGGATTTTCATACTCTCAGACCTCCCTGTTTTTACCGTCCGGATCGGCGGCAGTTTTTTTCAGTATAGCACAATTTCCACCGGCAAAGAAGTGGTATTGTGCCGAGCCTGCGGCCTGTTTTCTGTGAAACTTTTTCGCCGCATCACGGGCAAATAATCCCGCCGCCTGTTTCATATATATACAGCGACCTGCGGCAACGCCCGCGCCTGTATATCTTGACAAGGAGCTGATCGTATGAAATTTCGTCTGTCACGCCGGCATGCAGCGGCTGCCGTCTGCCTGGCTGCCGCACTGGCAGCGGGCGGCCTGATTGCCCGGCATCTGTCCGCGCGCCCCGCCGCCTGTCTGCTGGAGGATATTTCGCCCTGGCCTGCCCCCCTCCCCTTCGATGCGCCGGCCACCGCTCCCTCTCCGGCTCCGGCAGAAAAGCGGGTGTTCCTCACCTTCGACGACGGCCCGTCCGAACACACCGAAGAGATCCTGGATATTTTGAAGGAAAAGCAGGCGGTGGCTTCCTTTTTTGTGATCGCGGCCGAGAACAACCAGGAATATCTGCCGATCTTACGTCGCATCGAACAGGAGGGGCACACCATCGCACTGCACAGCTGCACCCACGACTACAGACAGATCTACTCCAGCACCGCCGCTTTCTGGCAGGACATCGAGCAGCTGAAACAGGCCATCTCCCCCTACATCACCACCCCGCCGGAATGGCTGCGGTTTCCCGGCGGCAGCACCAACACCGTCAGCCGCAAATACGGCGGCAGCAGCCTGATGGAAAAGCTGAACCAGCAGGCGGGCGAAAAGGGGTATAAGGTTTTGGACTGGAACGTCTGCGCCAACGACGCGGTGGGCGGGCATCCCTCCGCCGGCAAGATCCTGCGCACCGTCCAGGAGGGCAGCAAGGACCTCTCCACCTGCGTGGTGCTGCTGCACGACACCAAGCAGACCAAGACCACCGTGGAGGCGCTGCCCTCCATGATCGACTGGTATGCGCAGCAGGGGTACCGCTTCTGTGCGCTGGGGACCGATGTGCCCTGATTTTTGGGGCAAGTTATGAATAAAACGCGAATTTTTCGGTATTTTATCACCGAACCAATTGCCTTTGCCCGCAAAATACGCTATGATAATAGTGTTTACAGTTTTGCAGCAAGGGAGGACGCCGCGTTTTGTTTGGCTATCTGCTGCCCTGTAAGCCCGAAATGAAGGTGAAGGAATTCGAGGCCTACCGCAGCGTATACTGCGGGCTGTGCAAACAGCTGGCGGACGACTACGGGCTGCTGGGCCGAATGTTTTTGAACTACGATCTCGTGCTTGTGAGCCTGATGGCGGACGGATTGTCCGGCCAGGAGGGACGCCCCTGCGCCGAGCGGTGCATGGTGAACCCGCGCCGCCGCTGCATGCTGCGGGACACCGAGGGGCTGCGGCTGGCGGCAGACGGCCTGATCCTGACCGTGTGGTATAAGCTGGCCGACGACATGGCCGACGAGGGATTGGTCCGCCGGATGGGCACCCGGATGCTGCGTCTGCTGGCCCGGCGGCTGCACCGCAAGGCGGCCGCCCGCCGCCCCGAACTGGACCGCACGCTGGCACAGGCGACCGCCGACCAGGCCGCCGTGGAAAAGGAGGGCTGCGCCGGGTACGACCAGGCCGCCGACCCCACCGCCCGCATGACCGGCGCCCTCTTTGCCGCGTGTGCCGCCGAGGAAAGCCAGCGCACGGCGCTGTACCGGATGGGGCTGTTCCTGGGAAAGATCATCTACTATCTGGACGCCGCCGAGGATTTTGGTTCGGACGTCAAAAAAGGACGCTACAATGTATTTGCTCTGCACGGTCTGGACGCGGCCGGAGCGATCGGCGAGGCACGGCGGCAATGCCGGGCAGCCGCCGCCGAAGCCGCCCGCAGCTACACCATGCTGAACCTGCGGCTGAACAAGCCCATCTGGGACAACATCGTCTATCTGGGCCTGCCGCAGAGCATTGCACAGGCGGGACAGCCCCGCGCCAAACAGAAAGGAAGTTATACATGACTGCATATGAAATCCTGGGAGTCTCCCCCAACGCCACCGAGGACGAGGTGAAAGCCGCCTACCGCGCTCTTGCGCAGAAATACAGCGGCCCGGAATATGAGGCCAGCCCGATGAAGGAAGAGGCCGAGGCGAAGATGAATGAGATCAACGCCGCCTTCGACGAGGCGATGAGCCATCTGCGCGCCGGCACGGCCCAGAGCGCCCCGAACGCCGGCCAGACCGGCGCACAGACGGAGGGCCAGAACCTGTGGCAGGAGATCCGCGCGCTGATCAACCAGGGGCGCGCCGACGAGGCGCTGGCCCGTCTGAACACGGTGCCCAACGGTCCCCAGCAGGCGGAATGGAACTTCCTGATGGGCAGCGCCTACTACTACAAGGGCTGGCTGAACGAGGCGGCCCAGTATTTCTCCGCCGCCTGCCGTCTGGCGCCCGGCAACCGCGAATACGAGGCCGCCCTGCGCAATCTGCAGCAGAGCCAAAACGGCCAGATGCCCGGCAATCCCTATGCAGGCTACGGCGCGCCCGGCGGCGGACAGGTGGCCGCCTGCAACTGCTGCGACATGTGTGCGGCCATGATGTGCATGAACGCCTGCTGCGACTGCATGGGCGGGGGGTGCTGACCGATGCCCCGCAAACATACCCGGCGCACCGCGCTGTGCGGAGTTTTTGGCGCGCTGGCCGTGGTTTTGATGCTGATGGGGGGCATCCTTCCGCTCGCCACCTTTCTGGCTCCGGCGCTGGCCGGGCTGTGTGTGGTGCCGGTGGCGGTGGAATTTGGTTTGAAATCGGGGATTCTTGTGTATGTGGTGGTGAGTGCACTGGCGGGGCTGTTCTGCCCGGATGTGGAGGCGGTGTGCATCTACATCTTCCTGCTGGGATACTATCCTCTTTTAAAGGTCCGGCTGGACCGCATCCGCCGCAGACCGCTGCGGATGGCCGCCAAGCTGGCGCTGTTCAACTGTGCCATTGCGGCGATGTATACCCTTCTGCTGGTGGTGCTGCCTGTGCCCGCGCTCCAGGCGGACACTGCCGGCATCGCCCTGCCGATGCTGGTCACGCTGCTGGTGATGGGGAACGTGACCTTTTTCATCTACGATGCGGCGCTGTGCAACGTGTTCCGGCTGTATCTCTGCCGGATACGGCCGCGCATTCTCCACAAAAAAAACTGAATCCGATCCCGGCTGTCGCTTCCTTTGAGCGCCAGCCGTTTTTTGTTATGCTTTGTTCACAATCGGCTGTTATAATACAGGTATATGGCCCATCCTTTTGGGCAGAGAAAGAAAGATGGTGGAGAACGATGGAGCTGAAATCCCAGATGAAAGCCCTGAACTATACCAAGCGGCTGCTGACCGGCGACACCGACCGGATGCTGCCCTGGCAGGAGGAGCCGCAAAAGCCCGCCTTTTCACAGCAGAACCGCCGCGCGGTCCCCCTGCCCCGCAGCACGCCCGAACAGCAGGGCGTTTCCAGCGCGCAGCTGGAACAGCTGGTGCGGCAGCTGGCGGAGATCCCCGGCGCCGCAGTGCACAACCTGATCGTCATCCGGCACGGACGGCGGATCTTTTCGGCGGGGTTCGCTCCCTATTCGCCCGATCTGTGGCATGTGACGCACAGCCTTTGCAAGTCGGTGACGGGAACCGCCATCGGCCTTTTGTGGGACGAAGGGAACCTGAAACTGGACGAACCGCTGAGCGCTTTGTTTCCCGAACACATCAACATGTTCACCTCGCGCCGCACCCGGATGCTGACGGTGCGCAACCTGCTGGCGATGTGCAGCGGCGTGAACTTCCGGGAGGCCGGGGCGGTGCTGGAAAAGGACTGGGTGCGGTCCTTTTTTGAGGCCGAGGTGCAGTTTGAGCCGGGCACCCGCTTCGACTACAACAGCATGAACAGCTACCTGCTGGCCGCCATTGTGCGCCGCCGCACCGGGCAGAGCGTACTGGAATACCTCACGCCCCGCCTGTTCGACCCGCTGGGATTTGGGCCGGTGGCCTGGGAGACCTGCCCGCTGGGCACCGAAAAGGGCGGCTGGGGCATGTATATGATGCCGGAGGATATGGGCAAGCTGGCGCTGCTGTATCTGAACGGCGGCGTGTGG
The DNA here is from genome assembly GCF_002160015.1 of Anaerofilum sp. An201. Taxonomy (GTDB): domain Bacteria; phylum Bacillota; class Clostridia; order Oscillospirales; family Ruminococcaceae; genus Anaerofilum; species Anaerofilum faecale. The sequence continues at coordinate 114,022 of NZ_NFJT01000003.1, read as the reverse complement.
CACAGCCCGGACGGCACCAGCCGGCGCATTTTGAGCGAGAGCTGGGTCAGACAGGCCACCACCGCCCGCATCCGCGGAGAGCAGGGCGCCTACGGATACCAGATGTGGCCGCTGGAGGGCGGAGCCTTCACCCTCAACGGCATGTTTGGCCAATACGCCGCCGCCTTCCCCCAGACCGACACGGTGGTGGTGCTCAATTCCGGCAGCGCGAACCTCTTCACCGACAGCCCCGCCTTCACTTTGCTGAAAAAGATTTTCCGTGATCCTGCGTCTTTTTCCGAAACCGCTCTGCCCGACGATCCGCCTGCGGCCCAACGCCTGGCGCGGTGTTCCAACCGGCTGGTGTTCGGGCGCACTGCTCCCGGCGACCTCCCCGCTGCCGCCCCGCTGCGGTGGTACCAGCGCCTGGCGCAGAAGCTGCTGCCGCCCCCGCCGCCCGCCGCCCCCACCGAGGCCGAGACGGCGGCGCGCCTGCTGGCCGGACGCAGTTTTACCGCCCGCGACAACCGGGCGGGGCTGCTGCCGCTGATCGTGCAGTGCATGCAGGGCAACCACACCCCCGGTTTGCAGGCCGTTTCCTTTGTGATGGAGGCCGACACGCTGACGATGCGCTGGCAGGAGAACAACCAGGTCTATGCCCTGCCGCTCTGCTTCGACCATCCCTGTCCCTGTGTGCTGGAGATCGGCGGCGAGGAATGGAGGGCCGCCGCCGTCTGCCGCATGACCCACGACGAGGACGACCACCCTGTGCTGAAACTGCTGGTGTGTTTGCCCGAACACTCCAGCACCCGCATTTTGAAGTTTTTCCTGCTGCCCGAAGGCGTGCAGCTTCAGTTCGACGAATCTCCCTCGATGCTGGGCGCCCTGCGACAGATGGAGGGCAATCCTCAGGCCGAGATGTTCCTGCAGGTTTTCAAGGACATCTCGTTTGCCCGGCATCAGGTGCTGCAGTTCTGCTGCCCGCGGCTGGAATTGCAGGAGAGCTCCCCTTCATAAAATCAAATATGCCAGTTTGCGCCCTGCCTGTTTTTGGCAGGGCGCAACTTGTTTTTCGCTCTTTTGGGCAGCGCGTTGTGCATAAAGTGCAAATTTTATACGCGATATTGCAAATTCAAAAGCATTGTGGTATGCTTTCGTTCGTGGCGGAAGAGCGCAGTGCGCTTCTGCTTTCAATACTCAGGCAGAAAGAGGGGGATGCCAAATGTGCGGCATCGTAGGGTATACGGGATTTCGAAACGCAGCAGAGGTACTGCTGGACGGTTTGCGTCACCTGGAATATCGGGGATATGATTCAGCCGGTATCGCGCTGGCGGGAGAAGGTCCGCTTTATGTAGCAAAAACACAGGGAAAGCTGTCGGCGCTGGATGCGCTGCTGAAACAGAATCCGCCGCCGGTGTGCGGCTGCGGCATCGGACACACCCGCTGGGCCACCCACGGTGCTCCCAGCGACCAGAACAGCCATCCGCATTCCGGACGACGGGTGACGCTGGTGCACAACGGCATCATCGAGAACTACGCCCAGCTGAAGCTGTTTTTGGAAAAGGCGGGGCGCAGTTTTTCCAGCGAGACCGACAGCGAAGTACTGGCCCAGCTGCTGGACCATCACTACCACGGCGATCCGCTGGAAGCCATCCGCTGCACGCTGGCTGAAGTTCGCGGGAGCTATGCGCTGGCAATTCTGTTCGAAGACCAGCCGGGCAAAATCTTCGCTGCACGCCGGGAAAGCCCGCTGATTGTGGGATACGGCGAGGGGGAGCAGTTTGTAGCCAGCGATATCCCCGCCCTGCTGAAATACACCCGGAGCTATTCCGTGTTGGATGAGGGCGAGATGGCCGTGCTGGAAAACAGGCGTGTGCAGGTGTTTAATGCGTTTGGGCAGCCGGTGGAAAAGCAGCGGCTGACCGCCGAATGGGACATGGAGGCAGCGGAAAAGGGCGGCTATCCCCACTTTATGCTCAAGGAAATCCACGAACAGGCCGACGCGCTGCGCGCCACGGTGGAACCGCGTGTGCGGGGCGGACTTCCCTTTCTGGACGAGGATGGCATCTCCGACGAGCTGCTGCGCAGAACACGGCAGGTGGTGCTGGTGGGCTGCGGCACCGCGATGCACGCGGGTATGGTGGGGCGGCAGGCCATCGAGAGTCTGGCACGCATCCCGGCTCACACCGACATCGCCAGCGAGTTCCGCTACCGTGACCCGCTGGTGGGGCCGGACGATCTGGTGGTGATCGTCAGCCAGAGCGGCGAAACACTGGACACACTTGCGGCGCTCAAACTGGCACGGGAAAAGGGAGCCTTCACGCTGGCGGTGGTGAATGTGGTGGGTTCCTCCATTGCGCGGGCAGCCGATGCCGTTCTGTACACCCATGCCGGACCGGAAATTGCGGTGGCCAGCACCAAGGCGTACAGTGTGCAGCTGGCTGCTCTGTACCTGGTGGCACTGCGGCTGGCACTGGTGCGCAGAGCACAGAGCGAGGAAGCGGTGCGCGGTCTGACGGAGGCGCTGCGCGGTATTCCCGCTCTGCAGCGGCCGATACTGGAGGAATGCAGCCGGGTGAAATACCTGGCCAGCCGGTATATGAACAGCAGCAGCCTGTTCTTTATGGGACGGCAGATGGACTATGCACTGGCGCTGGAAGGAAGCCTGAAACTGAAAGAGATCAGCTACATCCACAGCGAAGCCTACGCTGCCGGGGAGCTGAAGCACGGCACCATCTCGCTGATCGAGCAGGGCACGCCGGTGGTCGCCATCGCCACCCAGCGGCACATCTACGAAAAGACGCTGAGCAATGTGAAGGAAGCGCGTACCCGCGGCGCACGGGTGCTGTTTGTCTGCAAGGAGAGCGCCGAGGTCCCCGCCGAGGTGGCGGACGATGTGCTGCGGCTGCCTGAATGCGATGATCTCCTGATGCCTCTGCTGGCCATTTTGCCCCTGCAGCTGTTCGCCTACTATATGAGCGTGCTGCGCGGCTGCGATGTGGATAAACCCCGCAACCTCGCCAAAAGCGTGACGGTGGAATAATTCGCTTTGCGCGGATACAGCCAAGCGCCCCGCATGGAAAGTGTTCCGTGCGGGGCGCTTGTATCTTTTCTTTAGTGCAGGTTCTTTTCGCGGGCGTATTCCTCGATCAGCTCGCGCTCCAGGAAGGGGGTCTTTTCCCCCATCCGGTCGCGGTAGGTCTCGTGGCCCTTGCCGATCAGCGCGATCAGATCGCCCGGCTGGGCGTGGTCGATGGCGTAGTGGATGGCGTCCAGACGGTCCGGGATCTCGACAAACGGCGCGTTGGGATTTCCCTTCCGCATGCCCTGCTTGATGTCGGCGATGATGTCCTCCACCTTCTCGAAGCGGTTGTTGTCCTCGGTGAGGATGGTGAAGTCGGCCATGCGGGCGGAGCACTCGCCCATCGCATAGCGGCGCAGCTTGCTGCGGTTGCCGCCGCATCCGAAGATACAGACCAGCCGCTTCGGGTTATAGGCGCGCAGTGTTTCCAGCAGGCTCTCCATCGACAGCTCGTTGTGGGCGTAGTCGATGAGGATGGTGAACTCGCTGCTTACCGGCACCATCTCGGCGCGGCCCTTGACCGTCACCGTTTCCAGCGCGCCCTGGATGGCGCTGTGCTCCACGCCCAGCACACGGGCCACCGCCACGGCGCACAGCGCGTTGGACACGCTGAATTTGCCCGGCATGTTCACCCGCACGTCCAGCTCCTCCGCGCCCGACACATGGAAGGACGCGCCCAGAAAATCCCGGGTGCGCAGCAGCTCGTAGCCGGAGGTATGGTAGTCGGCGGTATCGGCAAAGCCGAAGGTGGTGAGGTCGCAGGTGTGGCCTTCCAGCAGGGCGGGCAGGTGCTCGTCGTCGGCGTTGACCACGCCGTGGGTGCAGCGCTGGAACAGCTGGCCTTTGTAGTGCAGGTATTCGTTGAAATCGGCGTGCTCGCCGGGGCCGATGTGGTCCGGGCTGATATTGGTGAACACGCCCACGTCAAAGTGCAGACCGCCCACGCGCTCCATCTTCAGCCCCTGGCTGGACACCTCCATCAGCGCCGTGTCGCAGCCCGCCTCCACCATCTCGGCAAAGGCCTTTTGCAGCTCGTAGCTCTCGGGGGTGGTGTTGGCGGTCTCGATGTGCCGCTCGCCGATGGTGATGCCGTTGGTGCCCACAAGGCCCACCCTGCGGCCCGCTTTCTCCAGCACCGCCTTGATCATATGGGTGGTGGTGGTCTTTCCCTTGGTGCCGGTGACGCCCACCAGCGTCATCTTTTTGGCGGGATGGTGGAAGTAGGCCGCCGACATGCAGGCCATCGCCAGGCGGGTGAAGGGCACCCGCACCACCGCCGCGCCGGGGGGCAGCGGGATATCGTGGTCGATCACCAGCGCGGCCGCACCCTGCTCCACCGCCTGGGCGGCCAGGTCGTGGCTGTCGCGCTGGGTGCCCACGATGCAGACGAACACGCAGCCGGGACGGATGCGCCGGGTGTCGTAGATGATGTCGTTGACTTCGCAGGTGTCGCTGCCCTGTACCATCGTGTAGTCCAGGCCCTGCAAGAGCTGTGCAAGCTGCATGAAGGTTTCCTCCCTTTTATCGCTTTACAAAATATTCGTTGTACCACACAAGGAACATGAACACACACCAGATCTGGCGCCAGTTGTCCCGCTTGCCCGCCATGTGGTCGTCCAGCAGGCGGTCCAGCACCGGCACGTTGAAAAACTCGGCGGCATACGGCGCGTGGAAGGCCTCGCGCACGGTGGCGGCGTATTTCTCCTCCCGCAGCCAGGCGCGCACCGGCACCGGGAAGCCCAGCTTCTTCTTGTCGGCCGTCTTTTGAGGGATGCTGCGCAGAGCCGCGCCGCGCATCGCGATCTTGGTGGCATTGGCGTTGGCACGGTAGCGGGTGGGGATGCGGCGCGCCACCTCGAACACCTCTTTGTCCAGGAAGGGAACGCGCAGTTCCAGGCTGTTGGCCATGCTCATCTTGTCGGCCTTCAGCAGGATGTCGCCCACCATCCACAGGTGCAGGTCGGTGAACTGCATCCGGGTGACGGCGTCGGCATTCCTGGGATGCTCGAAGTAGGGGCGGGAGAGGTCGGTGGGCTTGATGCGGCCGGTATACTCGCGCAGCAGGCGCTTTTTCTGGCGCTCGGTGAAGAGGTTGGTGTTGCCGATATACCGCTGCGACAGCGGACGGCTGCGGCGCACCAGGAAGTTGACGCCGTGCACCGGCGGCAGCAGCTCGGCCACCGCGCCCACCGCGCGGCGGATGGGGAGCGGGATATGGTCGTACCACGAGACGGTGAAGGGTTCCTTATAGATGTTATAGCCGCCGAAGAACTCGTCGGCGCCCTCGCCCGACAGGCACACCTTCACCTGTCTGGCGGCCTCGCGGTTCACAAAGAACAGCGCCACACTGGCGGCGTCGGCCAGCGGTTCGTCCATATGATACTGGATACGGGGGAGGTTCTCCCAATATTCCTCCGGCGTGATGCGGTAGGCGGTGTTTTTTACGCCGATGTGCCGGCTGAACTCGCGGGCATACTCGGTCTCGTCGTACTGCTTGTTGGCAAAGCCCACCGTGAAGGTTTTGTCCACCTGCGCAAGGCAGGCCATATAGCTGGAATCGACGCCCGACGACAGGAAGCTGCCCACCTCCACGTCGCTGATCTTGTGGGCGGCCACCGAGTCCTTCATCACGGCCTCGATCTTCTCCTCCCACTGCTCCAGCGTGGGGGCCTGGTCCGGCTCGAACTCCGGCTGCCAGTAGCGGCGGATGGTGGTCTTGCCGTCCTGCCAGGTGAGGCAATGCGCCGGCAGCAGCTTTTTCACGCCCTCGAAGAAGGTGGCCTCGCCCGGCGAATACTGGAAGGTCAGATACAGCTCCAGCTGGCTGCGGTTGAGCTTCTTTTCAAAGCCGGGATGGGCCAGGAAGCTCTTGATCTCGCTGCCGAACAGGAACAGGCCCTCCGCTTCGTAGTAGTAGAAGGGCTTGATGCCGAAGAAGTCGCGCGCGCAGAACAGCTTTTTCTCCGCCTTGTTCCAGATGGCAAAGCTGAACATGCCGCGCAGACGGGGCAGCATCTCCTCCCCCCACTGCTCGTAGCCGTGCACCAGGACCTCGGTGTCCGAGTGCGTGGCGAAGGTGTGCCCGGCTGCCAGCAGTTCCTCGCGCAGATGCTGGTAGTTGTAGATCTCGCCGTTGAAAACGCAGACGATGCTTCCGTCTTCATTTTCCATCGGCTGCTTGCCGCCCTCCAGGTCGATGATGGACAGACGGCGGTGGCCCAGGGCGGCGGTGTCGTCCAGATACTGGCCGCTGCCGTCCGGACCGCGGTGGGCGATGGCGTCCATCATGGCTGTCAGCACATCGGGCTGCGGGGGGGTGACGCTGGTGAATCCTGTGATCCCACACATAAATTTGTATCCTCCATTGCCGCACAGGTCGCTGCACGGAATTTGATTTTTTTGAAATGCTGCCATCCGACACACGGACACGGCATATACATTTTTATTATACTACAAATTGCCGGATATGAAAAGGACGGGATTTTTCCGTTTCTTTTTTAGCGCAAGTGTTGTATAATCATAGAGTGACCCTCCCCTGAAACCTGCGGGGGTGGATCTGCGTTCTATTGTGTATGAGGAGTTGTTGCTTGTGATCTGTATCGTAATCCCTGCCTACCAGCCTCCCGCCCATTTTGTGGACACGGTAGACCGCCTGCGCAAGGCCGGTTTTGTGGACATCGTGGTGGTGGATGACGGCAGCGGGACAGAATATCGTGAGATCTTCGCCCAGGCAGAGCAGCTGGGCTGCACGGTTCTGCGCCACAGTGAAAATATGGGCAAGGGCGCAGCGCTGAAAACCGCTTTTTCCCACCTGGCCTCTCTGCCGCACACCCCCGACGTGCTGACGATGGACTGCGACGGGCAGCACCGCCTGGAGGATATCCAGACAATGGCGGACGCCATGAAGGCGCACCCGAACTCCATCGTGGCGGGCTGCCGCAGCTTCGACACCGCCATGCCCCGCCGCACCCGGATGGCCGGGAAGATGGTATCCGCCACTCTGCGGTTCTTGTACGGCATCCGCCTGCCCGACGCGCAGAGCGGGCTGTGGGGGATTTCCGGCCGGCTGCTGTCGGCGCTGGCCGGTTTGAAAGGGCAGCGGTTCGAATATGAGCTGAACATCCTGCTCTTTGCGCGCAAGCGCGGCATTGAGCTGACAACGGTGCCGATCCGGGCCGTATATCCCGCCGGCGCAGACAGCCATTTCCACACCGTTTCCGATTCGCTGCGGGTGATGGGGCAGCTGCTGTGGGGAACGGTGCAGTACAGCGCGGTGGCGGCGCTGTCTGCCGTGATCGACGTGGCGCTCTACTGCATTCTTGTCAAGCTGCTGCTGGAGCAGCTGCCGCTGGCAGTGCGCGTGGCCGGCGCGGCGGTGATCGCCCGCACGATCTCTTCGCTGGTGAACTATCTGTGCAACCGCCGCCTGCCCTACATGCAGAACTCCGACCTGCGCAGCACCCTGCCGCGCTACTATCTGCTGTGGGCGGTGCAGCTGCTGGCCAGCATCAGCGGCGTGTACGCGGTGTGCCGCCTGCTGCATCTGGACGAGGCGCTGGCCAAGCCGCTGGTGGATCTGGTGCTGGCCGTGCTGAGCTATCAGGTGCAGCTGCGGTGGGTGTTTGCCAAACCGCGCCAGCGCCTGCCGCGCTGGGGTGCGTTTGGCCGGCTGGCAAAGCGTGTGGTGCAGCTGTGTCTGTCTGGCTGGCGCTGTGAGGGGACGGTCCCCGAAGGCCCCTGTGTCTACATTGCGCACCATCAGAACATGTACGGCCCGGTGCACACACTGGCCGCTTTGCCGGTGCTCGGCCATATCTGGGCGCTGCATGTCTTTACCAACCGCAAAACCTGCTTTTCGCAGTTCTACCACTACACCTTCCACACCCGCTTCGGATGGCCTGCCCCGATTGCCTGGCTGGCGGCCACCGCGCTGTCGCTGGTGGTTCCGGCTTTCATGCGGACGATCGGCGCGGTGCCGGTCTACCGCGGCAGCGCTGCCGTGCGGGACACGATGCAGCTGTCGGCGCAGCTGCTGGCAACGGGAGAGTCGCTGGTGATCTGCCCGGATGTGGACTATTCCAGCAGCAGCGATGAGATGGGCCAGAGCTACACCGGCTTTCTGATGCTGGAAAAATACTACCACCAGCGCACCGGCTGCCACCTTCCCTTTGTGCCGGTCTACTGCGACGGCACGAACCGGGTGCTGCAACTGGGCGAGCCGGTCTACTGTGTGCGCGGCGACAAACCGGACCTCTCCCACGCTTCCCGCCTGCGCAGCGCCGAACTGCTGGCCGGGCGCATCAACGAGATGGCCGCCGCCCAGCGGCACAGTTCCGTGTGTGAGGAAGAGGAAGCCTCCGCCTTGAGCCAGGTGTGAAAAAGATTGCTCCGCTTTGCCTTTTGGGCAGGCGGGGCGATTTTTCTTCTTGACAAGCCACCGGCGGCATGCTAATATTTAGGTGAAAATCAAATTGATGATTTTCTAAACGTTCTTTTGCGCCGGGAAAGGCCCGGCACGGGAAAGGAGCATCCAATATGCTGCAGATTTCGCATTTCTCCAAAACCTACCCCGGCGGCAAAACCGCCGTACAGGATCTTTCGCTGGAGGTGCAGGCCGGGCAGATCGTGGGGTTCATCGGGCACAACGGCGCCGGAAAATCCACCACGCTGCGCGCAGTGGCCGGTATCCTGCCCTTTGAGACGGGCAGCATCACCGTTGGCGGATACGACATCCATACCCAGCCGGTGCAGGCCAAGCGGGTGATGGCGTTTTTGCCGGACAATCCCGATCTGTATGAGTTTATGAGCGGCATCAAGTTTTTGAATTTCGTGGCCGACCTGTACGGCATCCCGGCCGCCGAACGCACCAGCCGCATCCAGCAATACGCCGGCGCCTACGAGCTGACCGACGCGCTGGGAAGCGCCATCGGCAGCTATTCCCACGGCATGAAGCAGAAGCTGGCGCTGATCTCGGCGCTGATCCGCCGTCCCCGGCTGCTGATCCTGGACGAGCCGTTTGTCGGCCTGGACCCCAAAGCCAGCCACCTGCTCAAGCAGCAGCTGCGGGAGCTGTGCGCCGAGGGCGGCGCGGTGCTGTTCAGCACCCATGTGCTGGAGGTGGCCGAGAAGCTGTGCGACCGCATCGCCATCATCCGCCAGGGACAGCTGGTCGCCAGCGGCGCCACCGCGGAGATCGTGGGCGCGTCGTCGCTGGAGGACGTGTTCCTGGAACTGGAAGGAGGAGGCGACGGGAAATGAGCGCACTGTTCAGCCTGTGCAAGGTGGAATTGCAGGCCATGCTGAACGCCATGCATCTCACAGGCAGCAAAAAATCGCGCGCCTTCGCCGCTCCCCTGGCCGCTGCGCTGGGCGGCGGCATCATGGCCTATGTGGGCGCCGTGTATGCGCTGCCGATGGCCACGGTTCTGCTGCCGATGGGCATGGGCGACCTCTACTGGGGGCAGATGCTGCTGGTTGGATTCTGCATGGCGCTCTGCTTCACGATGATGGCAGGCAGCGGGATGCTGTTCGGCGGGCGGGACCTGGATTTCCTGTTCGCGCTTCCCATTCCTGCCCGCGTGATCTTGCTGGCCAAAATGCTGGCGCTGTATCTGGAGAACCTGCTGTTCAACAGCTGCCTTCTGATCCCCTCGGCGGTGGTGTATGCGCTGAACGCCCCGGTGGGGCCGGCGTTCTGGCTGGAATTTGTGGTGATCTGTCTGTGTGTGCCGCTGCTGGCCACCGCCATCAGCGCGGTGTTTGGATGCCTGAGCGCCTGGGTGGCCGGGCATATGCGCCACAAAAGTCTGTTTTCGGTGCTGGTGAGCCTGCTGGGCCTGGGGCTTCTGTTCTGGCTTTTGTGGATGCTGCAGAGCAGCCTGATGGACGAGGTGCAGGCGGACGCGCTGCGCCAGTCCCTGTGGCGCACGGTCCCTCCGCTGGCTTGGGCGGCGCGTCCGCTGGGCGGCGGGAATGCGCTTTCCGTGGTGTGGTTCGTGCTGCTGTCGGTGGGGTGCGTGGGGGTCCTGACCGCCGCCATCGCGCCGGTGTACCAGAGCCTCACCCTGCGCCTGGCCACCCGAACGGTGCACCGGCGCTTCCGCATGAGCCGCCAGACGGCCGGCAGCGCGGTGAGCGCCCTGTACAAAAAAGAGGCTGCGCGCTTCTTCGGCACCCCGATCTATCTTTTGAACTGCGGGCTGGGCCCCCTGTTCCTGCTGCTGGGGGGAGGATACCTGCTTCTTTTCCCCGACAAGCTGCAGATTTTGCTGACGATTCCCGGTATGCGCCAGCAGCTGCCGGTGATGCTGGCAGCGATGGCGGCATTTTTCCTGCTGGTGGCCAGCCCGTCCTCGGTGAGCATCTCGCTGGAAGGGCGGGCGATCTGGCTGCTGCAATCGGCGCCGGTCACTCCCCTGGCGATCTGCCACGCAAAGGCACTATTCAGCCTCACCATCTGCCTGCCGCCGATGGCCGTGGCGCTGGCGGGGGTGCAGCGGGCTTTCCGACTCCCGGCCGGGCAGCTGGCCGCGCTGGGTGTGTGCTGCGCGGCCACCGCGCTGTTTGCCTCGCTGTGCGGGCTGTGGTGCAACCTGCTGCTCCCCCGCCTGGACGCCCCCAACGATACAGTGGTGGTGAAGCAGAGCGCCAGCGTACTGGCAAACATGGGCATCGGCTTCGCCCTGCTGGCGGTTTTGGCCCTGCTGTGGTGGCTTGTGAAGGTTTCCGCCGCTCTGTTTTTGACGGGCGCGAGCGTCTTTGTGCTGGCGCTCTGCGGACTGATGGAGCTGGCCCTGCTGCGGTACGGGCAGGACAAATTCACCGAACTGACGACAAAAGGATGATCTGTTGTGAAAAAACGGGATATTCTGTGTATTGCGATGGGGATCGTCGCGGTGGCACTGGCGGTGGCGGGCTGGGTGCTTCTGCCCGACCGGGTGGCAATGCAGATCGGCATGGACGGAGGGCTGCAAAATTACATGCCCAAGCCGCTGGCCACGCTGCTGATGCTGGCACTGCAGGCGGTGATGATCCTGCTCTACCGCTCCAGCGGCCGCGGCGCGCACCTCGCCGCCGCGGTGGTGGTGCTGGTACTGCCCCTGTTCACTTTCTGGATGAATCTCTGATTCGCTTTTCTTTTGCGGGCCGTGCGGTTTGCCGGCCCGTTTTTTGCTGCTTTCCGACGCAAAAAATGGGGATTGGTCATTTTGTGCTGGATTTTTGGCGGTGCGTGTTGTACAATGGATGTATCATGCAGCCGGGGGCGGTCGTGCGCCCGGCGGGACAAAGGAGAACAGCTATGGATTTTCCCCTCATCAATCCGAATTTTCACCTGGGACAGGATCTGGACGCCTACCGCACGCTGGGTGCGCGTCCGGCCTGGGAGGATGGACAGGACGGGTATGTATTCCGCACCTGGGCGCCGGGCGCAAAGTGGGTGGAAGTGATCGGCGAATGGAACGGCTGGCAGGGCCAGCCGCTCCGGAAGGATTCCTCCGGCGTATGGAGCGGATTTGCCCCCGGGGCGCGGCAGGGACAGCTGTATAAATACCGCATCACCGGCGCGGACGGCGTGGCCCGCGACAAGGCCGACCCGTATGCCTTCCGCAGCGAGATGCGGCCCGGCACCGCCTCGATGCTGTGGGATCTGGCCGGGGTTCGCATCCAGGACGACGCCTGGGTGGCGGCGCGGGACAAGCGGTATAACCAGCCGCTTTCCATCTACGAGCTGCACGCCGGCAGCTGGCGGCGGAAAAGCGACGGCAGCTGGCTGAATTATGCCGAGCTGGCCGATCAGCTGGTGCCGTATCTGAAGGAAATGCAGTTCGATTTCGTGGAGCTTCTGCCGCTCAGCGAGCATCCGCTGGACGCCAGCTGGGGATACCAGACCGGCGGGTATTTCAGCCTCACCGCCCGCTACGGCACGCCCGAGCAGTTTGGGTATTTTGTGGAGAAATGCCACCAGAACGGCATCGGCGTGCTGATGGATTTTGTGCCGGTGCACTTTGTGCCGGACGCGTTTTCGCTCTGCTGGTACGACGGCACCGCGCTGTATGAATACGACAGCGACGTCGGGCACAGCGAATGGGGCAGCCGGAATTTCAACTTCTACCGCGGCGAGGTGCGCAGCTTTCTGGCCTCGGCGGCGGCGTTCTGGCTGGATGTGTACCACTGCGACGGTCTGCGGATGGACGCCATCTGCAACGCCATCTACTGGCAGGGCAGCCCCGAGCGTGGGGTGAACCAGGGCGGCGTACAGTTTTTGCAGCAGATGAACCAAGCCATCCATCGCCGCTGGCCGCAGGCGATCCTGATCGCAGAGGACAGCTCCAACTATCTCAAGGTGACCGCGCCGGTGGCCTATGGCGGGCTGGGATTCGATTACAAGTGGGATATGGGCTGGATGCACGACACGCTGGACTATTTTGCCACGCCGTTTGGAGAGCGGCCGGAGCACTATGGAAAGCTGCTGTTTTCGATGCATTATTTCTACAACGAGCTGTACATGCCCGCCTTTTCCCACGACGAGGTGGTGCACGGCAAAAAGACGATCATCGACAAGCTGTGGGGCACCTACGAGGAGAAATTTGCGCAGGCGCGGCTGTTGTATTTGTATATGATGGCGCATCCGGGCAAAAAGCTGAATTTTATGGGCAACGAGATCGCCCAGTGGCGCGAGTGGGACGAGGACAAGCCGATGGACGAGATGCTGCTGCAATACCCCGCCCACGACGCCTTCCGACGGTATTTTGCGCATCTGGGGTGGTTATACCATCAGTATCCGGCGCTGTACCAGGGCGAATACGATTCCTCCTGCTTCGAGTGGATGACGGCCGACGCGCTCACCGAAGGGGTGTATGCCTTCCTGCGCAAGGGGCCGGGCGGCGACATTCTGGCCGTGATGAACACACAGGATCAGCCGCTCCACGAGTTCCGGGTGGGTGTTCCCTATCCCTGCGTGGCGCGGCCGCTGGTGAGCAGCCAGGACCAGCAATGGGACGGCACAGCCGGGCCGCTGGGTGCGCCGGTGCAAAGCCTGCCGGACGGCTGGCACGGACATCTGTGCAGCCTGTCGCTGGACCTGCCTCCGTTGTGCGGGATGCTGTTTGTGCTGGAGCGGTGAGGTTTTTGCGGGGCGCCGCCCCACACCCCGCCGCCTTTTGAAAAAGGCGGGCGAAAACTTTATACCACGCGAAAAACAGAAAGGCCCTCCCGGAGACGATCCGGGAGGGTTTTTGTATTACAGGGAGAGGAATACAGAGGGGAGGTTGACGGCCGCACACAGCAGCAGGAAGGCAAACGCGCCGAGTTTCCAGCGGCGGCCGGGAAGGCTTTTCCACACCAGCAGCGAACAGCCCAGCACCGAGAGCAGGAAGAAGAACGCGGTGCGGCCGCCCGAACGCCACACGGTGGGCGAAAAGCCCAGCATGGCACAGCTGGAGAAGCCCGCCAGCAGCAATACGATGGCGGCAAACGACCGGCCGATGTGGCCCAGAACGACATACAGCAGCAGCACACAGCCGGCAAGGACGGCATACAGTAATCCAAAGGCAGCCAGGCGCTCCGGCTCCCACACGCTTTGAACGGTAAAGACACCCCGTTTGGTGACCGCGTGGTGGAAAAAGGAGAGCTTGGGAAACAGCGCACACGCTGTCTCGCCAAAGACACCCAGCACCCCGGTAACGGCAGCCGGGAACAGCGAGAGGATACGGAACCACACCGGAAGCGGGCGGCTGAAAGCGCCGATCGCCAGCAGCGCGCACAGCGCGAAGAACAGCCAGCTTGGCTGGAACACAACGGCGTCCAGTGCGGCCGCTATGCCCAGCTGCGCCTTTTGCAGCAGCGTGAACATGCCGTAGTCCATGAAGCTGGAGGTGATCTCGGTCTCGTAGCGGTACTGGGTGCCGGGGCTGAGGGCGGCGTAGGCGGCGTTCAGCAGACAGGCTGCCAGCAGCGCCCACAGCAGCCAGCAGCTGCGCTTTTTCCAGATGCAATACCCTGCATAGCCCAGCAGGCAGAGGGTGGCCACCACCATGATCTGTTCCATATTGGCGGCATACAGCATCCCCGCCACAGCCAGGATGCCGGACCACAGCGGGACAGCCTCGCCGCGGTGCCAGCGCGCCAACGGCTGCACGGCCAGCAGACCGGCGCACAGCGGCCAGACAAAACAGAGGGTGGTGCACATCCAGCCGGCGGTGGAGAGCAGAGGCCATTCCAGCGTGAACAGCAGCACCGCCGCTGTCCATCCAGCTGCCGGGGAGCGGTGCGCATCCGCCAGGCCGACGATGCACCAGGCGCAGATGGTCAGAAATACGGGGGTGCAGATGCGCCAGACCAACGGCGGCCAATGGGCGACGACGCAGATCACCGCTTCCACCAGTGTGCGGGCCGACCAGGTGAGGTATTGCTGGAGAAGAAAGGCGTCCAGCGGATAGCCGTCCAGAATGCCGGCATACATCGAGTCGTCGCCGGTGGGCACCGGTACAAGGGCGAACAGCGCTCCGAACACCGCCAGCATCGTCAGGTAGGGCGCAACGCGAATACTTTTTTGTTTCAGCATCACTCCACCTCCAGCATCTGACCGGTGTGGACCAGGGCATTGTGCCCATTGCTGCGCCAGGCCACGCACAGTTCATACTGCGACGAATCGGCGTCCAGGGCGCTCAGGGGAAGGCGGGCTTCAAATCCGCCGTAGCTCTCGCCCCAGGTCTTTTCCACCAGCTCGCTGTCAAAAGCGGCCTGCTCGTCCATCGCGGTGGGGACCATCCAATAGGTGTCGGTTTTGGCAAGATACAGCACGATGCGCCCGTCGAAGGAAGTGTACCACTCCCCCCGCACCCCCATCCGTCCGGTGAGCTCCAGGTGGTTCCCCACCTGTGTGCAGTTGGCAGAAAAGGTGAAGTCCGGCAGGGTCTCGGGATAGTCGGCCGGGTCCAGCGGACGCACGGTGCGCAGCTGGAACCACAGCAAAAGTGAGAAAACGAGAACCCCCAGCGCCGCTGCCAATGCCAACAGGCCCAGCACCCGGCCTCGCGGCGGTTGATACTCTTCCATTGCAAGTCCCCCTTCTGTTGCGGAAAAAAGCGGGCGCACAGCCTCCCTTGGGGAAAACTGTGCGCCCGCCGACGATCTTACGATCCGAGTGCAGACAATCCGCGATTATTTGCTCAGACGATCACGCAGAGCGTTCAGCTGGGCATGCATCTCGGCAGGTACGCGGTCGCCGATCTGAGCATACAGCTCCTCGACGCCCTTCACGTCCTCCAGCCACAGATCCTTGTCCACTTCCAGCAGACCCTTCACGGTGTCCAGAGTGATGTCCTTCAGGCCCTCGATGTTGATGTCCTCCGCATTGGGAACATAACCGATCGCGGTCTCGTTGGCGTCGACCTTGCCCTCGCAGCGAGCCAAGATCCACATCAGCACGCGCATGTTGTCGCCAAAGCCCGGCCAGATGAAGTGGCCTTCGTCGTCGGTGCGGAACCAGTTGACGTTGAAGATCTTGGGAGCCTTGTCGCCCAGCTTCTTGCCCATCTCGATCCAGTGAGCGAAGTAGTCGCCCATGTTGTAGCCGCAGAAGGGACGCATGGCCATGGGATCACGACGGACCACGCCCACAGCGCCGGTGGCGGCAGCGGTGGTCTCGGAAGCCATCGCGGAACCCACATACACGCCGTGGTTCCAGTCGAAGCTCTGGTATACCAGCGGAGCGGTCTTGGCACGGCGGCCGCCGAACACCATAGCGGTTACAGGCACGCCGTTGGGGTTGTTGAACTCCTTGGACAGGCAGGGGCAGTTCACAGCGGGAGCGGTGAAGCGGCTGTTCGGATGAGCCAGCTTGCCGCCGTTGGCAACATACTCCTTGCCGTTGACGGGAACGCCGGTCCACTCCTGCGCGTTCTCGGGAGGATTCTTATCCAGGCCTTCCCACCACACGGTGTTGTCGTCCAGGTTGTGGGCAACGTTGGTGAAGATGGTGCCCTTCATGGTGGTGTGCAGAGCGTTGGGGTTGGACTTCTCGTTGGTGCCGGGGGCAACGCCGAAGAAACCGTTCTCGGGGTTGATGGCGTACAGACGGCCGTCCTCGCCGATGTGCATCCAGGCGATGTCGTCGCCGACGGTCCACACCTTGTAGCCCTGCTTGGCGTACACTTCGGGCGGGATCAGCATGGCCAGGTTGGTCTTGCCGCAGGCAGAGGGGAAGGCAGCGGTGATATACTTGGTCTCGCCGTTGGGGAACTCAACGCCCAGGATCAGCATATGCTCGGCCATCCAGCCTTCCTTCATGCCCTGGTAGGAAGCGATGCGCAGAGCAAAGCACTTCTTGCCCAGCAGCACGTTGCCGCCGTAACCGGAGTTGATGGACCAGATCGCGTTCTCCTCGGGGAACTGCACGATGTAACGGCCTTCCTCGCTGATGTCGGCCTTGGCATGCTGGCCGCGGACGAAATCGTTGGACTCGTCGCCCAGCTGACGCAGAGCGCCCAGGCCGATACGGGTCATGATGTCCATGTTCAGGACAACGTAGATGGAGTCGGTCACCTCAACGCCAACCTTGGAGTAGGGGCTGCCGACAGGACCCATGCAGTAGGGGATCACGTACATGGTGCGGCCCTTCATGCAGCCGGTGTACATGGGGATCAGCTTGGCCTTCATCTCTTCGGGGTCCATCCAGTTGTTGATGTTGCCGGCATCCTCTTTGTTCTTGGTGCAGATGAAGGTGCGGCCCTCAACGCGGGCCACATCGTTCTTGGCGGTGTGGTGCAGAACGCAGCCAGGCAGCTTCTCCTGGTTCAGCTCGGTCATCTCGCCGGTGGCAAACGCCTGCTCACGCAGGGCGCGCAGCTGAGCCTCGGAGCCGTCGATCCAGATCACATGATCCGGAGTCATCAGGTCTTCCATCTCCTTGACCCAGTCCAGAACGTGTTTGTTATTGGTTAAAGCCATTGTAAACACCTATCCTCTCTGTGTTTTGACAAACCTTGCGGTCTATCGGCCGTGTTAGCTCGCCATTTGGTTTTATTATACATCTTCGTTAAAAATTGCGCAATATGTGCGGGGGAGAAAATTGCAAGAAATGCAAAACATTTAACATCCTGTTCATATCGGTGCATGGTTTGCGGCATTTTGCCGGAGAAAGGGCATCCGCCACGCGCCCGCCATCGGCTGGGGAATTTCGCGGCAGAGCGCCGCGAGGTCCTGCGCCGCGCTGTGCAGCGAAGCCACCTGTGCCGCCGCAGCCGACGAGGAGGCCAGGCGTGCCAGGCCGGCGTCCATCGGGAGGGCGGGGGCGGTCTGCCGCAGCAGGCGGACCCCCGCGTCCGACGCGCCCACCAGACGGAGATAGGGCGGCAGGGCAGGCAGGCGGGCCGGGACGCGCAGCGCGGCGTCCAGCACCAGGCGGCGCAGGCGGGAATGTGCGTAGCGCCGGCATTTCAGCAGCGAATACAGCTCTTCCAGGCTGCCCGCTTTGGCCACGGCGGCGGCCAGGCGGTGCTCCAGTCCCTCGTTCACCCCGCGCACACCGGCAAAGTCGGCGGTGGTCATCGCGCGCAGGCGGCTGAGCACCGCGATGTCGGCCGAGCGGCGGCTGAGCCTCTCTCCCCTTTCCACCGCCTCGCGGTAGAGTTCCAGGGCCTCGTCCGGCACATAGCCTTTCCAGTGGTCCAGGCTCCTGTCCCGCAGCCAGCTGGCGCTGGCAAATCCCCCCTCGGGCGGCTGCTGGTGCCCGGCCCCCTGCCGCGGAATGGCCAGCGGGCGCAGCGGGGCCTTCTGGCGCAGGATGGCTTTGCAGTATTCCACCCCCAGCAGGTCGTTGGGCCGTACCAGGCAGGCGGCTGCCTTCTCGTCCAGCTGGGCGGCGGCGCGGGCGCGGGCGCGGGCGAAGGGAAGTCCCCCGGCCAGCTGCTGTTTGAGAAGGGGGGCAAAGGCGGGGTCGTCCAGCAAGCGGGCGGTTTCCAGCAGCGGGGCGGCGTCCCCCGTTTCGCTGCCGAACACCAGCGTATCCACACAGCCGAGCCCTGCCAGCAGCGCCACGCCGGCGGCGGCGAACTGCTCGGCGCTGGAGGCGGCATAGGGGGCGGGGATCTCCACCACCAGGTCGGCGCCTGCCAGCAGCGCGGCGCGCACGCGGACCGCCTGGGGCAGCAGCGAAAAACCTCCCCGCTGCACCACGTCCGGGCTGACGGCGCACACCACCGCCTGCGCTCCCATCCGGCGCGCCTGGGCGATCTGCCAGGCGTGTCCTTTATGGAACGGATCGTATTCGGCTATGATTCCGGCGATTTGCATAGTACGGCTCCTTTTTTGTTTGACAGTTTCATGGCCTTTTCACCCCGGTTCGGGTTGAAATGTGCCCGGAACTATTATATAATAAGTAAGGATTTTTGCACAATCCTTTTTTGGGCTGCAAATTTCCACGAAACAGGAAATTACAGGAACATTGGAGGAAATGATTGAGATGAAGATTCTGGTTATCAACTGTGGCTCCTCGTCGCTGAAATATCAGCTGATCGACATGGACGGCGAGAAGGTGCTGTGCAAGGGCCTGTGCGAGCGCATCGGCATCGAGGGCAGCAACATCACCCACAAGGCCAACGGCGGCGAGTGGAAGGTGGAAGTCCCCTTCCCCACCCATACCGAGGCTTTCATGAAGGTCGTGGAGATGATGACCACCGGCGAGGGCGCCGTTGTGAAGGATAAGAGCGAGATCGGCGCCATCGGCCACCGCGTGGTGCAGGGTGCCGAGTTCTTCACCAAGAGCGAGATCGTCACCGATGCCATCATCGACAAGATCGAGGAGATCGCCCCTCTGGCTCCTGTTCACAATATGGCCCACGTGCAGGGCCTGCGCAGCGCCAAGAAGGTGTTCGGCGCGGAGGTCCCCAACGTGGTCGTCTTTGACACCACCTTCCACCAGACCATGCCCCCGAAGGCCTATATGTACGGTGTGCCGTATGAAATGTACGAGAAGTACGCCATTCGCCGCTACGGCGCCCACGGCACCAGCCACCGCTTCGTGAGCATGGCGGCCGCCAAGTATCTGGGCCGCGACGACCTGAAGATGGTCACCTGCCATCTGGGCAACGGCTCCTCCATCACCGCCGTGGAGAACGGCAAGTGTGTGGACACCAGCATGGGCCTGACCCCGCTGGCCGGCGTGCTGATGGGCACCCGCTGCGGCGACATCGATCCCAGCGTGGTGACCTACATGGAGCAGAAGCTGGGCATCCACGGCCAGGAGATGGCCGACTACCTGAACAAGAAGTCCGGCCTGCTGGGCATTTCCGGCGTTTCCAGCGACAAGCGCGACGTGGAGAAGGCCGCTGCCGAGGGCAACAAGCGCGCCAAGCTGGCCAGCGACATGCTGAACTACCAGATCAAGAAGTACGTCGGCGCCTACAGCGCTGCGATGGGCGGCCTGGACTGCGTGGTGTTCACCGGCGGCATCGGCGAGAACGACAAGATGGTGCGCAGCGAGGTCTGCAAGAACATGGAGTACCTGGGCCTGAAGATCGACGAGGAGAAGAACAACCAGCGCGGCGCCGACATCATCGACATCTCTGCCGACGATTCCCGCGTGAAGGTGCTGGTGGTCTGCACCAACGAAGAGCTGATGATCGCCCGCGATACCCTGGCTCTGGTGAGCGCGCAGTAATCCGATATTTCCTGTATGATTTCCGCCGTTCTCGTGGGAGGACGGCGGATTTTTGTTCCTATAATATAAATAGGTAGGAGGGGCCGCGCACAGGCGCCGGATGCACATGCGGGCAAAGCGGGTTTCTCCTCCGCAGAGCAAGCCGCGTGTGGCGGGACAGATTTGCGCCCCGCCGCTTATTTGCACAAACGGCCGTTTTGTATTATAATATCCACATCCGAAACAACAAAAAACGCCGTGCCCCACAGGGGGCACAGCGCCTTTGCAGCCGATCAGAACTGCCGGTTGGGTCATAGTTATCAGTTCGCCAGAGCCTTGTACACGCGCTCCAGCTCACAGGGGTTTTCACTCACCAGCAGCACCGGCTGGGTGTAATCCAGGCTCATCATGCCCAGAATGCTCTTTGCATCTGCGATGCTTCCCTGCTGATCATGAACGCCGATCTGATCCAGGCACGATGTTGCAGCTGCAACAATCGTCTTGACCTCGTTGAAGCTGGAAATCTTAATCTGCTTGACCATATCGCCCTTTCCTTTCATCAGCGCGGCCACAGACGGCCGCTTTGTTTGTGGGGAGGAATCTGCTGCATCCCGCAAACTCTCCCACAGCTGCATTATAGCACATCCCATTTGCTTTGTCTTGCATTTTTGGCATTTTCTGTCGTTTCAACAAATCTTCATTTTTCACTCTTTTCTATTTTGTAATTTTTTTACAATGACTTTGATGCGTATTTTTTTACATTGCACTATGACTTCAAAAAATTGCGGCGTCTCTGCATATAATATAGACAACAGTTCCTGTTTTTATTCATACAGTTATTTTTTGTCTATATTTTGCATCTGTATTATCACAACAATAGTCCATAATCATTTTATACGAGGTATTGGTCATGTACAACTTTTGTGAATTTGCCGAGCGTCCGCTGCCTGCCCTGACCGTCGATCCCCTGCCCCACCTGCTGGCCTCCCCGGGCGAGGGGGAACCGCTGGTTTGTCTGGACGAGATCTGGTACCGGATACAGGCCGCGCCAGCCTATGCCGATCTCCCTGGAGCTGTGCAAGGCTGCTGGCTGCGCCGCGGTGCGGCCGAACGACTGGCGGCTGTGTCGGCGCTTTTGCCCGACGGATACAGCCTGCTCGTGTACGACGCCTGGCGCCCGGTGGCCGTGCAGCAGGCGCTGTACGACCAGTACCGCAAACAGCTGCGCAAAGAGCATCCCCGGATGTCCGGCCGCCAGCTGGACACGCTGTGCCGGGAGTTTGTGGCGCTGCCGCGTGCCGACCCCATCAACCCCGCTCCCCACGCCACCGGCGGCGCGGTGGATCTGACCCTGTGCTACCAGAACACGCCGCTGGAAATGGGAAGCAGATTTGACGATTTCTCTCCCCTTGCCCGCACCGATGCGCTGGAGGCCGGGCCGGACTGCGCGGCGCGGCGGCACCGGCGGATGCTGTTCTGGGCCATGTGCAGCGCGGGCTTCGTGAACTATCCGGGCGAGTGGTGGCATTTCAGCTACGGCGACCGGCTGTGGGCCACCGTGCAGCAGCGGCAGCCGCTGTACAGCCACTGCGCCGGGGCGGGCATCCGCTGAATATTGCATTTCCTGCCGTTGTTTGCTATAATATACAATTGACCAGACCCATGCAGTTTGGTCGATCTATAAAAATAAAATGAAAAATGGAGTGTGGTTTTTTTGAACGACCCCGGTCCCAGTATGTATCTCGTGTGGCTTTTGCTGCTTGCGTTTTCGGCGTTCTTTTCGGCGTCGGAGACTGCGCTGTCTTCCGTGAACAAGATCCGCCTGCGCAACCGCGCCGACGACGGCGACAAACGCGCCGCCCTTGCACTGCGGCTGGCGGATGACTACGACAAGACGCTCTCCACCATCCTGATCGGCAACAACGTGGTGAACCTGTCGATGGCTTCTCTGGCCACCCTGATCGTGACCTCGCGTCTGGGCGACAGCGGCGCCGCCATCGCCACCGCCGTGACCACGGTGCTGGTGCTGATCTTTGGCGAGATCCTACCCAAGAGCTTTGCAAAAGAACACAGCGAGACATTTTCGCTGGGCGTTGCCCGTCCGCTGCAGTTTTTCCGCATCATACTCACCCCCGCTGTATGGGTTTTCGTCATCATCAAGCGCATTTTCACCGGCCGCCGCGGCACGGAACTGAACGTGCAGCCGTCTGTGACCGAGGATGAGCTGAAAACCATCATCGACACGGTGGAAGAGGAAGGCGTATTGAGCCAGCAGGAGACCGGCATCATTCAGTCGGCCATTGACTTTGACAACACCACCGTGCAGGAGATCCTGGTGCCGCGCGTGGATATCACCGCCGTGGAGATCGGCACGCCGCCGCAGGAGATCCTGGACATCTGCACCCAGCAGGGATTTTCCCGCCTGCCCGTGTATGAGGGCAGCATCGACAACGTGGTGGGCGTGCTGCACGCAAAAGACCTGCTCGCCTGCCTGACCCGCGGCGAAGTCATCGACGTGCGCGCGCTGATGCGGGACGTGATGTTTGTCTACCGCACCAAAAAGATCAACAGCCTGTTGGCGGATTTCCGCCGCACCAAGCAGCATATGGCCATCGTCACCGACGACTACGGCGGAACCGCCGGCCTTGTGACGCTGGAGGACGTGCTGGAGGAGCTGGTGGGCGAGATCTGGGATGAGACCGACGCCGACGAGACCCCCATCCGCGATCTGGGCAACGGCCGCTGGGAGGTCCAGGGCGATGTGAACATCGAGGACCTGTTCGACGCTATCGGATTCAGCGACAAGTATTTTGACTGCGACTACGCCTCGGTGGCAGGCTGGGCGCTGGATGTGCTGGAGCATATCCCCTCGGCCGGTGAAGGCTTCACCTACAAGAACCTGCACATCACCGTGCAGAAGGTGGAGGATCAGCGCATCCTCAGCCTGCTGGTGGAGCAGATCGATCCCAAACAGAGCGAGGAATAAGATCGTATGCCGTACAGCGCGCCGTCCTTTCCGCAAAAGGACGGCGCGCTCTTTCATGAGATTAGAAATTTATCGCTTTTTTCCCTTGAATTCGCACAGATTTTCGTGTAGAATATAGATATGTATTCATCGCACAAGGGAGGGCTTTTCCGTGAGTGAGAGAACAACCATTTTTTCGATCTATGACGACCGGGAAAAGGAGATCCGGCAGATCATGACCGAGGTGTATGAGGCCCTGAAAGAGAAAGGATACAATCCCATCAACCAGATCGTCGGTTATATCCTGTCCGAGGACCCCACCTATATCACCACATACCAGAATGCCCGTTCCAAGATCCGCAAGGTAGATCGCGACGATCTGTTGCAGACGCTGGTGAAGAGTTATCTGGACCAGAAATAAAAGCGGAAGGCGGCCCGCGAGCCGCCTTTTTTGTCGCCTTTTGAGATTTCCTCCCCTGCTGCGACGAACGAACATCTTTCAAATACGGCGGCCTGCCTGTTCCGTTCCGGTTTTGCGCAAGGCCGCGCTTTTGAACAAAAGGAGGAGTTTGCACTATGCCGTTCACACCCAAACTGACCTATAAAAACCGCCCGCTGGTTCGCTGCGGCAAAGAGCTGTACTACGGCTCGATGGCCGATCCCAGTGTGGTATTCATCCAGATCCTGACCACCAAAAAGGTGGGCGATGCCGAAGTGGCCGATCGCGTACAGGTGATGCTGCTTTCCACCGACACCACCAAGGCTCCCCCCGAGCGCGTGCAGAAGAGCAGCGCCCGCACCGGTCTGTACAGCGCGCTGGACATCGGCAGCATCTGGCTGGACCGTGCCGCCGCCGAGTGGGCCAAGCAGAACAAGCCCAAGGCCTGACACAATCGTTTCGAGCAAACTGCCCGGTGCCACAGCGGTACCGGGCAGTTTTTTCGATAAAGTGATGGTTTGTGCGGGACGGAAGATTCCCCCTCATCCGTCGCCTGCGGCGACAGCTTCCCCCCAGGGGGAAGCCTTTGGAGAAAACCGCCGGTGCTGCGTTTGATCGAAAGCCTTCCCCTGGCCAGGGGAAGGTGCCGCCATTGGCGGCGGATGAGGCCGAAGCCATCCCCGCTGCACAGAGCGAATGGTTTTATCGGCAGTTTGCCCGGCATCCCTGTGGTACCGGGCAGTTTTTTTGATAAAGCGATGGTTTGTGCGGAACGGAAGATTCCCCCTCATCCATCGCCTGCGGCGACAGCTTCCCCCCAGGGGGAAGCTTTTGGAGAAAACCGCCGGTGCTGCGTTTGATCGAAAGCCTTCCCCTGGCCAGGGGAAGGTGCCGCCATTGGCGGCGGATGAGGCCGAAGCCGTCCCGCTGCACAAAGCGAATGGTTTTATCGGCGGTTTGCCCGGCATCCCTGTGGTGCCATTCTTCATTCCCTCAATAACAGAAAAGCCGCGCTGGCGCCTTTATCCAAAAGGCACAGCGCGGCTTTTTATAGCCATATCCGCCTTACATCGAAGCAACGATGGCGTCGGCCAGGGCGGCGATCTCCTCCACCTGGGCGGGCTTCACAGAGGATTTCAGGGTGGGCAGCGGCTCCAGCACGGTCATGTTTTTCAGCTTCTCCAGAACAGCGGCCATCTGCTTGGCGCTGGTGGCGGCCCAGCTTCCGTTCTGCAGGAAGGCGATGGTGCGGTTCTGCAGGTTATGCGCCGCGATGTCGTGCAGCAGATTCTCCATATTGGTGAAGATACCGCTGTTGTAGGTGATCGAAGCGAACACCACATGGCTGAACCGGAAGGCGTCCGACAGGATATAGGACGGATGGGTGGCGGACACATCGTACATATGGATGTTGCGCACACCGCGCTCGGCCAGCATACCGGCCAGGATGTTGGCGGCATTCTCGGTGTTGCCGTAGATCGAGCCGTAGGCGATCACAACGCCCTTCTCCTCGGGCGTGTAGGTGCTCCAGGCGTTGTACTTCTCCAGCAGCCAGCCGATGTTCTCGCGCCAGAGCAGGCCGTGCAGCGGGCAGATCATCTTGATCTCCAGACCGGCGGCCTTTTTCAGCGCGGCCTGCACCTGGACGCCGTACTTGCCCACGATGTTGGTGTAGTAGCGGCGGGAATCCTCCAGCCACTCGGCGGCATAGTCCACCTCGTCGGCGAACAGGTTGCCGTTCATGGCACCGAAGGAACCGAAGGCGTCCGCCGAGAAGAGGATCTTGTCGGTGGTGTCGTAGGTGAGCATGACTTCCGGCCAGTGCACCATCGGAGCGGTGACGAAGGTCAGCGCATGGTGGCCGGTGCTGAGGGTGTCGCCCTCGTTCACCACAACCGTGCGGGCAGACAGATCGCCCAGCTCGAAGAACTGGCCGATCATCGCAGCCGCCTTGGCGGTGCAGACCAGCTGCAGGGTGGGATAGCGCAGCAGCAGGTCCTCGATGGCAGAGCAATGGTCCGGCTCCATGTGGTGGATCACCAGATAGTCCAGCGCACGGCCGTTCAGAACCGCTGCCACGTTCTCGAACAGCTGGCGGCTGACCGCGTGGTCGGTGGTATCGAACAGGACTGTCTTCTCGTCCAGCAGCAGATACGAGTTGTAGCTGACGCCGCGGGGAACGGGATAGGCGTTCTCAAACAGCGCGATGCGGCGGTCGCTGCCGCCTACCCAATACAGATCCTGGCTGATTTTTCTTGTATTTTGCATGATTGCACACTCCCTCGAGAAATTATAAGCACAATTGTTCCAGAGCAGGCCGATCCAGCACCCGGATAGCGCGGCCTTCCACAGCGATCAGGCCGTCCCGCTGCATCTGCATCAGCGTGCGGGACAGAGAGGGCCGCGCGGCGCCCAGATAGGCTGCCAGCTGTTCCCTGCTCTCCAGACTGGCGGTACCGTCCGCGCTCATGCGGTCCAGCAGCAGCATCGCCAGACGCTGGTCCAGGCGGCCGGCTGCCAGCAGCCGCAGCTTTTTGGACAGACGCCAGATCTGCCGGGACTGCACCGCCAGCAGATTGGCGGCCAGACGGCGGTGGAAATCACAGGCGCGGCCGCAGATGCGGTGAAAGAAATCGGCCGGCAGCACCAGCACCTGGCAGGCGGTCTGTGCGTGCACCGAGACCGGGCTTGGTCCCCCGCCGGGCTGGCCCAGCAGCTCGCCCGGACCGGCGGTGTACAGGCGGCTGCAGCCTCCGCCGGCAAAGCAGTTTTCCACCGCGGCATTCCCCTGCATCAGCAGATAGACCCAGGGGCTTTCCTCCCCTTCCGCCAGCAGCGGTGCACCGGCCGGAAGTTTCCGCATCTGTGCGCCGGCACAGCACAGCAGCTGGCCGATCTCCGCCTGAGAGATCCCCGCAAAGAGCGGACCGGCAGACAAAAGGCGAACCACTTCCTTCATTCGCTCGTCCGCCCCCTTTCCAGATGCTATTGTACCAGATTTTGCGGCACTTGTCTGTAACATATGTTACGTTCCTGCGATTTCCAAAAAAATCCGCCGCCCCACACAGGGCGGCGGTTGGGATCACGGCGCAGGATCACTCGTCCTTGTCGCAGCAGCCGTCACACTCTTCGCCGCAGTCGCAGTCCTCATCGAACTCGACCTCGAACTCGGTGCCGCAGTTGGGGCAAGCCAGGTCCTCGCTCACCAGAGTGTCCTCGTCCACGCATACGGTCTCGCCGCACTTGGGGCAGGTGATCTCGTAGTAGAGCTCGTCCTCGTCCTCTTCGTCCTCATCCTCGTCTTCTTCGTCGTCGAAGTCCTCGTCCTCGTCGCCGAACACATACTCTTCCAGATCGTCCATGTCTTCGTCGATGGCGTCCAGCTCCTCATAGATCTGGTCCACATCGTCGTCCAGGGTGGAGACGGTGGAAGTCAGCTCGTCCAGCATCTCCACGATGGCCTTCAGCAGCTTGCCCTCCTTGGTGGAGTCGCTGATGTCCAGGCCCTCGGCCAGGCCCTTCAGGTATGCGGCTTTCTCAGTCAGGTTCATAGTGGTACCCTCCTTTGTATAAAAAGATCACACAGTATCGTGTAGAACTCAGGCACGCTCCATATACTCGCCGGTGCGGGTGTCGATGCGGATCTTGTCGCCCTCGTTGATGAACAGGGGCACACGGATCTCGGCGCCGGTCTCCAGCTTGGCGGGCTTCAGGGTGTTGGTGGCGGTGTTGCCCTTCACGCCGGGCTCGGTCTCGGTGACCTCCAGAACCACGAAGTTCGGGGCCTCGATGCCGAACACATTGCCCTTGTAGGACAGGACCTTCACCAGCTCGTTCTCCTTGACAAACTTGAAGGCATCGCCCAGGTCCTTTTCGTTGATGGGCACCTGCTCGTAGGTCTCGGTGTCCATGAAGTAGTACAGATCGCCGTCGTTGTAGCTGTACTGCATTTCGCGGCGCTCGATGAACGCAGTGGGGAACTTGGCGCTGGGGTTGTAGCTGGTTTCGGTCACCGCGCCGGTGATGACGTTCTTGGTCTTGGTGCGCACAAAGGCAGCGCCTTTACCGGGCTTTACATGCTGGAACTCCACTACCTGAAGCACCTTGCCGTCTTCTTCAAAGGTTACGCCGTTGCGAAAATCGCCTGCTGTAATCATATACGAGATCCTCCATTGTCTAATCTTGGAAACGCCGCGGCACAGCCGGCCGCGCCTTTCCTGCGTGTGTAACCACAACTATTCATATTTTACCCGATTGCGGGAATTTTTTCAAGCCTTTTTGCCTTCTCCCGCGTCGAATTGGCCGCAATAGTATCGTTTCATGGCCGCTGCGTCCTCGGCCTGGGTGCCGGCCGACTCGCAGATGATGGTGGGGCACAGTCCGCGCTGGTACAAAAGCTCCATCAGCGGCTCGAAATCCGGGCCGAAACTGCGCCCGGTGTCGAAGGTGAGATGGCGTTTTTCCCCGCCGGCTGTATACTCGATCATGCTGAAGTGCGCGTGGAAGGCGCTGGCGCGCCCGTCCTGCAGCACATCGGCCATGCGGTCGAGAAGAGCGGCCATCTGCTGCTTTGCGGCCAGGCCGCCCTGCGTGCGGGCGTTGAGGTGGCCGAAGTCGATGCAGGGCAGGATGCGCTCGTCCAGACGGCACAGCGCCAGCACCTCCTCCAGCGTGCCCAGCTGCCCCACCTTGCCCATCGTTTCCGGGCAGAGGATGATATGGGACAGCCCTGCCTCGTCCACGGCGGCGCGCGCCAGGCGCATGGTGTCCAGCGCCTTTTCCAGCGCGGCTTCCCGGCTCTGCTTGCCGCAGCTGCCGGTGTGGATGACCACACGTTTTCCGCCCAGCATATCCACCGCGCGGGCGCTTTGCAGGATATAGTCCACCGATTTGAGGCGCTTGTCCTCTTCCAGGCTGCTCATCGAGATATAGTACGGCGCGTGCAGCGAATAGACGATGCCCTGCGCCGCGGCCGCTGCGCGGATGGCGGCGGCGGTGGACTCGGACAGGCGCACGCCGCGGCCGCACTGGTACTCGAAGGCGTCCAGCTCAAACTCCCGCAGATACTGCGGGATCTGCGCGCCGGTGCGATAGCCCCGTGCGCGGAAGCTGTCGCTCTCCCCGGCAGTGCCAAACCGTGCTCTCACAACAGCTGCCCTCCCTTTTTGAAATAGCGGCGGATAAACGGCTGCTCCAGATGCCGTCTGAACCGGATGCCGCGATGCGTGTCGGGAGCCAGCGGCTGCACCACCAGCACGGGGATGCCGTAGTTCCAGCCGGCCAGGCGGTCGGTGAAGAGCTGGTCGCCCACCAGCGCCAGCTGCCGGCGCTGCACGCCCAGCCGGCGGCGGGCGCGGGCCAGGCCAAGCGGCAGCGGCTTGCAGCCCATCGAGATGTGCCCAACGCCGATCCGATCCGCAAAGGGGGCCACCCTCTGTTCTGTATTATTGCTCACGATCAGCAGACGGATCCCATTCTGCTTCATGGTTTCCAGCCAGCCTTCCACCGCGCGCGGCAGCTGCTGGCTGCCGTGGGCCGTGAGCGTATTGTCCACATCCAGCAGCAGCGCTGTGATGCCCTTTTGGCGCAAAAACTGCGGCGTGATGCGGGTGATGTCTGCAAACAGATACTGGGGCGTGAGCATGAGATCTTTTCTCCTTTCGGGAAAATCAAAGGCGGACCCCGCTTTGGACAGGGCCCGCCTTTTACGCACTTATTCCGTGCCGCCGCAATTACTTAAACTTGCGCTTGCGGGCAGCTTCGGACTTCTTCTTGCGCCGAACGGAAGGCTTTTCGTAAGCCTCGCGTTTCCGCACTTCGGCCAGTACACCGCTGCGGGCGCAGGAGCGCTTAAAGCGACGCAGAGCGCTTTCCAGCGACTCGTTCTCTTTGACACGAATTTCCGACATCTTGTTCCCTCCCTTACATGAGGTAGGAGCAGGCCCCCTCATTTCAGAACCACAATGCTCTGAACCAGAGCCCTCGTTGATAATCAACAGAATCTATTATACAATAAACCCTCGCGTTCTGTCAACGGGTTTTTGGGGTTTTGAAAATATTTTCCCGGGCGCCCGTCTCCCCACCGGAGGCGGGGATGCTTCCGGTTATTTTGCAGCCAGGTTCACAAGTTTACCCGGCACAAAAATCTCCTTTACCACCGTCTTGCCTTCCAGCGCGGCAGCCACAGAGGGCTCCGCTTTGGCGGCGGCGATGGCGTCTTCCTTGGCAATGTCCGCGGCCACCGTCAGGCGGGCACGGAGCTTGCCGTTCACCTGCACGGCGATCTCCACCGTGCTCTCCACGCACTTGGTCTCGTCGTAGCTGGGCCAGGGGTGGTAGGCCAGCTGGTCGCTGTGGCCCATGCGCTCCCACACTTCCTCGGTGATGTGCGGGGCGAACGGGTTGGTCAGCTGCACCAGCACCTCCAGCTCGGCGCGGGTGGCGCCGCCGGCGGCTTCCAGCTCGTTCAGCAGGCTCATCATCGCGGCGATGGCTGTGTTGTGCTTGAGGTTTTCAATGTCCTCGCCCACCTTCTTGATGGTGCGGTTGACGATGCCCTCCAGCTCGGCGCGGATGCCCTCGCCGGGCAGGACCTTCTCGGACAGGTTCCACAGGCGGTCCAGGAAGCGTTTGCAGCCCTTGATGGAGCTGGTGTTCCAGGGCGCGGCCTTCTCGAAATCGCCGATGAACATCTCGTACAGGCGCAGGGTATCGGCGCCGTACTCGGCGATCACGTCGTCGGGATTCACCACGTTGCCGCGGCTCTTGCTCATCTTCTCGCCGTTCTCGCCCAGGATCATACCGTGGCTGGTGCGCTTTTTGTACGGCTCCTTGGTGGGGACCATGCCGATATCGTACAGGAATTTATGCCAGAAACGGCTGTACAGCAGATGCAGGGTGGTGTGCTCCATGCCGCCGTTGTACCAGTCCACCGGGCCCCAGTACTCCACAGCCTCCTTGCTGACCGGAGCGGTGTCGCAGTGGGGGTCCATATAGCGCAGGAAATACCAGCTGGAACCGGCCCACTGGGGCATGGTATCGGTCTCGCGCTTGGCGGCGCCGCCGCAGCACGGACAGGTGGTGTTCACCCACTCGGTGTGACGGGCCAGCGGGCTCTCGCCGCCCTCGCCCGGCTCGAAATCGCTGATCTCGGGCAGCCGCAGCGGCAGCTCGTTTTCGGGCAGCGGCACCCAGCCGCACTTCTCACAGTGCACCATCGGGATCGGCTCGCCCCAGTAGCGCTGACGGCTGAACACCCAGTCGCGCAGCTTGAAGTTCACCTTTGCGTGGCCCTTGCCCTCTTTTTCCAGCCACTCGATCATGGCCTTTTTGGCGTCCTCCACCTTCATGCCGTTGAGGAAGCCGCTGTTCACCAGAACGCCGGTGGCACAGTCGGTGAAGGGGCCGTTCTGCACGTCGCCGCCGGACACCACCTCGACAATGTCCAGATCGAACGCCTTGGCAAACTCGTAGTCGCGGGTGTCGTGGGCGGGCACCGCC
This sequence comes from Anaerofilum sp. An201, assembly GCF_002160015.1. Taxonomy (GTDB): domain Bacteria; phylum Bacillota; class Clostridia; order Oscillospirales; family Ruminococcaceae; genus Anaerofilum; species Anaerofilum faecale. The sequence continues at coordinate 83,418 of NZ_NFJT01000003.1, read as the reverse complement.
ATGATGGCGCCGGTGCCGTAGGTGGCCAGCACGTAGTCGGACAGGAAGATGGGGATCTCGCGGCCGTTGGCCGGGTTGATGCCGCGCACACCTTTCAGGCGCACGCCGGTCTTGTCCTTGTTCAGTTCGGTGCGCTCAAGGTCGCTCTTGCGGGCGGCCGCGGCCTGGTAGGCGCGCACCTCGTCCATGTTCTCGATTTTATCGGCCCATTTCTCCACCAGCTTGTGCTCGGGCGCCAGCACCATGTAGGTGGCGCCGAACATGGTGTCGGGGCGGGTGGTGTAGACGGTGATGTCGTCGCCGGCGGTGGAACCGAAGTTCACCTCGGCGCCGTGGCTGCGGCCGATCCAGTTGATCTGCTGGGTGGCCACGCGCTCGATGAAGTCGACCTCCTTCAGGTCGTCGATCAGACGGTCGGCATACTCGGTGATCTTCAGCATCCACTGGCTCTTCACCTTGTGCACCACTTCGCCGCCGCAGCGCTCGCAGACGCCGTTCACGACCTCCTCGTTGGCCAGCACCACCTTACAGCTGGTGCACCAGTTCACGTTCATTTCCTTTTTGTAGGCCAGACCGTGCTTGAACAGCTGCAGGAAGATCCACTGGGTCCACTTGTAGTAGGACGGGTCTGTGGTGTTGATCTCGCGGTCCCAGTCAAAGGACAGGCCCAGGCTCTTCAGCTGGCTTTTGAACCGCGCCACGTTGTTTTTGGTGACGACCTCCGGATGGATGTGGTTCTTCATCGCGAAGTTTTCGGTGGGCAGGCCGAAGGCGTCCCAGCCCATCGGGTACAGCACGTTGCAGCCGCACTGGCGCTTTTTGCGCGCCACGATGTCCAGCGCGGTGTAGCTGCGCGGATGGCCCACGTGCAGGCCCTGGCCGGACGGGTACGGGAACTCGACCAGCGCGTAGAACTTGGGCTTGGACTTGTCCAGCTTGGCGGCGAAGGTCTTTTCATCGTCCCAGATCTTCTGCCATTTCTGTTCTACCTGTTTGAAATCGTATTTCACTCTTTATCACCCCAAATTGTAACTCAAAAACAGCCGGCGGCCGGCCGTTTCCCCCTTTTTTGTGCGGCCTTATTCCTCGCCGCCCAGGTCGATCTCCACCGGATCGGCATCGGCCCACAGATGTTCGAGGTCGTAGAACTCGCGCACCTGCGGATAGAACACATGCACGATCACCTCGCCGAAGTCCAGCAGGATCCAGTTCTTGCTGTCGTAGCCCTCGGTGCGCAGCGGGCGGATGCCCTCCTGCTCCAGCTGGAACTCCACCTCCTCGGCCAGGCTCTTCACCTGGGTGGTGGAGGTGCCGCTGGCAATGACGAAATAGTCGGTGAGGATGGTGAGGTCGCGCACCTTCAGCACCTTGACGTCCTGGGCTTTTTTCTTGTCCAGCAGACGCGCGATGCGTGCGGCCAGTTCAAAGCTTTCCATTCGCATTCTCCTTTATCTGATTGTTGTATCGTTGTTTTTCAGGCGGCAGGCTGGGAGGCGGACGAGGTGTCCGTCTGCTGTTTCTCTCCGCTGCCGTCCATATAGCTGATCGCCGCGTCGTGCAGGCCGCCGGCAGAGGGGTAGTCCTCCAATTGCAGGGCCGCGGCGTCCACCGGGGCGCCGTAGCTGCGGAAATAGGTGTTGAGCAGGTCGGCTGTCTCCTGCCGGGCCACCACATTGACCGCGTGTTCGCCCTGATAAAGCTCGGCTCCGCCGTACTCCGGCACACGGCACATCATGATATTCTGGGTGGACACCTTGAGCGCCGACAGGCCGATGCCCACCAGATCGGTGATGCCCAGGTCGGTCTTGACATATTTGAGATAGACCGGGAACATCTTGGCGATGTCGCCGGGCGTCATCTGCAGCAGAGCCTTGAACAGGCCGGCGTAGAAATACCGCTGCATCTCCAGGCGGGCAAAGTCGCCGGTGGCATAGCCGTCGCCGTGGCGGTTGCGGACAAAGAACTCGGCCGCGTCGCCGTCCAGCATTCGATAGCCCTGCTCCAGCTTGCTGCCGTTGTATTCCATATCGCGGGGAACATAGACCTCCACACCGCCCAGATAGTTCACCAGCTCCTTCATGCTGTCCATGTCGATGGTGATATAACCGTCGATGGGGAGCTGGAACATGGCATTGACGCGGTCGGCCAGAGCGGAGATATTCAGATTGCCGTTTTCGCCCGCCTTGGCCGCAACGCCGTTGATCTTGCCGTTGGAGGAATACTCGCCGCCCACATAGGTGTCGCGCGGGATCTGGAGCATGTTCACCTTGCTGTTCTTGACGTCGAAGTTGACGTACAAAATCATGTCGGTGAGGGCATGGGTGCGGCCTTCCTCGTAGTCGATGCCGCAGACCAGCACGTTCACCACGTCGCCGGAATACTCCTTGGGCGTGTTGATGATCGTGTCGATCACGCCCATACCGGCGTTCTGGCCGGAGGTGACATGGCTGACATACAGATAGCCGGCTCCCAGCGCGAGGGTGGGGATCAGCAGCACGATCAGCAGTGCGATCACCAGCACCCGCGCGGTACTGTTTTTGCGCCGCTTGGGACGGCGCTGCCGCCCCGAAGGCGCGGGCTGCCCGCTTTTGCCGGAGCGCGGCGGACGGCGGTTCGGCGGTGTTCCGTCCGCCGAAGGACGGGCCGTGCGGGGACGCTGCTGCGCAGGACCGCCGGTGCTCCGGGTCGAGGAGCCGGAAGATGTGCGCGGGGCGGAACGGGAATCCGCGCCGGCGGTGCGGCCGCGGTCCAGCCCCAGGTCGCGGTAGGCGCGGCCCAGGTCGATCTCGGCCACCTCATCCACCGGGCGGCGGCTTTTCCCGCGCCGGGCACGGCTTGTATCCAAATCGCGGTAGCGATCGTTTCGGTCATTCTTCATAGGACGAATTGCCTCCGTAGTAAGTTTTCCGCAAATCGGTCCATGCATCGCGGGAAACCGGGTCCACCGGCTTTCCGCTCTCCTCCAGCCACTGGATGTTCATCCGCAGCGCTTCGATCATTGCCCGGTCCAGATCTTCCATCTCCAGCCGGCGCAGGATATCCGCTTCGGGGTAGCTGCGGTCCTCGCTGGTCATGTCGGCCAAAAACAGGATCTTGTCCAGACGGGTCATGCCGGGGCGTCCGGTGGTGTGGCAGGCCACCGCCTGCAGGATTCCTTCATCCGCAATGTCCCACTTGGTGCGCGCCAGGATCGCAGCGCACACGCCATGCCACACCGGCGACGGGCGCAGGTGTGCGTTATCAGACATTATAGCATTCTCCTGCAAAATCTGCAACATGCGATCCTTGGGCAATTCCTTGGCCATGTCGTGCAGGAGCGCGGCCATCGCGGCGCGGTCGGGGTCTTCCCCGTAGCGCTTGGCCAGCTTGACCGCCATTTTTTTGACGTTGACGGTGTGGGTGTATCTCTTTTTGGACAGGGTGCGCTTGGCAAGGCGCTTTGCTTCTTCCAGGTTCACAGATCGGTCATTCTCCTTTCCAAGCGGGTCTCTGTGCGCGGCAGTACAGGCGGTACCGGCGCGCCACGCGGGCGGCGGCCGGCGGCAGCAGCGCTTCGGGCGGCTCCCCCCGGCCCATACGGGCGCGCAGGCTGCTGGAGGATTCCCGCAGCACCGGCGCCTTGAGTACGATCACCCGCCCGCCGTCCCGGCGCAGGCTTTCGGCGGCAGCGGCAAAGGCGGGGTCCTCCGGCTCGCGGCAATGCACCACCAGCGTGCACAGCTGCAGCAGGCGCTGCCAGCAGCGCCACTGGCGGAAGGTCTCCACCATGTCGCCGCCCATGCACAGGTACAGCTGCGCGCCGGGATACCGGGCGGCCAGCATCGCGGCGGTGTCCACCGTATAGCTCTTGCCGCCGCGGCTGATCTCCCAGTCGCTGATCTGCGCGTTCGGGCAGGCCAGGCGGAAACACTCGCACATCGCCAGGCGCAGCGGCGCCGGGGTGGCGCTGGCCGCCTTGTGCGGCGGAATGCCGGCGGGCATCACGATCACACGGTCGGGCTGCACCGCGCGCACCGCGCCCTGCAGCAGATTGAGATGGCCGCCGTGCGGGGGATCAAAGGTGCCCCCATAGAGCAAGACCTTCATCGGCGGCATCCCCTCCTTTTATCGCAGCAGATCGGCGTATTTGGAATCCTTTTTCTTCTGCAGATACAGCACGAACTTCGCGCCGATCACCTGCACCACCTCGGCGCCGGTGGCGTCGGCCAGGATCTCGGCGGCCTCGCGGGCGCTGTACATGCTGTTTTCCAGCACCTTCATCTTGATCAGCTCGCGAGCTGCCAGACAGTCGGCGGTGGATTTGATGAGCGTCTCGTCGATCTCACCCTTGCCCACCTGAAAGACGGGGTCGAGCGTGTTGGCCTGTGCGCGCAGAACGGCGCGCTGTTTACTTGTAAGCATTCGGTTCTCCTTTTATGTTTCTTCTTCCAGAAAGGCGGGCAGCTGCTCCCGCAGCTCTGCCAGCGCCCTGCCGCGGTGGCTGATCTGGTCCTTTTCCTCGTCGGACAGCTGGGCGTAGCTGCGCCAGCCGAACGGCTCGACCTCAAACAGCGGGTCGTAGCCGAAACCGTTCGTTCCTTTTCGTTCAAATCCGATGCGGCCGGGGCACTCGCCCATGCAGGTGAGCGAACGGCCGCCGGGCAGCATCAGGCAGACGGCCGAGACGAACTTCGCGCCGCGGCGGCCGGCGGGGACCTCCCGCATTGCGTCCAGCAGCTTGTCGTTGTTGGCCTCGTCGTCGCCGTGCACCCCGCAGTAGCGTGCGGAATAGACGCCCGGCGCGCCGTTCAGCGCGTCCACCGCAAGGCCCGAATCGTCGGCCACGGTGGCGATGCCGCTGGCTTTGCAGATGGCTTCGGCCTTGATGCGGGCGTTCTCGGCAAAGGTGGCGCCGTTTTCCTCCGGCTCCAGCGAGATGCCCAGTTCCTTCTGGCTTTTTACGGTGTGTCCCTGGCTTTCCAGGATGCGGCGCAGCTCCTTGAGCTTGCCGGCGTTGTTGGTGGCGGCACAGATCAGCATATCATACCTCGCTTGCAAACAGGGCGTCCACAAAGGCCGCCGGGTCGAATTCCATCAGGTCGTCCACGCCCTCGCCCACGCCGACATACCGCACCGGCAGGCCCAGCTTCGCCTTGATGGCGATGGCCGCGCCGCCCTTGGCGGTGCCGTCCAGCTTGGTGAGGATGATGCCGGTGGCGCCGGCGGCGTCGATGAACTGGCTGGCCTGGTTGATGGCGTTCTGGCCGGTGATGGCGTCCAGCACCAGCAGCGTCTCCACCGTGGCGGTGTCGCAGGCTTTGGAGGCCACACGGCTGATCTTGGACAGCTCGTCCATCAGGTTCTTCTTGTTGTGCAGGCGTCCCGCGGTGTCGCAGATGACGATGTCGCAGTGCCTGGCGGCGGCGCTCTCCACCGCGTCGTAGATGACGGCGGCGGGGTCGGAGCCTTCGCTGTGGCGCACCAGCGTGACGCCCACGCGGTCGGCCCAGACGCCCAGCTGCTCGGCAGCGGCGGCGCGGAAGGTGTCTCCCGCTGCCAGCATCACCTTTTTGCCCTGCGAGGTGTAGAGCTTGGCCAGCTTTGCGATGGAGGTGGTCTTGCCCACGCCGTTCACGCCGATCACCAGGATCACGGTGGGCTGGCCGGACAGGTGCATCTCCTCCTCCGGGGACATCATCTTGCACAGAATGCCCTTCAGCGCCTGCATGGCCTCGGGACCGGTCTTCAGGTGGTTTGCTTTCACCTCGCGGCGCAGCTGGTCCACCAGGTCCATCGCCACGTCGGCGCCCACGTCGGCCAGAATCAGCTGTTCCTCCAGGTTGTCGTACATCTCATCGGTGATCTCGCTGGCAGTGACCATCGCGCCGATGGCGCCGAAAATGGAGTCGCGCGTTTTCTTGAGGCTCTGGCCCAGTTTTTCAAAGAATCCCATGGTTCATTCTCCTTTCCCATCCGGGGCGTTCGGCAAAGTACATATATACTATATACGTTCCAGCGGGGCGGAATCTTTCACGATACCAGCGTTGCGTCCACTTTATCCAGATCCAGACGCAGCAGCCTGGACACGCCGTCCTCCTGCATGGTGACGCCGTACAGCACGTCGGCGGCTTCCATCGTGCCGCGGCGGTGGGTGATGACGATGAACTGGGTGGCGTCCGAGATGCGGCGCAGGTACTGCGCGTAGCGCACCACGTTCACGTCGTCCAGCGCGGCTTCGATCTCGTCCAGGATGCAGAAGGGGGCCGGGTTCACGGCCAGGATGGCGAAATAGATGCAGATCGCCACCAGCGACTGCTCGCCGCCCGAGAGCGCCGACAGGTTCTTGATGATCTTGCCCGGCGGGGCAACGTGGATCTCGATGCCGCTGGTGAGCACGTCGGACGGGTCGGACAGCACCAGGCTGGCGGCGCCGCCGCCGAACAGTTCGGTGAAGATGCGGCCGAAGTGCTTGTTGATGCGGGCAAAGCTGTCTGCGAACAGGCTCTTCATCTCCTCCGACAGCTCGGCGATCATTTTGCACAGCTGGGTGCGGCTGGTCTCAACGTCCTTCACCTGCGCGCGCAGGAATTCGTACCGTTCGCTGACCTCGGCGTATTCGTCGATGGCCGCGACGTTCACGCTGCCCAGTGCGCGCACCTTTGCACGCACCTCCGCCACCTGCCGCTTGAGCTCGGGCAGGCTGTCGAAGGGGACGCAGAGCGCTTCGGCATCGGACAATGTAAGTTCGTATTCCTCCCACAGCTTGGCGATGGTCTGGTCGTACTCCAGTTCCAGCGCCTTGCGGCCTTCCTGCAGGCGGCTGATCTCGCGGGAGAGGTCCTCCCGCTGCTGGTTCATACCGCGCGCCTGCTGGGTCTGGCGGGTGATGGAGGCTTCCTTTTCCATCCGGGCGCTTGTGAAGGACTGGATGCTCTGCTCCAGCTTGACGATCTCCAGGCGCGCGGATTCCTTATCCCGGCGCACCTGCTCGATGCTCTTTTCGCTGGCCCGGATGTGCGCGGCCAGATCGGCCAGCGTCTGCTCCAGCTGGGCGGCGCGCTGGCGGCTCTCCCCGCTGCGCTGCGCCAGCTGCTCGATGGCCTGCCAGTGTGCCTGCGCATCGCGGCTGGCGTCCAGCTGTGCCAGGCGGTTTTCGCCCAGGCGGGCGGTGATGGCGTCCCGCGCCCGCAAAAAGGCGGTGTCGCCGCCGTTCAGGCGGGACAGCTCCTCCTCCAGCGCGGCGTTCTGCGCCGAAAGGCGGTCGGCCTCGGCGCGGGCGTCGGCGGCCTCCTTCCGGCTGGTCTCTGCCTGCGCCGCAAGCTGGCCGGCCTGCGCTTTGCGCAGCTGGGCGGACGCCTCGTGCTGGCTGAGCTCGCTCTGCAGGCGCCGCGCTTCCATCTCGGCGCGGATGCGGTCGCCGCCCGCCGTGACGGCCTCGCTGGCCGCGGCGTTCAGCTCGGCGGTGAGGGCGTCCACCTCGGCTTTCACCTTCTGCACCGCGTCGTGCGCGGCGGCGCGGCGGGAGGCGAAGGCGGCGAGGCGCTGTTTCAGCTCGTCGATCTCCTGCCGGCGCGTGAACAGACCGGCCGACCGCGCCACGCTGCCGCCGGTGTAGCTGCCGCCCGCGTTGATGACCTGGCCGTCCACCGTGACGATGCGGTGGCGGAAATCCAGGCTGCGGGCGACGCCGCTGGCTTCGTTCAGATCGTTCACCACCACGATGCGGCCCAGCAGGTTCTGCACGATGGACCGGTAGCGGTCGTCGGCCTGCACCAGGGTGGCCGCCACCACCGCGCTGCCGTGCAGGCGGGAGGCGTCCATCGTCTGGGCGCGGATGGTGTCCAGCGGCAGGAAGGTGGCGCGGCCTGCCTTCTCGTCGCGCAAAAAGGCGATGGCCGCTTTGGCGGCGGCTTCGTTTTCCACCACGATGTTCTGCGCGGCGGCGCCCAGCGCGATCTCGATGGCGGTCTCGTAGCCGGGGCGCACCCGCAAAAGGCTGCTGACCGGCCCGATGATCCCCCGCAGACGGTGGGCGGACGCCGCGCGCATGACCGCCTTGACGCTGCCGGAATAGCCCTCCATGCTGCGCTCCATCTCTCTGAGCACGCGCAGGCGGCTCTCGGCGGCGCCGGCTTCCCGTTCCAGCTGCTGCTGGGCGGCGTCGGCCTCGTCCAGCTGCCGCTGCCGTTTGGACAGCTTCAGCTTCAGGCCGCCCTGCACGTTTTCCAGGCGGGTGATGTCGGCGGACAGTGTTTTCAGATAGGTATTGGTCTCCTCCAGCTCCTGCCGGAGAGCAGACACGGTATCGTCACCGCCCTGCTGCTGCCCGGCCAGCGTTTCCAATTGCTGGGCCGCGGCGGCGGCGGCGCTGTCGGCGGCGGCGATGCGGGCGGCCAGGCGGGTCTGCTCGGCGGCAAGCGAGGCCAGCCGCGCGCTCACCTCGCCCCGGCGCTGTCCGGCCGCTTCGTTCTCCTTCTGCAGCTGTTCCAGCTGCTGCTCATCCTCGCGGATCTTCCGCGCCAGCCCGGCGGCGGTCTGCTCGGCGGCCTGTGCGTCGGATGCATGGGCGCGGGCCTCGGCCTCCAGCCCCTGCTGGCCGGCGGTGCCCCGCGCCAGCTCGGCGCGCGCTTCCTCCTCGGCCTTGCGGTCGTGGGCGATGTCGTTTTCCAGCACCGCCACCTGGCCGTCCGCCCCGGCCATCTGCTGGGTGAGGGCGCGGATGCCGTTGTTGGCGCGCTCCACCTCCACGTTCAGCTGCTGGATCTCGGTGCGCACCGTTTCGGTCTGCGCTTCCAGTTCTTCCAGCTGCGCGCACTGGCGCTGGTAGTCCTCGTCGGCGGCGTCCAGCTTGCGCTGCTGGGCGCGCAGGGCGTTTTTGGCGGTGTGCACCGTGTCGGACCAGAGGGTGACCTCCAGCTGCTTGCGGCGGGCGGACAGTTGCAGGAACTTCTGCGCCTTTTCGCTCTCGCGGCGCAGCGGCTCCACACGCCCTTCCAGCTCGCCCAGAATGTCGTGCAGGCGCACGAGATTGTCCTCGGCGGCGGCCAGGCGGCGCTCGGCTTCGGTTTTGCGGTAGCGGTATTTGGCGATGCCGCTGGCCTCTTCAAAGATCTCGCGGCGCTCGGCGCTCTTTGCGCCCACGATCTCGGCCACGCGGCCCTGCCCGACGATCGAATAGCCGTCGCGGCCCAGGCCGGTGTCGAGGAAAAGCTCGTAGATATCTTTCAGACGGACGCTGTGGCCGTTGATCGAATATTCACTGTCGCCCGAACGGTAGTATTTGCGGCCGATGGTCACCTCATCGCTGTCCACGTCGATGCGGCGGTCGGTGTTGTCCACCGTGAGGGCAACGCTGGCATAGCCCATCGCGCCGCGCTTCTGGGTGCCGCCGAAGATCACATCCTCCATCTTGCCGCCGCCGCGCAGCTGGCGGGAGCTGGTCTCGCCCAGCACCCAGCGGATGGCGTCGGAGATGTTGCTCTTGCCCGAACCGTTCGGCCCCACCACGGCGGTGATGCCCCGGCCGATGGTGATGCGGGTCTTGTCCGGGAAGGATTTGAACCCCTGGATCTCCAGTTCCTTCAGTACCATAGTTCACGTCCCATCCTTGGTTTTGCTCTGCTCAGGCCAGGCCCATCAGGGCGAGCGCCTGCTGGGCGGCGTGCTGCTCGGCCACCTTTTTGGAATGCCCCTCGCCGGTGCCGATGCAGTTGGAATTCAGGTGCACCTCCACCACAAAGTGCTTGTCGTGGTCGGGGCCGGTCTCGCTGGCCACCACATAGCGCAGCCGCTCCTCTGGGTTCTGCTGCACCACCTCCTGCAGCCGGGTCTTGTAGTCGGCCTCGGCGCCGTGGCCCTCCTTCACGAACGGAAGGATGAATTTCCGCGCCGGTTCCAGGCCGCCGTCCAGATAGATGGCGGCGATGAGCGCCTCGAAGGCATCGGATAGGATGCTGGGGCGCTGGCGTCCGCCGCCGCGCTCCTCTCCCCTGCCCAGGCGCAGATACTTGCCCAGGCCGATCTGCCGGGCAAAGCCGAACAGCGCCTGCTCGCACACCAGGCTCGCGCGCTTGCGGGTGAGCTCGCCCTCCGGCAGGTGCCCGGCCTCGTGGAACAGGTAGTCCGCCACCACGATGCTGAGCACCGAGTCGCCCAGAAATTCCAGCCGCTCGTTGTGCGGCTCCTTTTTCCTGCTCTCGTTGGCATAGCTGGTGTGGGTCATCGCCACCCGCAGCAGGTTGATGTCCGAAAAGGTATATCCGATGGTTTTTTCCAGTTCATGCAGCATGGCTCAGCCCTCGTTTTCCGGCGCGGCCAGGGCGACCAAACTGGCCTGCATGGTGCCCACCACATCGCCCTCCACGCAGAGCTTTGCCTGCCGGATGGCGTTCTTGAAGGCCTTGGCATTGGAGGAGCCGTGCGCCTTGATCACCGGGCGCGCAGCGCCCAGCAGCGGGGCTCCGCCGTACTCGTCGGCGTCCATCTTTTTCTTGAACTCCTTCATGCCGTCCTTTATGGCCAGGAAGGCGAGTTTTGTGCGCAGATTCTTCATGAACACCGGCTTCAGCTGGCCGATCAGCGTCTTGGCCAGGCCCTCGGTGAGCTTGAGGATGACGTTGCCGGTGAAGCCGTCGCAGACCACCACGTCGGCGGCGCCGGTAGGGACGTCGCGCGGCTCGATGTTGCCGGTGAAGCGGATGGCCGGATTGGCTTTCAGCAGCTGGTGCGCTTCGCGGTAGATGGGGGTGCCCTTGCTCTCCTCGGCGCCGTTGTTCACCAGCGCCACGGCGGGGTCCTTCACGCCCATCACCTTATTCATATACACGCTGCCCATCACGCCGAAGGCGTTCAGCATGGTGGCGCGGCACTCGACGTTGGCGCCGCAGTCCATCAGCAGGTAGGGCTTTTTGCCGCCGGGGATGACGGTGGCCAGCGCGGGCCGCTTGACCCCCTTCACGGTGCGGACAAGCAGGCTGGTGCCCACATGCAGCGCACCGGTGCTGCCGGCCGACACAAAGGCGTCGCCCTTGCCCTCGGCCAGCGCTTTCAGGCCCACCACAAGGCTGGAGTCTTTCTTGGTGCGCACCGCCTTGGCAGGTTCGTCGCACATCTCGATGGTCTCGCTGGCGGGCAGGATCTCGATGCCCTCCAGCAGGATACCCAGACGGGCGGCGGATTCCTGGATGGCTTTGGGATCGCCCACCGCCAGGATCTCCACGCCCAGCTCTTTCACGGCGTCGGCCGCGCCCTGCAGAATGGCGTCGGGCGCGTTGTCGCCGCCCATCGCGTCGATGATGATTTTCATAACTGTATCCCCTCCCTGGGTGTTGTGTATTTATTCGTACCGCACAGCGGTTTCCAGCGCCTCCAGCGCCAGGCGCGCCACCCGCCCGTACCGCTCGCGCTTGTCGCGCACGCGCTCGGTGAGCGGCGGCAGCAGGCCCATGTTCGCGCCCATCGGCTGGAAGTCCTTGTTTTCGGTGGTGATGTAGCGCAGCATCGCGCCCAGCATACAGCCGGCCGGCCACTGCTCCGGCTCGTCGCCCAGCAGGCGGGCGTGGAGCGCGCGGGCGGCCAGCAGCCCGCTGGCGGCGCTCTCCATATACCCCTCGAAGCCGGTGATCTGCCCGGCGAAGTAGACGTTCGGGTACCGGCGCAGGTTCAGGGTGGGCAGCAGCAGGCGCGGGCTGTTCAGGAAGGTGTTGCGGTGCATCACGCCATAGCGGGCAAACTCGGCATGCTCGAGGCCGGGGATCATCGAGAACACCCGCTTCTGCTCGCCGAACTTGAGGTTCGTCTGGAAGCCCACCAGATTATACAGCGTGCCTTCGCGGTTTTCCCGCCGCAGCTGGACATTTGCCCACGGGCGGTGGCCGGTGGCCGGGTCTACGAGGCCCACCGGGCGCAGCGGGCCGAACCGCATCGTGTCGGGGCCGCGGCGCGCCATCACCTCCACCGGCATACAGCCCTCGTAGACGGTGAGGTCGCCGTCGAAATCGTGCAGCGGGGCGCGCTCGGCCTCCACCAGCGCCTGGTAGAATGCCTCGTATCCCGCCTTATCGAACGGGCAGTTGAGGTAGTCGGCGTCGCCCTTTCCCCAGCGGGAGGCGGCGAACACCCTGGTCATGTCCAGGCTTTCGGCCGTGACGATGGGGGCGGCGGCATCGTAAAAGGACAGCTGCGCGCCGCCGGTGAGCTGCTGGATGGCCTCGGCCAGCCTGCCCTGTGTGAGCGGGCCGGTGGCCACCAGCGTGAGGCCGTCGTCGGGCTGGATGGAGGTGACCTCCTCCAGATGCAGCCGGATGTTCGGCTGGACCTTGACGGCGGCGGTGACCAGCGCCGAGAACTCGTGCCGGTCCACCGCCAGCGCGCCGCCCGCCGCCACGCTGCACCGGGCGGCGATGGGCAGAAGGCTGCTGCCCAGCCGGCGCATCTCGGCCTTGAGCAGGCCGCTGGCCGATTCCAGACGGTCGGCCTTCAGGCTGTTGGAGCACACCAGCTCGGCAAAGCCTTCCAGCTTGTGCGCCGGGCTGTATACGTGGGGTTTCTGTTCGTAGAGGTCGACGGTGTGGCCGTGCCCGGCAAGCCAGAGGGCCGCCTCACAGCCGGCCAGACCGGCGCCGAGGATCTTGATGGTGGGCATGGGTCACTCTCCTGTCTTTTGGCCGGGGCGGGTGAGCGGCTTTGTGAAGCCGCAGCCCTCGCGTGCGCAGTACAAATGGGCGCCTTTTCCCAGCTTCTTGAACAGGGTGCCGCCGCACTTCTCGCACTTCTCGGCCGTCGGCTCGTCCCAGGTCATGAAACCGCAGGCGGGGTTCTTCTCGCACCCGTAGTAGATGCGTCCCTTCTGGCTGCGGCGCACCAGGATGCGGCTGCCGCACAGCGGGCAGACGCCGCCGGTGTCTTTGACCAGCTTTTTGGTATTGGTGCATTCGGGGAAGCCGGGGCAGGCCAGGAACTTGCCGTACCGGCCGGTCTTGATGACCATGCGGCGGCCGCATTTTTCGCAGATCTCGTCGCTCTCCTCGTCGGGCACCTTGATCTTCTTGCCCTCCATGTTCACCTCGGCCTGCTGCAAAGTGGCGTCGAAGCCCTTGTAGAACTGGTCGATGGTGGTGTGCCAGTCGGCGGCGCCGCTCTCCACCTTATCGAGGTTTTTCTCCATCTGGGCGCTGAATTTCACGTCCACGATGTCGGGGAACTGCTCCTCCATCAGCTCGTTGATGGCGCGGCCCAGCAAGGTGGGCTTGAGCTTTTTGGCGTCCCGCTCCACATAGTCGCGGTCGATGATGGTGGTGATGATGGGCGCGTAGGTGGACGGGCGGCCGATGCCGTTCTCCTCCAGCGCCTTGATGAGCGCCGCCTCGGTGTAGCGGGCGGGGGGCTGGGTGAATTTCTGCTCGCTCTTCAGCTCGCGCAGACGGAGCGTCTGGCCCTGCTCCAACGGAGGCAGCGCCGTCTCCTTTTTCTCCTTCTCGTCGGTGGCCTCTTCATACAGCACCGAGAAGCCGTCGAAGGTGACCACATAGCCGCTGGCCTTGAACAGGTAGTCGCCCGCCGTGATGGAAGCGTTCACCGTATCCAGCTGGCAGTCGCTCATCTGGCTGGCGATGAAGCGGCTCCAGATCAGGCGGTACAGCTTGGCGGTATCGCCCGACAGGCTCTTGTCCGCCTCGTCGGGGGTGAAGGCCGGGTTGGTGGGGCGCACCGCCTCGTGCGCGTCCTGCGCGGCGGTGGCGCTTTTGGTCTTATAGCTGCGCTTGGTGGGGCAGACGTACTGCTCGCCGTAGGTGGAGGCGATGAATTCCTTGGCGGCCTGGGCGGCTTCGTCGGCGATGCGCAGGCTGTCGGTTCGCATATAGGTGATGAGGCCGGTGACGCCCTGCCCCTCGATCTCCACGCCTTCGTACAGCGTCTGGGCCGCGCGCATGGTGCGGGTGGCGGTGAAGCCCAGCCGGCGGCTGGCCTCCTGCTGCATGGTGGAGGTGATGAAGGGCGGCGCCGGCACACGGCTGCGCTTGCCGCGGGTGAGGTCGCTGACGATATAGTCCTTGCCCTCCACGGCGGCGCGGATGGCGGCGGCTTCCTCGGCGTTGTGCACCGTGATCTTCTTGCCGCCCACCGGCCCGTGCAGACGGGCGGTGAACTTCTTCTGGCTGCCCGGCGCGGACAGGACGGCGTCCAGGTTCCAGTATTCTTCCGGCTTGAACGCCTCGATCTCCTTTTCGCGGTCGACGATCAGGCGCACCGCCACGCTCTGCACACGTCCGGCAGAAAGGCCCCGGCGGACCTTGCGCCACAGAAACGGGCTGAGCTTATAGCCCACCAGGCGGTCGAGGATGCGGCGCGCCTGCTGGGCGTTGAAGAGGTTTTTGTCGATGGCGCGCGGGTGGGCCATACCCTCCTGCACACCTTTTTTGGTGATCTCGCCGAAGGTGACCCGGTTGGGCTGGTCGGGATCAAGGCCCAGAAGGGTGGCAAGGTGCCAGCTGATGGCCTCGCCCTCGCGGTCGGGGTCGGTGGCGAGGAAAACTTCGTCGGCTTCCTTGGCCTCGCTTTTCAGCTCGCGGATCAGCTTTTCCTTGCCCTTAATGTTGATATACTTCGGGGTGTAGTCGTGCTCGACGTCGATGCCCAGCTGACTCTGGGGCAGGTCGCGGATGTGGCCCATGCTGGCGGTGACGCGATAGTCCGGGCCGAGGTATTTGCCGATGGTTTTTGCCTTGGCAGGCGATTCCACAATTACTAATTTTGCCATATTCTCACCTTTATTATATCGTTACGGGAGCAAACGTCCCGGTGGTTTGCAGGAGTTAAAGCACCGCGCCGCCCCGCAGCAGATACTGGCGTCCGGCGAGCTGGTCGGCCAGTCCGGCCAGTTCCAGCGCCGTCAGCGCGGCGGCCAGCTGCCATGCGGGCAGCCCGGTATCGGCCGACAGCTGCCCCATCGTTTTGGGGGTGGGGCCCAGCGCGGCCAGCACCTGTTTCTGGACAGCGTCCAGTTTGGGCGGGGAAGCGGGAGCGGATGCGGCGGGCGCCGGGTCGATTCCCAGCGCGCGCAGAATGCAATCGGCGCCGGTGCAGGGCTTGGCGCCCTTTCCCAGCAGCTGGTTGGTGCCCTCGCTGAGAGGGCTGAAGATGCTGCCCGGCACGCTGAAGACCGGGCGGCCATATTTGGCCGCATAGCCGGCGGTGATCATGGTGCCGGACCCTTCCCGGGCCTCCACCACGCACAGCGCGTCGGACAATGCGGCGATCAGGCGGTTGCGCAGGACAAAAAAGCGCGGACCGCCCCTGGTGTCGGGCGGGACCTCGGTGAGGACCGCGCCCTGGGTCTCGATCTTCCGGCGCAGACCGGCGTGCGAAGCGGGATAGCACACCTCCGGCGCGGTGCCCATCACGGCCACCGTGCGTGCGCCCTGCTCCAGCGCGGCTTTGTGCGCCTCGCTGTCCAGCCCGTCGGCCATGCCGCTGACGATGGTGACCCCCGCGGCGGCAAGCTCGCCCGCGATCTTTTGCGCGGCCTGGCGGCCGTAGGCGGAGGGGCGGCGGCTGCCCACCATCCCCACCATCGAGGTGGAGGAAAGCGCCGACGCATCGCCGGTGCAGTAGAGCACGGCCGGGGCGTTTTCCAGCAGGCGGAAGGCAACGGGGTATTCTTCGTGGTCGGGCGTGAGGATGCGCACACCCAGCTCGCGGCAGCGGGCAAGGCGGGGAGCCATCTGCTCCGGTTCCAGCGCATGCAGGCGCGAGCGCTGGGCACGGCCTGCAATGGGCGAGAGATCCTCATACTCCCGCGCGGCCAGCAGTGCGCCCGGGCTGCCGTAGAGGCTGAGGGCGGGCAGCGTGTTGGCCCCCACACCCATCACCTCGGCAAACCACAGCCACTGCAAAAGGCGCTGATCGTTCATCCTTCGTTCACCTCACCCCGGAAATGCCACGCCAGCACCGCGCCGGCGGCGGCAGCGTTCAGACTTTCAACGCGGCCGGTCATGGGGATGCGCACGGCGGCGGTGCAGGCGGCCACCGTTTCGTCGCGCAGGCCCTGCCCCTCGTTGCCGATCACCACCGCCACACCGTCCGGGAAAGGCCCCGGCACGTCCGACAGCGGGCGGGAATTGTACAGGGCGGCGGCCAGCACCTTCACGCCCTTCCCGCGCAGAAGGGCGGCGGTCTGGGCCATGTCCTCCACCTGCACGATGGGCATGCGCCCCGCCGCGCCCATGCTGGCGCGCAGGGCCTTGGGGCTGAACGGAGAGGCGCACCCCGCCGAACAGATCACCGCGTCGAACCCGAAGGCGGCGGCGCTGCGGATGACGGCGCCCACGTTGCCGGGGTCCTGCACGGCCTCCATACAGAGATAATGCCCGCCTGTGCGCAGGATATCCGTGCCGAACTGCGGCAGGCGGAACAGGCCGAACACCCCCTGCGGGCTGGGCTGACCGGCCAGCTTTTCGGCCACCGGGTCGCTCACTTCAAACACCGCCGGCGCGAGATCGGCAAGCGCCGGGTGGGAGGCCAGCGCGGCGGCGGTGCAAAACAGCGTCTCGCACACGCAGCCCTTTGCCAGCTCCAGGCACAGCTTGGGGCTTTCGGCAAAGAACAGACCCTGCCGCGCGCGCTCGGCGGTGCTTTCACGCAGACGGCAGGCGGCTTTGATGCGGGCATTTTCGCGGCTGGCGATGGGGGTGGGCATGGGCGGCCTCCTTTGATGCAGGAATGTGCAGATACAAATTGAACGCCCGCGCGCGAAAAGCGCGGGCGTTCAACGAAAGGTTTTACTGGGCGCTCTTGGCGGTTTCGATCAGAGCGTTGAAGCTGGCGGGATCATGGATGGCCATCTCGCTCAGCATTTTGCGGTTCAGCTCGATGCCGGACTTCTTCAGGCCGTTCATGAAGCTGGAGTAGTTGATGCCGTTGGCACGGCAGGCGGCGTTGATGCGGGTGATCCACAGGTTGCGGAACTCGCGCTTCTTCATCTTGCGGCCGGCGAAAGCATAGTTGCCGCTCTTCATGACCTGCTGTTTGGCCATCTTGAAGTGCTTGGACTTGCTGCCGTAGTAGCCCTTCGCCAGTTTCAGGGTCTTTTTGCGTCTTTTGCGGGTCATCATTGCGCCTTTAACACGAGCCATATTCTAAAATCTCCTTTTATGTTCTGTAACGTTTTAAACGATGCCGATCACGCGTAGGGCAGCATGCTCTTCACGGCTGCCTCGTTGGTCTTGTCGGCGTAGCTGGGGCTGCGGAAGCCGCGCTTCAGTTTGGTGGATTTCTTGGTCAGAATGTGGCTGCGGAACGCATGGCCGCGCTTCACCTTGCCGCTCTTGGTGAGCTTGAAGCGTTTTTTGGCACCGGAATGAGTTTTCAGTTTAGGCATTTGAGTTTCCTCCTTAGTTTTTGTTGGGGGCAGAGTTCAAAAACATGATCATGCTGCGGCCTTCCAGCTTGGGCTGTTTTTCCACCACAGCCTCGGGCAGCGCCGCTGCAAATCGCTTGTGCACGTCCAGGCCAAGCTCGGTGTGCGCCATTTCACGCCCCCGGAAACGAATGGTCACTTTTACCTTGTCGCCGTTTTTCAGGAACTTGGCGGCATGGTTCACTTTGGTATTGAAATCGTTGGTGTCGATGTTGAGCGACAGGCGGATCTCCTTGATGTCCACGACCTTCTGGTTCTTGCGGTTTTCCTTTTCCCGCTTCTGCTGTTCAAAGCGGTATTTGCCGTAGTCCAGGATCTTGCAGACGGGGGGCACGGCCTGGGGAGCGATCTTGACCAGGTCGAGGTTTTTCTCCTCGGCGCGGCGCAGTGCATCGCGGCTGCTCATCACGCCCAGCTGGCTGCCATCGGCGTCGATCACGCGCACCTCGCGGTCGCGGATCTCCTCATTGATCTCCAATTCCTTTTCCTTTTTTCCGTTAGCGATCGGAACACACCTCCAAACATATAGTTGAACAAAAAATGCGGCCGCCGATCGGCAGCCGCATGCATACGTCTTTTGCGCCCAAAGCGGGCAGAACGATATGGACCCGGGTCCTGCTGGACCGCAAGGTGAGCACGGCGGCGAACCGGTTGCTGCTTTGTTTACCTGATATACTATACCACACCGCACCCGGGCTGTCAAGGAGTATTTTTTGCCGTTTTTGCGGCCGGCAGCGGGATCTCCCGCCCCAGGTGCAGCGAGTAGATGGTGCAGCGCGAGACCGGCACCTCCAGCCGCTTTTCCAGCGCCCGGCGGTAGTGGTCCAGCTGGGCGGCATAGCGCGAAACCAGCGCGCCGGCATCCGGCACGCGGTCGGTCTTGTAATCCACCAGCTCGGCGTGGTCGGCAAAGACCAGCACCGCGTCGGCCACGCCCTGCACCAGCACCTCGGCATCGCCGTAGTCTTTGCCGTCCGCCATCACCTCGGCAGCGGGAAGGCTGGTGATGAAGTCGAACTCCCGCCACAGTCTGGCCGGCGGCTGCATCGCCGCCAGCATCCGCCGGTAGAGGCCGCTCGCAAAGAAGGCAAGGATGCGCTTTTCGTCCAGCGCGGCGGCGCTCTGGGCGTCCAGCAGCCCCGTTTCCACCATCCGCTTTTTTTCGGCGGCAAAGGCGGCGGGGGCGTCCTCCCGGAACAGCTCCAGCCGCGCCAGCTGCAGGAAGCGGTGGGCGGCGGTGCCGCGCTGGGCGCCGGTGAGCCCCGTTTTGCGGCGCGCGAATCCGGGCCGGCCCGGCTGCCAGCCGAAGCTCTCCCCCTTGTGGGACAGCGACGACACGCTCACCTTCGCCGGCACCTGCGAGAGGGCGGCGAAGGGGTCCTGCCAGGCAAAGCCCCGCTCCAGCTCCCGCCACAGCTCCTCGTCCGGCGCGGCGGCTTCGGCGGCCTGCTCCGCGCCTTCCTGCGGCAGGTCCTGCCCCGCTCCGCGGACGGTGAGCCGGAAGTGGCTGCCGCAGCTGTCCAGCAGCGGAAGGCCGGGCGCACCCGCCAGCTCGCGCAGGAGCTGCATCTCCGGGTGCAGCAGCGCCGCCGCCAGCAGCCAGCCCGCCAGACTGCTCTGTGTGCCCAGAAAGGCCGGGTCGGGGCCGTCTTCCAGCCCCGCCGCCAGATTGGACAGAAAAGCGGGCAGCTTTTCCTGCTCCGGCACCAGCGCCGTGATGCACAGCAGATCCTTGGCGCGGGTGAGCGCCACATACAGCACCCGCATCTCCTCGCCCAGCAGCTCCTGGTATTTCGCCTGCCGCAGCCAGGCCATCGCGGTGGTGTCGTACCGCCCGCCCGGGCCCGGCAGCTGCATCGCCGCCCCCCAGCGCGGATGGAACTGGAAGGGCGCTGTGCGGATGTCCTGCGCGTTGAACCGGCGGGCGGTGTCTGCCAGCAGGACGATGGGGAATTCCAGGCCCTTCGAGCGGTGGATGGTCATGATCGACACGCAGCCGGGCGTGCGTTCGGCTGTCTGCTGGGGCAGGCCGCCCCCCTCTTTTGTGTCGGCCATTGCGCGCACCAGGGCAGGCAGACCGTGCTTGCCCGCCGACGCCGCCCAGGCGCAGAACTCCTCCAGACGGGCGCGGCGCACCGGTCCCTGCGGGCCGCCGCCGATCGCCGCCGCCCATCCGGTGTGCTCCAGCACCAGCTCGCACAGACGCCCCGCCTCCATCCCGGCGGCCTGAGCGCGCAGACGGGCGAACAGGGCGAGGAAATCGTCCAGGCGGGCGGCGGTGTCGGGCGGGACGGCGTCGGCCAGCGGGCTTTTCCCCTCCCGCGCGCGCTGCCACGCGAGCAGCGCCCCGTACAGGCTGCCGGTGCGCTGCACCACCCGCAGCTGCACCAGCAGGTCCATCTCGAAGCCGGCCAGCGGGCCGGTGAGCACCGCGGCCAGCTGGACGTCGTCGCCGGGGTTGTCCAGCGCGCGCAGCAAACTGGCCAGCGGCTGCACCTCCGGCGCGCTGAGAAGATCCGCCCCCACGTCGGCATAGCACGGGATACCCCGCGCGGCAAAGGCGCGCACATAGTCCTCGAAGTGGCTGCGGGTGCGCAGCAGCAGACAGATGTCGCCGTACCCGGCCGGGCGCAGGGTGTCGCCGTCCCGCACCGGCGTGCCGCTCTCCACCAGCTGCTGCACCCGCCACGCCACCTGTGCGGCGTCGTCCTCGGCCTGCGGCTCCCTCTGGACGAGATCGAGATAGACCGGCGGGCTGGGCGGCAGGTCGGCCCCCGCCTGGGCAAGGCCGCAGTTCAGCCACTCGTCGGCGTTGTATTCCACCTCGCCGAGGTCCGGGCTCATCAGGGCGGAAAAGAAATAGTTCACCCCGTCCAGCACGCCCGGCAGGCTGCGGAAGTTGGCATTGAGCGCCAGCGCCGCCGGGAAGGTTTTGCCGTCGAACGGCGCAAACTGCGCCCGCAGCCGCTGGAACAAAGCCGGCTCGGCGTGGCGGAAGCGGTAGATGCTCTGCTTGATGTCGCCCACCAGGAACAGGTTGCCGCCGGTCTCGTCGGCCAGGCAGTCGTACAGGCGCCCCTGCAGGGCGTTGGTGTCCTGGTATTCGTCCACCATCACGGTGTGGAACCGGGCGGCCGTTTCCCGGGAAAAGGCGGTGCGCTCCTCCTTCTCCTCGTCCCACAGGAGGGAGAGGGCGAGCTGTTCCACGTCGCTGAATTCCAGCTGACGGCGGTCCTTTTTGGCGGCGAAAAAGCGGGTTTCAAACGCCTCCTCCGCCTCCATCACCGCGGCGATGACCGGCGCGGCGGTGCGGCGGTCGGCGAGGTCTTCGGCGGCGGTGCAGGGCAGGCACTCCGCCGCCTGTGCCATCTCCGCCTTCAGCGCGGCGCGCAGACGGTCGGCGGCAGAGCCGTCCGGCAGCTTTGCCTTTGCGCGGGGCACCTCGAAGGCAGCCAGCGCGGCGCGCGCGCCGTCCCATCCGGTCTCCAGCGCAGCGGCAGCATCCTGTGTGCGCTGCAGGAGGGCGGCGGTGTAGTCGGCCCAGCTCTCCCCCGTCCACCTGCCGGGCGGGCAGGGCTGGGCGGCCAGGCGCTGCGCCAGGCGGACGGCGCGCCCGGCATGCGAACGGGCGGCGGCCAGCAGCGGTTTTCCCCAGAGGGTGTGTTCCGCCGGGCCTTCGTCGGCCCAGGCGGCGGCCATCTTCCGGCGCAGCGACGCGCGGGACGGCTGGGCGGCCAGAAAGCGGTACAGCTCCAGCAGGGTGTCGCCCGCCGTGCGGTCGTCGCGGCTGCGGCCGTACATGCCGGAAAAGCGGGCAAAGTCCTCGTTTTTGGCATACTCCTCCAGCGTGGCTTCCAGCGCGGCGGCGCGCAGGCCGGCCAGCTGGCTCTCGTCTCCCACCCCGATGTCGGGCGGGAGGTCCAGACGGAAAAAGTTCTGCCGCACCAGCTCGAGGCAGAAGGCGTCGGCGGTGCAGATGGAGGCGCGCTGCAAAAGCATCCGCTGGCGGCGCAGCACGGTGCGCTGGGCGGGCGGCGCGGCGGCGATGCGCTCGTCCAGACCGGCGGCCAGACGGGCGCGCAGTTCGGCGGCGGCGGCGTTTGTGAAGGTGACGATCAGCAGGCGGTCGGCGTCCACGCCGTCCTCGGCGATGAGGCGCAGCGCGCGCTCTACCAGCACCGCCGTCTTGCCGCTGCCCGCCGCCGCGCTGACCAGAAGCGTGCCGCGCCGGTTCTCAATCGCGGCCTGCTGCTGGCTTGTCCATCGTTTCATGGGTATCCTCCTCCTGTTGTTCGTCGTCGCGGAAGGCCTTGCCCGCGCCGGGGCGCATCTCCTCCACGGGGGCGTCGGGCGCACGGCGGCAGACGTCGCTGTACGCGCAGTACCGGCAGGGGTCGAAATTGCCGCCCTTCAGCGGGCTGGCGTCCACCTGCCCGGCATACAGGTCCGCCCCCATCTGCTGCAATTTGCGGCACAGGTGGGCGCAGATGCGCGCCATCTCGCTGCGGCTGGCCAGCTTGCCGGCGCTGTACTGGTTGGGGGTGCGCTCGCCCTTTCCCTTGAAGCCGAACGGCACATACTTTCCGGTACCCTCGGCGTCCATCCCGCGCCAGACCTCTTCCTCGTTGGTCACAAGGCCGTGCCAGGCGTAGGACGGCGGCTGCGGCGCGCAGACCTTTTCGCGGCTGGCCGTCTGCTTTTTGGGGTCTGCCAGCAGGTACAGCACGCCCGCCGGCAGGCCTGTGTCGGCAAAGCCGCCCGCCGTGGGCGGACAGAGCGAGAACAGATACAGCAGCATCTGGGCGTCGAGGCCGTAGAACACGCTGTCCAGCGAAAAATCCTTGCCGCCGGTCTTGTAGTCCACCACCCGCAGCCAGCGGCGGCCGTCGGACTGCATGGCGTCCACGCGGTCGATCTTGCCGGTGAGGAAGGCGGTGTGGCCGTCCGGCAGCGGCACCGACAGGCCCGGCTGCTCCTGCTGCGGACCGATCGACAGCTCGAACGCCTCGGGCGCAAAGCGGCTCTGGGCCTGCTCCGCCTGCAAAAACTGCAAGAGCGGCGCCATGCCGTCCACGATGCGGCGCACCGTGTTTTCCTCGCGGCGGGAAAGGCCGGTCTGGCCCGGCAATGTATCCAGATACTCCTCCGCCAGCGTTTTTGCCAGTTGGCGCAGGGGCGCGGGGTCGGGCGAAAGGCCCTCTTTCTGCTGCTCCACGCCCTGCAGGAACTCGGCCGACTGCAGCGCGCGCTCGAGGATGAAATGGATCAGCGCACCGCCCAGGCGCATGTCCAGCCTGGCCGGGCGCGGCGCGCGCAGACGGGCGACATATTCCAGAAAATACGCCAGCCGGCAGCGGTAGAAACGCTCCATCCGGCTGGGCGAGATGGTGAGGTCGCGGCCCAGCAGCAGCTGCATGGCCGGGGTGTCCCGGACAGCATAGACCGGGGTGCTCCCCCGCTGCTGCAGCTCCTCCAGACGCTCCGAAAGGCCCGGCAGACGGCCGGCAAACTCCTCTCCGCCCCGGCCGCACAGCCAGTCCACCGCCGCTTCGGGGGTGGGGCAGAGCAGGGCCGGGGTGGGGTGGAACGGGGGCATTTGCTCCGCTCCGGCCTGTGCCAGCGCGGGGCTGGGACGCGCTTCGCCGCCGTTCTGGGAATAGAAAAACCAGGTGCGGCAGCAGGCCGCCGCGGCGGTGCGGTAGAAATACAGCTCCTCCTGCCGCACGCGCTGCTCGAACTCGCCCGGCAGCGACGCGCCCGCGGCGGCCAGCAGCTCGCGGTCGGCATGGGACAAAAGGCCGCTGGCTCCCACCGGCGGCGGGAACTGGCCGTCGGCCGCGCCCAGCACCACACAGCAGTCGATCCCCTCGGGGCGCAGACGGTCGGCGGTGGTGAACAGGACCGCCTCCAGCATCTGCGGGATGCGCCCCAGGTCCGACCCGCGCAGCATCAGATGCAGCAGCTCGTCGAACTCGGCGGCGGTGACCTCGTCCTGCTCCAGCAGGCGGTACAGCTCGTCCAGCAGTTCCATCGCGGCGTCCCACATGCGGCGCTGTTCGTCGGCGGCGGGGGCGCTGTGCAGCTCGGTCCGGGCGGCGGCTGCGGAGACACAGGCGGGCGCTCCCACCTCTTCCAGAAGGTCGTACAGCGCTTCGCACAGAGCGCTGCCCCGCATCCCCTGTGCGGTGCGGGCGGGCGCGGTGCGCTGCCAGAAGGCGTCCAGCGGACCGGCTGCCAGCGCGCGCACACGCTCGGCCGCGGCCATCTCCGCTTTGGCGGCGGGATCGTCGGGGCGGGCGTCGTAGCCGTCCAGCGTGCGGCCCTCCGGCAGAGGGCTGCGCCAGTCGTCGGCGGTCATCCGCCACACCTGGGTGTAGCTTTCCAGCATGGCGATGCCCGGGGCATCGGCCCCCTGCACCAGGCCGGTTTTGAGAAAGGCGAGGATGTCGGCGGCGTTCAGGCCCCGCCGCGCGATCGACACCGCCGCCCGCATGGCCGCCGCCGGAGCGCTGAACTGCAGGGTGACGTTTTCGTCCTCGAACAGCGGCACCCCCATCAGGCGGCACTCCCGGCGCAGGGCGGCGTCGTAGCCGGTCTTATCGCGGCAGACCACCGCCATCCGGCTGTACGGCGTGCCTTTGCGGGCTTCCCCTGCCAGCGCGGCGGCGGCGTATTTCGCCTCCTGCCACGGCGCCTGCACCGGGGTGAGCCAGACCCCGTCCAGCGTTTTTTCCAGCGGCAGGCCGCTTTGCAGCGCGTCGGCCAGCAGGGCCATCCCGCTGCCGGGCGCATGGCGGCGGTCGGTTTGCAGGACGGTGACCTTCGTGCGCACCCCCGCCCCGGACGCCAGGCGGGACAGGCGGCGGGCGGTCTCCTGCGCGGGGGCGAACAGCGCCTCTCCCCCGCCCAAACCCGGGCAGCACAGGGCGGCCGTGAGGTCGGCGCCGCCGTCCAGCATCGCGCGCAGCAGCTGGTACTGGGGGGCGGTGAAGCCGTCGAAGCCGTCCAGGAAGATCTCCTGTCCCGCAAAAAAGCCGGGGGCGAGACGGGACGCCGCCACCGTGAGGCGGTCGGACGGGTCGAGCGCGGCGCCCGCCAGCTGGGCCTCGTAGGCGGAGAAGATCAGGGCCAGCTGGCGCAGGCGGGGCTGGGAAGCCCCCGCGCGGGCCAGCAGCTGCGGGGTGACGCCCGCGGTTTTCAGCTCCTGCACCGCCTTGGCGCAGGCCGCGCAGAAGGACGCCGAACGCCGCACCCCGCCGAACTGGCTGATGTCCTCCGGGTCCAGCGCGTGCAGGGCGCGGCGCACCAGCACCGCCCGCCCCGCCTCGCTGACGGTGGGCAGCTCCCCGCCGCCGCATTCGTCCAGGATGCGCTCGGCCAGCGTGCGGAAGCTGCACACCGTCACGCCCGACACCAGCCGCTCGCCCAGCGTGCGGCGCACAAGGCCCTCGGTGGTGGCCGAGGCCTGCTCCGGCACCACCAGCAGGCTCTCGCCCCCCTGCTCGGCCCGCGCGCGCACGGCGGACAGGATCTGTGTTGTTTTTCCATAGCCGGACGGCCCCAGAAGCAATTCCAGCATCTGCATCCCCCTCCTCTTGTATACAAAATGGCCGTGATGCGGTCATTATACCACAGGCGCCAGCACAAAAAAAGCAGGCGGTGCACATCGGAGAAAACTCTCCCACGCGCACCGCCGTATCTGCGGATACTCAGGCTTCGTGTCTGTCGTCGTCGGACGACATAAACAGGTACGGGATCGCCACGACCGCGGCC
Source organism: Anaerofilum sp. An201 (assembly GCF_002160015.1). Taxonomy (GTDB): domain Bacteria; phylum Bacillota; class Clostridia; order Oscillospirales; family Ruminococcaceae; genus Anaerofilum; species Anaerofilum faecale. The sequence goes on along the minus strand of NZ_NFJT01000003.1, from coordinate 58,250 downwards.
ACGCCCACCAGCGAAAAGATCACGCGGCTGATCCAACTGGCGCTTCCGCCAAACAGCCAGCCGACAAGATCGAAGCTGAACAGGCCGATCAGGCCCCAGTTCAGGCCGCCGACGATCAGCAGCACCAGGCAGATCTTGAATACAATAGATGGCATACTGAAACCTCCTTTTGTACCACAGTATATGCAGTACAGGGGGAAGTTATACATCCGGTTTTTCCGAAGCCAGAAACTCCTCCAGAATCCCCGCCGCCTGTGCCACCAGATCGGGGCAGGGGCGTTTTTGGTAATACTCGGCAGTGCGCTCGCTGGCCTGGGCGACGCCCTCCGGCTCGTCCAGACCCAGCAGCTCCTTGCAGATCATGCTGCCGCTCTTTTGCTGAAACTGCCCCACCAGCTGCTGGATCATGGCGTAGGTGCGGGTCTTTTCGGTGGTGGCCCGGGGAGAGGAATAGCCCCGCAGCATCCCCGCCGCGATGCACATCCCGCTGCACGCGCCGCAGACGCTGCGCAGGCGCCCGATGCCGCCGCCCATTCCGCTGGCCAGGCGCACGGCGGTCTCCAGCTCCAGCCCCATCTCGGGCGCAAAGGCCCCCACCACCGACTGGCAGCAGTTATACCCCTGCAAAAACAGCGCGCGCGCTTCTTCCGCTTTGCTCATCTGCGCATCTCCTTTACCCGAACAGACGGCCCAGCAGCACCTTGAGGCCGGAATAGCCGTGGATGGGGTCGGACTTTTTGGTGTCCTCCAGCAGCCAGCGGGCGGGTTGGCCGTCGAAGCGCAGCGCGTCGCGGGAGGCCTCGCAGACCGTTTGGGGCAGTGCGTCCTCCTTCACCGCCGCGTCGAAGGGACGCCGCCACTGGATGGCTCCGTCCGCCCCGACGCCGTCGGCCCAGGCGGCAAAGACCAGGCCGGCCGCCTCGCCCCAGCAGAAGCGCTCGAACACCAGCTTGCCGTCGTAGAACACGGTGACGCGGTCGCGGAATTTGGTGTTGCCTTCCCTTTCATAGCACAGCGCGGCGCAGCCCTTGGGCACCAGCTGTTTCGTTTCGATTGCAGCCATCTGCGATATCTCCTTTTGCGTGCCGCCGGGGGCACGGTATTTTGCTCTGTATGCGTATATAGTATACCATATTTTCCCGCGCCTGCAAACAAAAACAGACGGCCGCGCCCGTTTTGCCGGGGCAGCCGCCTGTTTCACTGGGCGCCGATGGCCTGGAGGACCTCCTCCACGCTTTTGCCGGAATTCTTGAAGGCACGCAGCAGGATGGCCTGGTCTTCCTTGGCCTTTTTGCCTGCCGCCGCCTTTTCTTCCCGCAGCTGTTCGCGGTAGGCCGCTTTCAGCTCCTGGCGTGCCTGCTGCAGTTCCTCCTGCAAGCGAAGCACCTTTTCCTGCGCTTTGGCGGCCTTTCCGGTGTATTCCACCTGCTTTCTCACTCCGCGCGGCATCGTTCGTCCCTCCTTTCCGGCTGTGCTGTGTGGACACAGTATAGCACGGACAGGCCGTCGAAACAGCGCAAAAGCGGGCACAGCATTTTTTGGCAGACAGAGATCCCGGCAGCGTTCCCTGCGGGATTTTTGCAAAAAAACGGCGGCGGGAACCTGTTGTTCTCGCCGCCGTTCTGGCAGGGGCAGAAGGATTCGAACCCTCGGCACGCGGTTTTGGAGACCGCTGCTCTACCAACTGAGCTATACCCCTTTATTCCATTTGTTCTGTGCGCTCTCGTGAGTGCTCCATTAGGATACACGAAAAAGGAAGTTTTGTCAACCCTTTTGCCAAATTTTTTGAAAAATATTTTTTTGGCTTTTTCAAAAAAAGCTGTTGACTTTTGCGCACAGGTTCGCTATAATATACAGCGTCGCAAGTGTGCGGCACGCAAGTGGCCCGGTAGTACAGTCGGTTAGTACGCCAGCCTGTCACGCTGGAGGTCGTGGGTTCGAGCCCCATCCGGGTCGCCATTTGCTGCTATAGCTCAGCAGGCAGAGCACATCCTTGGTAAGGATGAGGTCGTGCGTTCGAATCGCATTAGCAGCTCCAGAAAAAAGCGCTCAGTCGTTTGGCTGGGCGCTTTTGCTTTTTGTTTTTTCAATCCCGGCAAAACCCCGCCCGCTCTGTGCGCGATGCCAGAGCGGGCGGGGTTTCTGTTGTATGCATCAGGCGAAGATCTCGTTGGCGATGTCGGCGCTCTGTTTGGCGTCCTTTGCATAGAAATCCGCGCCCATCTCGGCGGCGTACTCCGGCGTGAGCACCGCGCCGCCCACCACCACCTTGCAGGGCAGGTTTGCCGCGCGCAGCTGGCGGATGGTCTCGGCCATTGCGGGAAGCGTGGTGGTCATCAGGGCCGACAGCCCCACCAGCGGCGCTCCCGTCTCCCGGACCGCCTGCACCACCCGCTCGGGGGCGACGTCGCGGCCGAGGTCGGTGACGGCATAGCCGTAGTTTTCCAGAATCACCTTGACGATGTTTTTGCCGATGTCGTGGATGTCCCCCTGCACGGTGGCGAGCACGATGCGGCCGCGGCTGACCTGCTCGGCGCCGGCGGCGGCAATGGCCTGCTTGACCAGCTCAAAGGCCGCCTGGGCGGCGGTGGCGGCCTGCAGCAGCTGCGGCAGGTACAGGGTGCCCTGCTCGAACCGCTGCCCCACCCGGTCCAGCGCCGGGATCAGGGTGCCGTTCACCACCTCCAGCGGCTCGGTGGCCGCCAGCAGCGCTTTGGCCGCCTGGGCAGCTTCCGCCTTCAGGCCCTTCTCCACCGCTTCGGCCAGGCCCATCGCACCGGGTGCGGAGGAAGCCTGTGCCGGGGCGGCGTCGGCATAGCGGGCGATGTAGGCAGCGGCCTGCGCATCCCGCCCGGTGAGCACCCGGAAGGCGGACACCGCCGCCATCATGCCCTCGGCGTTGGGGTTGATGATGGCCAGATCCAGGCCGGCCGCCAGCGCCATTGTGTAGAAGGCGGCGTTCAGGTGGCCGCGGCAGGGCAGGCCGAAACTGATATTTGACACGCCCAGCACGGTGCGCACGCCCAGCTCCCGCTTGCAGGTGGAGAGCGCCCGGAGAGTTTCCATCGCCTCGTCCTGCTGGGCGCTGACCGTGAGGGTGAGGCAGTCGATGTAGACGTCGCGCGCGGGGATGCCGTATCCCGCCGCCGCCTGCACGATGCGCCGCGCAATGGCCACGCGGCCCTCGGCGGCGGGCGGGATGCCGTTCTCGTCCAGCGTCAGGCCGATGACCGCCGCGCCGTATTTGCGGCAGAGCGGGAGGATGCTGTCCAGCACCTCCTGTTTGCCGTTCACCGAGTTGACCAGCGCCTTGCCGCAGTACCGGCGCAGGCCCCGCGCCAGCGCCTCCGGGCTGGTGGAGTCCAGCTGCAGCGGCAGGTCCACCACCCCCTGCAAAGCCTCCACCGTGCGCTGCATCATGGCGGGCTCGTCGGTACCGGGCAGGCCCACGTTCACGTCCAGCATCTGGGCCCCGGCGTCGGCCTGGGACACCGCCTGGGTGAGGATATAGTCCATATCCCCTTCCCGCAGTGCCTGCTGGAACCGTTTTTTGCCGGTGGGGTTGATGCGCTCGCCCACCACCACCGCGTCGGCGGCGTCCACCACTGTGGTGGCGCTGCACAGGATACTGCGCTTTTCCGGTGTGCGGGAAACCGGAGCAAGGCCGGACAGGGCCTTCGACAGGGCGCGGATGTGGTCGGGGGTGGTGCCGCAGCAGCCGCCCAGCGCGCCCACGCCCAGCGCGGCATAGGGCTGCATCTGGGCGGCGAAATCGGCGGCGGAGAGGGCGTACTCCCCGGTGGCGGGGTCGGGCAGGCCGGCGTTGGGCTTGACGAATACCAGCCTGCCCTCCGGGGCGCTCTCGCACAGGCGCTTTGCCAGCGGCAGGATCTGCACCGGGCCCAGCGAGCAGTTGATGCCCAGGCCGTCCGCCCCCATCCCGCCGATGACGGCGGCGAAGGATTCGACGGTGCAGCCGGTGAAGGTGCGGCCGTTCTCCTCGAAGCTCATCGACACCAGCACCGGCAGGGTGCTGTTTTCTTTGGCGGCCAGCAGGGCGGCGCGCGCCTCCTGCAGGTCGGTCATCGTTTCGATGACGATGAGGTCGGCTTTGTCCCGCCCGGCCCGCACCATGCAGGCGAACTGCTCCACCGCGTCCTCGAAATCCAACGTGCCGGACGGGGCCAGCAGCTCGCCGAGGGGGCCGATGTCCAGCGCCACCAATGCGCCGGACGCCCGGGCGGCTTCGCGGGCAACGTCCAGCGCAGCGCCGATCAGCTGCGGGGCGGTGCAGCCGCTGTCCTCCAGCTTGTGGGGCGACGCGCCGAAGGTGTTGGCATAGAGGACATCGGCGCCCGCCTCGATGTAGGCGGCGTGCACCCGGCCCAGCAGCGCGGGGTCGGTGACGGCCAGCAGCTCGGGACGTGCGCCCGGGGCCAGGCCCATTTTTTGCAGCATGGTGCCCATGCCGCCGTCCAGCAGCACAAAGCGGCCGGACGAGAACAGTTCATTGATCTGCACAGGTGGTTCCCTCCTTGCGGTATTGACAGGTATCGCGCAGCGCGCAGTGCGCACAGCCCGCCCGGTGCCCTTTCACGGGGTGGTCGGACGCGCCCAGCAGCGCGGTGATGCTCTTGCGGGGGGTGAGGATGCCGGCGGACGACACCGCCAGCCCCACAGCGCGGCGGGCGTTGACCAGCTCGGCCACGAACGGCTGCAAAGCCAGCGGGAGGTCCCCATAGCCGGGCGAATAGCGGCCGGTGAGATACCGCCCCGGCGGCAGTGCGGCGCGGACGGCGGCTTCGGCCTGGTCGGCCATCTGCTCCACCAGCAGGCTGGCGGCGGAATCGGCGGCGGCGGCCAGCGCCACCTGCCCGGCCGAGAGGCGGCGCAGGAGCTGGTCGCACCCGGCGCCCAGCGTCACCGCCAGCACCGCGCATTCGTCGCAGCCGCGCAGGTGCAATGCGATGTCCCGGCCGGGCAGGGCGGTCCCGGCCAGCCGCGGCGTTTTGTCCTCCCACTGCACCGGCAGCATCCGCCACACCGCCAGCGGGCGGGCGGCGGCCAGCACCCGGGCGGCGGCTTCGGCGGCCAGCGCGAGGGTGGGCGCATCGGCGGGGACATCGGCCGGCTGGCCCATCCCCCGGCAGATCCCGTCCAGCGGCAGCGAATCGGGCAGCGCAAGCTGCATGGCGTTTCCCTCCCCTTTTACAGCAGGTCGCGGATGCCTTCATACACCCGGGCGGCGACGGTGGGGTTGTTCATGGCATACAGATGCACGCCGTCGGCGCCGCTCTCGATCAGGTCGCGCAGCTGGCCCACCGCGTACTCGATGCCCGCCTCGAACAGGCCCTGCTCGTCGTTCTGCCAGCGGGAGATCATCCTGGTGAACGCGTGCGGCAGGCTGGCCGAGGAGAGCGCCACCGTGCGCTCGATCTGGCGGCGGTTCACGATGGGCATCACGCCCGCCGACACCGGCACCGTGATGCCCTTTTTCCGGGCAAGGTTCAGGAACCGATAGTAATGTACATTGTCGAAAAACAGCTGGGTCACCAGCACATCGGCGCCGGCGTCCACCTTGTATTTCAGGTTCTCCACGTCGGCCGCGAGGGTGGGGGCTTCGGGGTGGCCTTCGGGGTAGCAGGCGCCCGCCACGCAGAACCCGCCGCGCCGGGTGATGGCGTCGGCCAGGTGGCTGGCGTGGGGGTAGTCGGTGCTGAAGGGCAGGTCGGGGTTTGCGTCGCCCCGCAGCGCCAGCACATTGTGGACGCCCGCGCCGTGCAGCCTGTCCAGCACCGCGCCGATGCCCGCCGGGGTGGCCCCCACACAGGTGAGGTGCGCCAGCGCCGGGATGCCCAGCTGGTTCTGAATATGGCCGGCGATCTCACAGGTGGCTCCCTGTGCACTGCCGCCCGCGCCGTAGGTGACGCTGATGAAATCCGGGTGCAGCTGCGCCATCTGCGCGAGGCTGCCGTACAGCTTTTCCAGGCTGGCCGCCTGCTTGGGCGGGAACACCTCCAGCGAAAAAACGCAGTCCTTCTGCTGGTACAAACGTGAAATGAACATACTCTCTTTCCCTTTCCTCTCTCAAAAGCGGCGCCTTTTATCGGCCGCGCCGCAAAACCTTTTCCAAAAGCCGGGCGTTCTGCTCCCGCCGCCGTGCGGTGGCGGCCGGGTCTGCCTGCCAGCGGCCGTCCGGCGCGGGGACCATCACATCCCCCTCGGCATACGGTCCGGACACCGCATCGGGCAGAAGCTCGGTTTTGTGCCCGGCGTCGTCCAGCAGGACCAGTTTGCCCTCCTCGATGCGGTCCAGGACCATCATGCGGCGGCATCCCCTTCCGCTGTGGTCTCCACCGTCAGGGCGCTGCCTTCGGGATAGATCACGATGCTGCCCAGCTCGTCGGTTCGCAGCACCTCCGCGCCCACCTGGCGGGCGGTTTGCAGCGTTTCGGCGTGCGGGTGGCCGTAGGAGTTGTCCTGCCCGCAGGATACCACCATGTATCTGGGGGAAATGGCCTGCACGAACTCCGGCGAGTTGGAGGTGGAGGACCCGTGATGCCCTGCCTGAAAGACATCCGCGCCCAGCCATGCGCCCTCGCTCAGCAGTTCGCGCTCCACCTCTGCCTCCGCGTCGCCGCTGCACAGCAGGCTGACGCCCGGCAGGTCGAACCGCAGCACCAGCGACAGGTTGTTGTAGTCGTCGGTCTCGATCCCGGCGCCCAGCACCTTGAACTCGCCCTGGCCCAGCGGATAGATCTGGCCCGCCTGGGCGGTGACGGCCTCGGCGCCGTTCTGGTCGATGGCGTTCAGGGTGCGCTCAAAGACGCTGGTGGTGGGGGTGGGCGCGAGGGTGAAGTCGGGCAGCAGAACGGTGTCCACCTCCATCTGTTCCAGCACCTTTTGCATCCCGCCGATGTGGTCGGAATGCGGGTGGGTCATCACCAGATAATCCAGCTTGTCCACACCCACGGCGTTCAGATAGTTCACCACCGTCTGGCCCTGGTCGACCTCGCCCGCGTCCACCAGGCAGGCATGGCCGTCGCTGAGGATGAGGGTGGAATCGCCCTGGCCCACGTCGATGAAGTGCAGGCTGGCCTCGGTGGGGATCGAGCCGCTCACCGGGCGCGCATCCGACAGCCCCAGCTGGCCCAGCAGCTGGTCGATGGTGGGAAAGCTGCCGGTGCGCAGGGTGTAGGCGGCGGCGTTGCCGGCCACCCACAGGACGGCCAGCACCACCACGGCTGCGATGCTTATCGTTTTTTTCGTTTTGCGGGTACGGCGGGTTTTTGCCATGATTTCTCTCCTTGCTTGTGCTTGTTCCAGGGAACCGCCACCGGATTGCGGGGCGTGTTTCCCTTCCGGGTTGTCTGGCGCGGCGCGAGTACCGGCTGCACCGTTTTTTTCTGCCCGCGCAGGGCGGCCGGGGCCAGCAGCGGGATGAGGTCCTCGCGGTGGACCTTGCGCAGCGCTTCGGCCACCTTGTGGGCATTGCGCGGCTCATAGTATTGCAGCAGTGCGCGCTGCATCGCCTTGCCCTCCGCCGTCTTTTCCACAAAGATGGGCTTGAGGGTGTAGGGGTCGAGGCCGGTGTAGTACATACAGGTGGACACGGTGCCGGGCGTGGGATAGAAATCCTGCACCTGCTCGGGGCGGATGTGGTTTTTATACAGATATTCCGCCAGGATGACGGCGTCCTTCAAGGTGCTGCCGGGGTGGCTGCTCATCAGGTAGGGCACCAGGTACTGCTGCTTGCCCGCCTGTTTGGTGAGCTCATAAAAGCGCTTGGAAAAGCGGTTGTAGACCTCGATCGGCGGCTTGCCCATCGCGGCCAGCGTGCCGGGCGCACAGTGCTCCGGCGCGACCTTCAGCTGGCCCGACACATGGTGTTTGACCAGCTCGCGGAAAAAGCTCTCGTCCGGGTCCCAGACCAGATAGTCGTACCGGATGCCGCTGCGGATGAACACCTTTTTCACGCCCGGGATGGCACGCAGACGGCGCAGGATGGACAGATATTCGGTGTGGTCCACCAGCAGGTGCGGACAGGGCGACGGCGCCAGGCACTTTTTGCCGCCCTGGCACATGCCCTTGGTCATCTGCTCCTTGCAGCTGGGCAGGCGGAAGTTGGCGGTGGGGCCGCCCACGTCGTGGATGTAGCCCTTGAAATTGGGGGAGGCGGCGATCCGCTCGCCCTCTTTGACGATGCTGTCGGCGCTGCGGCTGGTGACCCGCCGCCCCTGGTGCATCGTGATGGCGCAGAAGTTGCAGCCGCCGTAGCAGCCGCGGTTCTGGATGATGGAGAACTCCACCTCCTTGATGGCCGGCACCCCGCCCAGCGCTTCATAGCTGGGATGGTAGCGGCGGGTGAAGGGCAGCGCGTAGACCTCGTCCAGCTGGGGGCGGTTCAGCGGCTTTGCGGGCGGGTTCTGCACCAGGTACCGCTCCCTCTGCTTCTGCACCAGGATCTGGCCGGTGACCGGGTCCTGGTTGTCCATCTGGATGCGGGTGGCGCGGGCGTAGGCCGTCTTGTCGGTGCTGACCTTATGAAAGCCCGCACACTCCACATAGCTGGCCGGCAGGTGGGCGAAGTCGGTCATGTAGCAGGTGCCGCGCACGTCGGTGATGCTCTGCACCGGTTCGCCGTCGGCCAGGCGGTGGGCGATGGCGCGGGTCTGGTGCTCCGACATGCCGAAGCTCACCAGGTCGGCGCCGGAATCCTCGCAAATGCTGGGCAGGACGGTGTCCATCCAGTAATCGTAGTGGGCAAAGCGGCGCAGGCTGGCCTCGAGGCCGCCCAGGATCACCGGGACGTCGGGATAGGCCTGCTTGGCCAGGCGGGTGTAGACGGTGGCGCTGCGGTCGGGGCGCTTGCCCATCACGCCGCCGGGGGTGTATTCGTCCTCGGTGCGGCGCACCTTGGCCACCGAATAGTGGGCCACCATGCTGTCCACGTTGCCGCCGCCGATGAAAAAGCCGCAGCGGGGGCGGCCGAACTCCCGGAAGCTCTCACAGCTGGTGAAGTCCGGCTGGGACAGCACGCACACCCGGAAGCCCTCGGCCTCCAGGATACGGCTGATGATGGCGGGGCCAAAGCTGGGATGGTCCACGTAGGCGTCGCCGGTGACAACCACATAGTCCGGCTGGTCCCACCCGCGCGCCTTCATATCGGCGAAGTGGATGGGCAGAAAGCCGCTGTTTTCGTAGGTCTGCAAGGCTGTATCTCCTTTCGGGGTCAGATCTCGTCGGGGACGGGATCGTTGTTCATGGTCATTTCGATCCACTGCTGGCGGGTGATGAGCACCTGCCGGGGCTTGGCCCCCTCATAGGGACCGATGATGTGCAGCTGCTCCATCTCGTCCATGATGCGGGCGGCGCGGGCATAGCCCAGCTTGCAGCGGCGCTGCAGCAGGCTGGTGGAGGCCTGCCCCGCGTCGATGACCACCTCCACGGCGGTCTTGAACATGGGATCGGTGCCGCTCTCGTCGTCGGAGGAGGATTCGGCGTTCTTTTCGGGAACGGCGCGCTTTTCCATCTCCTCGATCATCTCCTGGCTGTAATCGCTGGCCGAGTGCGCCTTGATGAACTCGATCACCGCGCGGATCTCGCCCGAGCTGACAAAGGTGCCCTGCACGCGCACCGGCTTGTTCACGCCCACCGGCATATACAGCATATCGCCGTAGCCGAGCAGTTTTTCGGCGCCGGCGGTGTCGAGGATGGTGCGGCTGTCCACCTGGCTCATCACAGACAGCGCCACCCGGCTGGGGATGTTGGCCTTGATGAGGCCGGTGATGACGTCCACGCTGGGGCGCTGGGTGGCAATGATGAGGTGCATGCCCGCCGCGCGCGCCTTCTGGGCCAGGCGGCAGATATAGTCCTCCACCTCCTTGCCGGCCACCATCATCAGGTCGGCCAGCTCATCGATGACAATGACGATATACGGCATTTTTTCCAGGCTGTCGTCGATCTCGGCCAGAGCGTTGTACTCCTCGATGTTGGGCACGCCGTTCTCGGCCAGCAGATGGTAGCGCTTTTCCATCTCGGCCACGGCGGTGCCCAGGGCGCCCGCCGCCTTGCGCGGCTCGGTGACCACCGGCATCAGCAGATGCGGGATGCCGTTGTAGTGGGCGAACTCCACCATCTTGGGATCGATCAGGATCATGCGCAGCACCTTGGGGCTGCACCGGTAGAGGAAGCTGAGGATGATCGAGTTGGTACAGACCGATTTGCCCGAACCGGTGGTGCCGGCGATGAGCAGATGGGGCATCTTGGCCAGATTGCCCACCTGGCAGTTGCCGGTGATGTCCTTGCCCAGCGCAAAGGTGAGCGGAGCACGGCTCTGGTTGAAGGCGGGCGATTCCAGCACGCTGCGCAGGCTGACGGTGGCGCGGTGCTTGTTGGGGATCTCGACGCCCACCGCCGGTTTGCCGGGGATGGGGGCCTCGATGCGCACGCCCGCGGTGGCGAGGTTCAGCGCGATGTCGTCCGAAAGGCCGGTGATCCGGCTGATCTTCACGCCCGCCAGCGGCTGCAGCTCATACCGGGTGACGGCAGGCCCGCGGCTGATGTCCAGCACACGGGTCTTGACGCCGAAGCTCTCCAGCGTATTCACCAGCGTGTCGGCGTTGCGGCGCATCTCCTCCTGCACGCCCTTTTCGTCCGGGTCGCGCGCGGGCTGGAACAGGTCGATGGGGGGGTACTGGTAGGCGGACGGCTCCTGTGCCTCCGGGACCGGCTGCGGTTCGGGGGCAGGCTCCGGCTGCGGGGCGGACGGCGGGGCGGGCTTCTCCCCTGCATTCACCGCCTTGCGGATCAGGCGCACGATCTCGTCCTCCGGCTGGGCGGATGGGTCGGCGGAAGGAGCGGGGACCGGTCCTTCGGCGGGGGCTGCCGGCGTTTCCTCCGGCGGCTCCTGCCGGACCAGCGCATCGTCCAGCGGAATGTCCACGCTGGGGCGGCGGAACAGATGCCGCACAGCGGCCAGCGGATCGTTCTTCTCCCCCGGCTCGGCGGGTTCGGCCGCCTCTCCGGCCCAGTGGTCATCCGCGATCTGGGCGTCCATCTCCCGGATGCTCTGGCTGCGGTGGGGCGGCGCGGGCGGCTCCTGCGCCTCTGCGTCCAGACGGCGCTGGGCGCGCTCGGCCCGGCGGACGGCGGCGCGCTCCGACTGGTCGGTGGCGAATTCCCGCGCACTGCGCCCCACACCGGCGGCGCGCGCTTTGGTCCAGTCGGACACCTCGGACGGGGTGACGCCGGTGAACAGCATCACCGCCACGACCAGCAGCACCAGCAGCAGCAGGTTGGCCGCCGGGCGGCCGCACAGCGCCAGCAGCAGATAGCCGAAGATGCCCAGCACGCCGCCGCCCAGCACCGAAGATCCGGTATCGTAGAGGGCGGCGATCACCTGCACGCCGGTCATACCTTCAAAATAGGTGGGCGAAAAGACCAGCGAGGTGCCGCTGGCAAACAGCATCACCAGGATCCCCTTGATGAGGGGCGGCGCCAGCTTTTGCCCCCGCGCCATACAGACGGCCAGATACATCAGGAACGGGCCCACCAGCCAGCTGCACAGGCCCAGCAGGCCCCGCTGCACATCGTGCAGCCACCGCCACACCGACTGGCCCGGCACCAGCGCCAGCACCAGCAGCACCAGACCAGCGCCGAACAATACCACGCTGGCGCCGCGGTTGTCCCGCGCGGGGGCGCGTTTTCGTTTTGTGCCCCGCTTTGCGCGCGAGGCGGGCCTTTTCCGCTGTGCCATCTTCCATCCTCTCCTTTTTACAGCCGCAACCCCCGATTCCGGCAGCGATGCAGGCCCAAAAGGCCTGTCCTGCCCTTGTAGGGTATCTTATAGTGTACCACGAAATGCACCCGCTTGTAAAATGGCAGAATACACAAAAGCGGCGCGCCCCGCAAAGGACGCGCCGCACCGGGCAGCTTATACCGCAAAATTCGCGATCAGCAGAAGGAACATGAACACCAGAAACAGCACCACCAGCACCGCCACGATGGCCAGGACCGTCCACAGCGCTTTCTGGTTTGTGCCGGCGGGAAGCGTGGCGTCTGCGGTCGCGGGCAGCGGCGCACCGCACCGGGCGCACACCTTCCAGCCCGGCTGCACAGACGCCCCGCAGCTCTCGCACCGGGCGTGCAGCTGCGCGCCGCACTGGGGACAGACGGTGTATTCCCCGCGCACCGGCGCCCCGCAGGCGCTGCACCGCCGGAACTGCCCCACCGCGCACACCACCAGGTAGGCGACCAGACCCAGAAGGCTGGGCACCAGTGCGGCCACCAGCGCCCAGGCCAGCGGCGGCAACCCGCGGCGGCGGGCGTCGTTGTAGACCAGCACGCCCACCAGAACGGGGATCGCGATCACGAAGATCAGAACGAAAACCGGCAGAAAAACCAATGCAGTAACAGACATAGTATCAGCCTCCCATCAATGTGTTCATCCAATTTGTGCGGCCGGGCAGCAGGACCCATACGCACAGCACAAGCCCGCACAGCGTCAGCCCCGCAGACCCAAGCAGCAGAAACCCTGCCGCCTGCGGAAATTCGAGCAGCACATACACCCCCGCCGCCGCCAGCGCCAGCATATACAGCGCCGCGGTCACCGCGCCCAGCAGCAGCGCAAGGCGGTTTTTGCGGGCGGCATCCAGCTCCCGCAGCTCCGCTTCGGTGAGACGGGGCGGCGTGGGCAGAGCGGAAAATTCCAGCATCCGATCCAGCTCATCCATCTGTTTCCAACCTCCTTTTCAGGGTCGCGCGCGCCTTTGCCAGCCGGGATTTCACCGTTCCCTCCGGCACCCCCAGCAGCAGCGCGGTCTGGCGTATATCCTTGTCGCAGAAGTAATACAGCGTCACCGCCAGCCGCTGCGGTGTGGGCAACTCCCGCACGGCGGCGTGGAGGGCGGCGTATTCGTCCCGGTCGTCGGACGGAGCGGGCAGCGGCGGAGCGTCGGGGCTTTCCGGCACGAACGGGAAAAACTGCAGCACCGCGCGCCTTCGCAGCGTGTCGCGGAACAGGTTCACGCAGATGCGGCACAGCCAGGCCTCGAACGGACGGGCGGGGTCGTATTTCTGCCGGCAGCGCCAGGCGCGCAGCCAGGTTTCCTGGTACAGGTCCTGTGCCTCCCACTCCTTCCCGCACAGACGGCGGCACAGCGCATACAGCCGCGGACCATGCCGGGCGATGGCTTCGTCAAATGTACCGGGCACAGGGCAGTCACCTCCTCGTATCGTTTTGAAAGGCCTTTCACCTGACTATACGAGCGGGGCGGCCGGGCGGTTCATTTTTTGTGCAAAAAAATGCGGCGCGGCAACATGCCGCGCCGACGGGGTATTGATGAAACCGGCAGGTTCATGCAATGGGAAGGCGTCTGATTCGCACACACCTCTGCAAAAGCACTTCTTCCCCAGGCTTCGGTGCAAAGATTTCTTCAAAGCAGGGCTGAAGGCTATCGATACAACCGGCAGATTCGTGCAACGGAGAGGCTTCGACCTCATCCGCCCCCTTCGGGGCGCCTTCCCCTGCCAGGGGAAGGCTTATGCATCAATCCAGGAAATCGCGCAGCTTCTTGCTGCGGCTGGGATGGCGCAGCTTGCGCAGGGCCTTCGCCTCGATCTGGCGGATGCGCTCACGGGTGACCTGGAACTCCTTGCCCACTTCCTCCAGCGTGCGGGGACGGCCGTCCTCCAGACCAAAGCGCAAGCGCAGCACCTTTTCCTCGCGCGGGGTGAGGCTGCCCAGCACAGAGGACAGCTGCTCCTTCAGCAGGGTGTGGCTGGCCGCTTCGGCGGGAACCGGGGCGTCGTCGTCGGGGATGAAGTCGCCCAGATGGCTGTCCTCCTCCTCGCCGATGGGGGTCTCCAGGCTCACCGGCTCCTGCGCCACCCGCATGATCTCGCGCACCTTGTCCACCGGCATATCCAGCTCGGCGGCGATCTCGTCGGCGGTGGGCTCATGGCCGTGCTGATGCAGCAGCTGGCTGGACACCTTCTTCACCTTGTTGATGGTCTCCACCATATGTACCGGGATGCGGATGGTGCGGGCCTGGTCGGCAATGGCGCGGGTGATGGCCTGACGGATCCACCAGGTGGCGTAGGTGGAGAACTTGAAGCCCTTGGTGTGGTCGAACTTCTCCACCGCCTTGATGAGGCCCAGGTTGCCCTCCTGGATCAGATCCAGGAACTGCATGCCGCGGCCCACATACCGCTTGGCGATCGACACCACCAGACGCAGGTTGGCTTCGCTCAGGCGCTGCTTGGCGCGCTCGCCGCGATACCCGCCTTCCTGGATGTCCAGCGCCAGCTGGCGCTCCTCGTCCGGCGTCAGCAGGGGCACACGGCCGATCTCCTTCAGGTAGACCTTGACGGGGTCGTCGATGGCCACGCCTTCGGCGGTGAGCGTGCTCTCCAGAGACTCCTCGGTGAGGGTGAACTCCTCCTCGTGGTCCGGCTCGTCCACCACCTCGATGTTGTGGCTTTCCAGCGTCTCGTACAGCTTGTCCACCTGGTCGACGTCGAAGCCGATCTCCTCCAGCGCGTCGTTGATCTCCTTGGTGGTCAGGCGCTGGTTGCGCTTGCCGGTCTCGATCAGTTCACGGATCACATTGCGTTTGTCTGCCATCTTGTTGTTCTCCTTTTTGTATGCGTTATTTATCCGATAGGTCGGCAGGATGTTGTATTTGAAAAAAGCAGCGCGGGCGTTACTCGTCCAGCTGCCGCATGCACCGCTCCCAGTAGTGTGTAAAGCAGCAGCAGCACGGCCTTGTCCGCACTATGTCCCAGACCATGCGGACGCGCTCACGTGTCACACCAAATTCATCGGCCACTTCCTGCATCGTGCGGCGGCGGCCATCTTCCAAGCCAAAAAGCAGGCGCATCATTTTCTGCTGTTCCGGGGACAGGCGCATGATTTTTTTCATCATCCAGTCCGGCGGAGTTTCGATGCCTTCGGCTTCGGGCAGTTTTGGGCTGTGTTCTTCCATCTGCTCCACTCCTTTCGCGCAGCTTATCCTCCTGCGGGTTCGGTGGGATGCTTCTTTTGCCGCAGGCGTGCCAGATACCCGGCCAGCTCGTCGGGATTCATCTCGGCCGCCGGGGCAGCGGGCTGCTGCTGGGCCAGGCGGTCGATGTAGAGCTGGAGGTCCTGCGGGGTGAAGGTGATGCCGTGGTTCTGGGCCAGGATCCGGCTGAGCAGCGCCATCCCCGATTCGGGCAGGTCGCCCGACAGGGTGGCCAGCTCGAACGGCTGCCCCGCTTTCCAGCGCTGCATCACCAGCCCGAACGCCTGCCCCAGCTCCGGCACCAGAAAGGCGGACGGGTCCAGCGAGGAAGCCTGCTGGGCCAGCTGCGGCTGGGTGAGCAGGGCGGCCAGCAGCTGCTGCTCGGCATAGGCCGCGCCCAGCGCCTTGCCGGTGGCCGCCACGCCCCGCGGCAGCTGGACGGTGGCGGCGATGCCCTCCTTGAGCAGGTCGCGCTGGTCCTGCCGCTGGCGGCGGCGTCCGGCTGTGCGCACCGCGCCCTCCAGCTGGGCGTCGATGGCGGCGCGGGACACCCCCGTCTCCTGCGCCAGACGCCCGGCATAGACGTCCCGCTCGGTGGGGGTGGCCTGCTGGGCCAGCAGCGCGATGCAGGTTTTCAGGTAGCTGACCTGCCCGTCCGGCGTGGTGAGGTCGTATTGGCGGCGGGCGCGCGCCATCTGGTATTCGATGGTGTTGTCGGCGCCGTCCAGCAGCTGGGCAAAGCGCTCGGCGCCGCGGGTTTTGATGAATTCGTCCGGGTCCTTCGCGCCCGGGATGCTCAGCACCGTGATCTTGATGCCGGACGGCTCAAACAGCTGCATGGCACGGGCGGTGGCCTTCTGCCCCGCCTCGTCCGAGTCGTAGCAGAGCACCACTTCGTCGGCATAGTCGCGCAGCAGGCGGACCTGCTCGGCGGTGAGAGCGGTGCCGCAGCCGGCCACGGCGGTGTCGAAGCCGGCCTGGTGCAGGCTGATGACGTCGAGGTATCCCTCGCAGAGCAGGTAGCGCCGGGAGGTGCTTTTTTTGGCCACGTTCAGCGCAAACACGGTGCGGCTTTTCTTGTACACCAGCGTTTCGGGGCTGTTGATGTACTTGGGCTTCTCGTCGCCCATATTGCGCCCGCCGAAGGCGATGACGTTGCCCCGCACGTCAAAGATCGGGATCATCACCCGGTTGCGGAAAACGTCGTACAGGTTCCCCTTCTCGCTCTTTTTGGCGATGCCGCTGGCCAGCAACTCGTCCTCGGTGAAGCCCTTTGCTTTCAAATGGCGGAAAGTGTCGCCAAAGCTGTCCGGTGCATACCCCAGCCCAAACCGGCGGATGGTGGCGTCCGACAGGCCGCGGCCCCGCCAGTAGGCGCGGGCCTCCTTGCCGCCGGGCCCGTTCAGGCAGCTGTAATAAAAGCGGGCGGCCTCGCGGTTCAGCGAGAGGATGCGGCTGCGCATCCGGCCCTGGGCGTCGTCCTCGTCGGGCATCTTCATACCGGCGCGCCCGGCCAGGAATTTCACCGCCTCCACATAGTCGAGGTTGTTGATCTTTTGAGCAAATGTAATAGCCGTACCACCTGCTCCACAGCCAAAACAATAAAAACTTTGCGTTTCAGGGTAAACAAAAAAAGAAGGCGTTTTTTCCGAATGGAAGGGGCATAACCCCTTATAAGTGCGTCCGGAGCGTTTTAGTACCGTATAGCTTCCAACCAACTCTTCAATATCTGTACGTGCTATCAACTCATCAATATAGTCCTGCGGGATCAATTCCCCTTCTCCCCCCTTTGCGCGGTCAGATCACACGCCGGAAGCCCAGGAAACGGGTGCCCTGGAAGGTGAGCTGACCATAGTCGCCCTCCGAGATCTGGCCGTACTCCCGGCCGGACACCGCGAACTCCTGCCGGGTGCGGTCCTCCATCTCGAAGGTGACGTAATATGTAGTGTATCTGTGGTGGTTGGTGCCGCGGCGGATGTCCTCCCGGCGGGAGACCACGGTGGCGTCGGCGTCGATGACCGGCTGGGCGTTGTTGCGCGCCCAGGTGCCCACCCCTTTCACCGCCACGGCGATAAAGCTTCCGATCACGATCACGAAGATCACAATGAACATGATCGGGAACAGCAGATTCATAAATTGGAACATTCCGTATTCCATACCTTTCTCCTCTCAGATGCCCTGCCACTTCTGCGGCACGAACAGCCGCTCAAAGGTGCGGATGGCGAACGCGTCGCTCATGCCGGAAATATAGTCGGTGACGGCGCGCGGCACGCCCTCTTTTTCCGCAATGCGCTGGTAGTCGGCGGGCAGGCGGGAGGCGTCGGCACAGAACCAGCCGAACAATTCCTCCATCACCTTTTCCACCTTCTGCTCCTCCCGCTTTGCCACCGGGTCGACGTAGACGGTGGCATACATGAAGCTGTGCAGCGCGTTGTACTGCTCCTCGATGGCAGGTGAAAAGCCGATGGTCTCCGGCCCGTGCGCCACCATATCGGCAATCAGCGTATAAATGCGGCGGGACTTGGTGCCGCCCAGCACCTGCACCACCCGCGGCGGCAGTGCGCTGGGATGCAGCACGCCCGCGGTGACGGCGTCCTCGATGTCGTGGTTCATATAGGCGATGCGGTCGGCATAGCGCACCACACAGCCCTCCCGGGTGGCGGGCCAGCGGCCGCGGGTATGGCAGGCGATGCCGTTGAGCACCTCCCAGGTGAGGTTGAGGCCCTGGAACTGCTTTTCCAGCCGCTGCACCACCCGCACGCTTTGCAGATAGTGTTTGAAGCCGCCCGGGCACAGTGCGTCCAGCGCGCGCTCCCCCGCATGGCCGAAGGGGGTGTGGCCGAGGTCGTGCCCCAGCGCGATGGCCTCGGTGAGGTCCTCGTTCAGGCGCAGAGCCCGCGCGATGGTGCGGGCGATCTGGGCCACCTCCAGCGTATGGGTGAGGCGGGTGCGGTAGTGGTCGCCCTCCGGCGAGAGGAACACCTGCGTCTTTTGCTTTAAGCGGCGGAAGCTCTTGCAGTGCACGATGCGGTCGCGGTCGCGCTGAAAGCAGGTGCGCAGCGGGCATTCCGGCTCGGGGCGCATGCGACCGCGGCTGGCCGCGCTGGGGCAGGCGTATTTGCACAGCGCCAGCTGTTCGATCTGCTGGGTGTGCAGGCGCACCGTTTCGTCCATACAGAACTCGCCTCCCTTCGCGAAAAAGCGTTCTGTATACAATATACGACACAGCGGACTGTTTTCCCTGCATCGAAAACAAAAAAATTTTCGTGCCGGTCAGAACGGGGTGAAAAAGGGGGCCGACACACGGCCGCTGTCGCCCCGTGTGAGCTCCTGCAGCGCGGGGAGCAGCGGGGCTTCGTCGCCTTCGGGCAGCACGCCGCGCAGATAGACGCGGTCGGTAAACTGCGGTTCGTCCAGCTGCGCGCCCGCCTGCTGGAACAAAAGCACCGCGCGCTCGTAGAGCGCATAGTCCACCGTGATCTCCACCGACACGCAGGAGCGGATGGTGACGATCTTTGCGGCCGAGAGCCCGGCCGAGGCGGCGGCGGTGTAGGCGCGGACAAGGCCGCCGGTGCCCAGCAGAATGCCGCCGAAATAGCGGGTGACCACCACCACGCAGTCGGTGAGGCCGGCGTGCTGGATGGATTCCAGCACCGGCAGGCCGGCGGTCTTGGCGGGTTCGCCGTCGTCGGAATAGCGCAGGCGGCTGCCCTCGCGCAGAACATAGGCATAGACGTTGTGGCGCGCGGTGCGGTGCTGGGCGCGGACAGAGGCCAGAAAGGCCAGCGCCTTTTCTTCGGTATCGGCAAAGGACACGTTGGCGATGAATCGGCTGCGCTTTTCCTCGATCTCGGCCGTGGCCATGCCCTGGATGGTGGTATAGTCCTGCATAACAGCTCCTTATACAGCAGAAAGGGGCTGCTTTCCACGCCGCGGCACAAAGCGCCGCGCATGGCAAAACAGCCCCTTACAGGTCGTTCGATTACAGGCCGAAACGCTTCTTGAAACGATCGACGCGGCCACCGGTATCAACCAGCTTCTGCTTGCCGGTGTAGAAGGGATGGCACTTGGAGCACACTTCCACGTGGATCTCCGGCTTGGTGGAACGGGTCTTGATGACCTCGCCGCAAGCGCAGGTGATGGTGCAGTCCACATACTTGGGATGGATACCCTGTTTCATTCTGTTCACCTCATTTCTGGTTCATGACAATAGGGGCCATGTTTGTTGGCATGAGCCCATCACAACCTTCAATATCAACTACCAGCGCGGCACGAACACCGCGGAGCAGTCTTGGGAACGATTGCCGTATCAGTATACCACAGCGGCGGGCGGGATGCAAGAGGGAATTTGCGTGTTTTTACAATTTCAGGCACATTTTAATGGTTTTCTCGGAAAAGCCGGCTCGCCTGTACATTTGTATGGCCGCATGGTTGGCGGCATCCACCTGAAGTTCCACGCTGCCACAGCCGCTTTTTCGGGCTGTTTCCCGTGCTGTTTGCAGGAGCGCACTGCCAGCCCCCTTTCCGCGATGCGATTCAAGAACAGCCAGAAAATCGATATACAGCACCTTTCCCGGCATCTTGCGCGACCCTGTTATTTCTGTTTGTGTGAAGCAGAGCGCTCCAATCACAGCCTCCCCCTCCTGGCACACCAGCACACAGCCTCTTTCGGCCAGCTGGGAAAATTTTTCCCGCTCTATCATCACAGATCCAACACGGTAGACATCTGGACGCAGGCGCACATGCATCTGCTGTGCCTGCCGCAGGATCCGCTCAACCTCTTCATAATCCTCTGGAACTGCATAGCGTATCTTCATATTTTCACCCTGCTTTTTCTGAACAAACAACAGCCCGCGCCCACAAACAGGCACGGGCTGCATATTTTCACGAATCTGAAAAATCAATCCAGCAGGGGCTTCAGGGCAGCGGCCAGCGCCTCTTTCTGGGCTTCGGCCTCGGCCAGGTCCTTGCCAAGGGTGGTGAAGTAGGTCTTGATCTTCGGCTCGGTGCCGCTGGGACGGACCACCACGCTCGCGCCGCCTTCCAGCGAATAGATCAGCACGTTCGCGGCGGGCAGGCCGGTCTCCTCCGGCTTCTTGTAGTCGGTGGCCTTGACCACCTTATGGCCGGCGAACTCGGCGGGAGGATTCCGGCGCAGGTTCTCCATGATGCCGTTCATCTTGTCCATGCCGGACAGGCCCGGGAATTCGTAGCTGTCCACCTTGTTCAGGTAGCGGCCATACTGGGCGTAGATGCGCTCCAGCTCTTCCTTGATGGAGGAGCCGATGCTGCGGTAGTAGGCGGCCATCTCGCAGATCAGCATGCTGGCCACCACGGCGTCCTTGTCGCGCACATAGCTGCCGGACAGGTAGCCGTAGCTCTCCTCGAAGCCGAAGATGAAGCGCTCCACCTCGCCCGCGGCCTCCAGCTGGGCGATCTGGTCGCCGATCCACTTGAAGCCGGTGAGCACGTTGCGGCACTCGACGCCGTAATGGGCGGCCACCACATCGGCCAGCGGGGTGGACACGATGGACTTCACGCAGACGGGGTCCTTGGGCATGGTGCCGTTCTCGATGCGGGCGGTGCAGATGTAGTCCAGCAGGAGCACGCCCACCTCGTTGCCGCTGAGCAGCTCATAGCTGCCGTCCTTGCAGCGCACCGCGATGCCCACACGGTCGGCGTCGGGGTCGGTGGCCAGCATCAGGTCGGCGCCGCTCTCCTTCGCCAGCTCCAGACCCAGGCGCAGCGCCTCGAAGATCTCGGGGTTGGGGTAGGGGCAGGTGGGGAAGTTGCCGTCCGGGTCCTTCTGCTCGGGCACGATGGTGACATCGGTGACGCCGATGTCGGACAGCACGCGGGTGACCGGAACCAGGCCGGAACCGTTCAGCGGGCTGTACACCAGCTTCAGGCCGGCGGTCTTGCACAGGCCGGGGCGCACGCTGCGGCTCTCGATGGCGGCATACAGCGCCTCGATGCAGTCGTCGCCCACATACTCGATCATACCGTTCTCCAGGCCCTCGGCAAAGGGCATCACCTTCGCGCCGGTGAGCACGTCGGTCTTTTGGATCTCGGCGTATACCACGTCGGCGGCCTCGTCGGTGAGCTGGCAGCCGTCGGGACCGTAGGCCTTATAGCCGTTGTATTTGGCCGGGTTGTGGCTGGCGGTGACCATGATACCGGCGTTGCAGTTGTAGAAGCGGGTGGCAAAGCTGAGGGCGGGCACCGGCATCAGGGCTTTATAGATGCGCACCTTGACGCCGTTGGCAGCCAGCACCTCGGCGGCCGCTTTGGCGAACACATCGCTCTTGATGCGGCTGTCGTAGCTGATGGCGACGGTCTGGGTTCCGCCCTGCGTTTTGACCCAGTTGGCAAGGCCCTGGGTGGCCTGGCGCACCACGTAGATGTTCATGCGGTTGGTGCCGGCGCCGATCACGCCGCGCAGACCCGCGGTGCCGAATTTCAGCGCCACCGCAAAGCGGTCTTTGATGGCCTCGTCGTCGCCCTGCACGCTGAGCAGCTCGGGCACCAGATCCTTGTCCTCCAGCTCGGTGGCCAGCCAACGCTCGTACTCTGTTTTATACATAAAACTGCACCTCTTTCAAAAGGATTCCCAATTTTTATACAGGATAGGGGGTCATTTATTTATATAATAACCATTTCCGCAGGGGATGTCAATTTGTTTTTGTGTAAAATCGCGGCGATGTGCGCTGGCGTTCCCCCTCTTGTGAAAAGCGGACGCCGCCGCTATAATAGAAAAAGCGGAGAGAAAGGAGCGGATGGCGGATGTTTGCACGGGTGACCAGCCTGGGCGTGTTTGCGCTGCACGGCTTTGTGGTGACGGTGGAGGCGGATATTTCGCGCGGGCTGCCGCAGTTTGAACTGGTGGGCCTGCCGGACAGCGCCGTGAAGGAGAGCCGCGACCGGGTGCGCAGCGCGCTGAAAAACCTGGGCTTTTCCTTTCCGGCCAGCCGCATCACCCTGAACCTCGCCCCGGCCGACCAGCGCAAGACCGGGCCGGTGTACGATCTTCCCATCCTGCTGGGCGTGCTGGCCGCCAGCGGACAGATCGCCGCCCTGCCGCCCGACGCCGCCTTTCTGGGAGAGCTGTCGCTGGCCGGCGAGGTGCGCCCGGTGCGCGGGGCGCTGTCGATGGCGATCGCGGCGCAGAACGCGGGCGTGCGCACGCTGTATCTGCCCGCCGAGAACGCCGCCGAGGCCGCGGTGCTGCCCGGCCTTGCGGTGTACGGAGTGCGGGAAGTGCGGCAGCTGCTGGAGCATCTGGACGGCACCGCGCCCCTGCCGCCGGTTCCCTGCGCGCCGTTCGAGCAGGGCGAACCGCTGGTTGCGGCCGACCTGGCCGACGTGCACGGGCAGCCGGAAGCGCGCCGTGCGCTGGAGGTGGCGGCCAGCGGCGGGCACAATCTGCTGTTCATCGGGCCGCCGGGCAGCGGCAAGTCGATGCTGGCCAAGCGCCTGCCCGGCATCCTCCCTCCCCTGACCCGGGAGGAGTCGATGCAGACCACCCAGATCCACTCGGCGGCCGGGCTGCTGGGGGCCGACGCCGGGCTGATGACGGTTCGTCCCTTCCGCGCGCCGCACCACACGGTCAGCCCGGTGGCGCTCACCGGCGGCGGCAGCGTGCCCCGGCCGGGCGAGGTGAGCCTGGCGCACAACGGCGTTTTGTTTCTGGACGAGCTGCCGGAATTTCAGCGCACCGCGCTGGAGATCCTGCGCCAGCCGCTGGAGGATGGAAAGATCGTGGTGAGCCGGGCGGCGGGGCAGGCGGCGTTTCCCTGCCATGTGATGCTGGTGGCGGCGATGAACCCCTGCCCCTGCGGCTATCTGGGGCATCCCTCCCACCCCTGCACCTGCACGCCGGCGGCCGTTGAGCGGTACCGCAGCCGCATTTCCGGCCCGCTGCTCGACCGCATCGACCTGCATGTGAACGTGGAGCCGGTGGAATATGAAGCGCTGGCGTCCGACAGCGGCGGCGAGAGCAGCGCTGCGGTGCGGAGCCGTGTGCTGCGGACCCGGCGCATCCAGCAGCAGCGGCTGCAGCAATGGGGCGTGAGCTGCAATGCGCGCATCCCGGACGCACAGCTGCGGGCTGTCTGCCGGATGACGCCCGACGCCTCCCGGATGCTGGCAGCCGCCTTCGACCGGATGGGGCTGTCTGCGCGGGCGTATACCCGCGTGCTCAAGGTGGCGCGCACCCTGGCCGACATGGATCAGAGCGAGCTGCTCTCCTCCGCCCACATCGCCGAGGCGCTGCAATACCGCATGCTCGACCGCTCGCTGGGGTACAGCCTGTGAACGGGGGGCGAGCTTCGGCCTCATCCGCCGCCTGCCGGGGGAAGGCGTTTTGGCTGCGCAAACCTGTGCAAAAACGAGAAAGAGCCGTCCCCACGGGGACCGGCTCAGGCTGTCCAGCAAGTGATTTCCTTCGTGCGGCGGGACAGCTTCGACCTCATCCGGCGCTTCGCGCCACCTTCCCCTGCCAGGGGAAGGCTTTGGATCGAACGGCCGCACCACTGGTTTTTGCCAAAGGCTTCCTCCCAGGGGGAAAGCTGTCGCCGCAGGCGACGGATGAGGGGAACGCTTTTGGGCAGCGCAAACCGTCCCCTTTTCGACAAACTGAGCCGGTCCCCGCGGGGACCGGCTCCTCGTTTTCTGCGTTCCGAACAAAGGCAGCAGGGCGTGCGGCTTACAGCTGTTTTTCCATCTGGGTGAACTGCTTGCAGGCCTGCTGCTGCTTTTTGCTCTCGGCGGGCTGGGGCGTGTACCAGCCGCGCTTTTCCATCGCGCTGAACACCTCGAACTGCATCTCGTGCTCTTCGTTCAGGATGTCGATCAGCTTGTTGCGGCGGGTTTTCGTGGAGCACTCGCCGGCATAGTGGTTGTACTGCTCGGTGATGGCCTTCTGGGTGTTGAGCGAATCGCTCATCTTGGCCTGGTCGTCAAAGCACTGCATGGCGAAAGCCTCCTTTTACTTTTTCAGCTCGTTCAGGATGGTGTGGTAGTGCTGGGTATGGCGCTGGGCCATCTCCTCGCACAGCTTCTGCAGGGCCGGATCTTCGCAGCTTTCGGCATAGCTCTTGAACTTCTGGATGGCGTTCTGCTCGCGGCCCAAAAGCTGCGAATAGCCGGCCAGTTCCATCTCGGTGATCGTTTGCATCGGGGTGCCTCCTTTGTTTTTTTGCAGGGCGGCCGTGCGAAGCCCTCGCAAAGGCCGCCGGCCCGTCCTGCTGTGCATAGTGTGCCCGCCCGCGCCGGAAGATATACACCTCTCTTTTTCGGCAAAAAACGGCCTGCCGCACCGGCAGACCGTCTGTGGATTCAGATGGCGAAATCGACCGAGAACAGGTCTCCGCTGCTCCCGTCGCTGAACTGTTCGAGGTAGATCAGAGAAAATTCGTCGTATTCCTCCGGCACTTCAAACAGCAGGCTGTACTGCATCTCGTCGCCCTTCTGCAGGGGGAATTCGGCCGGCATCAGGCTGTCGTCCTCCAGGCCCATCAGCGGGTTGGCGTATTCGCCGTCGCCGAAATGCAGCTGGAAATCGTAGGCGTACATGGTCAGCTCCCGGTGGAAGGTGCCCTGCTCGGTGACGTCCACACGCACCAGCTGGTTGCCGGCCACCGGCTCGTATCCGGCAAACTCGTCCACCTGCTCGGCGTCGTCCACCGTGAAGGTGAAAAACACCGTCTCCTGCGCCTGGCCCGGCTCGGAATGATAGGTCTGCGGCGCCTTTTCACAGCCGGCGAACAGTGCCGCCGCCAGCACGACCGCCGCCGCCCACTTGATCTTGTTGCAACGCATGGCGTGACCTCCCCTCACCGGCGTCCCATGCGAGGAGTGGCGTCGCAGAAGCCGGTCTCCAGCTGGTCGCCCATCGACAGGCAGCGCGCGGTGCCCATCGCCACGCAGTTCACCGGATCGGGGGAAACGCGCACGTTCACCTTCAGCTTCTCGCTGAAATACTCGGGCAGGCCTTTCAGCTGCGCACTGCCACCGGTGAGCACGATGCCCTGGGCATAAATGTCGCCCGCCAATTCCGGCGGCGTCTTTTCCAGCACCTGGTGCGCCGCCTCGCCCAGCTGCTCGACGCACTTCATGACCGGCTCGTACAGGTCCTCGGTGCGGACGATCTGGCGCTGGGGCAGGTTGGTGGTCAGGCTGCGGCCCTTCACCTCGGTCTGGCCGGAGTAGGCCAGCTGCGGGCAGCAGGCCACCGTCTTTTTCAGCTCCTCGGCGCTGCGCAGGCCGATCACCAGATTGAATTTGGCGCGCACATGCTTGAGGATCTCCTCGTCCAGCATGTTGCCCGCCACCGCCACCGAGCTGGCCTGCACCTTGCCGCCCAGGCTGATGATGGCGATGTCGGTGGTGCCGCCGCCGATGTCGATCACCATATGCCCCTGCGGCTGGGTGATGTCGATGCCGCTGCCCAGCGCCGCAGCGATGGGCTCGTCGATCAGGAAGACCTGGCGTGCGCCGGCCGACACCACCGCCTCCACCACCGCGTCGCTCTCGATGCCGGTGATGGCGGCGGGCACACACACCGCTACGCGCGGTTTAATCATGCGGGAATCATACACCCGGTTGACAAAACGGCGGATCATTTCCTTGGTGAGCACGTGGTTGGAGATCACGCCGTCCTTCAGCGGGCGCACCGCCGAGATGTGCGCCGGGGTGCGGCCCACCATCGCGAAGGCCTCGCTGCCCACCGCCAGCACCTTGTCGTGCTTGGTGTCCACCGCCACCACGCTGGGCTCGTTGAGGACGATCCCCTTTCCTTCCACGGCCACGATCACCGACGTGGTGCCCAGGTCGATGCCGATATCATTCTGCGCCATACTGTATCTTTCCCCTTTCCTTGCATCCGTTCAATTCGTTGCCGCAATCGTGATTCCCCACACATCCGCCGCCCCTGCACAGCGCAGCGCCGCGGCACATTCCCGCAGCGTGGAGCCGGTGGTGGTCACGTCGTCCACCAGCAGGACCCTGCATCCGCGCACCGGTCCGGCGGCCGCAAACGCCCCGTTCAGATTCCGCCGGCGCTCTGCCCCGCCCAGCTCCACCTGACGGCGGGTATCCCGCACCTTTTGCAGATGGGAGGCAGCCGGCACTCCCGTGCGGCGGGAAAGCGCCCGGCCCAGCAGCTGCGGCAGGTCGTATCCGCGCGCCCTGCGCTCGCTTTTGGTGGACGGGACCGGTATTATTATATCAAACTCCCGTACGAATGTACACATCCCCGGCCGGGACAGCAACAGCAAAATAAAATTTTCCGCCTGGTCCGGGCGGGAAGCGAATTTCATGCGCAGGATGCCTTCCTGAATGCCGCCGTCGTATCTCCAGCCGCTGCGAAGCCCCGAAAGGCCCGGAACGGCACAGGGCGGCCGGCAGTCCGCATAGGCCAGCCTGTCCAGCGCCGGAGCACAGGCGGCGCATTGCGTGCCCGGCAGCAGCACCTCGTCGCACACCGGGCAGCGCGGCGGAGCCAGCAGGCTGGCCAGAACTTCCAGCGCCTTCATGTCTCGTCGGCCAGCATTCGGGCCAGACAGGAATAGCGCAGCTGATGGCGGTCGTTCGCCACCATCGCACGCACGGTGGCGCGCCGTCCCGGCAGCACGCACAGGCTGCGCGCACGGGTGACGCCGGTATACAGAAGGTTGCGGTATTGCAGCTTCTGGGGCGTTTCGGCCACCGGGATCACCACCGCCGGGAACTCGCAGCCCTGGCTTTTGTGGATGGTGACCGCATAGGCCGGCTCCAGCTCCTCGATCTGCTCGGCGGCATACACCACCACGCGGTCGTCGAAGCGGACCCGC
Organism: Anaerofilum sp. An201; assembly: GCF_002160015.1. Taxonomy (GTDB): domain Bacteria; phylum Bacillota; class Clostridia; order Oscillospirales; family Ruminococcaceae; genus Anaerofilum; species Anaerofilum faecale. The sequence goes on along the minus strand of NZ_NFJT01000003.1, from coordinate 31,414 downwards.
AGCGCCGGTTCGGACGGGTCCACCTGCTCGATGTAGCCGATGTCGCCGTTGTAGACGCCCGCCCCGTTTTCGCCGTCCTGCCGTTCATATTGCAGGTCGTAGTCGTTGCAGGTCTGCATCACCTTGTCCCCTTTTCGCCACACGCGATTGCCGCGCCGCAGCTCCGAACGGCCCGGACCGGGCGGGTTGAGCAGCTGCTGGAGCATCCCGTTCATCGCCTCGGTGCCCAGAAGGCCTTTCCGGCTGGGGCAGAGCACCTGGATGTCCCGCACCGGGTCAAGCCCATAGCTGCGGGGAAGCCGGGTGGACACGAGGTCGCACACCAGCTGCTGGCAGGCCGCGCCGCCCGCTTCCAGCATGAAGAAGTCGTCGGTCTTGCCGCCCTGCTGCGGCATCTTCCCCTCCACAATGCCGTGCGCGTTGGAGACGATGAGGCTTTTTGCGGCCTGGCGAAAGATCTCGGTCAGCCGCACGGTGGGGACCACGCCGCTGCGCAGCAGCTCTCCCAGCACATTGCCGGGGCCCACGCTGGGCAGCTGGTCGGCGTCGCCCACCAGGATCAGGCGGGCGCTGGGGCGCAGGGCCGCCAGCAGGCTCTCGAACAGCTTCACGTCCACCATACTCATCTCGTCCACGATGACCACGTCGGCGCGCAGAGGGTTGCTCTCGTTGTGCACAAAGCGCACCGCGTCCTCCCCTTTGGAGAAATCCACCTCCAGCAGGCGGTGGATGGTTTTGGCCTGGCGTCCGGTGAGCTCGGACAGCCGCTTGGCCGCACGCCCGGTGGGGGCTGCCAGCGCCACCCGGTCGAGCTGCTGCTCAAACAGGGACAAGATCGCGTTGACGATCGTGGTCTTGCCGGTGCCCGGGCCGCCGGTGAGCACCATCAGACGATTTTCCAGCGCGGTGGCGATGGCCTGCCGCTGCATCTCGGCATACTGGATCCCCTGTGCCTGCTCCAGCACCCGGATGCTCTGCTGCAGTCCGGCCGGCGCCTGCACCGGGCGGCGCACCATCTGCCGGACGGTCTGTGCGATCCCGCGCTCGGCACGCCACAGATCTTCCAGATAGATATACTGGCGGCTGCCGTAGGTGACCGAGGCGAGCTGACCGTCGGCCAGAATGCGGGTGAGCGCTTCGGCCAGCTGCTCCGGCGTGCTGCCGGTGAGGGTGGCCGTGGTGGCGCAGAGCTGGTGGGCGGGAAGGCAGGTGTGGCCGTTCTGCAGGTTGTGGCGCAGCACATACTCGAAGGCCGCCAGATCGCGCACCCGGCTGCTGGGCCCAAGCCCCTGCCGCACCGCCATCGCGTCCACCTCGGCAAAGCGCAGCCAGGCAGGCGCGCCGCACAGCAGATACGGGTTCTGGGTGACCGCCTCCACGGTGGCCGGCCCCAGATGGCGGTACACCGACATGGCGCGCGCCGGCGAAAGGCCCAGCTGCCCCAAAAACAGGATGGCTTCCCGCAGCCCCTGGCGGCGGTGGAACTCGCTGCTGATCTCTTTTGCCTTCTGGCCGCTGATGCCGCGGATGTCGGTGAGCTTTTCCGGGGAATTGGCGATGACGTCCAGCGTCTCGTCCCCGAAGCGGGCCACGATCTTTTTGGCGGTGGCAGGGCCGATGTAGGGCAGCGCACCGCTGGAAAGGTAGCGCAGGATGCCGCGGCTGGTCTCCGGCAGCTGCACCACACAGCTGTCGGCCTGGAACTGGAACCCGAAGGTGGCGTGGGTGACGAACCGGCCGGTGACGACCACTTCCTCGCCCTCGTTCACCTCGCCCAGATCGCCCACCACCGTGACCAGGTCCTGGTCGGCCAGCAGCTCCACCACATGGTAACCGTTTTCCTCGTTGCAGTAGACGATATGCTCCACCGTCCCCCGCAGCTGCATCTGCTGTTCCACCGGCAGCTGCCCCCTTTCCTGTTTGGTCTTATCGTTTTATTATACCTGGTTTGGAGGATTTTGTAAATGCGTGGGATGCTGGCACACGGTGCAGCGCGGCCACTGCTGCTGCACCAGCTTTGCCTGCGCGCGCACGGCGGCGGGAGGCCCTTCCAGCACGACGGTCATGCTTGCCCGCCGCGCCGGGCCCAGCCACTGGCAGACGAGATCCCACAGCGAAAAGATCCCCAGCACCGCCAAACCTGTGAGCAGGATGAACTGCATTTCTCCGATCATCATACAAAACCGCCTCCTTTTGGCCCATTGTATGAAAAACGTGCCCGTCCGGTGCGGAACAGGAAAAAACACGCCGCGGACAAGGGCTGTCTGCGGCGTGTCTTGGATGGGTTGGATCAGATGCCGGCGGCTTCCTTCAGGGCCTCGGCGCGGTCGGTGGATTCCCACTTCACGCCCAGGTCCTCGCGGCCCATATGGCCATAGGCGGCCAGCGGACGGTAGATGGGAGCGCGCAGGCCCAGATCGCGGATGATGGCCTGGGGACGCAGGTCGAACACCTTGCAGACGGCTTCGGCCAGCTTGTCGTCGGCCACCTTGCCGGTGCCGAAGGTATCCACCAGCACGCTCACCGGCTCGGCCACGCCGATGGCGTAGGCCAGCTCCACCTCGCAGCGGCTGGCCAGGCCGGCCGCCACCACGTTCTTGGCCACCCAGCGGGCGGCGTAGGCGGCGCTGCGGTCCACCTTGCTGGGGTCCTTGCCGGAGAAGGCGCCGCCGCCGTGGCGGGCATAGCCGCCGTAGGTGTCCACGATGATCTTGCGGCCGGTCAGACCGGAGTCGCCCTGCGGCCCGCCCACCACGAAGCGGCCGGTGGGGTTGATGTAGTATTTGGTGTTCTCGTCCAGCAGCTCGGCGGGCAGGACCGGCAGGATGACGTTCTGCATCACATCGGCGCGCAGCTGCTCCATCTCCACGTCGGGAGAGTGCTGGCTGGAGATGACCACCGCATCGATGCGGCTGGGCTTGCCGTCGTGGTATTCCACGGTGACCTGGCTCTTGCCGTCCGGACGCAGATAGGCCATCTGGCCGTTCTTGCGCACCTCGGTCAGGCGGCGGGCCAGCTTGTGGGAGAGGCTGATGGGCAGCGGCATCAGTTCGGGGGTCTCGTCGCAGGCGTAGCCGAACATCATGCCCTGATCGCCGGCGCCGCCCACCTCGTCGTTGGTGCCCAGCGCGATGTCGGGGCTCTGCTCGTCGATGCTGGTGAGCACGGCGCAGGTCTCGGCGTCAAAGCCGAACTTGGCGCGGGTGTAGCCGATGTCGCGCACAACGTTGCGCACGATGCTGGGGATGTCCACATAGCACTTGGTGCTGATCTCGCCCATCACATGAACCAGACCGGTGGTGCAGGTGGTCTCGCAGGCCACGCGGGCGCCGGGGTCCTGCGCCAGGATGGCGTCCAGAATGGCGTCGCTGATCTGGTCGCAGATTTTGTCGGGATGGCCTTCGGTGACCGACTCGGACGTGAAAAGAGTTTTCAGCATTTTGTTTCCTCCTTGAAATACTGCGCAAAGCGCAAAGATGTTCTGCATCCCAGAATACCGACTTTCAAGAGGTCAAAAAAAGCGCCCGGGGAACAACACCGGGCGCGTATCTCGCTTATCTCTCGGTTTCCCGCAGGATTTGGCACCTTACACGCAATGTGCAGGTTGTCGGGCTTCACAGGGCCTGTTCCCTCCGCCGCTCTTGATAAGTTGTTATTCTGTTTGCAAATAAGAATTATAGCATGTTTTGAGAAAATGTCAACAGGTTTCGCCCATTTTCGCGCGGAACTTGCTGGGGAGAGGTCTGGTGTGGTACAATGGCGGTACCAGAAACGGCCGGCGCTGCTGCCGGAGAAAGAGAGGCACCCGATGCATATTCCCGCCTGTTCCACCAACGAGATGGAGATCCTCCGTTTTGCCGATGCGCTGGCTGCGGCGGAACAGTCCGACGCCTACGACCGGGAGAGCTGGCTGTATGTGCCGTGCGAATACACGGAATACCGTTATATTTTGGCAACCAGAGGCGAGCAGCCGCTGATCTGCGTGGGGATCAACCCGTCCACGGCCGAGCCGGGCGCACTGGACAACACACTGAAATCGGTGCAGCGGGTGGCGCTGCACAACGGATTTGACAGCTTCATCATGTTCAATGTATACGCGCAGCGTGCGACCCGTCCGCAGGATCTGGAGCGGGTGTGCAATCCCCGCCTGCATGCGGAGAACATGGCGGCGTTCCGGTATGCGCTGGAAGCATCCCGGCAGACGCCTGCTGTCTGGGCGGCATGGGGGACGATCATTGAGGCGCGCCCCTGGCTGACCGGCTGTGTGCGGGACATGATCCGCATTGGGCAGGAATACGGGGCGCAGTGGTACACGGCAGGCGCGCGGAGCAAGAAGGGACATCCGCATCATCCGCTGTACCTGAAAAAGGACAGCGGGCTGGATGCTTTTGATGTGGAGGAGTATCTGGGGCAGCTGAGATGAACCCGACAGCTTCGCAAAGGCTCTGCCTTTGCAATCCGCGATTTTTTGAAAAAAATCGAGTAAAACTTTATCTGCGGGCCGTATACACGGCCCGCCAGTTTATTAAAAAAGTTTTCGCCCGCCTTTTTCAAAAGGCGGCAGGGCGTGGGGCAGCGCCCCACACAGACATGCGGGCCGTGTTCACGGCCCGTTTTTTACAGAACCGAAAAGCAAAAAGCGCCCCCTGCCTTTCGGCAGGGAGCGCTGGGTCGTTCAGTTCAGACCAGAGCGGAAATTACTCGTTGATCTTGGAAACAACGCCGGAACCCACGGTACGGCCGCCCTCACGGATAGCGAAGCGCAGACCTTCCTCGATAGCGATCGGGGTGATCAGCTCAACGTCCATGGAAACGTTATCGCCGGGCATGCACATCTCAACGCCCTCGGGCAGGGAGATGGTGCCGGTCACGTCGGTGGTGCGGAAGTAGAACTGGGGACGGTAGTTGTTGAAGAAGGGGGTGTGACGGCCGCCCTCGTCCTTCTTCAGAACGTACACCTGGCCGGAGAACTTGGTGTGGGGATGGATGCTGCCGGGCTTGGACAGAACCTGGCCGCGCTCGATGTCGGAGCGCTGCACGCCGCGCAGCAGAGCGCCAACGTTGTCGCCAGCCTGCGCGAAGTCCAGAGTCTTGCGGAACATCTCCAGACCGGTAACGGTGGTCTTGGACTTCTCGTCCTTCAGGCCAACGATCTCAACCTCTTCGCCAACCTTCACGGTGCCGCGCTCCACACGACCGGTAGCAACGGTGCCGCGGCCGGTGATGGTGAACACGTCCTCAACGGGCATCAGGAACGGCTGGTCGGCCATACGGTCGGGGGTGGGGATATAGTTGTCAACAGCGTCCATCAGCTCCAGGATGCAGGCATACTCGGGAGCGTTGATGTCGGTGCTGGTGCTCTCCAGAACCTGCAGAGCGGAACCCTTGATGATGGGGGTGTCGTCGCCGGGGAAGTCGTAGCTGGACAGCAGATCACGGATCTCCATCTCAACCAGCTCCAGCAGCTCGGGATCGTCAACCTGGTCCACCTTGTTCATGAACACGACGATGTAGGGCACGCCTACCTGACGGGACAGCAGGATGTGCTCGCGGGTCTGAGGCATGGGGCCGTCAGCAGCAGACACAACCAGGATAGCGCCGTCCATCTGAGCAGCACCGGTGATCATGTTCTTCACGTAGTCGGCATGGCCCGGGCAGTCCACGTGAGCGTAGTGACGGTTGTCGGTCTCGTACTCAACGTGAGAGGTGTTGATGGTGATGCCGCGCTCGCGCTCCTCGGGAGCCTTATCGATGTTGGCGTAATCGGTGAACTCGGCGTCGCCCTTCATGGCCAGCACCTTGGTGATGGCAGCGGTCAGGGTGGTCTTGCCATGGTCAACGTGGCCGATGGTGCCAATGTTGATATGGGGCTTAGTGCGCTCAAATTTAGCCTTACCCATTGTTGTTTTCCTCCTTTTCGTTACCGAAAAAAATCTTTAAGGTAATTTTACTTGATATGCCCCCAAAAATCAAGAGGTTTTTGGGGGCCCTGTCCTGCAAAATTCGCGCAGGGATCAGTCTTTCTTCGCCCGGCCGGCCATAATGTTCTCGGCAATGCTCTTGGGCACCTCAGCATAGTGGCTGGGCTCCATGGAATACTGACCGCGGCCCTGCGTCTTGCTGCGCAGATCGGTGGCGTAGCCGAACATGCCAGACAGAGGAACGAAAGCGTTGATCTGCTGGGTACCGTTCATGGCCTCCATGCCCTGGATCTGGCCGCGGCGGCTGTTCAGATCGCCGATCACGTCGCCCATGTATTCGTCGGGCACGATAACGGCAACCTTCATGATGGGCTCCAGCAGAACGGGGTCTGCCTTGCGCATCGCCTCTTTGAACGCCATCGAAGCGGCGATCTTAAAGGCCATTTCAGAGGAGTCGACCTCGTGGTAAGAGCCATCGTACAGGGTGACTTTCACGTCGACAACCGGATAACCGGCCAGCACGCCGGCCTGCATCGCACCCTGGATACCCTGGTCGATGGGACCGATAAACTCCTTCGGAATGGCGCCGCCCACAACGGCGTTGATAAACTCGTAGCCCTTGCCGGTCTCGTTGGGCTCCATCTTGATCTTTACATGACCATACTGGCCCTTACCGCCGGACTGACGGGCATACTTGGTGTCCTGATCGGCCATCTTGCGGATGGTCTCACGGTAGGCAACCTGGGGAGCGCCCACGTTGGCCTCAACCTTGAACTCGCGCAGCAGACGGTCTACGATGATCTCCAGGTGCAGCTCGCCCATGCCGGCGATGATGGTCTGACCGGTCTCGTCATCGGTGTAGGTCTTGAAGGTGGGGTCCTCCTCAGCCAGCTTGGCCAGCGCAATGCCCATCTTCTCCTGACCAGCCTTGGTCTTGGGCTCGATGGCAACGCGGATAACGGGCTCGGGGAACTCCATGCTCTCCAGGACGATGGGGTGCTTCTCGTCGCACAGGGTGTCGCCGGTGGTGGTGTTCTTCACGCCAACAGCCGCGGCGATATCGCCCGCGTAGCACTCCTCGATATCCTGACGATGGTTTGCATGCATCTGCAGGATACGGCCGATACGCTCGTTGGAATCCTTTACGGAGTTGTAGTAGGTGGTGCCGGCCTTCGCGATACCGGAGTACACGCGGAAGAAGCACAGCTTACCAACAAACGGGTCGGTGGCGATCTTGAAGGCCAGAGCAGCGAAGGGAGCGGTATCGGAAGACTCGCGAACCTCTTCCTCGCCGGTATCGGGGTTGACGCCCTTGATGTTTTCTACATCGGTGGGAGCGGGCATATAGTCCACGATAGCGTCCAGCAGCTTCTGCACGCCCTTGTTGCGGTAGGAAGTACCGCAGGTAACGGGAACGATGGTGTTGGCGATGGTCTCTTTGCGCAGAGCGGCTTTGATCTCCTTCTGGGTCAGCTCTTCGCCTTCCAGATACTTCATCATCAGCTCTTCGTCGCCCTCGGCAACAGCCTCGATCAGCTCGTTATGATACTGCTCGGCCAGCTCCTTCATGTCCTCGGGGATCTCCTCCACGCGGACATCCTTGCCCAGGTCGTCGTAGTATACGTCGGCCTTCATCTCGATCAGGTCGATGATACCCTTGAAGGTATCCTCCTTGCCGATGGGCAGCTGGATGGGAACAGCGTTACATTTCAGACGCTCACGCATCATTTTTACCACGCGATAGAAATCCGCACCCATGATGTCCATCTTGTTGACGTACGCCATGCGGGGAACGTGGTATTTGTTGGCCTGATGCCAAACGGTCTCGGACTGGGGCTCCACGCCGCCCTTCGCGCACAGAACGGTCACGGAACCGTCCAGAACGCGCAGGGAGCGCTCCACCTCTACGGTGAAGTCCACGTGGCCCGGGGTGTCGATGATATTGATACGGTGTCTGTTCTTTTTGGCAAGCGCAGGATTGTTCTGGAATTCGCTGTGGCTCCAGTAACAGGTGGTGGCAGCAGAGGTGATGGTGATACCACGCTCCTGCTCCTGCTCCATCCAGTCCATGGTGGCCGCGCCATCGTGCGTTTCACCGATCTTGTGGTTTACACCAGTGTAGAACAGGATACGCTCGGTGGTAGTGGTCTTACCAGCGTCAATGTGCGCCATAATGCCGATGTTTCTGGTCATTTCCAGAGAAACGTCTCTTGGCATACGGTACCTCCTAAATCAAAACACACAAATCAATAACGATAGTGAGCAAACGCCTTGTTGGCCTCGGCCATCTTGTGCGTATCCTCACGCTTCTTCACCGCATTGCCCTGGCCATTGCAGGCATCCAGGATCTCGGCGGCCAGGCGCTCACGCATGGTGCGCTCGCCGCGGTTGCGGGAATAAGTGGTCAGCCAGCGCAGACCCAGGGTCTCGCGGCGCTCGGGGCGGACCTCCATGGGCACCTGGTAGGTGGAGCCGCCCACACGGCGGGCCTTGACCTCCAGCAGGGGCATGATGTTCTCCAGAGCTTTTTCGAACATCTCCAGGGGATCGTTACCGGACTTCTCTTTTACGATCTCGAAAGCGTCGTAGACGATCTTCTGGGCAACGCCCTTCTTGCCGTCGTACATCACGCTGTTGATCAGACGGGTGACCATCTTGCTGTTGTACACAGGATCGGCCAGCACGTCACGCTTGGCGATATTACCTCTTCTCGGCATCTTTTCTTCCCTCCTTCACAGAATGATATCATCGGTACTCGAAAGCAATAAACTCCCGTTGTGCCAAACGAGGCCTTTTCTCTATATAAAAGCCTATTTTGGCGGGGTATACGTCAATTACTTCTTAGCACCGGCCTTGGGACGCTTGGCGCCATACTTGGAGCGGGCCTGGTTGCGGTTGGCCACACCCTGGGTATCCAGAGTACCACGGATGATGTGGTAACGAACACCGGGCAGGTCCTTCACACGGCCGCCACGAATCAGTACAACGCTGTGCTCCTGCAGGTTATGGCCGATACCAGGGATATAAGAAGTTACCTCGATACCATTCGTGAGCTTTACACGGGCTACCTTACGCAGAGCAGAGTTCGGCTTCTTCGGGGTCATGGTACGAACGGCGGTGCAAACACCACGCTTCTGCGGGCTGTTCATATCGTCGTAGGTCTTGTTCAGAGAGTTGTAGCTCTTCAGCAGAGCGGGAGCCGTGCTCTTCTTCACCAGTACCTCGCGGCCTTTGCGTACAAGCTGGTTAAATGTGGGCATGATTTTCCTCCTTTCCAAAATTGTTCTGTTGCACACTGAGCGCAACACTGTTTATTTTACACAGCTTTGCACGGCTTGTCAACAGGCAAACTGCAAAAATCCGGCGGTTTTTTCAGCTTTTTTGCATTCGCTGCGCAACATTGTCGCCTTGGATGGAAAATTGCAGAGAGCGTCTCCTATTTTTGGCGCTTTTCCGAAACATATACAGCGGCGGCTTCGTTATAATAAATAGGAGGCATCCCGTTTCGGATGCCCGGCATGAAAGAAAGGAGCGGATACCGATGCACTGTTTTTCCGACCGCGCGCTGCTGCGCGCCGAGCTGGCTGTGCTTCTGGAGAACAGCCGCCTGGCCGAGTCCTGCGCCTATGTACAGCACGGGCAGACCAGCACCTTTTTGCACTGCGTGGCGGTGGCGTGGTACTGCCTGTGGCTGGCGCGTCTGCTGCGGCTCGAGGTGGACCGCCGCGCCCTGGTGCGCGGAGCGCTGCTGCACGACTATTTCCTCTACGACTGGCATCAGCCCGGCCACGGCAGACTGCACGGGTTCCGCCATCCCGCCGCGGCGCTTGGCAACGCGCGCTTGTGCTGCCGGCTGGATGAACGGGAAGAAAACATCATCCTGCGCCACATGTTCCCGCTGACACCGGTGCCTCCGCGCTGCCGCGAGGGCGTGCTGGTGTGCCTTGTGGACAAGGGGTGCAGCCTGTTCGAGACCTTCAACGGGCGCTATCGCCGCCTGTGGTGGGCAGAGCGGATGGTCCGGCGCGCCGTCTGAGCTGTCTGCGCACTCCCCCGAACAAACGCCATGCCGCCGCAGTCACACAGGGCTGCGGCGGCTTTCTTATACAGGGAGACATTCCAGGATGCACACCGCCGCGGCCATGTCCCCTTCATGGCTGAGCGACAGGTGTGCCGCAAGGTGGTGTGTCTGCATATATTCGAGGGCTGTGCCGGAGAAACGATAGACCGGCGCGCCGCTTTCCAGGCGAAGCGCTTGGATATCCCGCAGCGCAAAGCCGCCCAGCCCCGTACCGGCGGCTTTCAGGAATGCCTCCTTGGCAGCGAAATTGGCCGCCGCGCTCTGTGCGGCGCGGCCTGCCCGCTGTGCAAACAGCTGCTGCTCCTCTTCGCCGAACACCCGCTGCACAAAGTGTTCCTTTTCGATGCTGCGGGCCATCCGTGAGACACTGGTCAGGTCCATTCCCACTCCCTGTAGCAAGCTGATCTCCCCTTTCCTGCCATCGCATTCGCTGCGGCCGTTTTCCTTTTATTATACACGCAGAGAAAGAGGGCTGCAATCACTGGCTGGATCTGTGCTGTTCGCGGAGCACCTGATCGGCTGTTTTCCAGCAGCTGCAGCGGCCCATCAGCCAGTCCACCGAGACCCCCATGCCGTCCGCCAGACGGCTGAGCGCGTCGAAGCCGGGATAGAACTCGCCCAATTCCCAGCCGGCCACGCTCCGCTCGCTGACCCCCAGGATATCCGCCAAATGGCGCAGCCCCACGCCGTTTTCCATCCGCCAGCCGCGCAGTCTGCGTCCCAGCTCCACCGCACGGGGCTGTTTTTCTTTTTTCATAAACGTTCCCCTTTCTTACAACTTATTATATGCTGATTTGCAAATTATAATAAAATACGTTGTAGCCATTATACACTACTCGTCTGAAAAAGAAAAGAGGAAAGACAGATTTTTTTGTTTTTCCAAGTTCGTGCGCCGTTCGTTGTTTCATGATACGCTTTCCTCCCGCGTTTTGTCAAGTTATATTATCTTATAAGATTAGTATTAGTCCAGAATGATAATGCAATATCTTAAAAGAACAGATAGGATGATAACAAGGAGGGATGCCGTATGATTGGGGAACGCATCCAAGAACTGCGCGAAGCAAGCGGGCTGACACAGACAGCGCTGGCAAAAAAGCTGGGCCTGTCGCGGTCTGCCATCAACGCATGGGAAATGGGGATCAGCGTGCCGTCCACCCGATACGTGGTGGAGCTTGCACAGCTTTTCCGGGTATCGGCCGACTATATTCTTGAGATCGGCCACAGCGAAACCATTGATATCTCGTTTCTGGACTACGAGGACAAAGAACTGGTATACGGGCTTCTGCGGCATTTCCAGCGCTCCCGGCAAGGCTCCATGCGCCTGGACCGCAAAGAACAAGCCCAGCTGCGCGCGGACTACACCGCCCTGTGCAGTGGAGGCGTGCATCTGCCGGACAGTCTGCGCCGTCTGGCGGAACGCGCGCTGGAAGAATCCGAGGAGTAACCGCCTTCCGCCAAGAATGAGCCGCGCTTTTTCTGCGGATCACAGAAAAGGCCTGTTCCGGTTCAAAAACGGAACAGGCTTTCGTCTTAAAAACGGCTTTGGACCGATGGGGCACGGTATGCCGATTTGCCAAGCCTGCGTCCCCTCTTTCGGCCTCCCGCCGCCGGGAAAAGAAACAGGCCGGACTGCACAAAGGCGACCCGGCCCCAAAAACACAAAGTCCTCATAAGGAACCTGAAACTCCTTATGAGGACCTGACTGGTGCGGAAGATGGGACTTGAACCCACACGTCATGGACACACGCACCTCAAACGTGCCTGTCTGCCGATTCCAGCACTTCCGCTTATATTTGTTGCAGCAGGAACACTGCGCTACATATAATAGCATGTTTTGTCAGATAAGTCAATCATAATTTTTGATTTTGCTGCAAGAACTTTTGCGCAGTTTCTGCTGTTTTTTTGAGAATGCCTGCAGATTCTTCTGCTACACTAAAGACAAACGGGAGGAGGTGCTGCGGCATGAAGTGGAAATACCGCACCGCAAGACGGCGCCGGCGCCGGTGGGCAGCCGCGGTGATTCTGGCAGGGATGGCCGGGGCGCTGTCGTTTTGTTTCCGGCCGGACAGCGGCAGACGGGAACCCCCGATACGGGAAACGATCGCCGCACCGGCGCAGAAGGACAGCCCCGACCAAAGCGCGCCGATCCCGGTGCCGCTGCTGAGCCAGGAACAGCTGGGCATGCCCACCGGCTGCGAGCTGGTGAGCGCCTATATGCTGCTGGAATACTACGGGTGTTCGATGAGTTTTGAGGAGTGGATCGCAAACTGCGTCCCGATGCAGGAATTCTGGTACGAGGACGGGCAGCTCTGCAACCTCTCGCCGTGGGAAGCCTTCATCGAGCTGCCCTGGCAGGACAGCGGATACGGCTGCTATGCGCCGGTGATCTGCAGCGCCATGCAGCAGGCCCTGCCCAACTGCACGGTGGAGGATGTCACCGGCCAGCCGCTGGCGCAGCTGTGCACCGACTATATAGAAGAAGGCACCCCCGTGCTGGTGTGGGCAACGATGGACATGGTGGAATCCGCCGAAGGCGGCGTCTGGCAGACGCCGGACGGCCCGTTTGAATGGGTGGCCAACGAGCACTGTCTGGTGCTGGTGGGCGCCGACAGCAACCACTATTTCTTCAACGACCCGTCAACGGGACGCCGTGTGAAATGGGAAAAAGACCTTGTGGAAGAGCGCTATGCCGAGCTGGGCATGCAGGCGGTGGTTGTATCAGCGGGATGAGCAGAGCTGACTGATCCGCTGCACCGCCTGGGAAATCAGCTGCCCCATCGACAGATCCTGCACGCCCACCACCACATGGTTGCAGCGGTTCACCGGCAGCAGCACCTTGAACGCCTCGCTCTGGGCCACCGCTGCCGCCATGGCGGGAGTGATCTCGCCCAGCAGTGAATCGGCCATGACGATGCCCAGCGGCCCGGCAATGATGTCGGCCCGGCGGCTGTTCACCACCACGGCGTTTTCGCCGGTGGCCGCCTGCAATGCTCCGGCCCTCACCATCGCCGAGGTGGCGATCGCATTGGTCCCCACCGCGGTGATGCAGGCAGCAGGAACGGCGTTTTTCAGCCCTTCCACCAGCTGTGCGCCCATGCGTCCGCCCTGGCCGTCGATGATGAGCACACGCACCGTTTCGGTTTGTTTCATCTTGCAGCACCTCCGTTTTTGTTTGCTCTATGATACCTGTTTTTGGGGCGGCTTGCAAGCGGGTTTGCCGGCCGTTCCGTTCCGAAAAATCCGTTTGCGGCGCCTGCAAACCCGCAAAAAAACGTGTGGTATGAATAAAAAGCGTCGGTTTCAAAAACGAATTTTTCAGCGTATTTCCAAAGATGTTGTGGGGATAGTGCCAAAAGCCCGAAAATCTGCTATAATATGTGTCGCGGTCCCCGAATTGCGGGATGCTTCCGAAGATTTACGCAAACAACACAAAAGGAGTCTTGCAGTATGAAAAAGGTATACCAGGGCAAAACCAAAGACGTGTACGAGCTGGACAATGGCAATGTGATGCTGAAGTTCAAGGACGACTGCACCGGCAAAGACGGCGTGTTCGATCCGGGCGAGAACTCGGTGGGCCTGACCATTGAAGGCATCGGCCGTCAGAACCTGAAGACCTCCATCCACTACTTCGAGCTGCTGAAGCAGGCCGGTGTGAAAACCCACTATGTGAGCGCCAACATCGAGGACGCCACCATGGAAGTGCTGCCTGCCAAGGTGTTCGGCCACGGCCTGGAAGTGATCTGCCGCCTGGTTGCCACCGGCAGCTTCATCCGCCGCTACGGCGATTACATCCAGGACGGCACTCCCCTGCCCGGCGGTTACGTCGAGTGCACCTTCAAGGATGACGCCAAGGGCGATCCCCTGGTCACCAGCGAGGGCCTGGAGGCTCTGGGCATCATGTCTCAGGAGATGTTCGAGAGCATGAAGAAGCAGACCCTGGCCATCACCAAGGTGGTTGCCGACGATCTGGCTTCCAAGGGCATGCAGCTGTACGACATCAAGTTCGAGTTCGGCTACAACAACGGCGAAGTGATCCTGATCGACGAGATCGCCAGCGGCAACATGCGCGTCTACAAGGACGGCAAGATCGTGGATCCCATGGAGCTGACCGATCTGATCCTGGCCTGATTGTGTTTGTTTGTGTTTTCACAGCGGCTGTCCCCCTGTTTTGGGGGGCGGCCGTTTTTTGTTTTGTATATCCGGCGCCCTTTCCGGCCATGCTGTAGGTAACAAATGATCCGGGAGGGACAACACAATGGAACATCGGGAAGTAAAGCGCGGGGAGGTTTTTTATGCCGATCTGAGCCCCGTGGTGGGCAGCGAGCAGGGCGGTGTGCGGCCGGTACTTATCGTGCAGAACGATATTGGGAACCGGTTCAGCCCCACCGTCATCGCGGCGGCGATCACCTCGCGCCAGGACAAAAACGATCTGCCCACCCACATCGGCATCAAGGCGTCGCAGTGCGGGCTGAGCAAGGACAGCGTGGTGCTGCTGGAGCAGATCCGCACGCTGGATAAACGGCGCCTGAAAGAGCGGACCGGGCGCATCAGCCGGGAGGACCAGGAGCGCATCGACCACGCTCTGAACGTCAGCTTCGGCCTGACCACAAACTGAACCGCGCATATCCGCCCCCTGTGCCGGCATACAGTGTCAGCACAGGGGGTGTGTGCGTTGGGGACATGGACATATGCGGTGGGGCTGTCTTTGATGGCGGGCCTTGCCACCGGAGCGGGGGGACTGCTGGGCGCGCTGGTGCCGCGGGTGGGGCCGCGCACGCTGGGGGCCAGCATGGGCTTCGCGGCGGGCGTGATGCTGACGGTATCGCTGGCCGATCTTCTGCCCGCCGCGGCGGCGCAGTATATGGAATGGATGCCCGCCTGGGCGGCGGCCGGGGCGGCGGCCAGCCTGTGCATATTGGGCACCGTGATCCTGCTGCTTGCGCGAAGGCTTCTCCCGCAGCCGCAGCCGGGGACCGGCAGTATTCTGCGCACCGCCGTGATGGTGGCGGCGGCGCTGGCCATCCACAACCTGCCCGAAGGGATGCTCACGCTGCTGGGCGGGCTGCAAAGCCCCCAGCGCGGACTGCGCCTGGCGCTGGCGGTGGCGCTGCACAATCTCCCGGAAGGGCTGGCGGTGAGCATCCCGGTGGGATACGCCCTGCACAGCCGCTGGAAAGGCGTGGCCTGGGCGCTGGCCAGCGGACTGGCCGAACCGCTGGGCGCGCTGCTTGCAATGGCGATACTGCGGCCGATCCTCACCCCCGGGCTGCTCAACGGCACCACCGCGCTGATCGCCGGCATCATGTGCGGCGCCTGTGCGGCCGAGCTTCTTCCCGGCGGCGCGGCGGCCGGGGGCAGCGGACACACCGGGGCCGGTTTTGCGGCCGGTGTGGCGGTGATGCTGGTGGGGCTGATTGTCCTGGCATAAAAAAGCGGGCCTGCCCACAGGCTTTTCAGCTGAGGGGCAGGCCCTTTTTGCATACAGAAAATGGTCCTCAGCTCAAAACACCGGTGGGAGAGCAGGACAGCTTCGCGCTTACCTCAACCGGACTGCCCCAGTGGGTAAAGCGCGCCGTCAGGTTCACGCTGTTGCCGCTGCACCATGTTTTCTCGCCGCCATAATTCCAGCCGGAGGCGGTGGAGTGGTAGGCGCTGACCTGCGTGGCGGTTGCAGTTTTGCCGTCGTATGTAAAGCAGCCGTTCAGCTGAACACTGCCGATCCATTCTCCCTGATAGGAATACTCCCTGATGACATAGCCGCATTTCTGCGAGGCGCGGGTGAGATTCTCCTTGATGACAAGGGTGGACTTACAGGTGATGCCGTTGCCAAGATCCTCTTCGCCCAAGTCCACCACCGTCTGCTGACCGGCCAACGCGGGCACCGCCATGCAGACCAGCATCACAGCTGCCATCAAAAGTGCAAAAAAACGTTTCATTCTGATTCCTCCTGATCTTCCTGTAGTAAATTCGGGATACTCTGCACATCACCGACATTCCCTGCGTCGGAAATCGTGGTCTGCACATCCACCACATGTGTTGATTTGACAAACCACCAATAGCCTGCCACCACTGCCAGCACGACGATTGCCAGAACAGCCGCGGCGATGCCGTATCCCCATTTTCTTTGCTGTTTTTTCCGGTATCCGCTGATATACTCCGGCGAAAATTCCTGCATGTATTCCTCGGCCATCTGTTCCGGGGTGCCCAAAATTTCCACACACTGCTCCCAGGATACATCCGGGTGCTCAGCCTGTATATCGCGGACCGCCGTTTGAACCCGCTGTTCAAAAACGGCCTGCGCCTCTTTTTCGCAGCACAGGTTCTTTTTGGCCTGGCGCAAATACTCATTTAACTGCTTTGTCAAAAAGTCTCCCCCTTCTCTTTCCAGCCCATTCCCGCTTGCGGCCCATCTGGAGCGGAAGATCCCCACAGACGGACCCGCTTTGACAAAACGGCCACAGATATATTTTTACGGCTTTTATTATAATCTATTTCAGACGGTTTTTCAATGACGAACACAATTTTTTTGTGAAAAAAGGCCGTTTTTTGCCGCCGCCGTTCTGCAAAGCGCCCCGCCGCGCAGCCCCGGAATTTCTGCGATTCCAGGGTTCTGCGCGGCGGGGCGTCTGTGGGAAGGGATCACTTTTTCTTTTCGCCGAACTTGTACTCGGTGCCGTTCAGCAGACGCGCGATGTTGGCGCGGTGCATCCAGATCACCAGCAGGCCCATGGCCGCTGCGAACACGGTGGTGAACCAGACATCATACCCCCGATACCACGACCACAGGCCGGTGAACACGGGATACAGCGCCGCCACCACGATGCTGGACAGGCTGACGATGCGGGTGGAGAATGCCAGCGCAAAAAAGACGACTGCCAGCGCGAGCACGACCGGCGGCTGGGTGGCCAGGATGGCGCCGGCCGCGACCGCGACCCCCTTGCCTCCCTTGAAGCCGAACCAGATCGGCCACAGATGTCCGCACACCGCCGCAATGGAGGCCAGGTATCCGCCGTAGAGGGCCGCTTCGGGACCGATGGCCAGCGCAAAGATCAGCTTGCCCAACAGCACCGCCGCCACCCCCTTGCCGATGTCTCCGGCCAGGGTGAGCGCCGCCGCCTTTTTGCCGTAGGTGCGCAGGATATTGGTGGTGCCCGCGTTGCCGCTGCCCTTTGTGCGCACGTCTTCGTGGTAGAGCAGCCTGCTGACCACCACACCAAAGTTGATGCTGCCCAGCAGATACGCCTCCGCAAGCACTCCGATGCCGCACAGCACCATCGTTGTTGTCCACATGATCCATCTCCGCCTTTCTTTATCTGTCAGCCTTTGCCTTCACCGCGTTCGCGCGCGATGATACGAACAGGAGTGCCCTCCAGGCCAAAGGTGGCCCGGATCTGGTTCTCGATATACCGCTGGTAAGAAAAATGGAACAGCTGCTTGGAATTCACAAAACACACAAAGGTGGGCGGGCGGGTGGAGATCTGGGTCATATAGTAAATCTTCAGACGCTTGCCCTTGTCGCTGGGCGGCTGCACGCGCGCAGTGGCACGCGCCAGCAGCTCGTTCAGCACGCCGGTGGTCACACGCAGAGCGTTCTGCTCGTCCACGTATTTGATGAGGTCGAACAGGCGGTCGACGCGCTGGCCGGTCTTGGCCGAGATGAAGATGATAGGCGCATAGTTCATGAAGCTGAAATCGTTCATCAGCTTTTTGCGCATGACATCCATCGTCTTGTCGTCCTTTTCCACCGCGTCCCACTTGTTCACCGCGATGATGCAGGCCTTGCCCTGCTCGTGGGCGAAGCCGGCCACCTTGCTGTCCTGCTCGGTGAAGCCTTCGGTGGCGTCGATCATGATGACGCACACCCGGCTGCGCTCCACCGCTGCCAGGCTGCGCAGCACGCTGAACCGCTCCACGCCCTCCTCCACCTTGCCGCGCTTGCGCAGGCCGGCGGTGTCGGTGAAGATGAATTTGCCGTGCTGGTTCTCCACCTCCGAGTCGATCGCGTCGCGGGTGGTGCCGGCCTCGTTGGCCACGATCATGCGCTCCTCGCCCAGGATGAAGTTCACCAGGCTGGATTTTCCCACGTTGGGACGTCCGATCACGGCCACGCTGATGCGGTCGTCCTCCTGCTCGGACTCGTCCTCGAAGGACAGATGGCTGTACACCTCGTCCAGCAGATCGCCGGTGCCGTGGCCGTGCACCGAGCTGACGGGGTACGGCTCGCCCAGGCCCAGCGCATAGAAGTCGTACAGTTCCAGCGGGGGATCGCCGAGCGTGTCCACCTTGTTCACCGCCAGCACCACCGGTTTGCCGCTGCGCATCAGCATGGCGGCGATGTCCTGGTCCTGTGCGGTGACGCCGCTGCGCAGGTCGGTGACGAAGATGATGACCTGCGCGGTGTCGATGGCCAGCTGTGCCTGCTGGCGCATATGCAGCAGAATGCCGTCGTCGATGGACGGCTCGATGCCGCCGGTATCCACCAGCAGCACCTGCCGGTTCTGCCACTCGCAGGTGCCGTAGATGCGGTCGCGGGTGACGCCGGGGGTGTCCTCGACGATGGCCAGACGCTGGCCGATGAGTTTATTGAACAGGGTCGATTTGCCCACATTGGGCCGCCCCACAATGGCTACGATGGGTTTTGCCATTCCCCTCTTGCCTCCTTTTTGTTGGTATTGTGTCAGTCTTTCAGCCCCAGGATCGCGCGCAAGGCCGCCGCCCCGTCGGCCGGGATGATCTTCACCTTCACCTTCAGCTCCTTTTCCAGCTGCGCGATGGTGACGTCGTCCAGGAACATGTCCTGCTCGGTGCGCAGCATCACTTCCGGGATGCCCAGCAGCTTGCTCTGCAGCCTGCCGCGGCACTGGGCGATGATGTCGGTGCCGGTGACCAGGCCCGCCACGCCCACGTTGCCGCCGAAGAAGTTGTTTTTGATGGGGTGCACCGCGGCTTTGAGCGCGCGATGCTTTTTGCAGGCGGCTTCGGCGAGGCTCTGCAGCAGCGGCGCCGCCATCGTGCCGGTGACCAGGTCGATCTGGCGCGGCAGCAGCAGCCGGCGGCTGGCTTCCAGCTCGGCGATGAAGGTGTCGTGGAACAAACGCCACATGCCTACGCCGTTTTCCAGCTGGCGGTACTCATCATAATAGTCGCCGCCCGGGATGGGGCGCCCCGACAGAAGGAACCATTCGTCGGCCGGGTAGACCAGGCGCACGCCCAGCTTCTCCACACAGGCTCTGCCGAACTCCTCCAGGATGTCCAGCGTTTCGGCGGCGGTGGCGGCGTCGTAGGCCTCCAGCTTGTACAGGCCCTTGCGGTAATCGGTGAGGCCGGCCGGGACCGCGGCGATGCTCTGCACCGCCGGATACAGGCTGATGAGCTTCGTGAGGCTCTCGCGCAGCTTTTCGCCGTCGTTGATGCCGCGGCACAGCACCAGCTGGCAGTTCATCTCGATGCCGGCGGCGGCAAATTCGTCCAGATAGCGCAGCGTCTCGCCGGCCCTCTTGTTGGCCATCATCCGCACCCGCAGGTCCGGGTCGGTGGTGTGCACCGAGATATTGATGGGGGAGATGCGCATGTCCTTGATGCGCTGCACCTCGTGTTCGTTGAGGTTGGTGAGGGTGATGTAGTTGCCGAACAGGAAGCTGAGCCGCTCGTCGTCGTCCTTGAAATAGAGGCTTTTGCGCAGGCCCGGGGGAAGCTGATCGATGAAGCAGAACATGCAGTGGTTTTTGCAGGAGTGCTGCTCGTCGATGAGATAGCGCTCGAAGTTGCAGCCCAACGGCTGGTATTCCTCCTTTTCCACCGTCACATATTCCAGTTTTCCCCCCATGCTCACCGCCAGCTCCAGCCGGGGCGCCGAGGTGTAGAATTCATAGTCCAGCATATCGTTGATGGCATTGCCGTCGGCCGACAGCAGCACCATCCCCGCTTCCAGGCCGGCCGCCTGGGCTGCCGAGCCGTTTTCTACCGATGCGATCTTTACCGCCATGTGTCCTCCTGTTCTGCGGCGGAGATGCCGCCGGATACAACAGAAAAGGGGAAGGTTTCCCCTCCCCTTCTGTTTCGGGAAGCGATGTGACTTACGCTTCCTTCTTTACGATTTCCTTGCCCTTGTAGTAGCCGCAATTGCCGCAAACCTGGTGGGGAAGTTTGTACTCACCGCACTGGCTGCATTTCACAAGCGCGGGGGCGTCCAGCTTCCACACGGAGGAGCGACGTTTATCACGACGTGCCTTGGAAACCTTTCTCTTCGGTACTGCCACTGTAAGCACCTCCTCATTGTGTGAATCCTAACTTAGCAGTTGGTCAAAAATTGAAAGCCGTTCGTCTGCCGACTGCTCAACACAGCCGCAGCCCAGCTTTCGGGGGCTGCCGCAGACGGGGCAGAGCCCTTGACAGTCTTCGCTGCACAGCACCACCTGCGGCACCTGCAGGCTGATCTCGGACAGAGCCAGCTGGTTCACATCCAGCATTCCCCTTCCCGACACCGGCAGATCGCACAGATCGCTTTGCAGCTCTTCCAGACTCGTCATGTATTCCTGACGGATCTGATAGGTATTTGTGACCGGCTCAAGGCAGCGCGCACATTCGGCATTCGTCTGTACATCGAACCACATCGCCAGCTTGACCCGGCTCGTCCCCTCGTGCTGTACCGTGAAATGCACCTGCACGGGCTCGGCAATGGAATAGTCCGAAAACCATCCCTCGCCGATCTCCAGCGTGAACGTGCGCTCGGCAGGCTGGGCGGCGCGTGTGATGAATTGAAACAAATCGAACTGCATATCTCACCTCAAAAGGTCGCTTTGCTATTATACCTGCAAATTTTGCCCTTGTCAATAGGATTCCCGGAAATTTATGCAAAAATTACTTTTGCCTTGGATAAATGCCCACCATCGCTGTTTCATGCCAAAGGCAGGGACCTTTCGGCCCCTGCCCGGTACAGCATACAGGTGGGATCGCGCCCGGAATCAGGCGTATTTCTTCACGCTCTCGGGCAGCGCGGAGGCGTCGGCCGAAACGGTGACGGTCACCTTCACGTTGTCGCCGGCCAGAGCGTCCACCTCGGCCAAGAACTTGCCCAGGCCCTCCAGGTCGTGGTTGCCCATCTTCAGCACGCCGTCCACATACAGCTCGGTGATGTCGTAGTTGCCCGCGAGCAGGCCGCCCAGGAAACCATACAGCATGTCGTAGCCGGCGATTTTATATTCATCGGCATCGATCAGGCGGGCCTTATGGGTGATGTCGTAGGTCAGCTTCATGGACTTCTCCACAACGACCACATTGCCGCTGGTGGTTTCCGCCGCATGGTTGATCTGTTCGATCATGGCCTTGGTCTTACCGCTGCCTTTGGAACCAATGATGAGTTTAATCATAGGGAATACCCTCCTTATTTTTTACACCGTCCGGTGTGCTTAACGAAGTTTTGCCTCCAGCTCGGCCTTCTGGGCCTCGTAGCCGGGTTTGCCCAGCAGGGCGAACATGTTTTTCTTGTAGCTCTCCACGCCGGGCTGGTCGAACGGGTTCACGCCCAGCATGTAGCCGCTGATGGCGCAGGCGCGCTCGAAGAAATAGATGAGGTAGCCCAGATCGAACTCGCCCAGGCTGTCGACCTCCAGCACGATGTTGGGGACGCCGCCGTCGGTGTGGGCCAGGATGGTGCCCTCCATCGCCTTGCGGTTCACCACGCTCATGTTCTGATCGGCCAGGAAGTTCAGGCCGTCCAGGTTGGCGGGGTCTTTCTCGATGAACAGCTCGGTGTGCGGCTTTTTGATGTCCACGACCGTCTCGAACATGATGCGGGCGCCGTCCTGCACGAACTGGCCCATCGAGTGCAGGTCGGTGGAGAAGATCACGCTGGTGGGCATCAGGCCCTTCTGGTCCTTGCCCTCGCTCTCGCCGTACAGCTGCTTGTACCACTCGTTCATCATCGCGAAGTCGGGCTCATAGCAGGCCATCAGCTCCACCTTCTTGCCCTTGCGGTACAGGATGTTGCGGGCGGCGGCGTATTTGTAGCAGTCGTTGTCCGGCGTGCAGGTGCTGAACGCCTCACGGGCGGCGGCGGCGCCCTCCATCAGCTTGTCGATGTCCAGGCCGGCGCAGGCGATGGGCAGCAGGCCCACGGCGGTGAGCACCGAGAAACGGCCGCCCACGTCGTCGGGCACCACGAAGGTCTGCCAGCCTTCCTTGTCCGCCTGCTCCTTCAGGGTGCCGCGGGCACGGTCGGTGGTGGCGTAGATGCGGCTCTTGGCCTCTTCCTTGCCGACGGTCTTTTCCAGGTACTCCTTCAGCACGCGGAACGCCACGGCCGGCTCGGTGGTGGTGCCGGACTTGGAGATGACGTTCAGGCTCACGCGCTTGCCCTCGCAGATGCTCAGCACCTGGTTCAGGTAGGCGGAGGAGATGGAGTTGCCCACAAACAGGATCTGCGGGGTGTTTTTGCAGGTGCAGTTGTAGAGGGAGCCGGCCATTGCCTCGATGGCGGCGCGGGCGCCCAGATAGCTGCCGCCGATGCCGATCACCAGCAGCACGTCGGTGTCGGAGATGATCTTGGCGGCCGCCTGCTTGATGCGGGCGAATTCCTCTTTGTCGTAGTTGACCGGCAGGTCTACCCACCCCAGGAAATCGTTGCCGGGACCGTTGCGGCCTTCCAGCAGCGCGTGAGCAGCTTCCACCTGCGGATAGATCGCCGCAAACTCGCTGTCCTTCACGAATTTGGCAAGGTGCTTGCCGTTGAATCGTACGCTCATTGATCAATGCCCCCCTAATTTGTATCTTCCCCGCCGGGGCGGGAAATCTTGGATCATCTTGTATTCGCCCGCGTTCGCATCCGGAGTGAATACAACCGCTGGCTTTGGTATAACTATACTCGTTTTCGGGGGTGTATGTCAAGGTTTGCACAAATATTTCTACAACACGATCAGATTCCTGACCAAAAGTTCCAGTATATAGCCGAAGGTGCGGCCGCCCACCTCGTCGGCGGCGGTGATCGGCCAGCGGCCCAGTTCTCCCCCGGCCCCGTCCAGGATCAGCCATCCCACCTCCTGCCCCTTCTGCACCGGGGCGGAGAGGCTTTCCGGCAGCTCGAACCGCGCCGACAGGCCGCCGCCCTCCCCCCTTTTTACCAGCACGCCGGGCAGCTGCGGCCAGGACAGGGCCGTCTGTTCGGCCACGCCGCCGGTGACCGGCAGGCTCTGGGGCGCGTTCTCCGGGGTGGGGCAGGCCGCCATCTCGAAGGTGGAGAAGCCGTAGTCCAGCAGGGCGGTGGCGGCGTCGAAGCGCTCGGCGCTACTGGCGGCCCCCAGCACCACCGCGATCAGGCGCAGGCCGTCCCGCTCGGCGCTGGCGGTGATGCAGACGCCCGCTCCCCCGGTGGTGCCGGTCTTCAGGCCGGTGACGCCGTTGTAGCGCTGCAGGAGCTTGTTCGTGTTCACCAGCTGGGTCTCGCCGCCCCGCAGCGTGTCCATCCAGATGGTGGTGTATTGGGTGATGTCGGGGTGTTCGTTCAGGATCGCGCGGCTCATGGCGGCCACGTCCCGCGCGGTGGAGAGGTGGCCCTCCTCGTCCAGCCCGCAGGCGTTCTTGAAGGTGGTGTTGGTCATGCCCAGCTCGGCGGCCTTCTGGTTCATCTGGGCGGCGAAAGCCGGCTCGCTGCCGCCGATGAACTCGGCCACCGCCACCGCCGCGTCGTTGGCCGACGCCACGCAGATGGCGCGGATCATCTCGTCCAGCGTCATCTGCTCGCCCGGCTCCAGCCAGATCTGGCTGCCGCCCATGCTGTAGGCATGCTCGGACACCGGCACGAGGTCTCCGGTGCTCACTTTGCCCTGGTCGATGGCCTCAAAGGTGAGCAGCAGGGTCATCACCTTGGTGATGCTGGCGATGGGCAGCTGCTGGTCGGCGTTTTTTTCATACAGGATCTCCCCCGTATCCTGGCTGATGAGGATGGCGGCCTTGCATGGCAGGTCGAAATCCGGCTGTTCAAAGCGGGGCGCCGTCTCCCCTGCCAATATGGGCCGCCCCAGCCCCAGCAGCAGCCCGCACACCAGCACGGCCGCGGCTTTCTGTTTCCACATAGCGGTTCCTCCTTTGGTGGTTTGGTGCTATGTGTATGCCGCTTTGAGGCAAATCTTTCCGACGGCGCCGGTCCGGTTGTGCTTTGCGGCGTTTTTTTGTATAATAGGAGCAGAACGATTCCATCACAGAGGTGACGCAATGAGAGCAGCATTTTACACCTTGGGCTGCAAGGTGAACCAGAACGAGACCGGCGCGCTGATGCGCATGTTTGAACAGAACGGCTACACCATCGCCGCCGACGGCGAGGAGGCCGACGTATATGTGGTGAACAGCTGCACCGTGACGGCGGGCGGCGACAAAAAAAGCCGCCAGTGGCTGCGGCGTGCCAAGCGCGAAAACCCCGGCGCAGTGACCGTGCTGACCGGGTGCTACCCCCAGGCCTTCCCCGAGGAGGCCGCCGCAGACGCCGAGGCGGACGTCATCACCGGTTCGGCGGCGCGCGGCAGCATCCTGCGCTGTATCCGGCAGCATCTGGACACCGGCGAGCAGGTGGTGTGCATCACCCCCCACGAGCGCGGCGAGGCCTTTGAGGAGCTGCCGGTGGAGAAATTCGAGGGCCACACCCGCGCTTTCATCAAGATCGAGGACGGCTGCGACCGCCAGTGCGCCTACTGCGTGATCCCCCGCGCCCGCGGGCGGGTGCGCAGCCGGGACGAGGCGAGCATCCTGCGGGAGCTGGAGGCGCTGGCAGACGCCGGGTATGCCGAGTGTGTGCTCAGCGGCATCAACCTGTCCAGCTACGGCAAGGACACCGGCGCCACCCTGGCCGGGCTGGTGGAGAAGGCGGCGCAGATCCCCGCGCTGCGGCGCATCCGCCTGGGGAGCCTTGAGCCGGACCTGATGCACGACGAGGACATCGCGCGGCTGGCGGCGGTGGACAAGCTGTGCCCCCAGTTCCACCTGTCGCTGCAGAGCGGATGCGCGTCTACCCTGCGGCGGATGCGGCGGCTGTATACCCCCGATCAGTACCGCGCGGTGGCGGACAAGCTGCGCCGCGCCTTCGGCGGGAACGCGAGCTTCACCACCGACGTGATCGTGGGCTTTGCCGGCGAGACCGAGGAGGAGTTCGCCGAAAGCCTGGCCTTTGTGAAGGAGATGCAGTTTTTGAAGGTGCACGTCTTTCCATATTCCCGCCGGGAAGGCACGCCGGGCTGGTCGATGCCGGACCAGGTGGACGAGCCCACCAAATCGCTGCGGGTGAAGGCGATGCAGCAGGCGGCCGACGAGGTGCGCGCCGGGCTGTGCGCCGGGATGCGCGGCATGCGGGAAGAGGTGCTGCTGGAGAAGGCCGTCAGCGGCACGATGTTCACCGGCTACACCCGGCTGTATGTGCCGGTGGCGGTGAGCGCGCCGGGCCGCGCCGCGGGCGACATCGTTCCGGTGGAGCTGGGCGAGTTCGACGGCCGCCGGTGCAGCGCCCGGATTCTGTGACTTTTTGGGCAAACCGGCAAAATTTACGGTTTTCTTTGTAAAGCGTCAAGGCATTTTGTGGGGGTATCCACCTTGTGGACGCCCGCCATTTATGTTATTATTTTAACAGGTATTTGCCCCATATCGAGAGAGGAGAGTATCCGTAATCATGAGCATGCGAGGAATTTACACTTCCGTCACCGACATCCGCCGCAAGGTGTTCACCGAAGTGGCCCGGATGGCCTACGAAGGCGGCGACTACGCCAAGGCAATTGCCAAGCTGCCCTTCAAGATCGTTCCCGGCGAGGTTGCCACCATGCGCGACAGCATCTTCCTGGAGCGCGCCATCGTAGAGGAGCGCCTGCGCCTGGCCATCGGCCTGCCCCTGCGCCCCGTGGACGAGCAGCAGCCGGTGAGCGACGGCATCGAGGCCAGCGCCATCAATGAGAAATACTACGACCCCCCTCTGGTGAACATCATCAAGTTTGCCTGCAACGCCTGCCCCACCAAGAAGGTGGAGGTCACCAACATGTGTCAGGGCTGCCTGGCCCATCCCTGCAAAGAGGTGTGCCCCAAGAACGCCATCAGCATGGTGCACGGCAAGTCTGTGATCGACCAGGACAAGTGCATCAAGTGCGGCAAGTGCGTGGACGCCTGCCCCTACCACGCCATCAACAAGATGGAGCGCCCCTGTGCCGCCGCCTGCGGCATGAACGCCATCGGCAGCGACGAGCTGGGCCGCGCCAAAATCGACTACGACAAGTGCGTGTCCTGCGGCATGTGCCTGGTGAACTGCCCGTTCGGCGCGATCGTGGACAAGGGCCAGATCTTCCAGCTGGTGCACTCCATCCGGAACGGCGAGCGTGTGTTCGCCATCATCGCCCCTGCGTTCGTGAACCAGTTCGGCCCCGAGATGACCGCCGGCAAGATCCGTCCCGCCATGCAGCAGCTGGGCTTCGCCGACGTGGTGGAGGTGGCCATCGGCGCCGACCTGTGCACCCTGGAAGAGGCCAAGGACTTCATGCGTGAGGTGCCCGCGAATCAGCCGTTCATGGCGACCTCCTGCTGCCCCAGCTGGAGCGTGATGGCCAAGAAGCTGTTCCCCGAGCTGGCCCCCTATATCAGCATGGCCATGACTCCGATGGTGCTGACCGCCCGCCTGCTGAAGAAGCAGCACAAGAACATCAAGATCGCCTTCATCGGCCCCTGCGCCGCCAAGAAGCTGGAGGCCAGCCGCCGCACCATCCGCAGCGACGTGGACTTCGTGCTGACCTTTGAAGAGCTGATGGGCATGTTCGAGGCCAAGGAAGTGAACTTCGCCGACATCGAGGAAGAAGCTCCGCTGCGCGAGGCCACCGGCGACGGCCGCGGCTTTGCCGTGAGCGGCGGCGTGGCTGCCGCGGTGGCGAACGCCATCCACCAGATGGACCCCGACCGCGAGGTGAAGATCGCCTCCGCCCAGGGCCTGGCCGACTGCAGGAAGCTGTTGATGATGGCCAAGGCCGGCAAGTACAACGGCTACCTGCTGGAGGGCATGGGCTGCCCCGGCGGCTGTATCGCCGGCGCCGGCACCATCGCCGACCCCGTGAAGGCGGCCGCTGCTCTGGCCAAATACAAGAAAGAGGCCAAGATCCAGAACGCCACCGACAGCCCCTACGAGATCACGCTGGGCATGCTGGACTGATCCCCTCTGCAACGCGCAGAACCCGCCCGCGGCATTTGTTGCCGCGGGCGTTTTTGCTGTCTGGCAAGCGATTTCCTTTGTGCGGCGGGGCAGCTTCCTCTGCCGGGGGGAAGGCTTTTGGGCAGCGCAGACCATCTTTTTCGACAAGCTGCCGCCGTGCAAAAAAAGCAGACGATCCTGTATCCGATCGTCTGCGCTTGTCGTTTTATAAAGGGAAGGTCATTTGTGGTATTTGGCGCCCGCGTTGATGGAGAAGGCGCGGTACAGCTGTTCGGCCAGCATCAGGCGCGCCAGCTGGTGCGGGAAGGTCATGCGGCTCATGCTCATGCGCAGGGCCGCCGCCTGCTTGACGCGCGGGGACAGGCCGTGCGAGGAACCGACGACGAACGCCATATCCCCTGCCCCGCTGCCCGCCGTTTGGGCGATGCGGTCGGCCAGCTCCTCGCTGGACAGCTGCTTCCCCTCGATGCAGAGCGCCACGATGGACGCCCCCTTGCGGACACTGGCCAGAATGCGGTCGGCCTCCTTGTCCAGCGCCTTTTCGATCGACGCCGCGCTGGCGTTCTTTTCCCGGATCGTCTCCTCCGGCAGCTCCACGATGCGGAAATCGCAGTAGGCGCTCAGCCGCTTGGCGTATTCAGACACCCCCTGTGCAAAATAGGGGGCGTTCAGTTTTCCGATACAGATCAGGTCGATGTGCTGCATGTCAAAACTCCATCCAATCCGAGATCTCTTCCCGCTTTGCCGCCTGCACGATGCCGCCCTCGCCCGGACGGACGCCCGCCGCCGCAAGCAGGTTTTTCACCGTCCCCAGCGCATGGGCGGGGGTGTTGTTCTCGTGCGAGAGGTGGCACAGACAGAACTTTTCGCACCCCTCCTGGATCAGCTCCAGCACCTTGCCCGCGCACTCGTCGTTGGAGAGATGCCCCCGCCGGCCCGCAATGCGCACCTTGAGCGCGTAGGGGTACGGGCCGGTGCGCAGCATGAAGGGGTCGTAGTTGGATTCCAGCGCCACCAGCGACGCACCCGACAGCGCGGTATGTACCGTCTCGCTGAGGTAGCCCAGGTCGGTGGCGATGGCCATCGTCTTTCCCTTTGGCGTGGTGATGCGGTAGCCGTGGCAGTCGATGGCGTCGTGGCTGGTGGCAAAGCCCTGCACGCCGAACCCGCCCGCCTCCTGCACGCTGCCGTCCACCGGGCGCAGCTGTGCGCCGGTGGGAAGGCGGTCCTGTGCCGCCAGCATATCCAGCGTGGCCGGCGAGGCATAGACCGGCACGCGGTTCTTTTTCAGAAACACCTTCAGGCCGCTGACGTGGTCGATGTGCTCATGCGTGATGAGGATGCCCTGCAGCCGGTTGGGCGCAAGGTCCAGCGCATCCAGCGCCTGCATGGTTTTGCGGCAGCTTTTGCCGATGTCCACCAGCAGGTAGCTGCCGTCCTCCTCGATGACGGCGCTGTTGCCGGACGAACCGGAATACAGCGTGGTAAACTGTGCCATATCTCAATCCTTTCTGCAAACAAAAACGGCGCACCGGATCGTGCGCCGCGTGAGCTCTTTATGCAGATCAAAGCGCCTGCGCCAGCGTCTGCTCGGGGATGGAAACCCGGCGGATATCCGCGCCCAGGCCCTGCAGCTTTTGCACAAGATCCTCGTAGCCGCGCTCGATATGGCCGATCTCCTCGATCTCGCTTGTGCCCCTGGCCGCCAGCGCCGCCACCACCAGCGCTGCGCCGGCGCGCAGATCCGTGGCGCGCACCGGAGCCGCCGACAGCTCGGGAACGCCCTCGATGACCGCCACACGGCCGTCCACCTGAATGTTCGCCCCCATGCGGATGAGCTCATCCACATAGCGGAACCGGTTTTCCCAGATGCCCTCGGTGACGATGCTGGTGCCGCGCGCCACGGTGAGCAGCACGCTCATCAGCGGCTGCATGTCGGTGGGGAAGCCGGGATGCGGCATGGTCTTGATGTTCAGCGGCTCGATCTTCCCGGTGCGGCAGACCCGCACGGCGTCGTCGTATTCCTCGATCAGAGCGCCCGCCCGCTCCAGCTTGGCGGTGATCGGCTCCAGATGCTTGGGGATCACATTTTTCACCAGTACATTTCCGCCCGTGATGGTGGCGGCCACCATGTAGCTGCCGGCCTCGATCTGGTCCGGGATGATGGAGTAGGTGCAGCCGTGCATCTTCTTCACGCCGCGGATCTTGATGACGTCGGTGCCCGCGCCGCGCACATCGGCGCCCATCGTGTTCAGGAAGTTGGCCACGTCCACGATGTGCGGCTCTTTGGCCACGTTCTCCAGCACGGTCATGCCTTCCGCCATCACCGCCGCCAGCATGGCGTTGATGGTGGCGCCCACCGACACGGTGTCGAAAAAGACATGGTTGCCTTCCAGGCGCTCGGCCTCCACATTGATCATGCCGCCGCGCACGGCGTCTTCCGCGCCCAGAGCGGTGAAGGCCTTGAGATGCTGGTCGATGGGGCGGGGGCCCAGATTGCAGCCGCCGGGCATCGCCACCGAGGCGGTGCCGAACCGGCCCAGCAGCGCGCCCAGGAAATAGTAGCTGGCGCGCATCTGGCGGCTGAGCTCGTTGGGCACTTCGGTGCTGGTGATGCGGGTGGTGTCGATCTGGAGGGTGTGTGCATCCAGCATCTTCACCTGTGCGCCCATCTCGTGCAGAATGTGCACCGAGGCCGCCACATCGCTGATGTTGGGCAGGTTTTCGATCACGCAGGGACCGCCCGCCAGCAGCGTGGCAGGCAGAATGGCAACGGCCGCGTTTTTGGCGCCGCTGATGGATACCTCGCCCATGAGGGGCTTTCCGCCGGTAATCACAAATTTATCCAAGATCCAATACTCCCTTTCGAGCAGGAAATTTATGCAATGGGCCGCGGCCCATAAAGTCAAAAAACGCTGTGCCCGGCGCAGAGCAGGCCCGCGCCCGCTTTTTCAGACACAACATTTATTATACAACGAAA
This sequence comes from Anaerofilum sp. An201, assembly GCF_002160015.1. GTDB lineage: Bacteria > Bacillota > Clostridia > Oscillospirales > Ruminococcaceae > Anaerofilum > Anaerofilum faecale. The sequence goes on along the minus strand of NZ_NFJT01000003.1, from coordinate 1,268 downwards.
CCGGCCCAATGAAAAGTAACAAAACGATTATTTCCGCCCACACAGAGAATATCCGCACTTTGCACACATCCCGCGCGTATTTTTGGAAAAAAACCATACGATATTTCCGGGACCGTGCCAGAAAAAGGAAACACCCTGTCCGTTTGCAGACAGGGTGTTTGCCAATCACTTATTGGGGAAGTAGTTGCGGGCGCTGACGCGCTGGCCGTTCACAGTGATCTCGAAGTGGCAGTGGTTGCCGGTGCTCCAGCCGGTGGAACCAACCGCCGCGATCTGCTGGCCTTTCTGTACGCTCTGGCCCACGCTGACATACAGCGCGCTGCAATGGGCATACAGAGTGGTGTTGCCGGGGCCGTGCTGGATCACGACGCTGTAGCCGTATCCGCTGCCGGCGGCGTTCCAGCCTGCGCGCACCACCACGCCGCTGTCGGCGGCAACGATGGGTGTCCCGTAGGACGCGCAGATGTCGGCGCCTTTGTGGCCCGGGCTCATCCAGCGGCTGACGTAGCTGTAGCCGGGAACCGGCCATATCATCTGACCGTCGCCGAACACCGCCGTGGTGGACAGCGAACCCTCCGGCATCTTGGTGCCGCGGCGGATGATCTTCTCCACGGGGTCGGCGATGCGGACACGCTCCACCTCGTTGCGCTCGGTGACGATGCCGTTAATGCGCACCACCTCATAGGTGACATGGTCGAGGCCGTCCTGGCCCTCCTGGACCGTCTGGGTCTTTCCATAGGCCAGCTCGCTGTCGTCCTCGGTGCGGCTGGTATGGGTGATGACCTGGTCTTCCTCCACCGTCTCGATGGTCTTGACCTGTAAGTAGGGCACCGACTGGTGCACGACCAGCTCGTCGCCGATCGGCCAGTTGTAGCTGGGGTCGGCCAGTTTGGGGTTGAGGTTGACGAGGTCGGCGGTGGTGAGGTTGAAGCGGGATGCCACCAGCGTGAGGCTGTCGCCCTCCTGGATGGCATAGCGCTGCTCCTGCTCCCGCTGGCCGGACAGCGTCTCGATCACGCTGTCGTAGTCGGTGAGGGAGGCGGTGGCATACAGCCCGTCCACCGTCTGGATGTCCTGCACAAACTCGGCCGTCAGGTTGGGATTGTTGGGGTCTTCATACTGGGCCTTCACGCCGTCGAGATATTCCCGCAGCTTGTCGCCCTCGCTCACGATCGCAACCAGCTGGCCGTCGATCTCCAAGCCGGTGGCCTCCTGGATCTCGTCCGCCGAGGCCATCAGGATGGCGTCCGCCATCTCGTTGTTGTCCA
>NZ_NFJT01000029.1 GCF_002160015.1 Anaerofilum sp. An201 | reverse complement strand
GGCTGCTCCTGCTTTGCGGGCGCGGGGGCGGGCGCTTCCTCCCCGGCCTCCTCGCCGATGGCGGTGGCCTTCACCCTGGCCGGGATGCTGCGGAACAGCTTTTTCACCGGCATCTCCAGGATCTGGATGCTCACTTCCTCCCGCGCGAGGCCCAGCTGGGCGCAGGCGTTCCGGGTGGCCTCCTCCACGGTCTTGCCGGTTGCGATCACTTCACGCATGCTGGTTTACTCCTTCCCGTCAGACAGAGCGCTCAGCGGGACGGTGCGCTCGTCCTTGTATTTTTCTTCGTCCAGCGCGCGGGCGCGGGCCAGACGCAGTTTCACCAGTTCGGCCTCGGTCACATCCTTGTACACCGTTTCGCCGGTGGCGTCGTCGGTGACGGCCACCTGCTTTTTGCGCTTTTTGGCCTTTTTCTTCTCCTCGATCTCGTCCAGCACCTGCTGTTTCATCTTTTCCGGGTCATACACCAGCTTGAGGAACAGCGTCTGCAGGATCATCAGCACGTTGGAGATGGTGTAGTAGAGCGAGAAGGCCACGGGCACCTGGAAGCTGTAGGTCACGAACAGCAGGCTCATGATCCAGGGCATCCATTTCATGGCGCCGGTCATCTCCTGGCCGCTCATCTTGGTGGCGATGATGTTGGACAGGAACATGGTCAGCACCGACAGCACCGGGAAGATCAGCAGCGGCAGCGCCTCGGGGGTGAACTCGAAGCGGGGCATCTGGCTCAGGTCGATGCCCAGGAAGCGGAAGTTGAAGCTGGTGATCTTGTCGATCTGCTCGGCCGAGAAGATGCTGCCGGCGGCGTTGGGGTCGGCCTGCAGATTGGCGATCATGAAGTTCTGGGTCATGTAGTTGTTGGCGATGCCCATCGCCTGGCGGGCCTGCTCGATCAGGTCGGCCGGGATGCGCAGGATGTGCTGCAGGGGCTTGTACACCACGTCGATCACGCCGAACAGCACCAGCATGGTCAGCAGCATCGGCAGGCAGCCCGCGGTGGGCGAGAAGCCGTACTCCTCCTGCAGGCGCATCATCTCTTCCTGCTGCTTCTGCTTATCATTGGCCCATTTTTTGTTGATCTCGTTGATCATCGGCTGATAGGCCTGCATGCGGGCGGTGCTCTTCTGCTGCTTGATGCTGAAGGGCAGCATCACCACGCGCGTCAGCACGGTGAAGAGGATAATGGCCCAGCCATAGCTCTGCACCACCTGATAGATCAGGTCCATCACCCAGCCCAGCGGGCCGCCCAGAAATCCTAAAAATCCCATAGTTCTCTCTTTCCGCCTTTCCTTGCGCGGGGGGAAGGCTGTTTTAAAATCGCAGAACCCGCGCCGCGCAAAGCGCAGGTTATCGTGGACAAAGGTTCAGTTGTGCCAGCGGCCCTTGGGCGGCACCGGGTCCCGCCCGCATTTCCCGAACGGGTTGCAGCGCAGAATGCGCCACACCGCCAGGATGCTGCCCTTGACGGCGCCGTGGATCTGGAGCGCCTCGATGGCGTACTGGCTGCAGGTGGGCGTGAAGCGGCAGTTTTGCCCCAAGAGGGGCGAGAGGAAACGCTGATAGCCGCGGATCAGCCAGATCAGCACCCGCTTCACGGCTGCTTCGGCAAGACGCCGGCGGCGCGCAGCTGCTGCTGCATCACCTTCTGCACCTGCCAGCTCTTGCTGGAGGCGGTGCGGCCGCGCGCCACAAAGACGATGTCGTAGCTGCCCGCGTCGTTCGGCAGGCACTGCTGCATCGCGGCGCGGATCACGCGGCGGGCGCGGTTGCGGGTGACGGCATTGCCGATCTTTTTGCTGGAGGTGACTCCCACCCGCAGCCTGCGGGTGCGGGTCTTAAAGACATAGGTCACCAGCAGGGGATGGACGAAGGCCTTTCCCCGGGCATAGGCCCGGCCGAATTCGCTGTTGCGGCAGAGAGTGGTGTACCGCATCCTGTCCCCCCCTTATGAAAAAATAAGGCCACCCGAAAACAAGTGACCTTTCAGCCCGGCCGCGCGGCGGCCGGATACCGGATACGGAAAAAAGCGCAAAATCAGATGGCCAGTTTGGCGCGGCCCTTGGCGCGGCGGGCGCGGATGACCTTGCGGCCGTTCTTGGTGCTCATGCGGTTCAGGAAACCATGCACGCGGCTGCGATGACGCTTCTTGGGCTGATACGTTCTTTTCATTCTATGTTCCTCCAAGCTTCTGCCCTTGTGAACGGGCGTATTTGAGTGTTCTTCAGCCAGGGGTGTACACATCATATTTTATAGACAACCCTGCAACTTAAAAGTATACACAAACACCTTTCGCCCTGTCAAGCCCTATCTTTGAAAAAAATCGGATTTTTTCCCGGTTTTTTGGATGCAAAGTTTTGCTTTGGGGTGTTGAAAACCGGTGTTTTTGCCTATACATCTATATAATAGCCCTGTGAATACAGTTGAAAAGCTGTTGAAAAGATGGTATACTTGGTTTACTGCTGAAAATTTGCCTTTTGTCCCGACGGTGCGGGCGGGCAAAGACCCATTTTTCCGCTTTGGAGGAATCACAAAGGATATGAATTCATTCAACGAAGTGTTCGACGCGATCAAGGACTACTGCCGCCAGCACGTGGTGGCGGCCTCCTACACGCTGTTCATCGACGGCATCGAACCGGTGGATTTCAGCGCCGACACCGCCACCCTCTCGGTGCGCAGCGAGTTTTTGCAGGGCGTGGTGAACGACCGGTATATCCCGCTGATGAAGGAGGCGTTCCGGGCCATTCTGGGCTTCGACGTGCAGATCAAGCTGGTGGTGGCCGGCGAAGCCGCCCCGGCCGCGCAGACGGCCGACCCCGCGCCCGCCCTGCGGGAGGACCCCGAACAGCCTCCCGCCCAGGGCAGCTATGCGCTCACCTTTGAAAACTTCATCGTCGGCTCCACCAACAAATTCGCCCATGCGGCGGCGCAGGCGGTGGCGGCCAACCCCTCGGGCGCCTACAACCCGCTGTTCATCTACGGCGGCTCGGGGCTGGGCAAGACCCATCTGCTCAAGGCCATCCAGATCGAGATCGGCCACAACCACCCCGACTTCAACCTGGTGTATGTGGACGGCGAGAAGTTCACCAACGAGATCATCAACGCCATCCGCGAGGGCAGCACCGAGGAGTTCCACCAGAAATACCGCGCGGCCGACGTGCTGCTGGTGGACGACATCCAGTTCATCGGCGGCAAGGAGAGCACCCAGGAGGAGTTCTTCCACACCTTCAACACCCTCTACCAGGCCGGCAAGCAGATCGTGCTGGCCAGCGACCGCCCGCCCAAGGAGATCAAGAGCCTGGAGGACCGGCTGCGCACCCGCTTCGAGTGGGGCCTCACCGCCGACATCCAGCCGCCCGACTTCGAGACCCGGGTGGCCATCATCCGCCGCAAGGCCGACCTGCTGGGCCTGGAGATCCCCGACGAGGTGGCCGAGTTCATCGCCTCCCACCTGAAAGACAACATCCGCCAGCTGGAGGGCGCGGTGAAAAAGCTGAACGCCTACCACATGCTGGAGGGCATCCAGCCGGTGCTGGGGGTGGCGCAGAACGCCATCAAGGACATCCTGAACGAGACCCAGCCGGTGCCGGTGACGGTGTCGCGCATCATCACCGAGGTGGCGCGCACCTATAATATATCGGCCGACGAGATCCGCGGCCGCAAGCGCACCGCCAACGTATCGGCCGCCCGGCGCACCGCCATGTATGTGGTGCGCGAGATCACCGGCATGAGCATGGAGGACATCGGCCGCGAGTTCGGCGGGCGCGACCACTCCACCATCGTCTACTCCCTCAACGAAGCCGCCAAGAGCATCGAGAACGACACCCGCATCCGGGAGACGGTGGAGGACATCATCAAAAACATCCGCTCGTAAAACAACCTGTTGAAAACCCCGGGCCTGTTTTCCACATTTTCAACAGAGTTTTCAACTTTCCACATGGAAAGCTGCGGACAGGCGTGGAAACCATTTCGTCTTTCCACAACAGCCCACAATTGCGCACAACCCCGCTCTCCGTTTTCCACACCCCCTTCCAAGGGGCGTTTTGGGGGCGCGCGGCAGTTTTCCACAAATTCCACGTCCCCTACTACTACTGCTATTTCAGAGTTCTGTTTTCTGTAAAACCGGACAAGACCGGCACAGGGGGAAGCAGTTATACAGACAGTAATATTCTTTTGCTGAACAGGAGAGAGATACCTATGAAAATCATCTGTGACCGTTCGCTGCTGGCAGACGCACTGGCCGGCGTCTCCCGGGCGATCTCCGGCCGGGGCGCGCTGCCGGTCCTGGAGGGCATCCATCTGAAGGCCGAAGGCTTTTCGGTCACCCTGACCGGCTACGACACCGAGATCGCCATCATCACCACCATCGAGGCAAACGTGATCGAGCCGGGCGAGGCGGTGATCCCGGCCAAGCTGTTCGGCGACCTGGTGCGCCGGATGGCGGCCGACGAGGTGGAGGTGACCACCGCGATGAACGGCACCGCCCACATCCGGGGCGGCAGCGCCGAGTTCGACATCGCCGCGCTGAGCGTGGACGACTATCCCGCCCTGCCCACCCCCGGCGCCGACCCCGCGCTGGAGCTGCCGGCCGGCGTGCTGACCGAGATGATCGGCCGCACCGTCTACGCCGTGTCGCAGGACGACAAAAAGCCGGTGCACACCGGCGAGCTGTTCTCGATCCAGAGCGACAAGCTCACCGTCGTAGCGCTGGACGGGTTCCGCCTGGCCATCACCGAGCAGCCGGTGGAAGCGGCCAAGGAGATCGACATCGTCATCCCCGCCAAGACCCTCACCGAGGTCTGCCGGCTGCTGGGCGACCCCGAGGAAACCGTGAAAATCTCGGCAAATCGTCATTATGTCGTGTTTGCCGCCAGCGGCTACACCGTCATCAGCCGCCTGCTGGAGGGCGCCTTCCTCGACTATAAAAAGGTGATCCCCGAGGGCCATCGCACCCGGGTGCAGGTGGAGGTGAAGCCGTTCGTCGAGACGGTCGAGCGCGCCAGCCTCATCATCACCGAGCGGCTGAAGAACCCGCTGCGGGTCACCTTCGGCGACGGGCTGACCGTCCGCTGCCAGACCACCCTGGGCAAGGTGCAGGATCAGCTGCCCGCCCATGTGGAGGGCGAAGCGGTGGAGATCGGCTTCAACAACCGCTATCTGCTGGACGCGCTGCGCAACAGCGGCTGCGACAATGTGGTGATGGAGCTGTCCGGCCCGCTGTCCCCCGTCAAGGTGCTGCCCGCCGACAGCGATGTGGCCAACGGCAAGCGGGGCTTCTGCTTCCTGGTGCTGCCGGTGCGGTTCAAAAACGACTGATCCTGCATAAAAATCCAGGATTTATACAGCGCATCTTTCGCACTGCGAAAGATATAGTAAAGAGGTAAATGACAATGCAACAAATCTCCATAAGCACCGAGTTCATCAAGCTGGACGCGCTGCTGAAATACGCCAGTCTCGCGGCCACCGGCGGCGAGGCCAAGCAGATGGTGCAGGCCGGCGAGGTGCTGGTGAACGGCGAGGTGTGCACCATGCGCGGCAAAAAGCTGCGCAGCGGCGACACCGTCACGGCGGCCGGCCGGACCGTTGAGGTGACCGGATCGTGAAGGTGACCCGGCTGGAGCTGGAGAACTTCCGCAACATCGGGCACGCCGTCTGCGAGCCGGCCGAGCTGACCGTGATCTGCGGCGACAACGGGCAGGGCAAGACCAACCTGCTGGAAGCCGTCTGGCTGCTGACCGGAGCGCGCAGCTTCCGGGGCGCAAAGGACGCCGAGCTGGTGCGCCGGGGATGCGAGTTCGCCGCCATCGAGGCCGCCGCCGAGGCGGGCGGGGAGGAGCGCAGCATCCGCCTGACGGTGGGGCTGCCGGGCACCGCCCGCCCGGGGCGCACCGCCCGGCTGGACGGAGCCGACCAGGGGCGGGCCGCCCGGCTGGCGGGGGTGTTCACGGCGGTGGTGTTCGCGCCGGGACATCTGAGCCTTGTGAAGGGCAGCCCGGAGGGGCGGCGCCGGTTCGTGGACGCGGCGCTGTGCCAGCTGTATCCCGGATACCTGGCCGAATACCGCCGGTATCTGCGGGTGATGGAGCAGAAAAACGCCCTGCTCAAGCACTATGCCCGCACCCCCGGCGCCGACGGGATGCTGGAGGTCTACAACGACCAGCTGGCCGAGGCCGGCCAGGCGATCACCGCGCGGCGGCAGACCTACCTGGAGACGCTGGCGCCGCTGGCGGCGGCCAACTACGAGGCCATCAGCCGGGGCGCCGAGCGGCTGACGCTGGAATACCGGCCCAGCTTCGGGCCGGAGGGCCTGCGCGCGGCGCTGGAAGCCGCCCGGGCGGAGGAGCGGCGGTGCGGGTTCTGCACCGTGGGGCCGCACCGGGAGGACGTCTATATCTCGCTGGACGGCCAGCCCGCCCGCAGCGACGCCAGCCAGGGCCAGCAGCGCAGCGCCGTGCTGGCTATGAAGCTGGCCGAGGCCGCCTGCGCCCAGCAGATCACCGGCCATCACCCGGCCATGCTGCTGGACGACGTGCTGAGCGAGCTGGACGAGGGGCGGCAGAAATACCTGCTCACCCGCATGGAGGGACGGCAGGTGTTCGTGACCTGCTGCGACCCGGCGGCGTTTGGGCGCACCAACGGCAAGATCGTGCAGATGCGCGGCGGCCGGCTGGAAGAAAGGGGATAGGGCATGTATCTGCATCTGGGACAGGACACCATCCTGCGCACCCGCGACATCGTGGGCATCTTCGATCTGGACACCGCCACCCTCTCGCGGCACACCCGCGACTTCCTCTCCCGCGCCGAGAAGGACGGCCGGGTGGTGAACGTCACCGACGAGCTGCCCAAGAGCTTCATCGTCACCGCCGCCGATCCGCCGATGATCTATATCAGCCAGATCTCGGCCGCCACCCTGAAAAAGCGCAGCGGGATGTTCGGACGGCGGTGAGCGCCGCCCCGGAACGGGGCGGATGAGGGCGGGGCTTTCCCGGCGCGGCGCGTTTGCCGCGGGAATGTGCCCGGCGGAGGCCTTCCCCTCATCAGTCACCTGCGGCGGCAGCTTCCCCCCGAGGGGAAGCCAACCCTTTTTCTTTCACACACCCGCGGCCGGACGGCCGCATTTCATCGATACACACCCCGCGCCCCAAGCCGGCGCGAAAACAAAGGAGCAGTTATGGCAGAGGAAAAATTGCAGCATGAATACGGCGGCAGCCAGATCCAGGTGCTGGAAGGCCTGGAGGCTGTGCGCAAACGCCCCGGCATGTATATCGGTTCCACCGGCGAGCGGGGCCTGCACCATCTGGTGTACGAGATCGTGGACAACTCCATCGACGAGGCACTGGCAGGCTATTGCAGCCACATCGAGGTGACCATCAAGAAAGACAACCTCATCGAGGTCACCGACAACGGCCGCGGCATCCCGGTGGACATCCAGCCCAAGCTGGGCATCCCGGCGGTGACCGTCGTGTTCACCGTGCTGCACGCCGGCGGCAAGTTCGGCGGCGAGGATTCCGGCTATAAGGTGGCCGGCGGCCTGCACGGCGTGGGCGCCAGCGTGGTGAACGCCCTCTCGGAATGGCTGGAGGTGCGGGTGCGCCGCGACGGCGCCGAATACCGCCAGTCCTTCCGGCGCGGCGTGGCCGACGGCCCGCTGGAGAAGATCGGCCCTGCCGCCTCCACCGGCACCACCGTGCTGTTCAAGCCCGACCCCGAGATGTTCGAGGTGCTGGAATTCGATTATGAGACCCTGAACAAGCGCCTGCGCGAGGAGGCCTTCCTGAACGCCGGCGTGCGCATCACCCTCACCGACGAGCGCGGCGACGAGCCGGTGCGCGAGAGCATGTGCTACGAGGGCGGCGTGAAGAGCTTTGTGGAGTATATCCACCGCAAAAACAAGCAGAACGTCCTGCACGAGGACGTGATCTACCTCAAGGGCGAGGCCAACGGCTCGATGGCCGAGATCGCCATGCAGTACAACGACAGCTACCACGAGCTGATGCTGTCGTTCGCCAACAACGTCCACACCCCCGACGGCGGCACCCACGAGGAGGGCTTCAAATCCGCCCTCACCCGCGCCTTCAACGACTTCGGCCGCGAAAAGGGCTACCTGAAAGACAAGGACGCCAACTTCAAGGGCGGCGACGTGCGCGAGGGCCTGACGGTGGTCATCAGCGTGAAGCTGACCGAGGCCCAGTTCGAGGGCCAGACCAAAGCCAAGCTGGGCAACACCGAGATCCGCACGCTGGTGTCGGGCCTGGTGTACGACAAGTTCCGGGAATTTCTGGAGGAAAACCCCGCCGTTGCCCGCACCATCTACGACAAGGCCATCACCGCCGCCCGCGCCCGCACCGCCGCCCAGAAGGCGCGCGAGCTGGTGCAGCGCAAGTCGGCGCTGGAGACCAACCGGATGCCCGGCAAGCTGGCCGACTGCCGCGAGAAAGACCCCAGCAAGACCGAGATCTATATCGTCGAGGGCGATTCCGCCGGCGGCAGCGCCAAGATGGGGCGCGACTCCTCCATCCAGGCCATCCTCCCGCTGTGGGGCAAGATGCTGAACGTGGAAAAAGCCCGCCTGGACAAAGTGTATGGCAACGAGAAGATGATGCCGGTGGTCACCGCGCTGGGCTGCGGCCTGGGCGAGGACTTCGATCTGTCAAAGCTGCGCTACCACAAGGTGTTCATCATGGCCGATGCCGACGTGGACGGCAGCCACATCTGCACCCTGATGCTGACCTTCTTCTTCCGCTTCATGCGCCCGCTGATCGAGAACGGCCATGTGTATATCGCCCAGCCGCCGCTGTTCAAGCTGGCCAAGGGCAAGGACGTGCGCTATGCCTACTCGGAAGCCGAGATGACCCGCATCTCGGCCGAGATGGGGCAGGGCACCAAGATCAACCGCTATAAAGGTCTGGGCGAGATGAACCCGGAACAGCTGTGGGAGACCACCATGAACCCCGAGAACCGCGTGATCGTGCAGATCACCATCGACGACGCCCAGAAGGCCGACGAGACCTTCACCATCCTGATGGGCGACAAGGTGGAGCCCCGCAAGGAATTTATCGAGAAAAACGCCCATTACGCCAACCTGGACGTGTAACGCGCGCAGGCAGAGAAGGAAACAGGTGAAAACATGACGGAAAACATCAACCCCGGCACGAAGCTGATCGTGCGCGATATCCAGAAGGAGATGGAGAGCGCCTTCATCGACTATTCGATGTCGGTCATCGTCTCCCGCGCGCTGCCCGACGTGCGCGACGGCCTCAAGCCGGTGCACCGCCGCATCCTCTACACCATGCACGAGCGCGGCAACGATCCCAGCCACCCCTACCGCAAGTCCGCCGACACGGTGGGCGCGGTGCTGGGCAGCTATCACCCCCACGGCGACGCCAGCGTCTACGACGCGATGGTGCGCCTGGCACAGGATTTCTCCCTGCGCTATCCGCTGGTGGACGGTCAGGGCAACTTCGGCAGCGTGGACGGCGACCCCCCCGCGGCCTACCGCTACACCGAGGCCCGCATGAGCCGGATGGCGGTGGAGCTCCTCACCGACCTGGAAAAGGACACCATCGACTTCGTGCCCAACTTCGACGAGACCAAGAAAGAACCCAGCGTGCTGCCCAGCCGGTTCCCGAACCTGCTGGTGAACGGCTCGACCGGCATCGCGGTGGGTATGGCCACCAACATCCCGCCCCACAACCTGGGCGAGGTGATCGACGGCATCGTGGCCCTGATCGACGACCCCGAGCTGGAGATGGGCGCCCTGATGGAGTATATCCACGGCCCCGACTTCCCCACCGGCGGCGTCATCATGGGGCGCAGCGGCATCCGCGCCGCCTACGCCACCGGCCGCGGCAAGATCACCCTGCGCGGCCGCGCCGAGATCGAGGAACAGAAAAACGGCCGGTTCCACATCATCATCACCGAGATCCCCTATATGGTCAACAAGGCCCGGCTGCAGGAGAGCATCGCCGACCTTGTGAAAGACAAGCGCATCGAGGGCATCAGCGACATCAACGACGAGTCCAACCGCAAGGGTATGCGGGTGGTGGTGGAGCTGAAAAAGGACGCCAATCCCCAGGTGGTTTTGAACCAGCTGTACCGCTACACCCAGCTGCAGGAGACGGTGGGCGTCATCATGCTGGCGCTGGACCACGGCGTGCCCAAGGTGATGAACCTCAAGACCATGCTGGAAAAGTATATCGAGTTCCAGGACGAGGTGATCCGCCGCCGCACCCAGTTCGACCTGAAAAAAGCCCGCGACCGCGCCCACATCCTGGAGGGCCTGCGCCGCGCGGTGGACATCGTGGACGAGGTGATCTACACCATCCGCCACTGCGGCGGCGGCCAGGCCGAAGCCAAGGCGGCCATCATGGAGAAGTTCGGCTTCGACGATCCCCAGGCCGACGCCATCTGCAAATTCCCGCTGGGACGTCTGGCCGGGCTGGAGATCCAGAAGATCGACGCCGAGCTGGGCCAGCTGCACGAGAACATCAAGGAGTGGGAGGCCATTTTGGCCGACGACGCCCGCGTGCTGCAGATCGTGAAGGAGGAGCTGCTGGCGCTGCGCGACAAATACGCCGACGCCCGCCGCACCGAGATCGCCCATGTGTCGGGCGAGGTGGACATCGAGGACCTGATCCCGGTGGAGGACTGCGTGTTCACCCTCACCCACGCCGGGTATATCAAGCGCCTGCCCAAGGACACCTACCAGGCCCAGAAGCGCGGCGGACGCGGCATTTCGGGCCTGTCCCGCAAGGACGAGGACTTCGTGGAGACGATGTTCATCGGCTCCACCCACGACTATATGCTGTTCGTCACCGACCAGGGCCGCGTCTACCGCCTGAAGGGCTACCAGATCGCGGAGGGCAGCCGCACCGCCCGCGGCACCAACATCGTGAACCTGCTGGAGCTGCAGAACGGCGAGAAGGTGACCACCATGCTGCGGGTGGACCCGGCCCAGGAAGGCTACCTGACGATGGTGACGGCGCGCGGCTATATCAAGCGCACCCCGCTGGCGCAGTATGCCAACATCCGCCGGTCCGGCCTGATCGCCATCAACCTCGACGAGGGCGACTCGCTGGCCTGGACCCGCATCACCACCGGCGAAAACGAACTGCTGGTGGCCACCCGCAACGGCCTGGCCATCCGCTTCAACGAGAGCGACGCCCGCAGCATGGGCCGCACCGCCCGCGGCGTGCGCTGCATCAAGCTGACCGGCGACGACCGCGTGGTGGGCGTGGGCCTGCTGCGTCCGGGCGCAACGGTGTTCACCGTCACCGAGCAGGGCAAGGGACGCCGCAGCCGCATCGACGACTACCGCATCCAGCGGCGCGGCGGCAAGGGCATCCGCAACTACGCCCGCGGCGCGGTGGCCGGCATCAAGGTGCTGGACGACACCGACGACATCATCATGATCTCGATGGACGGCGTGGTGATCCGCATGCACGCCGCCGACATCAACATCCAGAGCCGCTACGGCAGCGGCGTGCGGGTGATGCGCCTGGGCGAGAGCGACCGCGTGGTGACGGTGGCCCGCACCGAGCACGACGAGACTGAGGAGCTGGCGAAACCCGAGGAGGAAGCCGAGGAGCTGACCGCCGAGGAGATCGCCGCCATCGAGGCCGAGGACGCCGACAGCGACAGCGAAACGCCCGACGAAAGCGATGAATGATCGTATAATCTGAATGATATATACTTTTTATATAGTTTTTATGCGGAAGATTGTGCGATAGAGCGTTTGGTTTTCGGATCGGTTTGATGGAATGAAGAAAACACCGCGCCCGGCGCCCTCCCCGTGCAGAAGAGGAGAGGAGACCGGGCGCGGTGCTGTTTGCGGGGAAGGAATCCGGGAAAGGGCAGAGACAGGAGCGGACCGGGCCGGGGATGGAGGGGCCGGTGCGCTCTGCCGCAGGCGGGTGCGACGGGGGAAGCCCTCCCCTCATCAGTCAGGCTGCGCCTGACAGCTTCCCCCCCAGGGGGGAAGCCGACCGCACCGCATGCGCCCCAAACCCGCCCGGTACGGAGGGCACGCGCAATGGAATCTTTCAACAGAGAGGTGACGCCCATGACGATCGGAGAAGCCGTGCGCCGGCGCATTCTGCAGCTGTGCCGGGAACGGGACCTCTCGGTGAATGCCCTCAGCAACCGCAGCGGCGTCACCCAGTCCACCGTGAACAACATCGTCAGCGGACGCAACCGGAGCACCACGGTCTCCACCATCCAGAAGCTGTGCGACGGGCTGGACATCACCATCGAGGAATTTTTTCATTCCGAGCTGTTCCGCCATCTGGAGCAGGAAGTGCAGTAAACACGCCGCCGGCATTTGCGTTGAGCAAATGCCGGCGGCAATTTCCGTTTTACTCGATTTTTTTCAAAAAATCGCGGATTCCAAAGGCAGAGCCTTTGGGTCGGCATCCGGTCAAAACACCGCCTGCACCAGCACCATGTACAGCGCCGTCCCGGCGATGATGGCCAGCAGCGCGTTCTTCGTTTTGGCGCAGATCGCCGCCACGCATCCCCCCCCGATCAGCTGCGGCAGAAACCCCGCCGCCGACGAAAATTCCACGTCCTTCAGGCAGTACACCACCAGCATCCCCATGATCGCGCAGGGCAGCAGACGGCCCAGCCGCGCGACGAGCGCCGGGGTGCGCCGTCCGCCAAACACCGCAAACGGCAGGAAACGCAGCAGCGCCGTTCCGGCAGCCATCACCGCGATGGCCGCCGCCGCATGTGCGTCAGGCATCCTTCTCGCCCCCTTCCTTCCGCTCTCCCGCAAACAGGAGCACCGCCGCGATCGCCAGCATCGCGGGCACCAGGAAATTGTCCGGCCCAAACAGCCACAGGCACACCGCCGACACCCCCACGCCGCACAGGGCCGGGAAGTGCTGCCGGGTGCTCTGCCACTGCTGCACAAAGATTGTGATGAACAGCGCCGTCAGCGCAAAATCCACGCCGGTGGTGTCGAAGGGCAGCGCGCCGCCCAGCAGATTCCCCGCCACCGTGCCGAACACCCAGTACGCCTGGTCCAGCACCGACACCCACAGGTCGTACCGCCTGTCTTTCGGGGCGCTGCACAGGATGGAATAGGTCTCGTCGGTGAGCGAAAAGATCAGATACGGTTTGGCCGCGCCTGCGTGCTTATACCGCCCGATCATCGAGATCCCATAGAACAGATGCCGCGCGTTCACCATCAGGGTGGTCAGCGCCACCGACACCAGGCCCGCGCCGCTCGCCAGCAGCTCCACGCCCGCGTACTGCATCGACCCCGCGTAGATGAACAGGCTCATCGCGGCCGCCCATCCCGCGCCGAATCCGTTTGCCCGCATCAGCAGCCCGAATCCCGCGCCAAGCACCAGATATCCCGTCATCACCGGCACCGTGTCCCGCACGGCGCGGCGGAAAATTCCCCTCATTCGTTCATCCCTCCCATTTTTTTCAGTATACCATATCGAAGCGGCTTTGCAAGCGCTGCCGCCGCATGGTATAATAAACTGTTATCTTATGACATCAGGGAGGTATCGCCATGCACACCATCGCCGCCATCGCCACCCCGCCCGGCCAGGGCGGCATCGCCGTCATCCGCCTGTCCGGCCCCGACTGCCGCGCCATCGCGTCGCGGGTGTTCCGCCCCGCGTCCGGCAGACGGCTGGAGGACGCCAAAGGCTACACCGCCCTGTTCGGGCATTTTGTCCGGGACGGCCGGGTGTGCGACGAGGTGGTGGCGCTGGTGTTCCGCGCCCCCCACAGCTACACCGGCGAGGACGTGGTGGAGCTGTCCTGCCACGGCGGCGCCGCCGCGCCCGCCGCGCTGCTGCAGGCCTGCATCGAGAACGGCGCCGCGCCGGCCGGTCCGGGCGAGTTCACCCGCCGCGCCTTCGAGAACGGGCGCATCAGTCTGACCCAGGCCGAGGCCGTGATGGACCTCATCGGCGCCACCGGCCGCCAGGGAGCCGCCGCGGCCGCTGCCGCGCTGGAGGGCGCGCTGGCCCGGCGCATCGGCCGGCTGCGGGATTCGCTCACCGCGCTGGCCGGGCATCTGGCCGCCTGGGTGGATTTCCCCGAGGAGGACGTCCCCGAATTGGAGGACGCCGCGCTGGATTCCACCCTCGCCGCCGCCGAGGCCGAGCTGCAATCCATGATCGACGGCTACGGCGCGGGCGCGGTGCTGCGCCGCGGCGTGGACACCGCCATCGTGGGCAGCCCCAACGTGGGCAAGAGCACCCTGCTCAACCTGCTGAGCGGTTTTGAACGTGCCATCGTCACTTCGATCGCCGGAACCACCCGCGACGTGGTGGAACAGCAGGTGCAGCTGGGCGGGGTGCGGCTGAACCTGTTCGACACCGCCGGCCTGCGCGACACCGCCGACATCGTGGAGGCGGAGGGCATCCGCCGCAGCTATGCCCAGCTGGAACGCGCCGGCTTGGTGCTGGCCGTATTTGACGCCAGCCGCCCGGTCTGCCCGGAGGACCTGGCGCTGGGCGAGCGGTGCAAGGGGCGTCCGTCGCTGGCCATCCTGAACAAGACCGACCTGCCCCGGCAGTTCGACGCCGACGCGGTGCGTCCCTTCTTCACCGACATCATCGAGATCAGCGCGCGGGACACTCAGTTCCTGCCCGCCGTCACCACTGCCATCGAGAAAATTCTGGGCGTCTGCGACATCGACCCCGACGCCGGGATGCTGGCCAGTCAACGCCAGCTGGACGCCGCCGTGCGCGCGGTGAGCGCGGTACGGGACGCCCGTGCTGCCCGTATGGGAGGCTTTGACCTCGACGCGGTGGGCGTGTGCGTGGACGACGCGCTGCACGCGCTGTACCAGCTGACCGGCGAGGAGGCCCCCGCGGCGGTGATCGACGAGGTGTTCTCCACCTTCTGTGTGGGAAAATAACGATATATCGTATGGAAAGGGAAACGACTGTGGATCATCTGGGATGTTATGACGTGATCGTGGTGGGCGCGGGGCACGCCGGCATCGAGGCCGCCCACGCCGCCGCCCGCCTGGGCGCGCGCACGGCGCTGTTCACCCTGTCGCTGGACGGGGTGGCGAACCTGCCCTGCAACCCGTCGATCGGGGGCACGGCGAAGGGGCATCTGGTGCGGGAGATCGACGCGCTGGGCGGGCTGATGGGTCTGGCCGCCGACGCGACCTTCCTGCAAAGCCGGATGCTGAACCTGGGCAAAGGCCCGGCGGTGCACTCGCTGCGGGTGCAGACCGACCGCAAGCGGTACCACGAATATATGAAGCACGCGCTGGAGCGCACCGAGAACCTCGAGCTGAAACAGGCGGAGATCACCGCTCTGCGCATCGAGGACGGCAGGATCACCGGCGTGGAGACGAATCTGGGCGGCTTCTACGGCGCAAAGGCGGTGGTGCTCTGCACCGGCACCTATCTGGGCGGCCGCATCTTTGTGGGGGAGGCGAGCATCGCCTCCGGGCCCGACGGCCAGCACGCCGCGAACGCCCTCACCGACAGCCTGCGCGCGGCGGGCATCCCGCTGCGGCGGTTCAAAACCGGTACACCCGCCCGGGTGCATCGCCGCAGCCTGGATTTCTCCAAGCTGGAGGTCCAGCCGGGCGACGAGAACATCCAGCCCTTCTCCTTCCTCACCACCGGCAGGCTGGAAAACAAGGTGGTGTGTCACATCGCCTACACCAACCCCGCCACCCACAAGGTGATCCAGGACAACATCCACCGCTCGCCCCTCTACGGCGGCAGGATCGAGGGGATCGGGCCGCGGTATTGTCCGTCTATCGAGGACAAGGTGGTTCGGTTTTCGGAAAAGGAGCGCCACCAGATCTTTGTGGAGCCGTGCGGGATGGACACCGAGGAGATGTATCTGCAGGGGATGAGCAGCAGCCTGCCGGAGGCGGTGCAGAACGAAATGTATCGCACTATCGTTGGATTTGAGCATCTGGAGATCATGCGCCCGGCCTATGCGATCGAGTACGACTGCTGCGACCCCACCTGTCTTGCTCCCACGCTGGAGACCAAGGCGGTGGCGGGGCTGTTCGGCGCAGGGCAGTTCAACGGCACCTCCGGTTACGAGGAGGCGGCGGCGCAGGGCCTTTTGGCCGGTGTGAACGCGGCGCGGTATGTGCAGGGAAAAGAGGGTGTGACGCTGGCGCGGCATACCAGCTATCTGGGCACGCTGGTGGACGATCTGGTCACCAAGGGCGTGATGGACCCCTACCGCATGATGACCAGCCGCAGCGAGTACCGCCTGACCCTGCGCCAGGACAACGCCGACGAGCGCCTGACGCCGCTGGGCCGGGAATGGGGCCTGGTGGACGACGCGCGCTGGGCGGCGTTCCGGGCCACCCACGAGGCGGGGGAGAAGGAGCTGCACCGTCTGCGCACTACCACCATCCGGGCGGCCGAGCTGGACGAGGTCTGCCGCCGGGCGGGCATCCAGCCGCCGGGGGTGGGCGGAACGGCGGCGGCGCTGCTGAAGCGGCCGGAGCTTCACTATGCGCAGATCGAAGCGGTGATCGGGCGCGGCGAAGGGGTGGACGACCGCACTGCCGGGCGCATCGAGACCGAGATCAAGTATGAGGGCTACATCGCGCGCCAGCAGCGGCAGGTGGACGAGGTGCGCCGCCAGGAGGAGACGCCCATCCCGGCCGATTTCGACTATGCGCCGCTGGGCGGGCTGCGGCTGGAGGCGCGGGAAAAGCTGGACCGCATCCGTCCGCGCAATCTGGGACAGGCCGGGCGGATCCCCGGCGTATCGCCGGCCGATCTGGCCGTGCTGGCGGTGGCGGTGGCCGCCGCCCGCCATGACAAGGAGGAGAAACGATGATCGACAAACAGCGACTGATCGACAAAGCCGCCGCCTGCGGGCTGGACATCGCCCACGCCGCCGACGGGCTGGCGAAGTACGCGGAGATTTTGGTGGACTGCAACCAAAAAGTGAACCTCACCGCCATCACCGACCCGGAGGGCATCGAGGACAAGCACTTCATCGACAGCCTGCTCTTTGCGGCGCAGCCGGAGGTGCGGGGGCGGTTTGTGGACGTGGGCACCGGCGCGGGATTTCCCGGCGTGGTGGCGAAGCTCTACAAGCCCGAGCTGGAGCTGTGCCTGATGGAGCCCACCGGCAAGCGGCTGGATTTTTTGCGCTACCTGTGCGGCGAGCTGGGCATCGAGGCCGAGTTTGCCAAGGAGCGGGCCGAGGAAGCGGCGCGCAAGCGCTGGCGCGAGCAGTTCGACGTGGCCAGCGCGCGCGGCGTGGCGCGGCTGAACATGCTGTGTGAATACTGCCTGCCGCTGGTGAAGCCGGGCGGCGTGTTCATTGCGATGAAGGCGGCGGCGGCCGACGAGGAGCTGGCCGAGGCAAAAGGGGCCATCGCCAGGCTGGGCGGCGAATACTGGGAGAGCCGCCGGGCGCGTCTGCCGCAGGGCGACGAGCGGAGCCTGATCGTGGTGAAGAAAATATCGCAAACTCCGCCGGTATATCCCCGCAACGGCGGAAAAATTGCCAAATCCCCGCTGAAATGACAGCCGGTGCGCCGGTTTTGTCGAGCGAAAAAACTGGAAAGGACCGGCCGTTTCGTGCTACACTGGAGCCAGAAGGACAAACAGTGTGCCGCAGCGGCCGGTTTTTTGGCGCCGCGCGGGGAAAGGAGAAGGACCATGCTTGCAAAACGGCCAAAGGAAACGGCGAAGGTGGTGCTGCTGGAGCTGAGCAGGATCGAGCCGTCGCCCTTTCAGGCGCGGCGGGTGTTTGAGCAGCAGGAGCTGGAAAGCCTGGCGGGCAGCATCCGGCAGAACGGGCTGCTGCAGCCGATCACGGTGCGCGAGGTGCGCAAAGGGCAGTATCAGCTGGTGGCGGGGGAGCGGCGTCTGCGGGCGGCGAAGCTGGCGGGGATGACGCAGATCCCGGCCATCGTGCGCCCCTGCGACGATCTGGCCAGCGCGGTGCTGGGGCTGGAGGAGAACACCCAGCGGCGGCAGCTGAACTGTTTCGAGCAGGCGCGGGGGCTGCGCGAGGTGATCGGGATGTGGGGATGCACCCAGGGCGAGGCGGCCAGGCGGCTGGGGATGGCGCAGCCGACATTGGCCAACAAACTGCGCCTGCTGGCCCTGACCGACGCGCAGCAGCAGCTGTGTCTGCAATACGATCTGTCCGAGCGGCACGCCCGCGCGGTGCTGGCGCTGGACGATGCGGACAAGCGAACCCGGGCGCTGGAGCGGGCGGGGACCGGCAAGCTGACCGTGAAGCAGACCGAGCAGCTGGTGCAGCAGATGCTGCGGCCGCCGGCAAAGCCGAAGCGCACCCTGCTGGTGCGGGACGTGCGGGTGTTTTTGAACACGGTGAACCATGCCATCCAGGTGATGGTGCAGGCGGGCATCCCGGCCACCGCCACGCGGGAGGACCGGGACGGGTACATAGAATATGTGGTGCGCATCCCCACCGACAAGCCGCACAGTCTGGCGAAGCCTGGCTGATGCCCCGGCTGCCGCCGGCCCAAAGGCTCCGCCTTTGGAATCCGCGACCTTTTGAAAAAGGTCGATCAAAACTTTTTCGCGGGCGAATGTTCCACGTGGAACATTCGCCCGTGCTTTTTTATGGTACGGAATGCCTTCCCCCGGCGGGGGAAGGTGCCCCGAAGGGGCGGATGAGGGGGAGTCTGACCCTTTTCCTCTGCGCCCCGTCCTCGGCGGAACAGGGCAAGCCCTCCCTTCGGCCTCTGCGCGGTTTCGCTCACTTGCTCGAATGTTCCACGTGGAACATTTCTCCCTCGTTTTGCGCGGATCTGGCGGGCTTTTTGGCGGGTTTGCTTGTTTCCATTTGCCGCGCGGTGTGCTATAATAGCAAAAGAGCGCCCCGTGCGCCCATTTCACACACCGGGAGGAGAACCGTTTGAGTAAGATCATCGCTGTTGCAAACCAGAAGGGCGGCGTGGGCAAGACCACCACCGCCGTCAACCTCTCGGCCAGTGTGGCGGCCAAGGGGAAACGGGTGCTGATCGTCGATCTCGACCCGCAGGGCAACACCACCAGCGGCTACGGCATTTCCAAGCGCGAGGTGGAGGCCGGCACCTACCAGCTGCTGCTGGGGGAGATCGGGGCGCCCGACGCCGTGCGCCGCACCCCCTACGATGTGGACGTGATCCCAGCCAACATCCAGCTGTCCGGCGCGGCCATCGAGCTGATCGGGCTGGAAAAGCGCGAGAGCCGTCTGCGCCAGGCGCTGGCGGGGATCAGCGAACAGTACGACTTCATCTTCATCGACTGCCCGCCCGCGCTGGATCTGCTGACGCTGAATGGCCTGTGTGCGGCGGATTCGGTGCTGGTGCCGATCCAGTGTGAGTTTTTCGCGCTGGAAGGGCTCAGCGAGCTGATGAGCACCATCCGCACCGTGAAAAAGATGTACAATCCCTACATCGAGCTGGAGGGCGTGCTGCTGACGATGTACGACGGGCGGCTGAACCTCACGCTGCAGGTGGTGAGCGAGGTAAAAAAGTTCTTTGGCGACAAGCTGTATGCCTCCACCATCCCGCGCAACGTGCGCTTGGCCGAGGCGCCCAGCTACGGCATGCCGGTGAACCACTACGACCCTTCCAGCAAGGGCACCGCCGCCTATGCCGCGCTGGCCGACGAACTGCTGAAACAGAATCTGTGAGACGAAAGAAGGGGAGAAGATGGCAAAACCACGCGGCGGCCTGGGCAAAGGTCTGGGCAGCCTGTTTGAAGAGAGTGCGTCGGCGCGCTCCGACAGCACCACAACGCTGCCGCTGCGGGAGATCGAACCCGACCGCTACCAGCCGCGCAAGGAATTTGACGAGGAGAGCATCGCCCAGCTGGCCGCCAGCATCGCGGAGCACGGGCTGCTGCAGCCCATTGCGGTGCGCCCGAACCCGATGGGGGGATACAAGATCATCGCGGGGGAACGCCGCTGGCGCGCCGCGCGCCAGGCGGGGCTCACCGAGGTGCCGGTGGTGGTGCGGGAGGATGTGACCGAGCAGCAGGCGATGGAGCTGGCGCTGATCGAGAACCTCCAGCGCGAGGACCTGAACCCCATCGAGGAGGCCACCGGATACCGCCAGCTGATGGACCGCTGCGGTCTGACCCAGGAGCAGGCGGCGCAGCGTCTGTGCCGCAGCCGCAGTGCGGTGGCGAACAGCCTGCGCCTGCTGAATCTGCCCGGCGAGGTCACCGAGATGCTGCGGGACGGGCGGCTGAGCACCGGCCATGCAAAGGTGCTGCTGGGGCTGGACAGCCCGGACCTGCAAAAGGCGGCCGCCGTGCAGGTGGTGAAGCAGGGGCTGAATGTGCGCCAGACCGAACAGCTGTGCAAAAAGCTGCAAAAAGCGCCCCGGCAGCCGGCAGCGGCGCTTCCGCGTCCCTCGCTGGCCGGAGAGGTGGAAGCGGCTTTGCAGAATATCCTGGGCGGGCCGGTGAAGGTGGAGTATAAAAACGGGCGGGGCAGCCTGAAGGTGGAATTTTATTCCGACGCCCAGCTGCGCGCCTTTGCCCATCTGCTGGGGCAGTACGACCCGGAGGAGAGCGCCGGGCTGCCTGTGCAGGATGCATAAAGATACCGAGAAAATATAGACAAAAGAGAGGAATCAAACCCATGCTGGACATCAAATTCGTGCGGGAAAACCCCGAAGCTGTCAAGGAGAACATCAAAAAGAAATTCCAGGACCACAAGCTGCCGCTGGTGGACGAGGTGCTGGAGCTGGACGCGCGCAACCGCGCCGCGATGAACGAGGCCAGCGCGCTGCGCGCCGAGCGCAACAAGCTGAGCAAGACCATCGGTGCGCTGATGGGGCAGGGCAAGCGGGAGGAGGCCGAGCAGGTGAAGGCCCAGGTGGCGGCCCAGGCCGACCGTCTGAAGGAGCTGGAGGCCCAGGAGAGCGAGCTGGCCGAGAAGATCAAGACCATCATGATGACCATCCCCAACATCATCGACCCCAGCGTGCCCATCGGCAAGGACGACAGCGAGAACGTCGAGGTGCAGCGCTACGGCGAGCCGGTGGTGCCCGACTTCGAGATCCCCTACCACACCGAGATCATGGAGAAGTTTGGCGGCATCGATCTGGACAGCGCCCGCCGCGTGGCCGGCAACGGCTTCTACTACCTGATGGGGGACATCGCCCGCCTGCATTCTGCCGTGATCTCCTACGCCCGCGACTTCATGATCGACCGCGGCTTCACCTACTGTGTGCCCCCCTTCATGATTCGCTCCAACGTGGTGACCGGCGTGATGAGCTTTGCCGAGATGGACGCCATGATGTACAAGATCGAGGGCGAGGACCTGTACCTGATCGGCACCAGCGAGCACTCGATGATCGGCAAGTTCATCGACACCATCCTGGACGAGAAATCCCTGCCCCAGACCCTGACCAGCTACTCGCCCTGCTTCCGCAAGGAGAAGGGCGCGCACGGCCTGGAGGAGCGCGGCGTCTACCGCATCCACCAGTTCGAGAAGCAGGAGATGATCGTGGTCTGCAAGCCCGAGGACAGCGCCATGTGGTTCGACAAGCTGTGGCAGAACACCGTGGACCTGTTCCGCAGCCTGGACATCCCGGTGCGCACCCTGGAATGCTGCTCCGGCGACCTGGCCGACCTGAAGGTCAAGAGCGTGGACGTGGAGGCCTGGAGCCCCCGCCAGAAGAAGTATTTCGAGGTGGGCAGCTGCTCCAACCTGGGCGACGCCCAGGCCCGCC
Organism: Anaerofilum sp. An201; assembly: GCF_002160015.1. Lineage (GTDB taxonomy): Bacteria > Bacillota > Clostridia > Oscillospirales > Ruminococcaceae > Anaerofilum > Anaerofilum faecale. Next base: position 11,965 of record NZ_NFJT01000029.1, on the reverse strand, counting down.
GCCTGAAGATCCGTGTGAACGGCGAGAACGGCAAGTATCTGGCCCACACCCTGAACAACACCGTGGTGGCGCCTCCCCGCATGCTGATCGCCTTTTTGGAGAACAACCTGCAGGCCGACGGCTCGGTGCGCATCCCCGAGGCGCTGCGCCCCTACATGGGCGGCAAGGAGTTTATCAAATAAACTGCGTTGCTGCGATAAATATTGCAAGAACAGGCGGCCGCGTTTCCCCGCAGGGCAGGGAAGGGCGGCCGCCCGTTTTCTGCACAGGGGGGCGGCGGAGCGGCCGATTTTTGAAAAAAAGAAAATATTTTTTTGAAAAAAGTGTTGACAAACGGCCGCCGTATCCGTATAATATGAAATGCACTATTCACAGCGCACCATTATATGGCGGTATAGCTCAGTTGGCTAGAGCATTCGGTTCATACCCGAAGTGTCACCGGTTCGAATCCAGTTACCGCTACCAATATGGCAAAGCATGATGGTAATGCGCAAAGTGGCTGGCTGCAAAAGCGGCCGGCAGGGACACGGTTGCCACTTCCATGATGCTTTGCCTTTTATATGGCCCGATGGTCAAGCGGTCAAGACATCGCCCTTTCACGGCGGTAACCCGGGTTCGATTCCCGGTCGGGTCACCAAAAATCCCGGATGCGAATGCATTCGGGATTTTTTCTTATTCTCTTTTCCCCATTCCTTCTTCCCTGCAATTTCCGTGGGGGAGGGAAGAGTGAAAAGGGAATAGGGAATAGGGAAGAGGGAAGAAGGGAACACCGGCCTGGAGAGCGGGCTGTTTTTTGCTTGTGAAACCAAACCACGCGCAGCATCGTTTTTTGGACAGGGGACTGCGCTGCTTTTTTGCGGTTTGCTCTTGCGGGCGGGCAGGCGGTTGCAGTACAATAGAGGAAGGCCGCCGGCTTGCGGCTTGTGAAACCAGGAGGCTGTTTATGATAAAAAGACCCACGTGGCAGGAGGTTTTCAGCATTCCCAACCTGCTCACATATTTTCGGTTTGTGCTGATCCCGGTGTTTGTGTGGCTGTATCTGCACGGGGAGTATACGATGGCCGGCGCGGCGCTGGTGCTGTCGGCGCTGACCGACCTGTTCGACGGCAAGATCGCCCGCCATTTCAACCAGATCACCGAGCTGGGCATCCTGCTGGACCCCATCGCCGACAAGCTCACCGAAGGCGCGGTGCTTTTGTGCCTGGTGATGCGCTACCGGCTGATGGCGGTGCTGATCGTGATCTATGTGCTGAAGGAGGGCTTCATGGCGGTGGCCGGGGCGGTGATGCTGCGGCGGCGCAAAAAGCTGGGCGGCGCGATGTGGTTCGGCAAGGTGTGCACCGCGGTGTTCTACATCGTCACGCTGGTCCTCACCTTCTATCCGTCGGTGCCGTCCAAGGTGGCCGACCCGATGATGCTGGTGTGCGGCGGCATGATGCTGTTCACACTGGTGCGGTACGCGATTTTGTATCTGCACATGGCCCGGAACGAGCGCACCGGCACCTTTGACACCATCAAGAGCGTGAAGGAATAACACACGAAACAGGCCGCTCTTCCCGAACGGGGGAAGGGCGGCTCAGCGTGTCGAGAAACTCGACACGCTGCAAAGGAGGCAGCAGCCGCGCACGGCTGCGCCTGCCGCGGCTGTTGCCCCCTTTGGAATCCCCTTCGACAAAATTTCCCTGTCGGTGTCGCCGTCGTCGGCGCATGTCCGCCGACGGCGACGAATTTTGAACTTTTTTCGACAGTCTGGGCCGCTCTTCCCAAACGGGGAAGGGCGGCTTTTTGTGCGCGGATTGGCCGAAACGTGCGCAATTTTTGCTCCTGGCTGCGGGCGGCGTTGTGCAGGGGACGGATTTGTGGTATGCTGTTTGCAGAACGTGACGAAACCAGCGGCCGGGAACACCGGCCGCGCGCTTTTGGAAGGAGCAGACGCATGGATGTGATCTTGTATTTTCTCATCTGTATCGTGGCCACCACGGTGGGCGCCATCAGCGGCATCGGCGGCGGCGTCATCATCAAACCGGTGTTCGACGCCTTTTCCGGGCTTTCGGTGTCCACCATCAGCTTTTTGTCCGGCTGCACGGTGCTGGCCATGAGCGTGGTGTCGATGCTGCGCAGCCGCAGCGGCAGCGTGAAGGTGGAGCCGCGGCGCGGCACCCTGCTGGCGGTGGGCGGCGCAGTGGGCGGCATCGTGGGCAAGTGGCTGTTTGAGATCATCCGGGGCCTGGCCGCCAGCGACGGCCTGGTGGGCACCGTGCAGAGCGTGCTGATGATCCTGCTGACGGTGGGCGTGCTGGTGTATGTGCTGAACAAAAAGCGCATCCACACCCTCGATGTGCAGAACGGCGCGGCCTGCGCCTTCATCGGCCTTGCGCTGGGCGTGATGAGCGCGTTCCTGGGCATCGGCGGCGGGCCCATCAACCTTGCGGTGCTCTACTATTTCTTCTCGATGGACACCAAGACCGCCGCGCTGAACTCGCTGTACATCATCCTGTTCTCCCAGATCACCAGCCTGGCCAGCACCCTGCTGGGCGGCAGCATCCCCCCCTTCACCTGGCCGGCGCTGGTGTCGATGGTGATCGGCGGCGTGCTGGGCGGCTTTGTGGGCCGCGCTTTCAGCAAGCGCATGAGCAGCCACGCGGTGGACGTGCTGTTCCAGATCCTGCTGATCGTCATCACCGGCATCAGCTGCTATAACCTGTACAGCTACGCCGCGATGCTGTGAAAAAAACAAACACAGCGCCCCGCGTTCTCCTTTGCAAAAGGGGAGAGCGCGGGGCGCTGTCTTGTTGAAAGAGGGGATTTGGGCGGATGAGGTCGAGTCCGGCGAGAGCGGCGCGCCCTTCCGGATGCGCGGCGGTGAAAAAGGCTTTCCCCTCATCAGTCGCCATGCGGCGACAGCTTCCCCCCAAGGGGGGAAGCCAATGGTACCACACGCCTTCCCCTGGCAGGGGAAGGTGCCCCGAAGGGGCGGATGAGGTCGAGTCCGGCGAGAGCGGCGCGCCTTTCCGGATACGCGGCGGTGAGAAAGGCTCTCCCCTCATCCGCTACGCTTCGCGCGACAGCTTCCCCTCAGCGGGGAAGCCTCTGAGGGCGTTTGCCGGTCAGGCGGGCTGATACAGGGTGAAGTAGTACAGCAGCAGCACCGCGCCCAGCGCGATGCGGTACCAGCCGAACACCTTGAAGTCGTGCCGCTTGACGTAGGCCATCAGGAAGCGGATGGCCAGCATCGACACCACAAAGGCCACGATCATGCCCACGGCCAGCACCGTCAGCTCCTGGCCGGTGAAGGCGAAGCCGAACTTGACCAGCTTCAGCAGGCTGGCGCCCGCCATCACCGGGATGGCGAGGAAGAAGGTGAACTCGGCCGCCACCGCGCGGCTGGCGCCCAGCAGCAGGCCGCCCACGATGGTCGCGCCCGAACGGCTGGTGCCCGGGATCATCGCCAGCACCTGCCACAGGCCGATCAGGAAGGCGTCGCGCCAGGAGAGGTCGGCCAGGGTGGAGATGCGGGGCTTTGTGCCCTTGCGGGCGTTCTCCACCACGATGAACAGCACGCCGTAGACGATCAGCATCGCGGCCACCGTGATGAAGTTGTAGAAGTGCGCGTCCAGCCAGTCGTCCAGCAAAAGGCCCAGCACCAGCGCCGGCAGGGTGGCCAGCAGGATCTTGAACCACAGCGTCCAGATGTCGCGCTTGATGCAGTTCTGTTTTTTGTCGGCGCAGAACGGCCACAGCCGGGGCCAGAACAGCACCACCACCGCCAGAATCGCGCCCAGCTGGATCACCACCCGGAACATCTCCATAAATTCGTCGGACTGATGGAAGGGGAAAAACTCCTCGAACAAAATCATGTGCCCGGTGCTGGACACGGGCAGCCACTCGGTGATGCCTTCCACAATGCCGTACAGCACCGCCTTGAGTATCTCAAGCATAGGTTCCTCTTTTCCGGGGCGCCGGCCCCAAATTTGATGTGCGCCCCAAAAAACAGGGCCTCTACCAGTATAACACAAAAGACGCCCAAACAGAACGCGCAAGCCGGGCAAAGAAAAATTTTTGGCGAGGCAGATAAAGTGTTTGCCCTCCGGCAGCAAAAAGGGTATAATAGGGGCGAGCGACCTGGCCGGGCGCCGGGAGCTTGAAATAATAAGGGAGGATGCCTACTTTGAATACATTGATCGTGGGATGCGGCCGAGTCGGCGCGCATCTGGCGCGCGTGCTGGAGCAGGAGGGACACGACGTGTCCATCCTGGCCGAGCGCGAAGGGGATCTGGAGCTGCTGATGACGCTGGAGAACTACTCCTTCCAGGGGTACAGCCGGGTGGGTTCGCCCATCGACGTGGATATGCTGCGCGCCGCCGGCATCGAGAACTGCGACGCGGTGGTGGCCGTCTGCCCGCAGGACAACATCAACATCATGGTGGCACAGATTGCCGAACGGCTGTTCCAGGTGCCGCGGGTGCTGGCGCGGATCGGAGACCCGTCCCGCAAGCGAATGTTTGCCGAGCGGTTGAGCATGCGCGCGGTGTGCCCCACAAATCTCACCGCCGAGGCGCTGCTGCACGGCCTGCTGGACGAGGACCGCACCATGCGGGTGACCATCGGCTCCAGCACGATGGCCTTTGTGCTGGCCGACCCCCAGCCCGAACAGATCAACCACCCGCTGTCTCAGGTGAAGGCGCCGGCGGGGCATTCGGTGTACGGCGTGCTGCGGGCAAACGGCACGGTGGAGCTGAACATCATGCCCGGGCCGCTGCTGCACACCGGCGACAAGATCATCTACAGCTGCATTGCGGACTAAAAGGAGGAAACATCCATGCGCGTGTGTATCGTTGGCGGCGGCAAGGTGGGCTTTTACCTTGCCAAGACGCTGTTGGAGCACGGCCACGAGCCGGTGATCGTGGAGGAGAACAAGAGCACCTGCGAGGCGGTGGCGAACCAGCTGGACATCCCGGTGATCGTCGGCGACGGCACCAGCTGCGACGTGCTGGAATCCGCGGGATGCGGCAAGTGCTATTCGCTGGTGGCGGTGACCGGCCAGGACGAGGATAACCTCATCGCCTGCCAGACGGCCAAAAAGCTGTTCAAGTGCAAGCGCACCGTGGCCCGTGTGAACAACCCCAAAAACGTGCGGGTGCTGCGGGACCTGGGGGTGGACATCGTGGTGAGCAGCACCGACAACATCGTGCGGGTGCTGGAGCACGAGGTGGAGACCGCCGCGGTGCGGCATCTGCTGAGCCTGGGCAGCGGCACCGCCAGTCTGCTGGAGATCACCATCCCGGAGAAGTTCCGCTACCACGGCTGCACCCTGAACGACATCCCCATCCCCGAGGACTTCAACATCGTGTCCATCACCCGCGGCGACGAGATGCTGATCCCCCGCGGCCAGACCTGCCTGTACACCGGCGACCGCCTGGTGTGCGTGGCCAAAGACCCCGCGTTCCACGCCATCGTGCGGGATTGGCGTCTGCCCAACTGACCACGGAAAAGGAGGCTTGCGCGTGGAGATCCGCTGCTGTGCAAAGACGAGGCCGGTGGTGTGGATGTGGATGGCCCTGCTGCTGGCCGTGCCCGGCGCGGTGCTGGGCTGGCTGCTGGGCTGGTGGGTGCTGGCGGTGTATCTGGCGGCGGTGCCCGCCTGCGCCGAAGGCTGCTGGGGCTGGCTGCGCAGCTTCCGGCTGGAGGTGTCGGACACCCAGCTGTCGCTGTCCAGCGGCAGCTGGATGAACAGCACCCGCCGCCAGCCGGTGGGCGCGCTGTGCTGCGTGAACACCCTGCAGACCCCGCTGCTGCGGCTGGTGCGCTGCGGGATCGCCGTGCTGTACAGCCCCGGCGGGATGTGGCTGGTGCCCATGCTGTCCATGCAGGATATCCGCCGGCTGGAACAGCTGGCCGTCCAGAAAGGGAAACGCCTGTGAAGTGGTGCCGATTCCATTTTATCTATATCTTAAAGTATACAAGGTATGCTGTTATACTTTCTGTAATCCCGCTGCTGCGCGCGCTGCTGCGGTTCGACCTGGCCAGCCTGTTTGCCGCTCTGCGGCAGGACGGGCTGATTTTTGTTGGCACGGCGCTGTTCGCGCTGGCCCAGTGGACGGCCAGCGGCATCCGGGTGCAGAACGGCCAGCTGCAGCTGCGCCGGGGCGCGGTGTTCCGGCTGCGGGTGCGGGCGGGGCTGTCCAGCATCGGGGCGGTGCAGCTGCACCGCCCGCTCTACTGCCGGATGGTGGGCGCCACCGAGCTGACCCTGTGGGACCGGTACAGCCGCCGCAAATACCGCGTGTATCTGTGGGCCGGGCAGGCCGCCGCGCTGGCCGACCAGGTGCTGCCGGTGTATCCGGGGCGCGCGGTGTTCAGCCCGGCGGGGGCCGAGCGGCTGGAGTTCGCGGTGCTGTCGGCGAACCTCATCACCACCGGCGTGGTGTCGGCCCTGGCGGCCCAGCGCACCGCCGACCTGCTGGGCGAGGGGTGGAAGTTTGCCTTCGGGCAGCTGGAATGGGTGGAGCAGCTGGTGGAGCGGGTGCTGCCCACCGGCGTCGCCTGGCTGGTGACGCTGGGGCTGGCGCTGGCCAGCATCGCCGTGCTGCGCTCCTTCCTGCACACGGCGAAGGTGCAGGTGTGCCGCAGCGGCGGGGTGATCCTCTCGCGCGGCGGCGTGGTGAACAAGACCGAGCGCCGGGTGCTGGCGGCCGCGGTGACCAGCTGCGAGGTGCGGGTGACGCCGCTGGCGCGCCTGCTGGGGCGCAGCGCGGTGTATCTCCAGGCGGGCGGGTTCCACGGCGACGACCTGCCGCTGCTGGTCTGCCGGGGCGGCGACGACAGCGCCCTGCGGCGCCTGCTGCCCGAGTTCTATCTCTCCCGCAGCCGTCTGGTGAAGGCGCCGGGGCGCAGCCTCACCCAGTTCCTCTGGCGGCCGGGCGCGCTGGTGCTGCTGTGCGGCGCGCTGTGCGGCGTGGCGGTGTGGGCGCTGCCCGAGATGGCGCCGCTGCTGGTCCTCCCGCTGGTGTTGTCGCTGGTGGGGCTGGCGGTGTCGGCCGAGGCCTTCTTCACCGAGACCCTCGCCCGCACGCCCGGCCGCAGCCTGGAGATCCGGTTCGGCCGGTTCCTCACCCAGCACCGGGTGTGCGTCTTTTCGCCCGACGCGGCCTTTGTGTTCTGGCAGCACCCGATGCTGTACAGCCGCCAGATCTGCAACGTGACGGTCAAGCTGCCGGGCGGCAAGTGGTACCAGGCGCGCGGCATCCCGGCGTGGGAGACCGACAACCTCCCGCTGCTGATGAGCCTTTCCGACGACGATCTCCCCTGATTTATGTAAACATACAGTATAAGGTGGTACAAAATGTACGATGCGTTTATATTTGACCTGGACGGGACGCTGCTGAACACCATCGACGATCTGGCGAACGCGGCGAACTGGGTGTGTGAACAGAACGGCTGGCCCACCCACACGGTGGACCGGTACCGCTATTTTGTGGGCAACGGCATCCCCAAGCTGGTGGAGCGGTTCAGCCCGGAGGACCAGCGCACGCCCGGCCGTCTGGCCGAGACGCTGGCGCAGTTCTCGGCGCGGTATGCCGCCCACAAGGCCGACTGCACCGCGCCCTATCCCGGCATCCGCCGGGCGCTGGAGCAGCTGAAGGCGTCCGGCGCGGCGCTGGGGGTGCTGTCGAACAAGGAGGACAGCCTCGCCCGCGCGGTGGTGGAGCAGTACTTCGGCAGGGGGCTGTTCGACCTGGTGCGGGGGGCCTGTCCGGGTGTGCCGGTCAAGCCGGACCCCACCGCCCTGCGCGGGATGCTGGCGCAGCCGCCCTTTGCGGGGCGGCGCACCGTCTTTGTGGGCGACTCGAATGTGGACATCCGCACCGCCCGGGCGGCGGGGCTGGACAGCTGCGGCGTGCTGTGGGGGTTCCGCACCCGCGATGAGCTGGAGCAGGCGGGGGCCGGCCATCTGGCGGCCGAACCGGCGGAGCTGGTGGCGCTGGCCCGGTGAGCGGGTGCGGGTGAGTCCGGAGGGTCCGCCGCGCTCTGCCGCAGGCGGGTGCGGGCGGGCAAGCCCTCCCCTCATCAGGCGCGTCCGCGCCAGCTTCCCCCCAGGGGGGAAGCCAGCTGTACCGAACGCCCCGCCCGCCCCAAAAAAAGAACAGCCGCCCGGCGCATCCGTTCCGCAACGGAAGGACGCGCCGGGCGGCCTTTTTTCTCTGTGTTATTCCACGTGCATCATGCTGGGATAGATGCGGGCCATGCGCTCGTTGGGGAAGTGCTCGTCGAAAAAGACGGCCACCGGGTTGGTGGCGGGGACGTTCTCATACCGCTGCCCCAGACGCCACACCGCACCGGCGCTCATCACCATGTTCACCAGCATGAACACCACCAGCACCCAGGTGAGCGACACGCCGATGGTCTTGGGCACATGAGTCTCGATCCAGTTGCTGATGCGGGGATACAGCTCCTTCACCCACACCAGCGCCAGAATGCCCCAGAAAAAGCAGTACAGCAGGTTGATGCGGCCGCCCAGGTTGAAGGGCATCTGGCTGTAGTCCCAGCTGATGGTGCCGAACATCTTCTCCTGCAGCCAGCTGCAGGCGTACTCGTACGCACCGCCCAGCGCCATGCCGGCCAGGAAAATGTCCAGGTCGCGCTTTTGGGCAAAGCGGCGCAGGCACACGGTCATCAGCACCGCGCCGAAGCCGTAGACCAGATTGAACGGCCCGTACACCAGGCCGGTGCGGTTGGTGAGGTGTCCGCTGGCCACCCAGCAAAAGACGGTCTCCAGCACCACGCCCAGAAAGCAGGCGATGAAGAACACCCAGAACAGCTTATAGAAATTCAGCCCGTGGGCAAAGTGGGTGCGGTCGCCCACCTCGGGCACCGCAGGACGCGAGCGAAATCGTTTCATACAGTTCTCCTATTTTCTGAAAAAAAGACAGCGACAGCACCATTATACAGCAAATTTCCCGCAAAAGATAGAGCCGCAGTGTGAATTTTGCGCGTCTTGCCGCAAAGGGGCGTTTTGCGGTATAATGATCGCAAAGCGAGCGTTGCACAAACGGTTGCCCCAACACACAAGCAGGAGGGAACAACGATGTCTGAACAGACGGTATCCACCGTATATTTCACAAACTTCCAGGCCCGCCCCGGCACCAGCGTTTTGCAGAAGCTGGAACGCCTCATCCGCGCGGCCGGCATCGGCGCCATCGACATGGAGAAAAAGATGGTGGCCATCAAGATCCATTTCGGCGAGCCGGGCAACCTGGCCTATCTGCGCCCCAACTACGCCAAGGTGGTGGCCGACGTGGTCAAGAGCCTGGGCGGCATGCCCTTCCTCACCGACTGCAATACATTGTATGTGGGACGGCGCAAAAATGCACTCGACCACATGGACGCCGCCTACGAGAACGGCTTCTCGCCCTTCTCCACCGGCTGCCATGTCATCATCGCCGACGGCCTGAAGGGCACCGACGACGTGGAGGTGCCGGTGCGGGGCGGCGAGTATGTGCAGACCGCCAAGATCGGCCGCGCCATCATGGACGCCGACGTCTTTATCAGCCTGTCCCACTTCAAGGGCCACGAGAGCACCGGGTTCGGCGGCGCCATCAAGAACATCGGCATGGGCTGCGGCAGCCGCCGCGGCAAGATGGAGCAGCACAACGCCGGCAAGCCCACCGTCGACCCCAAGCTCTGCCGCGGCTGCCATGTCTGCGCCAAAAACTGCGCCCACGACGCCATCTCCTTCACCGAGGGCAAGGCCAGTATCGACCACAGCAAATGTGTGGGCTGCGGGCGCTGCATCGGCGCCTGCAACTTCGACGCGGTCTACAACGGCAACTGGGCCGCCAACGCCCAGCTGAACCGCAAGATGGCCGAGTATGCCAAGGCGGTGGTGGACGGCCGCCCCCATTTCCACATCAGCCTGGTGATGGACGTGTCGCCCTACTGCGACTGCCACGCCGAGAGCGATGTGCCCATCGTGCCGGATGTGGGCATGTTCGCCAGCTTCGACCCGGTGGCGCTCGACCAGGCCTGTGCCGACGCCTGCCAGGCCCAGCCGGTGATCGGCGGCAGCCTGCTGGACGAGCGGATGCGCGCGCCCGGTTTCGTGGACAGGGGCGACATCTTCACCAACACCACCCCCGAAAGCGAGTGGAAGTCCTGCCTGGAGCACGCCGAGAAGATCGGCCTGGGCAGCAGAGCCTATGAAGTGAAGGTGGTCAAATGAGCCGGATCGACGAACTGTTTGCCTTCCTCGCCCGGAGCGTCAGCCCGTTCCACGCGGTGGACGCCGTGTGTGCAAAGCTGGACGCGGCGGGATATCTGCGTTTGCAGGAGAAGGACGCCTGGGACATCCGCCCGGGCGGGAAGTATTACGTCACCCGGAACGGGTCGGCGGTGGCGGCCTTCGCGCTGCCAGAGGAACCGTTCGCCGGCTTCCTCATCACCGCCAGCCACAGCGACAGCCCCACCTTCAAGCTGAAACCGGTGTCCCAGTGGAAGAATGCCGGCTATACCATGCTGGACGTGGAGGGGTACGGCGGGATGCTGTGCTCCACCTGGCTGGACCGTCCGCTGGGCATTGCGGGGCGGGTGATGGTGGAGGAGGAGGGCAGCCTGCGCAGCCGGGCGGTCTGCCTCGACCCGCTGCGGGTGGTGATCCCGAACCTCGCCATCCACATGGACCGCACCGCCAACGACGGCAAGAGCTGGAAGATGCAGACCGACATGGCGCCGCTCTACGGCGGGCCCGACGCCGCCGACCTCACCGGCGCGCTGGCCAAAGCGGCCGGGGTGCAGCCGGAGCAGGTGGTGTCGAGCGAGCTGTATCTGTACAACCCCCAGCCCGGCCAGCGGGTGGGCGCAGAAGGGGAGTACCTGTGCGCGCCGCGTCTGGATGACCTGGAGTGCGCCTTCGGCACCCTGACCGGTCTGCTGGAAGCCCGGCCGCAGGGCAACGTGAATGTCTTTGCGATGCTGGACAACGAGGAGGTGGGCAGCGGCACCAAACAGGGCGCCGACTCGAACTTCCTGGCCGGTGTGCTGGAGCGGGTCTGCCTGGCCGCCGGGCGCGGGCGGGACGGCTATTTCGCCGCGCTGGCGTCCAGTATGATGCTGAGCGCCGACAACGCCCACGCGGTGCATCCGGGCTATCCCGGCAAGAGCGACCCGGTGACCGTCACCCGGATGAACGAGGGCGTGGTCATCAAGGCGCACGCCGGGCAGAAGTATACCACCGACGCGGTGTCGGCGGCGCTGGTGCGCAGCATCGCAAAGCGGGCCGGTGTGCCGGTGCAGTGGTTCGTGAACCACAGCGATGTGCGCGGCGGCAGCACGCTGGGAAATCTGTCCACCACCCAGGCTGCGATCAACACGGTGGACATCGGCCTGGCCCAGCTGGCGATGCACTCCTGCATGGAGACGGCCGGCGCGAAGGATGTGGACGCCCTGTGCGAATTGAGCCGTGCGTTTTACTCCACCCGTCTGCGCTGTGAAGGGGACGGCAGCTGGAAGATCGGCTAAGCCTTCCCCCGGCAGGGGAAGGCGCCCCCACAAGGAAGCGGATGAGGTCGAGTCCGGCAAGAAGGCAGAAAGCGGCAGCCGCCCGGGAGGGCGGCTGCTTTTCTATATATAATAAGTAGGAAACCCTCCCGTAAAAAGAACCCCGAAAAAAATCAAAAAAACCTGAAAAAAGGTATTGACAATTGCAGGGCGTGTTGGTATAATAAGCAAGCTGCTTCGAGAGAGCAGCGCGCAGAGCCTCAAAAACTGAATCGCCTGAAACGAACTTCAAAAAAGTTTGAAAAAAGTGCTTGACAAACAAAGCCGAGCATGATATAATAAACAGGCTGTCAGCTATGAGCGAACAGCGCACAGGACCTTGAAAATTAAACAATATCAAAGAAGCTTGAACGGAAGCCCTTAGAGCGCACAGAAAAGTGCGACACAAGGAAGAAATTCCAAAGAGTAATTT
>NZ_NFJT01000028.1 GCF_002160015.1 Anaerofilum sp. An201 | reverse complement strand
GGCGGTGGGTTCCGGGGAGGGGGCAGGGGCCGAGGACGAGGCCGACGGGGAGGAGGAACCGCTGCCCGCCACGTCGCCGGTGGTCCATCCCAACAGCAGCAGCACGCCGATGAGCATCAGCAGCACCGCGCCCACGCGGGTGGTCCAGACCAGCGCTTTTTTGCTGTGGGAGAGCAGGCCCAGCATTGCGTCGGCAAAGATGCCCACCAGCAAAAACGGCACCACAAAGCCCAGCGTATACAGCCCGATGTAGGCAAAGCCCAGCGCCGAAGACCCGGTGCTCCCCGCCATCAGCAGCACGCTGGCCAGCGCGGGGCCCACACAGGGGGTCCAGGCAAAGCTGAAGGTGAAGCCCAGCAGCAGCGCGGTGAAGGGGTTGATGGTGTTTTTCAGCCGGAAGGGAAGGCGCAGTTCGCGGGTGAATCCGCCGCCGAACAGCTGGATAAGCCCCATCACGATCAGCAGCACGCCGCCGATCCGCGCGATCCATACCCGTGCGCCGGAGAAAAACTGCCCCAGCGCCGATACGCCCATGCCCAGCACAAAAAAGGCAAAGCTGATGCCCAGCACAAAGAACACGGTGCTCACCAGCAGCTTGCGGCGGCGGTGCCGGGTCTGCTGTGCGCCGCCGGACAGATAGCTCAGATACACCGGCACCAGCGGCAGCACGCAGGGGGAAAAGAAGCTCAGCAGTCCCTGGACGAATACCGTCAGCGCCGACACGCTGTTTTGAATTGTGAAGCCCATTTGCGTTGTCTCTCCTTTTTATCAGTGGTGAAGGAACAAAAAAGATATGTATCAGTATATCGCACGAACAGCCGGCCAGTCGGTGGCATATGCAACGAACCGTGCGGTTTGCTTGCAGAAAAGCGCCAAAACAGGTACAATACAAGCAGAGGTTTAACGCCAACAGGAGGAGAGAAACCATCATGTCACGTTTTTTCCATTCCCGCTTGCCGGGCAAACGGGATCTTGCAGCGGTGTGTCTTGCGGCACTGGCTGCCTTTTTGCTGTGGAACCACCCCGATATTCAGGAAACCGCGCTGCACACGCGCATTTTTCTGGACGACCTCTTCAGCGGGCGCTTTTTCCAGTTCTATGAGGACTCCATGGCCATGAAAACGGTGTATGGCTATGCCAACGCCGCCCATTACCACATCGTGTTCTATCTGATCTGCGCGGTGTGGGACCTGCCGGTCTATCTGGCGCAGAAGCTGTTGGGCGAAAATGACTTTGTCTTTATGCTGTGGACAAAAGCGCTGGGCGTCACCGCCTTTGCGCTGTGCGGCTTTGCCTTCAAGCGGCTGGCCGCGCGGTATCTGCCCGACACCCGCAAAGCCTGGACGCCGTGGCTGATCTGGCTGTGCCCGGCCGCCTTTTTCGGGGTTCTGTGCATGGGCCAGTACGACAGCCTGTGCATCCTGGTCATCCTGCTGGCGCTGCCCTATTGGCTGGACGGCGACCTTCTGCGCTTTGCGCTGGTGATGGGCCTGGCGATGGTGTTCAAGATGTTCGCGCTGTTCCTCATCATCCCGCTGGTGCTGCTGCGCGAAAAGCGTCTGCTGCGTGCGGCGGGATACATCGCGCTGTCGATGTGGCTGTATCTTCCGGGCCTGTTCCTCTTCCGCGGCCGGGACGGCGACGCCGGCTTTTTCAACGGCCTCATTGCCGACCGCCTGTTCACCGGCACGCTGCCGGCGGTGGGCGACCCGTCTGTGGTGCTCATCGGCCTGGCGCTCCTGTTTGCGGGATGCTGGTGTGCCCGCCTGTCCGACCAGCGGATGCAGCAGGCGATGCCCTGGCTGTGCGCGGCGGTGTTTGGCTGGCTGTTCCTGTTCGTGCAGTGGCACCCCCAGTGGCTCATTCTGCTGCTGCCGTTCCTGCTTCTCACCGCGCTGCAGGCAAAAAACCAGACGTTCTGGTGGTGGATGCAGCTGATCGTGAACTGCGGGTTCTTCGTCCTGATCGCCTACCAGTATCCCGGCCAGCTCGAGAGCAATCTGTTCGATCTGGGCCTTCTGGGCCAGTTCGGGCTGCTGGTCTCGGCCCAGCCGGTCGTCCGCACCAGCACCATCTACTTCGATCTGATCCCGTATCTGTCTCAGCTGGCGCCGGTGGCCTTCTGTGCGCCGATCCTGGCGGCGATCATCGGCCAGTTCCCCACCATAAAAGGTCAGCTTGCCGACCGCCTGGGCGGCGGCCACCTCGCACGTCCGCCGATGCAGATCCCGGTATACGGGATTTTTGCCGCCAGCTTCGGCGTCTTGTGGCTGGCGCCGGTCCTGTTTGGCTGGTGCAAGACGATGGGCCTGCTGTGACCGTCACAGCAGAACGATCTCGGGCGGTGCGGCCAGCCGCATCGGCGGTCCGGAGACCCCCAGCCCGCGGCTGACGAACAGCGCGGCGCGGTCTTTGCCCTGCGGCTGATACAGGCCGTAGGGGTAGTATTTGCCGCCCGGCGGCAGGATCTGCCCGGTCAACACCGGCAGACGGATCTGCCCGGCGTGGCTGTGGCCGGACAGCATCAGGTCGCACTGCCACAGCGGCAGATACCGCGCCTTGTCCGGCATGTGGCACAGGCAGATGCGGTAGGCGCTGGAACCTGTCCGGCGCAGTGCGTCGCCGTGGGTGTAGGGGGCCAGCCCGCAGATCTCCAGCCCCGGCAGCGGCTGCGCCGTCTGTTCCCACAGCACGGTGAAGCCGCCCGCCTTCAGCAGACGGTAAAATTCCGGCAGGCTGTTGTGCCGCACATCGTGGTTGCCGGCCACCGCGTACTTTCCCAGCGGGGCTTCGATCCGCCGCAGCTGGGCGGCGATCCAGTCAAAATCCAGCACCGGCCGGTCGGTGGGCAGTTTGGCGAAGAAGTCGCCGCCGAACAGCACCAGCTGGGGATGCAGGCGGTTGATGGCGTCCACAATCGGCTCCAGATGGGCAGGGGAGTATTTCCGGCCGATGTGCAGGTCGGAGAAAAACACGGTCCGCACCGGCACCGGCCGGGGAAGGGAAGGGCGTGTGACGGTGAGACGGTTGGGCTCCACCAGCGCCGCATAGCCGGCGACGGCGATGCCGGCGGCGCACAGTCCGGCAGCGGAAACAAGTAAACGGCTCATGAAAGGCTCCTTTCCAGCAGATCAGAAGTGAGGTGTGAAATATGGATTTTTGTGTTGTTGAAACGCCGGTCGGCTTTCTGCGCCTGGAGGCGGACGGCTCGGCGCTCACCCGGGTGGAGTTCTGCGCCGGCCCGTGCGCCGCGCCGCAAAGCGACCTTCTCCGCCGCGCGGCGCAGCAGCTGGCGGAGTACTTTTCCAGTGCCCGGCGCACCTTTTCGATCCCCCTCGCGCCCCGGGGCACGCCCTTTCAGCATGCGGTGTGGAGCGCCCTGTGCGATATCCCCTATGGGCAAACCCGCAGCTATGGGCAGATCGCGGCGTCGGTGGGGAATCCGCGCGCAGCGCGTGCGGTGGGGATGGCCTGCAACCGCAATCCCATCGGCATCCTCATCCCCTGTCACCGGGTGCTGGGGGCGAACGGCGCGCTGACAGGCTATGCCGGAGGGATGGACAAAAAAGCCGCGCTCCTGGCGATGGAACGGGAAACCCCGGATACATGATACCACATCCGGCGGCCGGACGCCCACTTTTTTTCCGAAGTTTTCCAAAATTCGTTTATTTTTTTTCGCAAAAATACTATAATAAATATCGACATAGAAATTTTGCCCATGTTCGGCGGGCTGCATGCGGCCAGCGCAGGGGCATCCAGAGGTGAACAGAATGAACAATTTCAATTCAGACCTGCTGGCAGGCAAGCACCGTCTGCATTTTATCGGCATCGGCGGCAGCGGCATGTATCCGCTGGTGCAGATCCTGGCCGCGCGCGGCTATGAGATCTCCGGTTCGGACGTGAACGAAGGCAGCATCCTCGACGCCGAGCGCGCGATGGGCATCCAGGTGTATATGGGGCAGAGGGCGGAGAACGTCGCCGGGGCCGATCTGGTTATCTATTCGGCTGCGATCCACCCCGACAACCCCGAGTTGGCCGCCGCGGTGCAGCAGGGCATTCCCACCGCCGAGCGCAGCGTGCTGCTGGGCTATGTGGCGCAGCTGTATCCCAATCCCATCTGCATAGCGGGCACCCACGGCAAAACCACCGTCACCGCGATGATGACGCAGGTGTTCGAGATGGCGGGCAAAGATCCCGCGGCGGTGATCGGCGGCAAGCTGCCTCTGATCGACGGCTACGGCAAAAGCGGGAAGGGCCGCGAGATCATCATTGAGGCCTGCGAGTATGCCCGCACCTTCCTGCATCTGGCTCCCTCCATTTCGGTGCTGCTGAACATCGACGCCGACCATCTGGAGTACTACGGCAGCATGGAGAACCTGAAGGATGCGTTCCGCAGATTCTGTCTGCTCACCACCGATACCATCGTGGCCAATACGGACGACGCCAATACCTACGACGTGGTCAAAACGCTCGACCGCCATGTGCGCACCATCGGCATCCAATGTCCGGCCGACTTCACCGCCCGGAATATCTGCGAATACAAACCCGGTTTCTACAGCTTCGACGTGATGGAGCTCACCCGGGAGTATGCGCACATCCAGCTGAGCGTGCCCGGATACCATCATATTTACAACGCGCTGGCGGTATGCGCGGTGGCGCGTCTGTGCCGGCTGTCGGGCGATGAGGTGGCCCGCGGCATCCAGGCGTTCACCGGTGCGGGGCGCCGCTTCGAGATCATGGGCGAGGTGAACGGCATCACCATCGCGGACGACTATGCGCATCATCCCACCGAGCTGAGAGCCACCCTCACCACCGCCAAGGAGCTGGGCTTCAAGGAGGTGTGGGCCGTTTTCCAGCCTTACACCTTCAGCCGCACCGAGATGCTGCTGGACGAATTTGCCGAGGTCCTGCCGATCGCCGACCACGTGGTGGTCACCAGGATCATGGGCGGGCGCGAGAAAGAGGAGGACTACACCGTCAAGGCCGAGGACCTGACGGCAAAAATGCCGGGCAGCGTCTGCGTGCAGACCTTCGAGGAGGTCAAGGAGTATATCCTGTCCCATGCACAGCCCGGCGATCTGGTGCTGACGCTGGGCTGCGGGGATCTCTACAAAGCGGCCAAAATGATGCTGGAGTAAAACCGCGTCCACAGTCTGCACCGGACAGATTTTCTAAACAAAAAACGGAGGCCGCCGCCCTTTTGGACGACGGCCTTCACTTATCAAAAAACAGCGGTCTGTGTGGAGCGAACGCCTTCCCCTGGCGGGGCGGATGCGGTGGTATCCGTTTTTACGGCAAAAAATTTCTTTGCCGTCCGATACAGATCTCCAATCTCGGCCCCGACACACTGAAAATTTGTTGCGGCAGATTTTGCACAATGCTGGAGCCGGAACAGCAACCCAGCAGCGCCCCAACGGCTATGGTTTGTGAAGGCTAAAGCAGAACTTTGGTATTCGTTTTTGCTGAAAAGCGAAAAACAGTTGCCTGCGCTTTGTATCCTGGTTATGGCCGAGGAAAAACCGGTGGGTCGGGTTGGTACAAAAGCCCCCAAAACAGGTACAAACCGGTGGTTCAAAAATGCCACGAACACCCACCGATTTTTTTCGCTGTTTAGAATGACAAGCATCTCTCGCACAATCACCACCCGGTTTTGACCAGCAGACGTACCGCATGCCAGTCAATTATTCTTTGCAGCACGTTCAGACTACCCTGCATGAAAATACCGAATCAAAATCTGTTTGATATAGTGGTATCGGCGAATGTAGGTAGGGTCCACCCGGATGAGTTCAAAGCCATGTTCCTGGCAGAGACGAAGCTTTTCATTTTCTCTTTGCTGTCCGGCAGAATCGGTGTGGCGTTCGTGGCCATCCAGTTCTATGGCAAGGATGGGAACCGACCGCCGCCCGTCGCGCTTGTACACCACGAAATCGAAGCGTCTGCTGCCGAAAAGGTCCGCATCCAGTTGTGTTTCACCAAACAAATCCTGTATATTCACCCTGTGCCGCACAATACAGCGGCTGCCGGAAAGGAACACGTTGTCCAATGCGTGATTCAGATTTTCCAGAAAAGCCGTTTCAGTTGCCGTGCTATATGGCTGGATCCCCAGTGCACGCGAAGCGGCCGGCTTTTCCGACACCTGGGATGTACCATTGCTGCGCACATATTGCACAAGCTCGTAGATGTCGTCATCGTCGCTGCCAGCGTGCAGCCGTTCCAGCTGATGCCAGTTGGAAAGAACGATCAGCTGCTGTTTCGCGCGCGAAGTGGCCACGTTGATCAGTTCCTTATTGTTTTTCAGCCAATCGTAGGTGGCCGGTTGTGTCTGTTCGGTGAGTGCGAGCGAAAAGATAACCACATCTTTTTCGTCTCCTTGAAATGCATGTACGGTACCGCAGCTGGCATTGGTATGCTCCTGTGCGGTCAGCATCCGGTGGATCTGCTCCCGCTGATTTGCAAACGGTGTGATGATACCCACCGATGTTTCGGGGTGCTTGCTGAGATATCGGTCGATGAGATCGACCTCGGCAGGCGCCGTATTTTTTTGCGTAGAGACATCGTTGGGAACGTCCACATACACCAGTGGGGGATTGTCACTGCGCTGGCTGTCCACGAGCAGACGATGATTGTAATATTTTTTGTTATTGAACTGGATGATACGGGGGTCACAGCGATAGTGATGCCGCAGAAGCACCTCGTCACTCACTGCGTCACAGGCCAGGAAACATTTGTATATCGAGTTTTTGATATAGTCGTATTCCTCGCCTACGCGATAGCGCTGGCGCAGGATCTGGTTGTCTTCCGGTGCCAGTTGGATCACCGGCTGCAATTGCTGGGGGTCGCCCACAAGCATCAGAGAAAAACCGCGCAGGATGGGCACCAGGGAAACAGCGGTGTTGCACTGGCTGGCTTCGTCCATGATCACCATGTCAAATACCGGTTCCGGGGTCCCCAGCTTTTGTGCGGAAATGCAGGTGGTGGCCACAAAGGGGAAAATCTTCAGGAATTTTTTCAGGTTTTCCGGGTTTGAGAGATAATTGTTGAACGCTGCGATCCGGGCCTGCGGCGAACCATCGCTGTACAGAATGGATTTCAACTCTTTGTTTTTTGGCTCGTCCAGACGCCGGATGTACCGGACCGAGGTGTAGTACAGATATTTTCGGAAATCCTCTTCGCTCCGGTCCAGAAGGGCAAGCGCATCTTCTGTGCGTACCGTGCCTTTGCGTGCAAGTTCCGTCTCCACCTGCGGCAACTGTCCCGCCTGTAATTCATATTGGAAGTTCATATGTGCGCGAGCATCCAGCAGCCGCTGGATCGTTTCACGCCGTTCGGTCAGGTCCAGAATTTCCTCATAGCGTTCCAGCAGCGCAGTCAGGCGTTTGGCGCGCGCAGCGCGCTGTGCGTGGTTGTTGTCCAGCGTTTTTTCAAATACAGCCACTTCTTTGCAGCTCTCGTACAATTCGAGAATGCTGTCCAGCGCCTTTTCCACACAGGCGTTGCTGCCAAGCCGCACGATAGGAAAAGGGATTTTCTTTCCGCGATATTGCAGGCCCTGCAGCTTTTCCACCACACCGTCGATGGGATGATTGTTGTAGGAGGCGAACAGAACGGTGCGCTCGTTGAAAAAGGCGGTGGTCATCGTGTTGACGATAGTGCTGGTCTTGCCGGTGCCCGGAGGCCCTTGTACATAGGTCAGAGGATAACGCATTGCATTGTTGATCGCCAGAAGCTGGTCGAGGTTTACCCGATTGTCTGCCAGTGCCAGCGGGAACGATTTTCTGCGGCGAGGCCGGGTGGTCATCTCTCCAAAAAATGCGCGAATGGGGGCGGTGAGTTCCTCTTTTTCCGGGGACTGGAACATTTTCAGGATTCCGCGATACTGATATTCCAGATCCACCAGATTGTTGCGCGAGATCGACACCAGATATGGCATGTCGTTCACACCATATCGCCGGAAGCTGTGCTGCGTGATGCAGTCCTTGATTCGCTCTGCGTTGTGGTTGAAGTTATCCAAGAGACAGTAGTCTTCGGCGTCCAGAAATTGGTGTGCGCTCACCTTCATTCCATCCAGTGTGAATTCCCGGCAGACGACCGGCTCGTTGCGGGCACGCAGACAGCGGCCGACAATATCCAGAAAGAGAGGCCGATACGCCAGCAGATACAACCCGCGTTCGGTGTTTACACTCAGCAGATTCATCCCCAGCTCTTGCATCTGTACGCGCTGTTTTTCTTCCTGGGCAGCATCACGCTGGAATTGCTGCACGATCTGTGCGAATTGCGTTTCGCTTAATTTTAACGTTCCTTCGGAAAAGCTGTCGGCATCCAGCTGATGGATCAGTGCGTATTCGCTGTAGTAGGGAGTGCTGTCCAGCTTGCTGCAAAGGGTGAGATATTCCAGGATGCGCAGATTGACGGTGGTGCCGAATAAAGGCTCATATTTGCGGGGATGTTCCAGAATGTCCCGCACCAACTTGTCGTTCACCGGACACCACGAGCCGTCCAGCACTTGCGCAGAACGGATACCGCTGGCGTATATAATCAGCTCCTGCACCGTCAGCTTGCCCAGATGCATTCCGTCCACCCGCATACGGCCGGTCTCGGCGCACAAGGATTTGACGGCGATCCAGTACCGTGTGATCTGGCCGCTTTGATTTTTATATTCTATACTTAGCCATTTTCCTTCATGTATGGCCTTGAAGATTGCTCTGCCCACCGTATGCAGAACGCTGCTGCTTTCCATCTGTTAGGTCTCCCTTTGAAAATTTTATTTTATCCTATTATAAGTATAAGAAAAATGGCAAAGTTTGGCAACTGCACGATGTATTTTGGCATAAATTGAAAAGATTGCTTGTCCATCGCTGTACATGCCCTGTGTAAAACTGCCTTGCCAAGATTTGAATCATGGCATATAATAGTTTAAACAGTATTTTTTGTTGTAAAAAGGGTTAAGGAACAAATAAAAACTATGGAGACGAGAATTCATGGAAACACCAGCATTTATTTTCAAAATAAAAACTCCTTGACAAAAAATTTTGAATGCTTTAAAATAAGCATCAGCTGGAGGGCAAATCATTCAGTAGAAATGATAAGCTGGATAAAGGCACAGACTGAGATGTCTGTACTTTATCCAGCTTTTTTGTTTTGGAGGAGGAATTGACAAAATGGACTTTCTAAACGGAAAAATCAAAACGCTCTATTTCAAATATCTTGCGGCCGCTTTTGGCAGCGCTCTGATCACCTCCATTTATTCTATTGTGGATATGGCCATGGTGGGCCAGTATCATGGGCCGGAAGGTACGGCAGCTTTGGCGGTTGTCGCGCCCATCTGGAATATCATTTACAGTCTGGGGCTCTTGATGGGGATCGGCGGCTCTGTCCTTTTCAGTATGATTTGAGGAAAAGGAGAGGATCAGGTCCGCCAATCCAACGAATATTTTACAGTTTCCATCCTTGGTTCCGTCATCCTTGCGGTGCTCGCGTGGATCGTCATTGCCTTTTTTGACCAGCCGCTGCTGAAATTTTTCGGTGCGGAAGGACACACCCTCACGTTGGCCAGGGAATATGTGCTGCCGATCAAATTCGTCGTGCCCTGCTTTCTGTTTACACAGACGCTGGCGGCCTATCTGCGGAATGACAAAAATCCCACCTTGGCCACGGCAGGTGTCTTGGCAGGCGGCATCTTTAATGTATTCGGAGATTACTTCTTTGTCTTTACCTGTGATATGGGCGCCCCCGATCCATATTGGACAGAGCTTTTATGCGCTGGGAAATCCGGCCTTTGAACAAACGATAACGGTCTATCAGGAGCAGGCGTGTATCATAAAAGAACTGGCTGCCGAGTCAAACTGCGTCATCGTTGGACGCTGTGCAGATCACATTTTGAAAGAATATAAGCCTTTCCGAATTTTTGTCTATGCAGACATGGAAAGCAAGATGAAGCGCTGCCGTGAAAAAGGCCCGGAGGAGGAAACGCTCTCGGATAAAGAACTCCGGCAGAAAATTTCCGGGATTGATAAAAAGCGCGCCAAGTATTATGAATTTTATACGGGGCATCCATGGGGCGACAAACTGAATTTTGATCTCTGCCTCAATACGACACAAACCGTCGTCAAAGAAATGGTCCCGGTTATAGCAAAACTGTTTTGCTGAAATCGTGCAGCACATAGGCCGGTGAAACCGTTTGTGCTGCGATGGAATATCAGTGAATTGACTCACTGCCCGCTGTATCCGCTTTGATCCGCTCGATCAAAGCGGATATTTTTTTCTTTGTTTTTCGCAGACACGCAAAATGATAGCAAACCGTCGCCTCCGGGTCTAAAACAGGGATGACGGTGCGGTTTTCGGGTTTCCCCGACCACCGCATGCTCAAATCCGAAACAAAGGAGGGGAGAGCGGAAGCCTGCACCAGTTCCTCGAAATCCTCCTGCCGGTTTTGAACCAGTGTGCGGGTCAACGGCATTTTTTCGCGGCAAACATCGCGCCAGAATCCAATTTGCGAAAGCAGCAAAATACTTTCGCCGTCGATGTCCTTGAAGTAAAGCCCCTTTGAGGCAGACAGGGGATGCGCAGGCGGCAAAGAGAAATACAGCTGCTCCGTTTCAAAGGGGAAGCAGTATACTTCCGGCTCATCCAGTGCGCAAGGAAGAACAATGAATTGATACAAACCGGTTTTCAATCCGGCTATGAGCGTTTGCAAATCCTTCATCTCGGATGAGACGGTCATTTCGGGATATAACTGGGAAACCAGCGGCGACAACGTCCACAACGGTGCAGGCGCACAGGAGCCGATGGCAATGGTGCGCTGGCTGCGATCGAACGCACGCACCTGTTCCACGAGATCGTGGGCCTGATCGATAACACGCCGGGCGTATTCCACGGCAAGCTCCCCGTTTTTGTTCAGACTTATTTTGTTTTTTTGACGGTCAAAGAGAGTGACCTGTAACACATCCTCTAACTTTTGCATGGAGCGGCTCAGCGCAGGCTGTGAGAGATGCAGCTGTTCCGCCGCCCCCGAAATCGTTCCGCAATCTGCGATGGCCACCAGCTGAACCAGTTGATACAATTCCACCATGATCTCCCATGCTCCTTTCGTTTGCTATGCATACCAATTATACCACATTTCGCAACAGGTACGGTGTGGAAATGCCTCTGGAGGGCTTTGGCGTGTTCCAGGTGCCCGACCCCGCTGTGTGCGAGCAGGCCGTGCTGGACGCCATCGCCACAGGGTATCGGCTCATTGATACGGCCGCGGCCTACATGAACGAGGAGGCTGTGGGCAAGGCCATCGCCAAGTGCGGTGTGCCCCGGGAGGAGCTGTTCATCACCACCAAGCTGTGGGTGCAGGACGCCAGCTATGAGGGCGCCAAGAAAGCCATAGAGACCTCCCTCCGGAAACTGGGCCTGACGTATATCGACCTGTATCTGATCCATCAGCCTATGGGCGACTATATCGGCGCCTACCGCGCTATGGAGGAGGCCTGCAAAGAGGGCAAGCTGAAGGCCATCGGCGTGTGCAACTTCTATCCCAACCGCCTGGCCGACCTGTGCGAGACGGTGGACGTGATGCCCGCCGTCAACCAGGTGGAGCTCCATCCCTTCTTCCAGCAGGAGAGCGCCCTGGCGCTGATGAAGGAGTACGGCGTCGTCCCCGAGGCCTGGGGCCCCTTCGCCGAGGGCAACCACGGCATCTTCACTCATCCCGTCCTGACCGCCATCGGCCAGAAGTA
Organism: Anaerofilum sp. An201; assembly: GCF_002160015.1. Taxonomy (GTDB): domain Bacteria; phylum Bacillota; class Clostridia; order Oscillospirales; family Ruminococcaceae; genus Anaerofilum; species Anaerofilum faecale. Next base: position 24,550 of record NZ_NFJT01000028.1, on the reverse strand, counting down.
CGGCAAGACGGCCGCCCAGGTGGCCCTGCGCTGGAATGTCCAGCGGGGCGTGGTGGTCATCCCCAAGTCTGTCCACAAGGAGCGCATGGAGCAGAACATGGATATCTGGAACTTCCAGCTCACCGACGAGGACATGGCGGAGATCGCCAAACTGGACATTGGCCACAGCGAGATCGTGGACCACAGCGCCCCCGGCTTTGTCAAGATGCTGCACGGCATGAAGATTCATGACTGATCGCACCTGCCTGTAAAGGCCGGGAAACAGAAGAAAATAGAATGCGGCAAGGAGGCGTTTGACATGCTTCCTTGCCGCATTTTCTTTTTGGAGAGCGAAACAGAGGCGGTGCAGCGGCCTGCAATAGACACCGCGACCGTCTCGGCTGTCTCCGCAGATTGCAGCATGGTCGTAGCAGTCGCAGCGGGGCGGTTTCATCGGTTGGCGCCTGTTTGGACGATATGCAAAGCTTCTGAATGCCTGCACTTTGCTTTTTGGTGAGGCAAAAAGTAGACAAATTTCGCTCAAAATTGTATGATAGGAACAGAAAACAGGAATGTTCTCAACAAGTAAAGTTTTGTGAAAAAGTGGTGCAGCTATGCTATATTATATGGAAGTTGACTGGAGCTCACGGGAGGTTTCTGGAAAAGTTTCGATTTGCATTTCTGAACAGGAGAATCAAAAATGTGGAATGAGATCTTTGCATCCTTTCGGCAAAATCCGCGGGATGTTTGCACCTGTCCGACAAGAGGCAGCGGCCATATTGTTGTGACCGGAACAGACCGCAGGGACGCGCCTTTCCGGCGCCATGTGCGGTGGTCAAATCCGTGCACACAACAAGCTTTCTGATCGAAGAGGGGATATGCGATGACCTATTGCATTTCGGATATACACGGCGATTATGCCAAATACCGCCGGATGCTGAAAAAGCTCCGGTTTTGCGACTGCGATACGCTCTATGTGCTGGGCGATGTGGTGGACCGCGGCCCGGAACCGGTCAAGATCCTGCTGGACATGATGAAGCGCCCCAATGTGATCCCGCTGCTGGGCAATCACGAATATATGGCGGCGGTCTGCCTGCGGTTCCTTGTCAAACCGGTCACCGAGGAAAGCATCGCGTCGCTGTCCGACGATGCGCTGGAATCACTCTGCAACTGGCAGCTCCAGGGCGGCGTGTCCACACTGGAAGAATTCCGCCGCCTTTCGCCCGCAAAGCGCGGGGAGGTGCTGGAATATCTGCAGGAGTTTATCCTGTACGAGGAGATCAGCGTGAACGGGCGGCGGTATCTTCTGGTGCATGCAGGCCCGGCTGATTTCTCCCCGGACCGTCCGCTGGAGGACTACGACCTGCACGAGATGCTCTGGACGCGGCTGGATTATGGAAAGGTGTATTACAAGGATCGCGTTCTGGTCAGCGGCCACACGCCTGTTTCGCACATCCCGGGCAACGTCCGCCCGCATTCCATCTACCGGGCAAACAACCATATCGCCATCGACTGCGGATGTGGCGGCGGCGGGCCGCTGGGCGCGATCTGTCTGGAGACGGGCGAAGAATTTTATGTGGAATGATTCCTCCCGCCGGACAGTTTTTTCGCTTGCAATTTACAGCAAATTGCAATAAACTCTCTATAAAGAAGAGAGTTTTGGAGGCCTTGATATGCAGGACAAACTGCTTTCCATTGGAAAAATGGCGCGGATGAACCGTGTCACCATTTCAACTTTGCGCCTTTACGACGAAAAGGGGCTGCTTGTCCCGCGCTACACCGATCCGCAGACCGGCTATCGCTACTACAGCATCGAGCAGAACAGCCGGTTGGACATGATCGCCTATATGAAGGACCTGGGCATGAGCCTTGCCGAGATCCGCCGCGCGCTGGAAAAGGAGGACCTTGCCCTGATGGAGGACCTGCTTGCCCGCAAGAACGAGCAGATCCACCAGCAGATGCGCCAGCTGAAAGCGCGGCACGATGCGGTGGAACGGGCGATACAGTCCATCGAGCGGTACCGCAAATCGCCCACCACCGGCACCCTCTCGCTGGAATATATCGACCGGCGGTACATTTGGGGCATGCCCTGCACGGAGAATTTCTATGCCAGCGATATCCACAGCTACGAGCACTCGCTGCACACGCTGCGGCAGCGCCTCTCGGAACAGGGGCTGGAACAGGTGCATTCCTACAACGTGGGCACCACCATCTCGCGGGAAAATTTTTTGTGCGAACGGTATGTTGCGGGGCAGATCTTCCTGTTTGTGGGGCGCAGTGTGCCCGCCGCCGCCAACCTGCAGCTGGTGGACAGCGGCATGTACGCCTGCATCTATCTGGACAGCTACAGCGATGAGACCGCGGGCGCAAAGCAGCTGCTGGACTACTGCCGCCGCAGCGGATACACGGTGACGGGCGACTATATCTGCGAGGTGATGACCGGGTTTCCGGTGTTTGAAAACGACCCGGACAGCATGTTTTTGCGCCTCCAGGTGCCGGTATCCTTTGCGCGGTGAGCGCGTTTTTGTGAGAACGTGAAAAATTTCACATTTGCCCTTGACTCTCCTGCCACAAGATGGTTTACACTAATCTTGAACAAAAGGGAAGGCGGAAACTTCCCGCCCCGTGCACAGCTTCGGGGGAAGATCTGAAAACAGCAAGGAGGCAAGTCTTATGGAAAAGATCAAAGTGGTTCAGTACGGATGCGGTAAAATGGCAAAATACACGCTACGCTATCTCTACGAGCACGGCGCACAGATCGTGGGCGCCATCGACGTGAACCCCGCCGTTGTGGGCATGGACGTGGGCGATTTTGCAGAGCTGGGTGTAAAGACCGGCATCCTCATCTCCAACGACGCCGACAAGGTCCTGGACGAGTGCGACGCGGATGTTGCCATCGTCACTTTGTTCAGCTTCATCGGGGATATCTACGAGCATGTGGAGAAATGTGTTGCCCGCGGCATCAATGTCATCACCACCTGTGAAGAGGCAATTTATCCCTGGACCACGGCCGCCGCACAGATCAACCGGCTGGACGCACTGGCAAAGGCGACCGGCTGCACCATCACCGGTTCGGGTATGCAGGATATCTTCTGGATCAACATGGTGGCGATGGTCGCCAGCGGCTGCCACAAGCTGACCCGCATCCAGGGCGCATACAGCTACAATGTTGAGGACTACGGCCTGGCGCTGGCCGAGGCGCACGGCTGCGGCCTGACCCCCGCCGAGTTTGAAGAGAAGATCGCGCACCCCGCCGAGTTTGAGCCGTCGTATGCCTGGAACGCCAGCGAAGCCATCTGCAGCAAGCTGGGGCTGACCATCAAATCCATCACCCAGAAGCACGTTCCCTGCACGGTCGACCACGATGTGTACAGCTCCACGCTGGGCAAGACCATTCCCGCCGGTCACTGCATCGGCATGTCGGCGGTTGTGACCATCGAAACGATGCAGGGCATCACCATCGAGGAGGAGACCATCGGCAAGGTGTACGGTCCCGACGACGGCGATATGTGCGACTGGAAGCTGAGCGGCGAGCCCGACACCGAATTCCATGTTGTGAAGCCCGCCACCGTAGAGCACACCTGTGCGACTATCGTGAACCGCATCCCCTCGCTGCTGAACGCTCCCGCCGGATATGTCACCTGCGACCAGCTGGACCCCCACTGCTACCTGACCTATCCGATGGAATACCATGTATAAATCCCTTTCCCCCGGATGAAGAAAGCCGCCGAAACAAACCGGCGCAACAACTGACGAACAGAGCCGGCGTGCTGTTTTACAAAAAGCAGCACGCCGGCTCTTTGATATATTTTGAATGAAAGCAAAAGAACGGGGAGACGCCGCCAGAGCAACGCCTCCCCGTTCGATCTTGTATGCGCACAAGTCTTATGCGGACAGCTGCCGCAGCAGCTCACAGATCGACGCATAGGAGAGAAAGTTGTTGTGTGCCAGCGTGTTGCGGGCATCGCGGCAAAGGATGATGCCGTTGAAGTCCTCGCTGCGGTAGAAAACCCCGCCGGTGCTGCCCAGAAAATACAGCGCTCCAAATTCCAGATCATACGGCACGCGGATGGGGTCGCCGTTGCTGTTGGGGATGGGCAGGCGAGGGAAGAGCCGGTCGGCATATTGATCCACCACCCGCACGCGGAAACGCTCCAGAAGAGGGAACACCCAGGCAATCTGCGCCTCCCACACAGCGCTGCGCACAAAGGCGTCCGACAACACCGGAAGCGGGTCGCCCGTGCTGGAGAGCGCGCCTTCCAGGCTCAGGGCCGCGCCCCGCGGGTCTTGCAGCAAACGGGTGCCCAGCGTCAGCAGCCTGCCGCTCAGTTCCGGCACGCCGCGCCCCAGTTTCAGCGCAAGCTCGGCCAGATAGATGTCCAGCGCCGGGTCTCCGCAATCGGCAGCCTGCAGGCAGAAAATGCGGCAGTCGCGTTCGGTGGGCTGGTACAGCAGCGCTTCCCCGCTGTCGTCGACCGGTGCGCCGCTGTATTCCAGCACAAAAACTGCGTGGATGGGCAATGCGGCGGCCGCTTTTTCATAGTCCGCCACGAAGGTCTGCCAGGCCCGCAGTGCAGCGCGGGTCTGGATGCCTTTGATCCACACAAAGCAGCTGCTGAACAGCAGCTTCTCGCCCTGGCAGAGATATTCCGCACAGCTGTCTCCGGGCCAATAGCGCGCGCGGAATTCCGGCGGGCAGAACTCCTGCAATACAAAGTCGCCCGGATCGCTGCTGCCGTCGTATACGGCATAGTGGAGGGTGCGCTCGGCGCTGATGCTGCACGCATGGTCTTTCACGAGGGCGTAAAAGGTGTCGGGCCAGGCCAGCGGCTGCGGCAGAACCAGCGTGAAAGAGCGCTCGCCGCGCAATCTCTCCACGATCCGCTCCAACAGGCGCACCGAACTGCCCACCTGTGTCCACCAGATGGAAGAAACGTCCATCACTGTGCACCTCCCAGGTTCAGCAGCTTGTCGAACACCTGCGTTTCGGAGCCCAGAAGATCCTGGAAGTGCTTGGAAGCGAAGAAATAGGTGTCCGGCCCGGTGCTGCTGAGGATATTCAGGTCCAGCAGTTCCTGCAGAAGGGTGTCCATCTGGCTGTGGTCCAGCTGTTCCAGGGGAGGGATGTGCAGGTCGCCGGCGTGGTGCATCAGGTCGTCGGCCGAGTAGCCGACGCTGGAAGGCGAGGTGTAGCACAGCCATGCGATCAGCAGGGCAATCAGATAGTAATAGCTTCCCTGGTCGCTGTCCAGCCGGAGGGTGATCTCGAACTTGTCGCGGATCTCATACACGAAGTCGTTGTCGGCCAGCACGCGGCGCAGATGGTTGCTGGTGATGACATAGGGCGGGGTGTCGGCTTCGGTGTATCCGGCGTAGTCGGCCGCGCGCATGGATTCGATCAGCTTCTGGCCATACAGCTGGATCAGGCCGGGGAAATAGTTGGCGGTGGCCAGAATTTCCGACACCACCACCGGGTTTTCCAGCTGGAAGCCAAGGTAGCTCATCGGCTGCAGCAGAAGCTCCTGCGCTTCGGCCGACTGGAAGGGCTTTACATTCAGCGAGGACAGATGGGTGATGACGGAGTTCTGCCCCAGCGCCACTTCGCGGTTGAAGCGCACGATGTTGTGAAGCCCGGCCAGCACGAACTTGAACTGCCCCGGCAGCGACTGCTGCACGTCTTTCAGCTCGGCCATCGGCTGGTAGTTGAAAGAAGCGCAGTCTGCGATGAAGGTGTCGGCCTCGTCCAGCAGGAGCAGCAGATAGGAGATGGGTTCCTCCTGATTGCGCAGGCGGGTTTTCAGGCTGCGGGCCAGGGCAGCCCAGTCTTCGGTGACGGCGCTTTCGGGCAGGATCCCCAGCTCAAACAGTTCGTGGGAAATCTTGAGAGCCGCCTGCCTGCATCCGCAGCCGGGCAGATCCACCAGCACGGCCCGCTGCTGCTGGCTGCCGTCCAGATCGGCGCGCGCCTTTTTCAGCAGGGCCGATTTGCCCAGCTGCCGTCCGCCGTATACCAGGTTGACGCCGTTCGGGTCCTCGATCTTCAGCAGCTCGTCCTTGCGGCCGATGAACATCTCGGGAGGCATGCGGTCGGAGGAACTGTAGACATAGGGCTGGTAATAGGCAAAGGGCATGCCCAGCGCCATCAGCATCTTGTTGATGTGGCCGCCGTTGTAGTTGTTGACCAGATGGCACAGCAGCACGCGGTCCAGCACCAGGTAGCTGGTTGCAAGGCCGGCTTCCTTTTTCTTGATTTTGTGCGCCAGCTTGCGGCGCTCGGGCAGGGTGAGCGGGGCGTCGATCAGCACGATCTTGTGGCCGCGGATATAGTCCAGCGCTTTAAACTTCTCCAAAAGGCGGTCGCAGTCGTATGTGCCGAACAGGCACACCACATTGAATCCGGTGGCTGCGATGTCGGAGCCAAAGCCCGCCACAGGGTGCAGGATGTTACGTTTGCCGGCATAGTGGTTCATTTCGGTCACACGGTAGACCTCGCTGGAATCCACAAGGGGGCGCACCGGTTCCACCTTGATATTGGCCCAGCCAAGCAGCGTGAGCAGGCGCTGGATCTGGTCGCTGGACGAACGCGCGCCGCTGGAAGGCCAGTTCTCCACCAGCTTTTGCCCGCCCTTCTGGTCGCGGTTGCGCACGAAGGTGTGCAGACGGCTGCGCAGCGAGACCCCTGCGTTCCCGGCCTGTTCAAAGCTCATGCTGTAATCCCGCAAAAACTGGTTCAGGTATTCCAGCGCCTCGGGCGTTTCCAGCTTGTTGTTGAAATCGCGGCGCAGGATGCGGTTCATCCAGTCCTCCGCCACCGTGAAGTTCTGCTCCTGGATCAGCGAGCGGATGGTGCCCTCCACATCGTCGGGGATGCTGCGGATAGCGTCGGCATTGTTCTGCAGCAGCGCGTCCAGACGCTTGTACAGGCGCTCCTCATACTGCGCGGCGCTCTGGTGGATCCTGTCGTAGCACTGTACCGAAAGGCTGTGGAAAAAGCCAAAATTCAGCGAAGCGCAGCACACGTCGTGCCAGTAGCGCACGGTGCTCTCCATCGAGGTGAGGAAGGGATCGCTCTGGATGATCTGCCCGCGGCTGATCGACATGGCATAGTCGGCGCGGAACCGGTTCAAATCCATCACCGAGCGCTTTTCAGACTGGGTCACATACCGGCCGGCCTGTTCGGGCAGAGCGGGGACCGCGTCGGGCTGCACGGCGGACAGATACTGCACGATCTGCTCGGCAATGCCGTAGTTGTTGGCGGCAGGGTCGTTGGAGTAGATGTGTGCCAGATGTTCCTCCAGGGTCATCCGGTCCTCCAGATGGTGCCGGATGCGGGCGAGAATGTTGAAGTCGGGCAGCGCACAGAAGGTGGAGCTGATGTCGGGGATAAGGTCTTCGTCCAGCAGCACCCAGCCGCTGCGCAGGAAATCGGCAAACAGATAGCGGCGGCGATCCTCCGTCCAACTGCCGTCCAGACGGCTGCACAGATCCTCCGCCGCGGTTTGCAGCAGGAAATAGCCGGCCTCCTGCTGGCAGTCGGCCTCGTTCTCCCGGCGCATGCGCACACAGTCGGCCTGGATCTGTTCCAGCAGGCGGGTCAGCGAGGGGCGCACCCGTTCGTACTCGTTCAGCGCGGGATCGTTCTCCGGCAAAGCGCTCAGCCCGTGCGCGGTCAGGCGATACCATTGCAGGATGTTTTCCAGGATCGAAAGGATGTTGGACCGCAGATTTCCGCGGCGGTTTCCCTGCAGGTTCATGGTGCGGTGCTGGCCGATGAGGGTCGTCATCGCCTTGGCCCACGCCTCGTCGATCAGACGGTTCACCGCGTTTTCGCTGATGGAAGCCTCGCTGGTCTCCTTCTGCCCGGTCCAGGTGAGGAGGAAGTCGGCGCGGTGTGCTTCCAGCTCCTCCTGGCTGCGCTCGCCAACCAGTTTCAGCAGTTTGGCCAGCATGCCGTCGCGGGCAAACACGATCTTTTTCGTCTCCACAAAACGGGCAAAGCTGGCGTCCTCGCGCGGAGGGGTGAGGATGTAGTGGTCGTACAGGTCCTTGGCCCGGCCCACCGTTTCGTCCAGCTTTTTCTGCAGGCGGATCGAGTCCATCCGGCGGTGCACGGCGCAGGAATCCATCGATCTTTTGTACCATTTGCGGAAGTTCATCATGGTGTCGAACGCCTCGCCCAGCGCGGGCAGCTGCAAAAAGGCCGGCACACTGTTCTTGAGGGTATCGGCGGTGTAGTCGTAGGGCGCGTCCGAAACAAAGGCGGCGCGCAGACTGCCGGCGGCCATGCACAGCGCGGTGAAGCGGTCGTAGTCGGAATCGGCCTGGGAAAGGGCGGAGAGGAGATAGTCCACATTGTACGGGACCGGGCGGGCAGGGTCATCGGCCGCCAGAGCGGCAGTGCGGTACAGAGGGTCCAGCGGGGGACACAGGCTCGCGCCGGCGCGCAGGTAGGTGAGCATGGCGGCCAGGCGTCCTTCTCCGCGGATCGACAGTGCATAGTCGCCCACGTCCTGTTTGCGCAGGGCCAGCGCTTCCCAGCCGTCGGTGTCCTCGTAGCTTTCGGGCAGCGGGTCGGCATCGTCCGCACTGTACACCGGTTCGGGCGCAGAGACAGAGAAGGCGGCCTCCGGCGCTTCGGGCTCCTCCGGGATCTCTTCCTCCTCCGGCTCCGGCTGTGCGGGGGCGAGCCGCTGTTCCAGCTCGTGCACCGCACTGCGCAGCGCGGGCAGCTGCTCGTTGGACGGGTTGAGGATGCTCAGCTTTTTCAGGTGCAGCGCTGCCTCGTCCAGCATGTCCAGCGCGCACTCGCGCTCGATCAGGGTGGCGTACAGGCCGTTGCGATAGTAGTTGGTGTCGTTTACGTTCTTGTCGGTGTATTCGGGGCTTTCGTAGGCGGATTCCACCTTTTTGCAGTAGCGCAGAATGGCGTGCAGGCAGGCGGGGTCGCCGGTCTGGCTGTAGCGCTCGGAATAAATGCGGACGGCCATGATCGAGCGCTCGATGATCTGGTGCGGATTCAGGGGGCAGGAGAAGGTCTCCTCCAGGTAATGCTCCACCATCTCGAAATCCCCCAGCGCCCGGTGGAGCTGGATCAGCCGGTCCAGATGCTGCCAGGTGTGCGGGCACAGAGCACTGTACTTCGGATACAGCGCCAGGACGCGCTTTGCCAGATCCGGGCTGCCGGTGCTGTGAAAATGCGCCAGTGCGTTGGCCATCAGCTGATCCATTGCGCTGGCTGTATCCTGCCTGAAATGCAGCGCCTGTTCCAGATAGGGGACTGCCTCGGTATACCGGTTGGGGTTGGAGGTCTGTGTGCTGATGGCCCTGCCCTCAGACAGCAGCGAAACCCCGGGCTTCACCTTGACGGCACGCTCCCCCTTGCGCACAAAGCGAACGGCGATGTACTCGCCATCCATGTCGGAGCTGCGGAAGCTCCGCAGCTTTTTCTGCAGCTGCGGGTCGGAGACGTCGGCATACTGGAAGGTGCAGGTGCCGCCGGCATATCCGATGGTGCCGCGCTCGCCGATCCAGCTCAGCTTGACGATCTCGCCCGGCAGTTCCTCCTCCGCGGGTTCCGCTTCAGCGGGCTTTTCGAGCAGGCTGCGCAGACGGGCGCCCATCTGCCCGTTCGGCCAGGCGGCGCGCAGCTGGGCCATCGTTCCGGCGTCGTCCGAAGCGGGCAGCATTCCGCAGCCCATCGCCAGACAGCGCAGCAGTTCGCTCATATGGCGGGAAGAACGCGCGCGGCTGCGCTGCATGAATTCCTCCACGCCCGTAATGTCCTGTTCCCGTTCGCAGGTGTTCAGGAGGACGGTGTACAGCATGTCCTGTTCTTCGCTCAGCGCATTCTGCAGCAGCTCGGCCAGCGCGCAGGCGCCGGCGTCGGTGTAGCGCCCCGCCCTGTACAGACACGGCGCCGCCTGCAAAAAATGGCGTCCCTTCAAAAACATCTCGCTGGCATCCTGTCTTGTGCGAAGCAGCATGTTCGCACACAGCAGCGTTGCGGCCGGGTCGCAGCAGTATTCGCTGTTCGACAGGGTGCTCACGGCGTTGCGGCAGGCCTGCTGTGCCTTGTTCCAGTCGGAATTTTTCATCCCGTGCAGACAGCTGTCAAAAAAACCGTTCAGCATATTTTTGACAGGCTTGGAAAGTGCGTCAAACTGCTGTTTGAGCGCGGCGTCACTGACGGCGGCGATCTCGATGTCCGTTCGGAAAAAGGCCGTTCTTTTCTGCGGCCGCGGCGCGGGGGCCGGTGCAGGCGCAGGCTTGGGAGCTTCACGGGAAAGATCGGCATCCACGATCTGAAAACTTCGCACGGTGTTAAACACAAGAAACACCGTGGCCCCGTCGCTTGTCCGTATCTCAAAACTTTCTGCAAAGTCGCTCTCCTCAATTATACCGCGCACCGTCTTTTCCGGTGTGCCGTAGCTCAGTTCCAGACATGTGCCCGGTTGTAGTTTGGCCAATTTCTTTTCCAGCAGGGTAGCCATTTGGATTCCTCCTTTGTGATGGGACGGGGAATCGAACCCCGTCGAAGTATAGTAATGATTATAGCACAGGCATCTGTTTCAGGTGAATGGAAATTTGACGGGATTTTTTGTGAAACATGCTTTCTTTTGAGAAAATCTTTACAAAAGCCGCCTGTTTTGCTACTATATTCTGTACAATGCAGCAGAAAGAAGGGGAAAGCTGTGATTTACGTGACGGGAGACACCCACGGTGAACAGGCGCGGATGCTGCTGCTGGAAAAGCAGGCCGGCCTGCAGGCGGGGGACACGCTCATCGTGTGCGGGGATTTCGGGTATCTGTTTCTGAACGACCGGTCGGAAAACGCTTTTCTGGATGATTTGGAGAAAAAACCGTACACCTACTGCTTTGTGGACGGCAACCATGAAAACTTCCCTGCGATCTTCCAATATCCGCAGGAGACCTGGAACGGCGGTTCTGTCCACCGGGTGCGCAGGAATGTGCTGCACCTGATGCGGGGACAGGTGTTTGTTCTGGAAGGAAAGCGCATCTTCACGATGGGCGGCGCATACAGCATCGACCGGGCCACGCGGAAGGAGGGGGATTCCTGGTGGCGGCAGGAGCTGCCCGACAACGACGAGTATCATCAGGCCTACCGCAACCTCTCCCGGCACGGCAACACCGTGGACTATATCCTCACCCACACGATGCCGCGGGAGGCGATTCTGCGGTATGGGCGCTACCCCGATGTGCACGATATGGAGCTCACCGGCTTTTTGGAGTGGGTGATGTATGAGGTGAAATACACCCATTGGTACTGCGGCCATTGGCACGACGACTGCGACCTGCCGCAGCATATCACCCTGCTGTGGCACGATGTGCGGGCGCTGTGAGCGGGCGGGAAGAAAAAAGCAGGGCGTGCGCCGCAGCACCTTTCCTCCCCACAGATCACCGCCTTTTAAAATAGGAAACCGCCTGGCCTTGCACAGTGTGTGCACAAGACCGGGCGGCTGTTCTTCTATCAAATGTACAGATTTGTTTTGCCTATTTGACACGCAGCTGTCAGCAGCGCTTTGAGTTGTTTCGGTTTGCGCCCAGATACAGCAATGCGCCGCTGATGGTCGGCATAGAGGACACTGCCTGCTCAAACGGCGCAGCTCTTCCGCCTAAAAAGCGGTAGAGCACAGGCGGAAAGTCAAAAAAGCTGTGCAGAAGCAAGGTGAGCCAGGAAAGGAGAAACAAGGCCGCTAAAAGACTGCCTGTTCCCAACAGGATGCCGCGCAGCGGCTTGCCTTGAACCTGAATATCTTCCCGGACGGAAACGAGCGAGAGCAAAAACGGAAAGCAGGCGGCAGACAAAAGACAGCACAGAAAGTGCACCGTCAGCTGCATACTAAAGTTGTAGGTCCGGTGTGAATGTTCTTGCGCGGCCGGGAGTGCAAAAAGCCACAACAGCAGCCACCCAACTGCGGCGCTCCCATACACCGCAATCTGGACGACCCGCCTTTTTGTCCAGCCGGAAGGGCGGTTCCCGTGCAAAAGCTCGGTGAGATCCAGAGAAAACACCTGCGCGATCGCATCCAGTGTCTCGATATCGGGCTGCGTTTTGCGGTTCTCCCAGTTCGAGACGGCCTGCCGTGTCACGTGCAGACGATCGGCCAGTTCCCCCTGTGTCATCCCGGCATCCTGTCGCAGCTGTCGGATACGTGCGGAGATGTCTTCCATCGCAAAGCCCCCCTTGCTGTTTTTCTATCATCATTATAGCGCCGGGAGAATATTTCTGTAAAGCAACAATTTGTTGCGCGGCAAAAAAGTTCGCAGAGGCGTCTTTTCTCAAACTGTCAGGAGCCGCCGGGAACATCTGGGAAAGCCGGGGGGAAGCAAAGCGGCGCTGCCTGGGCAGCACCGCTTTTTTCTGTGCGCCGATCGCTCACTCTGCAAACAGAACGATGCGGCTGTTGTTGTACAGGGTGTTGTAGGGGAGGAAGAACCCCTTCCGATGGCTGACGGGATCGGTATAGGCGGCGCTGCAGACAACGCCGTCCACCGAGATGCCGGTAGACTGCGGCTGCATCCGGAAGAAGATGCGTTTGCCCTGCACGGTGTACTCTGCCTCCACCGTGCCAAGCTCGGCGGGGAAGCAGGGGAGCAGGACCAGACCGTCGGGACCGGGCTGAATCCCCAGCATCCAGTCGTAGGCCAGACGCAGCGCCATTGCGATCGCACCGGTGAGGAACAGCATGCCTCCGCGCCCTGTGAAGCCGGGGATCATCTGCCAGCAGTTCACCATCGCGTAGGGGGGCGTCAGGGCCTGTACACCGAGGAGAGCTTTGCCGTCTTGCAGCAGGCCATCCAGCAGGCGGCGGGCCAGCTGGCACAGGCGGAGATGAGCAGCGAGACAGACCCCGCCGTGCAGGAGCAGCTGAACGGGATCCCCACCGCTTTGCAGGCCGCTGTGGATGCGCTGGAGCCTGCCAAGGAGGACCGCATTATTGTGGAGGAGAGCTACGCGGACGGGCAGGGAAGTTCCGTCTGGAGCGAAACGCCCGCTGTGCAGGACGGAGCGCTCTACTTCACACTGGGAGCCGGACAGGTGGCGGTGAATCGCAACGAACAGCTGAACATCGCGGCCGGCGCCTATACCATGAAGCTGTACACCGACAGCAGCGCCCGCTTCGGCATGGCCTTCAACTGCCGGGAGGACGGCAGTTTCCACGCGGTATACTCGAACGAAGCAGGGGAATACCGCCTGAAAACGGCGGCGGGAGAGGATCTCGTCATCGCGTCGGATTCGGTGCAGCTCAAGCCCAACACGGAATATGAAGTGTGTGTGGTGAGCGACCCCTACGGCGTACAGCTGTACATCGACAGCGCCAACATCGGGCGGGCAGACTGCGAAGGCCTTGCCGACGCGGCGGGCAGCATCGGCCTGTACAATCCCGCATCCGAGACGGCCGAGCTGGGCGTCTCCGCGGTGAAGGGCTACGAGCTGTACACCTATTCCAACGAGTTCTCCACCCCCGAGAGCATCGGGACCTGGACAGGCGAAAAGGCGACTGTGTCCCACGAGGCGGAGGGCATCCTGAACGGCAGCGGCGAGCTGAAGATGGAGACCCAGCCGGTGTCCTTCTCGTTTGCCGAGGACACGCCCCGCATCCTGAACGGCATCTATGAGTTTGACGTCATCAGTTCCCCCAACAATTCCGAAGGGCGCATCGTTTTCTGCTTCCGCGGCCAGGACAAGACCTCCTATGCCGGCCTGTTCTACGACATCGGCGGCAAGTGGATGATGTACAACCAGGAGCCGGGCGAATCGGAGAGTTGTGTGGGCTTCACCAGCGGCGTTGCCCTCACCGACAAGGAAAAGCACCATGTGAAGTTCGAGGTGGAAGGCAACACGGTCCGCCTGGAGGTGGACGGCCAGGAAGTGGGCGTGAGCGAGTTTGAGCTGCCCGACACCCCCGGATACTTCGGCATCCGCAAAAACTACGATTCGGCCGACATCCGCCTGGACAACCTGCGCATCACCGAGACCTACCAGCTGCCCGCCCCCGAAAAGGAGGAAAAGCCGGTCTCCATCGCTTCCGAGGCGCTCACCGTGCGGATGGACGAGACCTTCCCGCGTGTGCTGGACTACTCGATGAACGGCAAGACCCTCACCGGCAATCCCAACAAGACCTACGGCCTGCGGGTGAACGGCACGCTGTACTACCCCGTGGTGAGCTGCGAGCGTGTGTCGGACAGCAAGCTGCTCTACACCCTGCAGATCCCGAACATCGGCGTGACGGTGAAAGTGCGGTACGAGGTGGTGGACAACCAGCTGCGGATACAGGTGGTGGGCATCGAAGAGGAAGGCGGCGTGCTGGTGAACACCCTCAGCTTTGCCGACGACGCGCTCTTCACCACCGCCCCCGGCGACGCCACTGCCAGCATGGGCCTGGTATATGCCGACAACACCTGGACCTCGGTGCGGGAAAACCTCTATGATACGATGGATCAGGCGGCTGTGGGCCAGAGCTACCAGACCTACGCCACCCTGTCCAGCGGCGGGCTGGCCGCCACCGTGAACAACAGCACCATCGAGACCGGCCGCCGCCTGAACGTGAACGTCTGGCAGCAGGACGGCCAGAACGTGGGCCAGGTGGGCAACGGCATCTTCGACTACCACACCCCGGACGGCAAAACGCAGGAGATGCCCTGGGCCACCGTTGTCATCAGCGAGGACATCAACGCCGACGGCGATGTGAACTGGCAGGATGCCGCCGTGTCCTATGCCGACATCAAGGACGAGGTGTTCGGCCAGGACGAGATGATGAACAACATGATGTGGATCGCCTACAACAGCGGCAGCCAGGCGCAGGAGCCGTTCATGAAGTCGCTGGATATGGCCCGCAAGCTGTACAACTACACCGACGGCTTCGGCCAGATGGTGATGCACAAGGGCTACCAGGCGGAAGGCCACGACGATTCCCACGGCGACTACGGCGGGCATGTGGGCATCCGCCAGGGCGGCGCAGAGGACTTCAACAAGATCATCGAGCTGGGCAAGGAATACAACGTCGATTTCGGCATCCACATCAATGTCAACGAGCACATGCTGGACTCGCTGTATTTCAACGAAGA
Source organism: Anaerofilum sp. An201 (assembly GCF_002160015.1). Classification (GTDB taxonomy): domain Bacteria; phylum Bacillota; class Clostridia; order Oscillospirales; family Ruminococcaceae; genus Anaerofilum; species Anaerofilum faecale. The sequence goes on along the minus strand of NZ_NFJT01000028.1, from coordinate 9,481 downwards.
GTCGATGATGCAGCCCCTTGCGCAGAACTGGGGCCACTGGGACCAGGCCTATCTGCTGGACCAGGCCGCCGACATCATCAGCGGCAACCGCGACAAAAACCTCGACCGCCTCAAGGAAGAGCTGCCCGGCCTGAGCTTTGTCTATGTGGACATCTACGGCGTGGATTCTCCGGCCGGCTGGATGAGCGAGGACCTGGCCCGTGCGCTGAACGAGCGCGGCTACATCGTGGGCACCGAGTTCTCCGGCCCGCTGGAGCAGGGGGCGGCCTTCACCCACTGGGGCAACGACCTGCACTATCCCAACCAGGGCAACCGCTCGATCATGATGCGCTTCTTCAAGAACGACTGCGACATCTTCGTGGCCAACGCGCTCACGCTGGGCAACAAGATGCCGGGCGTCGCCACCTGGGGCAACTCCTTCAGCCTGAAGGAAGGCGTGGACACCTTCTACAACTACGTCCTCCCCACCAAGTATCTCCAGCATCTGGACCTGCTGGACTATGAGGAAGGCGAGTATGCGGTGTACAGCGAAGGGGTCCGCACCGAGTTCACCGCCGACAAACAGTATGTGGTGATGACCCGGAACGGCCGCGAAATGGCGCGCTGGGAGTATCTGGGTGTGGACAGCGAAGGCGCCGACCTCACCGGCCAGACCACCCTGCTGCTGCCCTGGTTTGAGGGCGAGGAGGGCGATCCCAACAGCGCCGACAAGCTGTATCACTGGAACCCGGCCGGCGGCCAGTCCACCTGGCAGCTGCCCGACAGCTGGGCCGACAAGGAAGCCGCCGACGTCTACCGCCTGAGCGGCGACGACAAGGAAAAGATCGCCACGGTGGCCATCGAGCACGGTTCCATCACCCTGAAAGCCGAGCCGGGCGTAGGCTATGTGCTGTATCCGACCGGACATGCGGCCCCCAAGGTGGCGGACGATTTCGGCAACGGCAGCCCGCTGGACAACCCCGGCTTCGACACCTTCGATCTGGATATGTGGAACGTGAAGGCCACAGCCGGCGCGAACGCCGAAGTGGTAGAGAGCGACACCTACGAGACCAGCCTGAAGATGAGCGGCCCGGCCGGCAGCGAGGTATCGGTGAGCCAGACCCTGCAGGACCTCACCCCGGGCAAGACCCATACCGTCTATTTCTTTGCCGACATCGACGAGAACGCACAGCTGAAAGCAGAAGTGGAAGCCGGTGGCAAGACCTACACCTGCACCGCCGAGGCGGCCAGGATGCCGATGTACGGCGTGGCGCGCTATAACGGCACCAGCTACCAGAAGGTGAAGGTCACCTTCGACCTGCCCGCCGACGCCGACAGCGCCCTGCTCACGCTCACCGCCAGCCTGAACGGCGAGAATGCCGCGGTGGAGCTGGACGACATCCGCGTCTGGGAGAATCCCGGCCGCACCCCGCAGCCCGGCGAGGAAGGCTGCGAGGACTATGTGGTCTACGAAGATTTTGAAAACGTCGAACAGGGATACGGCGCGTTTGTGCCGGGCGGCGGCAACGGTTCCGGTTGGGATCACCGCGCGCACCTGGCCGAATACCGCGAGGGCTCGCAGCAGTACACCGACTATGTGGTGGACGGCAACTTCTCGCTGAAGATCACGCAGGACGGTCTGGGCAATCTGGTGCGCACCGACGCCAACACCGTACAGCTCAAGCCCAACACCACCTATCAGCTGAAGCTGGACTACATCACCGGCGTTACCGGACGGTATGCCCTGTTCGTGAAGAACGGCGCGGGCGACGAGGTGCTGCGCTACGACTTCACCGCCACCGAACTGGAGGAGGGCAAGCACAGCCTGTCCAGCCGCAGCATCGACGAGACCTTCGCCACCGGCGACAGCGACGACTATTATGTGTCCATCGACATCGTGAACAACGACATCACCGCGTCCCCCGAAGCGCCCGAGATGGGCAGCCAGCTGGAGCGCACCTTCCTGTCGCTGGACAACTTCGCCATCATCGAGCAGGTGGAGCGGTTCGAGACCACCTTCGTGGTGGACGGCGAGAGCTTTGTGGTGTCCACCCGCGTGGGTGAGCCGATCGAAATGCCCGCCGACCCCGTGAAGGAAGGCTTCCGCTTTGTGGGCTGGTTCACCGCTCCCGAAAACGGCCAGCCGGTGACCGAATTCACCCAGGAGCAGACGGTGTATGCCGTGTTTGAGCCGGTCGCAGAGCCCACCGCTTCGCCGGAACCCACCACTTCGCCGGAGCCCACGGCTAAGCCGACCGCAGAGCCGACTGCCAGCCCCACCGAAGCCCCGGCGCCCAGCCCGGACGCCAGCGCTTCTCCCACCCAGGCGCCCACGCAGCCGGATTCCGGCAGCAGCCTGCCCGCCACCGGTGACGCCGGTGTGACCGGTCTGGCCGCGCTGCTGGCTCTCGCTGCCGGCGCCGCCACCGTACTGCTGCGCGGCAAACGCAAGCAGCGCTGAGACAGTTCATTCCTTCCTTTCCTATCCAAGCCAAAAGGACCGGCAACCCTGTAAAACGGGGCTGCCGGTCCTTTGGTGTATATGGATGCCATTGCCGGGCATCGAGCGCCGAAAGCGGAGACCGTCGGCCGGAACGGCCTTCAGCGGCCGCGGCGCAGACATTCCTCCAGCCGCAGCGCCGTTTCTCCAAAGCAGATCCCGGCGGCGGCCGTGCGGGACGGGTCCATGCGCAGTTCCCGCGGGGGAAGATCCAGCGGAACGGCCAGGTTCACATCCGCGCCCAGCGCGGCCAATCCCGTGCGTGCCAGCTCCAGCGCCGAAATCTCCCCCGTGTTGGGGCTGCCGAAGTTCCACACGCCGGCCGGCAGCTCCAACGCTGCCGCAAAATGCGCCGCCACGTCCTCCGCCCAGGTCACACCGCGCAGGTCGCGGCAGGCAAAACCGCGGCTTTCTCCGCTCATCGCCATTTGGTGCAGCGTCTGCACCAGGTCGCCGTGCTGGCCGGGGCGCGCCATTGCGTCGTACATCCAGCTCAGGCGCAGGGATACGGTGTCGGGACACAGCTGTGCGCACAGGCGTTCCGCTTCCAGCTTCTGGCGTCCGTATTGTGTGCCGGGACAGCAGCCGTCGTCCTCACGCCAGGGACGGCCGGGGCAGGTGTGTCCGTCCCAGTATACCTGATCGGAGCTGCAAAAGATCATCCGTGCGCCGTTTTCTGCGGATGCACGCGCGAGCAGCGCCGGGCCGTCCACATTCACGATACGGCTTTGCTGCGGCTGTTTTTCGCACATTCCCACATCCGAAACCGCACCGCAGTGCACAAGGTGCGTGGGATGGAAAGAAGCGAAGGCGGCGGCGACAGAAGCGGCGCTGGTGAAATCCAGCTCCCTGCGGGACGGGGCCCATACGGTGTTTTCACCGGCCAGTGCCTCGGCGAGCCGGCTGCCCAGAAACCCGCTGCCGCCAGTGATGAGGATGCGTTTCATGCAAAGACCTCCCTGCTGTGGTATAGCTGTATTATAGCGCCGCCGGGACAGGGAAGGCAAGGGTCATTCCGGGCGATGCGGATGTTCGCTGTAATAGTAGGTGTACAGTTCGCGCTCGGCCCGGGGGCCTTCGGGGCGGTAGCTGTTCAGCACCGCTCCCAGGATGTTCGCGTTCACCTGGCGCAGATTCTCCACCGCGCGCCGCACCTGCTGGAAGGTGGCATATCGCTGCCGGATCACCAGCAGGACGCCGTCGGAATACTGGCTCAGCACCGCGGCGTCGGTGACCACCGCGGCAGGAGGCGCATCCAGAATGAGATAGTCGTACTGCGCGGCCAGCTGTTCCAGCAGCTGCTTCATCTTGGGGCTGCCCAACAGCTCGGTGGGATTGGGCGGCGTGAAATCCACCGTCATCACGTCGATATTATAGCGCGCGGCGTGCTGGATGCAGTTTTCCAGCGGCATCCCGGCCAACGCTCCCAGCAGCCCGCGGCCCTGCCGCCGCTGCAGGCGGAGATAGCGGTGCAGGATGGGCTTGCGCAAGTCGCAGTCGATCAGCAGCACTCGATTTTCGGTTTCCGCCAGCACCAGCGCCAGGTTCGCAGAAACGCTGCTCTTTCCCTCTCCCTGAATGGCGCCGGTGACAAGGATGCGCCGGTAATCGCCGCCCAGCGCCATAAATTTCAGGTTTGTGCGCAGGGTCTTATAGGCTTCCTGGTAGGGGAAGGGGGCAGTCGCGTCGGCAGGGCGGAAGATGCGCTCCACGCTTGGCTGTGTGCGGGCAGCGGAAGACGTCCACAGATTCATACAGATCCTCCCTTTAACCGGCTGTATCTGTGACGGGGATCACGCCCAAAACCGGCAGATTCAGCTGCCGGCGGACATCCTCGTCTGTCAGAAAACGATTGTTCAGCATCACGCGAAGTACAGAGACGCCGATCCCCAGCGCGCCGCCCAGAAGAAGCCCGATCAGCCCGTTGCGCAGAGGATGCAGATTGACCGGCTCGCTGCCCACAACGGCGTCGGCCACAGTCTTGACGCTGCGGGAATCCATGTCGGTCATCTGCGCAATGACGGCAGGCGCATTCTCCACCAGGCTCTGTGCGATGGCCTGCGCCTGCGTTGGGCTGGGATCGCTGACGGTGAGCTGCATGATCTGCGTGTTGTTGACGGCGGAGATCGAGATGCGCCCGGCCAGTTCCTGATCGGTGAGAGATATGCTCAGGTCCTGCCGGATCCGCCCGGTCATACTGCTGCTGGTGAGCAGCACGGCGTAGGTGTCCACCAGCTGTTTGGCGGAATTGATCTGATCGCTTGTCACGGTGGGGCGGGATTGGGTGGGGTCGGCGTTTACGATCATGGATGCCTTTGCCTGGTACAGCGGCGTGACCAGAAGCTGTGTGCCGAAAAGTCCGGCTGCGCCAAACGCCAGGGCGAGCAGCGCGATGAGCAGGATGTTTTTCTGCAAAGCTGCGAAGAACGCCCGTATATCGACAGCCTCTGTCTGCGGTTGCATATTTGTGTTCACAGTTCTCTCTCCTTTTGCGGCGGATTGTGGAAATAGTATTCCCCCGGAGAACCGTGAATAATCCAATTGACACAGCGCCGCCTGTTTTATATAATATAGAAGCAGCATGGCAGGCGCTTCTGCCTGTGCGCTGAAAAAAGCAGATACGCGGGTATGGCGGAATTGGCAGACGCGCTGGATTTAGGTGCTGTCACCTTAGTGAAGAATTTCCCATCAACCAGATAAAAGCGGGCCTGGCCTGTTTTTATAGACGCGGCTCAAGCGCAACGCTCCGCCTCGGGCATCCCCTCCCCGAGTAAAAATAGAGGGAAACTGAATATGCGGGTATGGCGGAATTGGCAGACGCGCTGGATTTAGGTTCCAGTGGAGTGATCCGTGTGGGTTCGACCCCCACTACCCGTACCAAATAGCAAGCTGCATTTCTCCATTTAAAGACGAAATGTAGCTTTTTGCTTTTAGCAGCCAGTTTCCGTTAGATATTTAATAAACATGTTGAATGGTGGTGTCTAAATGCTCACAATCAACGACTATTTGGATAATATTTTGGAAGAATTTGAAGACTATGTATATTCCGGCGTAAGACTCTGCGATTTAAAGAGTGTTCATTTTGATGCAGGAAAAATCCCTGATTATTCAAATATTCATGTTCAGCAACTGTATCTGCTTCGTTATGCATATGCATACTCTTTCGAATACAAATGCATGTATAGAACTCTGCTCGATAGAACGAATTTCAGAAAAAACATAGCTGTTACTTCCATTGGATGCGGAAGTATGCTGGACTATTGGGCACTCGCGAATGTCGTCCCTCGGTCATGTGAGATTCGCTATAGAGGGATAGATACGATAGACTGGGCATATCAAATGGAAGCGCGGGTTCAAGACGATGTGCGTTTCATACGTAATGATGCCATTGACTGCCTGTTTCGGGCACATACACTTTCTTCTGATGTGTATATTTTCCCGAAATCTATAAGCGAATTTCCAGTCATTGCAATGTCGAAAATCGGAAAGCTCTTCGGCGAAAAGACTCCGATGGGCAAGACAGTTTTCTTCATGTTTTCCTTACGCACAGACAGAGGCAGCATGGAACGAGATGTGTGTCGGACAAAAGCTCTTTTTGGAGCTATGCTTGAAAATGGATTCCGCTCAAGTGATGATCCTAACATGTATTGTCATTTTTCTGAAGATTGGCGTGAAAAGAAAATCAAAGACGTTGACGAGGATTTTCACCACCCTTGGAGAGTTGTTGATTTCTTAAAAGAGGAACTGCATTCGTCTTGCATTGGATATAGTCATACCGGAGAACACTGTGAGGACGATTGTAAGCGAAGGCTCAGTTGGTGGCCAATACTTACTTGCAAGCAAGCTCATTGGCAAATATTTGAGTTTAGAAAAGAGGCGTGATTCGTGATTATAAGTGCCAGTCGAAGAACAGATATTCCAACATACTATTCAAATTGGTTTTTTAATCGAATTATGGATGGCTATGTACTGGTTCGAAATCCCATGAATGCGCACCAGATAAGCAAGATAGCTCTGAACCCTGATGTTGTGGATGGGATTGTTTTTTGGACAAAAAACCCAATTCCAATGCTCAATCAATTGAATGTTTTACGCGATTATATGTATTATTTTCAGTTTACACTTAATTCGTATGCACAGGACGTTGAGACGCATGTTCCTAATAAGCAGAAACATATTATCCCAGCATTTAAAAAACTATCGGATATGATTGGTCCTGATCGTATTATCTGGAGATATGACCCTATTTTTCTAAACGACACATATACTCCAGAATACCATATTCGATATTTCGAAAGAATCGCAAAAGAATTAAGCCCATATACGAAAAAATGCACCATCAGCTTTATCGATTTCTACCGGAATACCTCAAAAAATGTTTCTGGCTTATCTCTACGTGATTTTCCAGAAGAAACTCAAAAGAGTCTTGCGAAAGAGTTAGCTGCCATTGCCCATAGCTATGGTCTACTAATTGATACTTGTGCAGAAGGTATTGAATTACAGGAATACGATATTGAACATGCAAGATGCATAGATGATCGCTTACTAAGCAAACTGTTAGATTGTCCTCTCGACATAGGGAAAGATAAAGGTCAACGTCTTGAGTGCGGCTGCATTGAGAGCATTGATATCGGAGCATATAATACATGCCGTAATGGCTGTAAGTATTGTTACGCAAATTATAGTGAAAAAACAGTGTGTTCAAATTTTGCCAAGCACATTCCAGACTCTCCCTTGCTTTTTGGCGAAGTCGGCCCTGATGATAAAATAACTGAACGAAAAGTTACGAGTTGCAAGATAAATCAAATTAGATTTGACATATAATTTTTCTATCAAAAATCTATCGATTTTCAGCTCTAACTTTTGAGTTTCCTTCTGCAACGCAAAAATGCGGGCGTCGAGGACCGGTTTCCTCAACGCCCGCATTTTGCGTTCAACTTGTGTACTTGTTTTTGAGATACTCAGCAACACATTCGATTTCAGGGAAAAGAGCTGCGCGATTGATTGAAAATGTCTCCAATTGTTCAAGCAACTTCTTTTTCCCATCAATCAGTATAACTACCTTTTTCCCATTTTCCCTATAGCGAAATTCTTCCAGTGATCTATTGCCATCAGATAAACCACATAGGATAAACGCACCATCTTGCTTAATAATTCGATCGTTATTTTTTAGCGCATAGACAATGAAGCTACTCACCAGATCGTCCTTTTTGATTTCAGACAGAAAAGCAGGTTTTTCAAGTCTTACTTCATGAAGTAAGCGAGCCACCTTTTTGTTGAAATCATGTTGTGATACCGTTGGATCTGATGCCAATCGTCCAAATTCTTGCTGTTTCTCGTATGAAAAAACAGGTAGACTTGCCAATATGGATACTGTATCACTTTGTGGGTATTTGATTTCATGGTTCTCGGGTGAAATTAAAACCAGTTCCCCATAGCTCTCGGGATTACTCTCACATGCAAAATACAGCGCAACAAGAGGGTTCCTTGTAATATCCAGCAAGCGAGTAGGCAAACCGTAGTGCTGCATCTTTACCAGTTTCTCAAGATGAGTGTGACATTTTTCAAAGTCATCAGGGCAATTAATTATCAGTTCGTGGTATATTTTGCTTTCGTTCTGCAATAAGCGCGGGGTTCGCATAATTGACGGACGTAAAATATAGTTTGGATCTGCATGTCCTCGGAAAAATAGCGTTCCTGCCTCTTTCTTTAGTGAAGAAACATAACTGTTTACACTTGAAACAGAAGAGAGAAAATGTATCTCAACTTTTTCTGCATTATATACTACACCTTTTGAAAAACGGATATCATTTTGTATGCCATGTAATTCCTTTATCTGTCCGAGCAAATCTTTAGTGAAAGTATTTCTTTCTTCAGAATTTTTCAGTGTCTTGTAGACCCAGTTAACAATAGCACTGGATTCTAAATATGTAAGCTCGCACTGGGAGCTATTGGTATCGTCATTATATGATTCTTCTCCCATTTTTTGACGCCAAACAGAAGAAGCCGTATTTTTGTTGGGAAATCTTCCTTGGTACAAAACTGCATATCTCGATTTGCTTGCTACAAGGCGTGCATATATATCTTCTTTCTTTAGTCGTCCAAATATGTATGCACTCATATCGAAATAGCCATCGGAAAGCATTTTGTCCAGACATACATTTCTAAATGCTTGCTGTATATCCTCGATATAATACAAATCATCAAAAAAATAGAAGTAGAAGAAAGCATTCACCCCCAGAAGCATATCTGTCTCAAAATAGTGATTCACTGTCATTAATTGTAGCAAAAAGGCGGTTTATCCGCAAGTCTATTGACTCTATATCCTTAACTTCTCCATCACAATCTCATCTATTTCCTGTTCAAATTTCAGTACCTTTTCCTGTAATAACAAAATGTGGGCGTCAAGGACCGGTTTCCTCAACGCCCACATTTTTTGCTTCTGCTTCAGTTCCTTCTGTTTCTCGGCCATCTTGACCCGCATGGTCTGGGCAAACTCTTGCACCGCTGCATCCAGTACCTCCTCATGGACTCGGTGAGAACTACAGTAGCTTTTCCCGTTCCGATGGTATCCCTTACAGACATACTCCACACGCCGCTTGCCGTTCCAGTACCGGATCATCGGCACAAAGGGGCTTCCGCACTCTTTGCAGAGAATCAGTCCGGCGTAGCGGTGCTTCGCCTTGTTTCCATTGGCGGGGCGGGCCTGCGCTTTCAGTTTTTGCTGAACCTTCTCCCAGATGTCACGCTCGATCACGACGGGAAAGAAGTTTTCGTGCCGGTACCACTCCGCCTGCTCCAATCGCTTCGCCTTGCCGCTGTTGGTTTCCGATCGGTGGTTGATCAGCACCCCCGTGTAGGCCTCCTCCACCAGGATGTTTTTTACGCTGGCATGTGAAACGGGAACGTGCCAAACAACGGAAGCGAGAAGCCGGGATCACGATACGGCCCAAAGGACGGCCGAGAAAAGCTGCTTCGCCAAGGGACATTGTTGCAGAGCAG
>NZ_NFJT01000027.1 GCF_002160015.1 Anaerofilum sp. An201 | reverse complement strand
TTGGCCTGCAGCTCATTGACGGAAAGCACTATGTGTTCGGACCCAGCGGAATTTTGCAATACGGCTGGATCGAACTGGACGGAAACAAGTATTACGCCGGTTCGGACGGCGCGCTGCTCAAAGGATGGAATACCATCGACGGCAGCCGGTATTATTTTGACGAAACCGGAGCGATGCTGAAAGGCTGGCAGATGATCGATGGCCGCCGGTATCGATTTGACGAAGTGACCGGTGCGCAGAAGATCGACTTCCAGAAATACGGCGAAAGCTACTGGTACTACTACGACGCCTCGGGCAATCTGCTGCCCCCGGGCTGGAATACACTGAAAGGCACCCGCCGGTATGTCACGGAGGGCGGCAGTTTCGTGTTCGGGCCGCAGTTGATCGAGGGTACCCGGTATGTATTTGGCCCCAGCGGTATCATGCTGTACGGGTGGAGTCAGTACAACGGCGTCTGGTACTGCACCGATTCCAAAACCGGTGTGCAAAAATTGGGATGGCAAACCCGCACCGTAAACGGCAAAGCGGTCCGGCACTTTTTCCAGGACAATGGATTGGCTACGATCGGTTGGAAGATAGAGGCGGATGGCAATCGCTACTATTTCCTGAAAGACGGTTCGGGTGCTGTTGGCTGGCAGGATATCGGCGGCAAGCGGTATTATTTTGACCCGTCCACCGGTATGGCCTATCGAAATCGCACCGTTACCATCGACGGAATCGAGTATAAGTTCGACGAAAACGGCGTTGCCACCAAAGTGCAGTTCGAGGCGGCTCTCGCCATCGACGTTTCCTCGCACCAGGGCCTGATCGACTGGAAACAGGTGGCGGACAGCGGTGTGAAATACGCGATCATCCGCGCCCTTTCCTGGAGCAAAGCCGAAAACAAGCAGGTGCTTGATTCCTACTTTATCTACAATGTCAAGAACGCGAAGGCAAACGGCATCAAGGTGGGCGCATATATCTATACATATGCGTACAACGATGCCGATATCATCCAGGAGGTGACCACCTTCGATGCAGCCGCCAAGCAGCTGGCCAAGGAAGGCTATACCTTCGATCTCCCGGTATTTGTGGATCAGGAGTATCCCCCCATGCTGGAAGCCGTGCCCTCCAAAGCAGAGCGCACCCGCCTTCTGCGCACCGAGATGGTGATGCTGGATCAGAAGGGATATTACCCCGGCATGTACATGGGCGCCTATTGGGCGCAGGCATATGTGGATACCGAACAGCTCCTGCAGGAAGGATATGATTTCTGGGTTGCCGAATACAACTCCACCAACCGTTGGGATGGCCGCTGCGTGATGTGGCAGTACACTTCCACCGGACGTGTTCCCGGCATTCAGGGAAATGTGGACATGAACTACCTGTACAAGGACTACACAGGTATCATCGACGGAAGCGATAATACCGGAGGCAACCCCGGCCAGATCAAATATTCCGTATACGACACCAATGCAGGCACCGTGCGCACAGACACGGTTGAAAACCTGGTGGCTGCTATCGTGAACAACGAGGTGGGCAGCGGGCTGGAGCTGACCGGTCTGGATCGTGCCAGCTTGTATAAGGCACAGGCCGTGGCGGCACACACATGGCTGCTGTATCAATACTCCCACAATGTGGCCACCCCTTCGGTGGGCTTGAAGTACAGCGGGGAATATGCCGCTGTGAAGGTGGCGACCGATCAGGTGGTGGATTACTATCTGGCCTATGATGGAAAAGCCGCCTGCACGGTCTATACCTCCTGCAACAACGGTAAGACACAGGCCTCCAGCGACTACTGGAACCAGAACCTTCCCTATTTGAAGGCGGGCATTGACAGCCCCTACGACAAAACATGGTCAAACGCTGTGAATTATCAGCCCAAAGTATCCTATTCCCGCACGACGGCCCAGATCCGGCAGTACATCGAACAGATGGGTGTGAATGCATCCGGAACGGCTGCAAAGGATCTGATCCAGATCGACGCGCGCAACGAAGCCGGATACATCACGAAGATCCGCGTGGCAGGGAAGTCGGTATCGCCTGAAATGTTTTACGAGAATTTCCCCCCGGTCACATCGATGGATTTCACCTTCACCTACGATGCGGCCAAAGACAGCTGGGTTTTCAAGTCCTATGGAAACGGCCACTGCATCGGCATGAGCCAGTATGGCGCTGCCGGTTATATCGCGGCCGGGAAAGACTGGACATGGGTGCTGCAGCACTATTACCCGGGCTGCTCGCTGATGACCCTGTAATCGAAAAGACACCGTACAGCATTGCTGCACGGTGTCTTTCTCTGTATGTGGAGATTTGCGTTTCAGGATTCCTTGCTGATGTGGAAAGCGCGGCGCAGGATACCGGCCAAAAACCGCGGGCTTTTGATCACAACAATTTGCATACGGAAAACCTCCTTCAAAGAATGGCGCCGGAAGACGATCCTCTGCCCTTATGATATGCGGCGATGGTTCGGAAGGTTCTGGAAGGCGGGCTTTTTTGTGATCCGCAACAGCACGAATGCGTACACCAGCGTGATGGCTTCGGTCACCGGAAAGGACAGCCAGACACCGTCCATCCCCCAGATGCTGCTCAGGAGCAGGGTCACCGGAAGGATCACCACACATCCGCGCGCCAGCGCCAGCGTGAAGGAGAAGGTTCCGTGTTCGCTGGCGGCCAGACAGATCGCGACGACCAGGTTGATGCCGGCCAGAGGGAACCCGAGGAAATACAGCCGAATGCCTCTTTCGGCAATTTGTGCCAGCTGAGCATCTCCCGCGCTGTTGAAAAGGGCGGTGAGCTGAGCCGGGAAGCAGAGCGCCAGCATGGCCACTGCACTTCCCAGCACAAAGGAGGACACAAGCGCATAGCGGCGCACCGTTTTCTCCCGATGATCGTCGCCCTGGCCATGAAAGCGGCTGATCAGCGGCTGGCTGCCCTGGCACAGGCCGGTGAAGATGGACATGGCCACCAGGGCAAGATTGGCCACCACGCCGTATGCTGCAACGCCCGTTTCCCCGCTGATGGTGAGGACCACGCGGTTAAAGACAAACAGCACCACGCCCGAAGATATTTCGTTGACAAAGGCAGCGCCGCCCAAACGTCCGCAGTCCAGCAGGGTGCGGTATCCCGGCAGAGAAACCCGGGGCAAGATCCGCCGCGGCCCTTTGATGAAGTGAAGCGAGAGCACAGCCAGGCTGATGACCGGCGCCAGTCCGGTGGCGAAAGCAGCGCCGAACATGCCCATCCCCAACGGGTACATAAAGACATAGTCCAGCAAAATATTGGAAAAGCTGCCGGTCAGCATGGCGCACATGGAAAGCTGCGGAGAACCGTCGTTGCGGACAAAGGCCAGCACGATGTTGTTCAGAACAAAGAAAGGGGCAAAGCACAGGATCGTCTGCAGATAGATGTCGGCAAGGGGCTCCATTTCGCCGTATGCCCCCAAACCGTGTACGATCGGCCGATGCAGCGTTACGCCGATCAAAACACATACAAGGCCAAACAAAAGGCCCAGGCCGGCGGTGCGGCCAAACACAGACGAGGCTCTGCCTTCCGCGCCGCCGTCCAGCGAATAGCGGGTGGCGCCCCCAATGCCGATCATCAAACCGGTTGCGTTGATGCAGGAGTAGACCGGCAGCACCAGGTTCAATGCGGCCAGTCCCGGCGCACCCAGCCGCGCCGAAATGAAATAAGTGTCGGCCAGGATATAACAGGATAAACCGATCATTCCCAGGATGTTCAAAAAGGCGTACTTTGAAAACGAACGAAACAGCACGTACTTTCCTTCCTTTCTATGCAGAAAAAGCGCCTGCATTTGTTCCTGCTTTCGGCCTACCGGAACAAACACAGGCGCATACAGACTTTACCCGGCGGCAAAGCCAGCGCATATTTTAAATTTTACGTCTGAATGATTATAGCAAAAAAGAGCATTTTCGTCAAGCGGACTGCATATTTGATTTTTTAACCAAAAAGAGTCTCAAAAATTTAGCAGTGTTCCCTCATCAATTTGACATATCCAGTTTGAAAATATGATATAATAAAACCAATCACGAAGCTGCTCAAAGGAAAAGCTGGTTTTCCAGCGTTGTTTTGCGCAGGAGGAAAGGAATAGGCTTGGTTATGGCACAGTATTTTTTCGTTGCAGCAGACAGCGCAGTCAGCACGATGTTTTGGCTGGTTGGCATGGGCGTGTTGGGCTTTGTTCTGGTGGGAGCCGTCCTGTGGGGAATCGCGTACATGATCCTGCACCTTGTGCGAAAGTTCACGGGAAAAGACGAGCAAACGGATGACGTGGAATATGCAGAAGAATAAAAGGACGGCCGCCTGCTTGTGTGCAGAGCGGCCGCCCTTTTATTGTGAATGATTTTGGTTCGATCCCTCAGGCAGCCAGATCCAGAAATTCGGGGCTGACGTTCGTTTCCAGCACGCTGCGGATGTACTCATAGCTGAAAGCGGGGGTGTTGCTGCGCACTCCGTGACGGTTTGCCAGCTCCTCTGTGTAGTCTTTGAAGAAATAGCAGGTGATATTGGAATATCCGCTGTCATAGTGCGTGACAGTGGGATGCGCCTTGCCGTTGGATACCATCGTTTCGATCGAACTGTCCGGATTCTGGGTTTTGGTGAGATCGAAGGTCATTGTCATGCCGATCAGATTGTCGCCAACCGACTGGGCGGATACAAAGTTGCCCAGCGAGTATGCCACCAGGACCTGACGCCCGTCCGCCGAGGTGAGCCACTGCATATCCTGCACAACATGCGGGTGCGTGCCGATCACCACGTCTGCGCCCCAGTCGGCCAGCTGCTGCGCCATCGCGCGCTGCGAATCGGAAATGGTGTGGCTGTTCTCAATTCCCCAGTGCATGCCCACCAGAACAAAATCGGCCAGTTCCGCCGCGCGGGAAACCTGCCGCTGGATCACATCGGTCTGCGAAGAGAGGATCACATGCGCCTCTGCGTCGGACGGCTGCGGGATGCCGTTGGTGTGGTCGGTGTACGAGAGGTAGGCGATGGTGACGCCGTTCACCGTCTGCAACGTGATGGCGCTGTCATCGTCGTCGTTGGAGACAAGGCCGGTGGTCAGACAATCGTCCGGCATGCTGTCCCAGAAGCGGCGGGTGGCCGCAATGCCGGCGCTGCCCTTGTCGTATGTATGATTGTTCGACAAGCTGAACACCCGGAACCCAAGATCGTACATGTGGCGGCCCAGATCACCGGGGGTGGAGAAGCAGGGATAATTGGAAGGCTCCAGCTCGTCGGTGACAAGCGTTTCCTGGTTCAGCCAGTTCACGTCGTAGTCCTTGTAGAAGGGAGCGACATGCTCGTACAAAGCGCCGAAATCGTATCCCACCACGGTATCGAATCCGCTTCCGCCGGCCCGGCGGTTTGCCTGCTTATACAGGGCGTCGTGGATAAGATTGTCGCCGGTTGCGGATACTTTCACCGTTGTCACGACCGGTTCCGGCGTGGGAGTGGGGGTGGGTTCCGGCGTGGAAACGGGAAGGGAAGAGCTGTCGGGGGCTTTGCCTGTGCCGGCCAGATTTTTGCCCATTGCAAAGGCGGCGACAGCCAGCAGCACTGCGAACAGCAAAAAAGCAGCCAACAGCAAGATGCGCTGCCGGCGGCGTTTGCGGCGGCGGCGTTCCTTGCTGCGCGCGGCACGACGGCGTGCGGCAGCCTGTTCGGCCGGAGTGAGCGGCCGGTTCTCGGGCCGCGGTGGACGATTGTTGTTATTCATGTCGCATCATATCCTTCATCGAATAGAATCCCGGCCCCTTGCCGGCAAGGAACACGGCGGCATTGACCGCGCCGTTTGCGAACACCTCGCGCGAGGCGGCACTGTGGGAAAGCGTGATCACTTCGTCGGGACCGCAGAACAGGATCTCGTGTTCGCCCACAATGCTGCCGCCGCGCACGGCATGCAGGCCCATCTCGTGCACATCGCGCGCCTTGCGCACGGCGTGACGGTCGTATACATACTCATACATATGCCCGCTGGCCTCATTCATTTCCTCTGCCAGCATCAGCGCGGTGCCGCTGGGAGCGTCCACCTTGTTGTGATGGTGTTTCTCAATCACCTCGATGTCGTAGGCAAGGCCGAGTGTCTGCACCGCTTTGCGCGCCAGTTCCGCCAGCAGGTTGATGCCCATCGACATATTCGCGCTTTTAAACACGGCGGTGGTACCGGCCAGGCGCTGCAATGCCTGTTCGGTTTCGGGATCGAGGCCGGTGGTGCACACGACGACCGGCAGTGTGTGCTCGGCACAGTATCCAACCGCCTTTGCCGTTGCGGCCGGAGAAGAAAAATCGATCAGCACATCGGGAACGCACGGCATTTCGTCCAGGCTTGCGTAGACCGGGGGCACAGCGTCGGGCTGGGCGTTCAGGTCGATGCCTGCCACTACGGTGCAGTCGGAACGCTGGGCGATCAGGCGGCACAAAGCCTGTCCCATACGTCCGTTGATTCCCTGAATTGCGATTTTTACCATCTGGATTCACCCTTTTTTCGACAAGATTTATAGAAATAGTATAGCACGTTTTGCCCCGCAGTTCCATCCCGAAAACGAAAGAAAAATTCCCCGGATCTTCGCTTATCTTTCTATTTCTTCCACTTCCGCAGCGATCCCAAACGTTTCGAGAGACTGGCGGATGTCCGCTGCGCTTTCCGTGCCGAAATCCTCGGAAAGCACAAAGCTGCCGTGCGCTGCCACCGCTCCGTCCTCTCCCGCCAGGAAGGTCACGAGCACCGGAACACCGCTGTCGTAGGTGTACAGATAGGTGGTATTTCCTGTAAAATCACTGCACACAAAGGTTTTTTCCGCTGTGCAGATGCTGGCAGCTGCCAGTATAGGGAAAGTATTTTTATGCTCCGTTTCATACAAATACCTCCAGATCATTCCAATGCGATACAAAAAAGCGCCGGAGGATAGTCCGGCGCGGATATATGGCAAAGCGGTTTTTACAGAAGGCCGTGCTGCTGCAGCTGTGTGCGCAGAAGCTCCGCCTTGTCGGCCGACAGCTCTCCCAGCGGCATGCGGCAGGAACCGGCCTTGTATCCCAGCAGGTTCATGGCCGCCTTGACAGGGATGGGGTTCACGTCGCAGAACAGCGCGCTGCACAGCGGCAGCATTTCCATCTGCAAAGCCAGGCTCTCTTTGGTTTTGCCTTCAAACCACAGCTGGCAGATCTCATGTGTCTTGCGGGGTGCAACGTTGGACAGCACCGAAATCACACCCTTGCCGCCCAAAGCGAGAATGGGGATGATCTGGTCGTCGTTGCCGGAGTAGATGGCCAGGTCGTCGCCGCACAGCTGATGGATCTGCGCCACCTGGCTGATATTGCCGCTGGCCTCCTTGATGCCCACGATCATCGGGTGCTTCGACAGCTCCAGGCAGGTAGCCGGAGCAATGTTCATACCGGTGCGGCTGGGCACATTGTACAGCAGAATGGGCACGCCGGCAACGTCGGCCACAGCGGTGAAATGGCGGATCAGGCCGGCCTGGTTGGTTTTGTTGTAGTAGGGGGTCACCTGCAGAAGGGCGTCGGCGCCGCGGCGCACCGCCTCACAGGACAGCGCCACCGCGTGACGGGTGTCGTTGGAACCGGTGCCGGCGATCACAGGGATGCGTCCGGCTGTTTTCTTCACGGCGTACTCGATGCAGTCCAGATGCTCTTCGTCGGGCATGGTGGACGCCTCGCCGGTGGTGCCGCAGATGATGATGCTGTCAGTGCCGCCCGCGATCTGGTCTTCGATCATACGGCCCAGTTCATCGTAGTTGATCGAACCGTCCTCGAACATCGGGGTGATGATCGCCACGCCGGCGCCGGTAAATACAGTTTGCTTCATAGTGAAAGGCTCCTTTCAAAAAAGCTCAGTCCAGATAGCCCTTGGCGGCCAGCAGCTCGGCCAGCAGCACACCGCCGCCGGCAGCACCGCGCAGGGTGTTGTGGGACAGACAGACAAATTTGTAATCGTACTGCGTATCTTCGCGCAGGCGGCCGATGGATACCGCCATGCCGTTCTCCAAATTGCGGTCCAGCTTGGTCTGGGGGCGGTTGTCTTCTTCAAAATAATGCAGGAACTGTTTGGGTGCGCTGGGCAGCTCCAGCTCCTGTGCCGGGCCGGAGAAGGCGGCCCATTTTTCCAGGATCTGCTCCTTGGTGGGCTTTTTGTCGAAGCTGACGAACACCGCCGCCATGTGGCCGTCGGAAACGGGGATGCGCAGGCACTGGGCAGTGATGGCAGGGGAGGAGGCGGGCACGATCTGGCCGTTCTCAATATGGCCCCACAGCTTCAGCGGCTCTTTCTCGCTCTTCTCTTCCTCGCCGCCGATGTAGGGGATGCAGTTATCCACCATCTCGGGCCAGGTCTCAAAGGTCTTGCCGGCGCCGGAGATGGCCTGGTAGGTGCACACCAAGCATTTGCTCACGCCGAAATCGGCCATCAGCGGATGCAGCGCAGGCACATAGCTCTGCAGCGAGCAGTTGGACTTCACGGCCACAAAGCCACGCTTGGTGCCCAGACGCTTGCGCTGGTCCTCGATGATGCGGATGTGATCGGCGTTGATCTCGGGCACCACCATCGGCACGTCGGGGGTGAAGCGGTGTGCGCTGTTGTTGGAAACCACCGGGCACTCCGCTTTGGCATAGGCCTCCTCCAGCGCTTTGATCTCCTCTTTTTTCATATCCACGGCGCAGAATACAAAGTCCACCTTGGAGGCAACCGCCTCCACATCGGAGGCGTCCATCACGATCAGCTCCTTTGCCTGTGCGGGCATCGGGGTGGGCATGGCCCAGCGGGAACCGACCGCATCCTCATACCGCTTGCCGGCCGAACGGGGCGAAGCCGCCACCACGGCCAGATGGAACCAGGGGTGGTTTTCCAGCAGAGAAACAAACCGCTGGCCCACCATGCCGGTGGCACCCACAACGCCTACTTGATACTGTTTTTTCATGTACCCTCATTCCTTCCCATTACAAAACCTTTCCGGGCCTTCTGGTCCGCAAAGCTGCGCAAAAATACCGGAATATAAAAAAACCGGCTTGAAAACCGGCAAGATATGCAATATAATATATTAGATTGCATATTGCACAGCGCACCACACCGCCCGGGGCCGTGTGACAGTCGCAGCCCTTTCGAAGCATGCGTCCAAGCCTGCTCGCTTGCCGAACAAACAGGCTTTCGGCGAATGGCCCTTTTTTCTTCCCGCTCATATGGATCGGCGGCCTTGCGGGACGAATACTGATGCGATCCGCAACCTCTGTGCATTTTTTATACTATACCATTGCCTGCTGTCGGTTGTCAATGGAAGAAGGGAAAAACTGTCCATGCAGAAACATGATTTTTGGTACGATTTGCCGAAAGAGCTGATTGCGCAGGAACCCTGCCTGCCGCGCGACGCCGCCCGGCTGCTGTGTCTGGGACGTCAAAGCGGCGAGATCAGCCATCACATCTTTCACGAACTTCCTGCCTTATTACATGCGGGAGACCTGCTGATTGTGAACAATTCCAAGGTGCTTCCCGCACGTTTGATCGGCCATAAGGCCGAAACGGGGGCTGTCTGCGAGCTTTTGCTGCTGCGCGAGGAGAGCCGGGATGTGTGGGAATGCCTGGCCCGGCCGGGCAAAAAGCTAAAGCCCGGTGTGCGCGTGGTGTTTGGGGACGGCACGCTGACGGCCGAGATCCTGGAGACCCGCGAGGACGGCAACAAGCTGGTGCGCTTCTCCTACGACACCGACACCTTATATGAAAAGCTGGACGCCTTTGGCAAAATGCCTTTGCCTCCCTACATCACCAAGCAGCTGGACGACGGCAGCCAGTACCAGACCGTCTACGCCAAGGAACTGGGCAGCGCGGCCGCTCCCACCGCCGGGCTGCACTTCACGCCGGAGCTGATGGAGACGCTGCGGCAGAAGGGCGTCCGCTTTGCCGAAGTGACGCTGCATGTGGGCCTGGGCACCTTCCGCCCGGTCAAGGAAGAGACGGTGGAGGATCACGTGATGCACTCCGAGTGGTACTGCATCAGCGAGGAGACCGCCGCCCTGATCAACCGCACCAAGCAGGAGGGCGGGCGTGTGATCGCAGTGGGCACCACCAGCTGCCGCACCCTCGAAGCCGCCGCCGGAGCACATGGCGGACAGGTCTGCGCCTGCAGCGGAGACACCGACATCTTTATCTATCCCGGCTACACCTTCCGCTGCATCGACGGCCTGATCACCAATTTCCACCTGCCCGAAAGCACCCTCATCATGTTGGTATCGGCATTTTGCGGGTATGAGAACACGATGAATGCCTATCGCGTGGCGGTGGAAAACAAATACCGGTTTTTCAGCTTTGGTGACGCCATGCTGATCGTATAATTACCCACACAACAGAAAGGAAACCCACGATGGCCTACACACTCATCAAAACCGAACACAGTGCCCGCCGCGGTGAGTTTGCCACCCCGCACGGCACCGTGCAGACCCCCGCGTTCATGAATGTTGCCACCGCGGCGGCGATCAAGGGCGGACTGTCTGCCTTTGACCTGAAGGAGATCGGCTGCCAGGTGATGCTGTGCAACACCTATCATCTGCATCTGCGTCCGGGCGACAAGCTGGTGGCGGAGCTGGGCGGGCTGCACAAGTTCACCCGCTGGGACGGCCCCATCCTCACCGACAGCGGCGGATTTCAGGTGTTCAGCCTGGCCGAGCTGCGCAAGATCACCGAAGAAGGCGTGACCTTCCGCTCCCATCTGGATGGCCACAAGATCTTTATGGGCCCGGAGGAGAGCATGCAGATCCAGGCGAATCTGGGCTCCACCATTGCAATGGCCTTCGACGAGTGCATCAAAAACCCCGCCGAGCACGAGTATGCGAAGGACTCCTGTGCCCGTACCGTGCGCTGGCTGAAGCGCTGCAAGACTGAGCTGGACCGCCTGAAGAACGAAGGCAAAGCGGTGAACCCGCAGCAGATGCTGTTCGGCATCAACCAGGGCTGCTGCTACGACGATCTGCGTACAGAGCATATGAAGCAGATTGCGGAGTTAGACCTGGACGGCTATGCGCTGGGCGGGCTGGCTGTGGGCGAGCCCACCGAGGAGATGTACCGTGTGATCAGCGTGGTGGAACCGCATATGCCCAAGGACAAGATTCGGTATCTGATGGGCGTGGGCACACCCGGCAACATCATCGAGGCGGTGTCCCGCGGGGTGGACCTGTTCGACTGCGTCATGCCCAGCCGCAACGCGCGCCACGGCCATCTGAACACCTGGAGCGGCATCATCAACATCAAGAACCTGAAATACGAAAAGGACGAGACCCCCATCGACCCGCAGTGCGATTGTCCGGTCTGCCGCAATTTCACCCGCGCCTATATCCGCCATCTGTTCAAGGCGGACGAAATGCTGGGCATGCGCCTGGCGGTGATGCACAACCTGTACTTCTACAATCATCTGATGCAGCGCATCCGCGACGAACTGGACGCCGGAACCTTCCAGGCCTTCCACGACCGGTACGTCACCCTGCTGGACAGCCGCATCTGACCGGCCGGTGTTTTCAAAATTCCGAAATTCACTTGAAAGTTGTGCTGTTTTTCGATATAATATCCATCGTAACCATAAGGAGGTTGTAACGAAATGAATTTGATGTTCCTGGATACCGCAGCATCGACCACCACCGACATGGGCGCCAGCATGATTGGCCTGGTCCTGCCGATGGTCATTCTGATCGCGATGATGTACTTTGTGCTGTATCGCCCGCAGAAGAAGCAGCAGAAAAAAGACGCCGAGATGCGCAACTCGATCGAGATCGGCGATGAGGTGACCACCATCGGCGGCGTGATCGGCCGTGTGGTTGCGATCAAAGAGGACACCTTTGTGCTGGAAACCGGCAGCGACCGCGTGAAGATTCGTTTCCGCCGCAGCGCCATCGGCAGTGTGGAAAAGCTGAATATGGAAGCGGAAAAGACCGACGCCAAAAAAGCGGACAAGAAAGCCGACAAATAAACCCCTGGTTCTGAAACAGCGCACCCCCTGCATACTGTGTGATAGCAAGTATGCAGGGGGTGTTTTGTTATGGAAAAGAAAAGGGGACCGGCGTCCCGCAAACGGTCTGCGCAAAGTGGCCCGTCTCCGGTTCTGGCGGTGGTCCTGACGGCTGCTGCGCTGCTGTGCGTGAGCGGATTGCTGCTATGCGCGGCGGCAAAGATGATTTTGGCAATGGAACTTCCCAACCGGGCCGCCGCACCGCTGGGACTGGTTGCCGCGGCGCTGGGAACCTCTGTGGGGGCCGCTGTGTTTGCTCGCTGCAGCAAGAAGAAAGCTCTGGGATATGGCATTGCGATCGGGGCGTTGCTCTGTACAGTTCTGTGCATTGCCGGGCTCATCGCCGGCCAGCAGACCTTTACGCTGCATTCCGCCATCCGTATGCTGGCGCTTTGCTGCGCCGGGGCTTTGGGCAGTGCGCTTGGAGGAAGCAGCAAACGTCGGATGCCGCACTGATTGCCGAAAAATCAAACCACCAGGGAGGAAAACAAAATGGTACGAATCGGACACGCCAAACGCCCGCTGCATCTTCACAAACCACGGCAATCCGGGCCTTCTGCGGGCGGCAGAATTTCGCATGCAAGATCTTCACACATCATTCTGGCAGTCTGTGCCGGAAGCTACCTTCTGGGCCTGGTCCTGGGGGCCTATATGCTTCCGGCCCAGAAAGACGGGGGATTTGCCGGGTTGTTTGCCCTGCAGTTTGTCCAGCAGCACCTGCAGGGTTCGGCGGGGCAGATCTGGCGGATGGATTTTCTGTCCTCCCTGTTTTTGCTGGCGGTTCTGCTGTTTTGTGCGTTCTCCGCGCTGGGGGCTCCGGTGGCGGCGCTGGTTCCGATGCTGCGCGGGATCTGCAGCGGTATGCTCACCGGGTGGCTGTACCTCAACTGCGGCAACCAGGGCGTGCTGCTGAATCTGCTGATCTTTTGGCTGCCGGGCGCAGGAATATCCCTGCTGACTATCCTGCTGGCACAGTGTTCGGTGCGGAACAGTCTGGCCCTGATCCAGGTGCTTTCCGGCAGCCCGAAGCCCAGCGAAAGGGTACAGGTGCGCCGTGTTGTGCAGCTGTTTCTGATCGCGGCACTGCTGGCGCTGGCTTGCAGTGTGATACAGGCGGGTTTGTCGGCTCTGTTCGGCCCGGTGTTTCAGTCTGCTTCCTGAGTATCCTCCTCATTTTCGGCAGACGGTTCGCCCGGCTGTGCCTCGCTTTCCGCCTGCTCCGCAGAAACCGCGGCGGGGGCAGGGGAGGGAGGAGGCGTGCTGGGCTTCACGCTGGCCAGCGGCGATGCGCTGGCTGCTTCCCGCAGCTGGCTGGTGGAGATATGGGTGTAGATCTCGGTGGTGCTCACGTGCTCGTGTCCCAGGATCTCTTTCAGTGCCAGCATATCCACATTGCCAAAACGGTACATCAGCGTGGCAGCCGTGTGCCGCAGCTTGTGTGTGGAATAGCCTTTGCCGCTGAGGCCCGCCTGTCGCAGCGCGCTGTCCACAATCTGCTGCACCCGGCGTGCGGAGATGCGCCGGCCGGTCTTGCGCGACACAAACAAAGCACTCTTGTCCTGCAAATTCGGAAGAGCGGCGCGGGAATCGCAATATTGCCGCAGTGCAAGGATACACGCCTGGTTGAGATAGACCAGGCGTTCTTTGTTGCCTTTGCCGATGATGCGGATGGTCTCGGTGTTGATATCGTTCAGATTCATTCCCACCAGTTCCGACAGACGCATACCGCAGTTCAAAAACAACGTCAGGATGCAGTAGTCTCGTTCCTGCCAGTCTGATTGTAGATTTTTTAACAAAGTCAGGCTTTCTTCCAAAGACAGATACTTGGGCAGCCGCTTTTTCTGCACCGGCGTTTCGATGTCATCGGTGGGATTGTGTTCCAGCTTGTTGCTCTTCACTGTCATATATCGGAAAAACCCTTTCAGGCTGCTCAGCTTGCGGGCGCGCGTTGCGCTGGAGTTTGAACGCTGCCGTGTTACATAATACAGGAATTCATAGATTTCTTCCTTTGTGATGGACGCGATGAACTGCCGGTCGAGCTTGGATACGTCGATGGATTCCAACTCGGCGTCCGGTTCCGCCAGTCCGCGATGCTGAACCAGATACCGCAGGAATGTCCGCAGATCGATATAATAAGCATTGACCGTGCGCGGCGAAAGCCCGCGGATGGTTTCGCTGTAATACAGAAACTCGGTGACGTCGGCGGGTACATCTTTGTAATCGCCGTGGATGGTCGGTTTGGATGGATTAATATAAGTGCTCATATGCAGATCCTATGTGACAGGCCATTCCGCACAGACCCGGCCGGATGAGGCCGTTTGCGGGCGGAACGGCGTTTTTTTCTCCCCTAAATTTCGCTAAATTTTTATTTAGCGAAATTACAGCGTTCTTTTTTCGGAACTCTCCTCTGCACGTTCCGCTGTCTGTCCGGCTGTGCAGACAAATTCAAATGGCCTGGATGGCTTGCCGCAGATAGCTCACGCCAACCAGCTGCATGCCGGCAAAGTCTTTCGGGTCCAGCTGTGCAAGGCCGTGTTTGGGCACGATCGCTTTGGTGAACCCGATGCGCTGCGCCTCGCGCAGCCGGGTTTCCAGGTTGGACACGCTGCGCACTTCGCCGCCAAGGCCAACTTCTCCGATGGCCACCGTGGTGTCGCCCAGTGGTTTGTCCAGCATCGACGACACAACTGCCAGGCACGCGGCCAGGTCGCAGGCTGTCTCGTCCAGCTGCAGGCCGCCCACAATGTTCAGATACACGTCCAGGTTTCCAAGAAAGTACCCTGCCCGTTTTTCCAGCACAGCCAGCAGCAGATTCAGCCGATTGAAGTCGAAGCCCGAAGCGGTGCGCCGCGGTGTTCCGAAACCGCTCTTGGTCACCAGCGCCTGGACCTCGGACAGGATCGGCCGTGTGCCCTCCATCGTACAGGCTACGCAGTTGCCGCTCACGCCGAGCGGACGGCCTTCCAGCAGCAGCTGAGACGGGTTTTCGATCTCCCGCAGTCCATCGGCGGCCATGTCGAACATGCCGATCTCATTGGTGGAACCGTAGCGGTTTTTGGCCGCGCGCAGCACGCGGTATGGCAGTGTTTTGTCCCCTTCAAAATACAGCACGGTGTCCACGATGTGCTCCATCACCTTCGGGCCTGCGATCGCGCCGTCCTTATTCACGTGTCCCACGATGAAGGTGGGAATTTCACAGCTTTTGGCAACGCTCAGCAGACGGGCCGCGCATTCCTTCACCTGCGAAACGCTGCCGGCCGAAGAGTTCACCTCGCTGCAATGCATGGTTTGGATCGAATCGATCACCACCAGGCTGGGGCGCGTCTGCTCAATGAGGTCGCAGATGGCCAGAATGTCCGTCTCGGCGGCCAGCAGGATGTTCTCCTCCCGAACGCCCAGACGAACGGCACGCAGCTTGATCTGGCGCACCGATTCCTCGCCGGTGATATACAAAACCTCCAGCTGTTGCGAGATCGCGCCGCACAGCTGCAGAAGAAGGGTCGATTTGCCGGCGCCCGGCTCGCCGCCCAACAGCACCACAGAGCCCACCACGATGCCGCCGCCCAATACGCGGTCCAGCTCGCCGATATGGGTCACGATGCGGCTGCGCTCTTCGGTGGTAGCAATCTGGCTGAGCCGCTTTGCCTCAATGGAGTATCCGGGCTGGCGCGGCTCCCCTGCCCTCCTTGCCGAGCCTTTTGCAGCCGGAGCAGTCACCACCACGTCCTCTGTCATCGTGTTCCACTCGCCGCAGCTGGGACACCGGCCCAGCCAGCGCGGGCTGGTCTCACCGCAATTGGAACACACGAAAATAGTTTTTGTTTTTTCCTTTGCCATAGGCGGTCTCCTTTGAACTGAACACATTCGTATATGAAAGTATGATACCACAATTGACGGTATTTCATCAAGCAGACAAAAATATCCCCCTGCACAGAAGCCTGTGCAAGGGGGATGTGTGCTGTTTCTATGAACGAAGAGCGCGGCGTTTATTTCAGATGATCTTTCAGCTTATCCGGGATAGGCTTCTCGGAGCGTTCGTCCAGAATGCCGCCGCGGAACTGCGCCAGTTCTTCGTAGTTGCGGGAGAAATTGCCCTCGGCAGCGGGAATCGGCTGGCTGGGGCCCCATTTGAAGACCAGCTTCAGCAGGATCGGGGTGATCACAGTGGTCACGATCACCACCAGGATGACCGGTCCCAGAAGGTTGGAGCTCATCAAACCAAGCGAGGCGCCTTTGCTCGCGACGATCAGAGCAACTTCACCACGGGAGATCATACCAACACCGATGCGGGCACATTGATAGTTCTGGTATCCGCACAGCTTGGCGCCCAGTCCGCAGCCGATCACCTTGGTCAGAACGGCCACGATCACCAGAACCACAGAGAACAGGATCACGCTGCTGCTCATGGATGGCAGCGTGACCTGCAGACCCAGGCTGGCGAAGAAGATGGGCGAAAGATATGCATAGGACAGAACGTCGAACTTGGAAGCCAGATACTGGGAGCGCTGGGTGCAGGAGATGATCAGGCCGGCAATAAAGGCGCCGGTGATGTCGGCCACACCAAATACGGCTTCGGAGACATAGGCCATCAGCAGGCAGAACACAAACGCGATGATAACATGGCGGTGCAGACCCTTCTGGTTGGGCACCACCCATTTGGTGTAGAACTTATAGAACAGGAAGCCCACCACCGCAGAGAAGATGAAGAACGCAACGATCTTCAGCAGAACGACGCCGAGCTTCACAGAGCTGTCGGTCATGCTGGTGACGATGGTGAGGGCAATGATACCCAGAATATCGTCGATGATCGCGGCGCCCAGGATGGCGTTGCCGGACCGGGTTTTCAGCTTGCCCAGTTCTTTCAGCGTTTCCACCGTAATGCTCACCGAGGTAGCGGTCAGGATGATACCGATGAAGATATTCTGCAGCATGACGCTGGCGGAAGCGTCGGAGCCCAGGACGCCCGGACGGTTGAAGAAATACGCAACGCCAAAGCCTCCCAGCAGAGGTACGATCACGCCAATCAGAGCAATTATAAAGGCAGCTTTGCCGCACTTTTTCATCTCCTGCACATCGGTTTCCATACCGGCGCAGAACATCAGCACGATGACGCCGACCTCGGCAGTTTCTTTAATAAAAGCGGTTTCCTGGATCACATTCAGGATGGCGGGTCCCAACAGAAGGCCCGCAAGAAGAGCGCCCACAACCTGCGGCAGCTGGAATTTTTTGGTCAGCAGCGAAAGCAGTTTGGTGGAAAGCAGAATCAGCCCGAGATCCAACAGAAACTTGTATCCTTCCATAAAAGCTGTTTCCTCCTCAAATTCATATTTGGTTCACAGATGAACCCTACCAAATTATACTCGCTTTTCTTTCATTTGCAAGTATTTTCTCAGCAATTTATTCTGTATCGAAAGCAAAAATTTCCGTCGATTCCCAGTGGAAAACCGTATACTCTGCCGATTGCCAGCACAATCGTTTCATGATATTCTGAAAACGTACAAATTCTGCATTGCAAAGGAGAATCCATGGCATGCAAAAAAGCACCACAACACAAATGTCTGATTCTTTCCTGGTGGGCATTCCGGTGATTCTTTCGGCCGGTTATATGGATGTCTACACCTACCTGCTGCGCGACGGCGTGTTTGCCAATGCGCAGACAGGCAACATCATTCTGCTGGCGGTTCGCCTCGCCGAACGCCAATGGCATGCAGCGCTGCACTATGCGCTTCCCATCGCAGCCTTCACCGCCGGGATCCTGGTCTCCCTGGTGGTTCGCTGGAACTGCAAAAAGCTCACAGCGGTGCATTGGCGCCAGCTGTGCCTGCTGATGCAGGCAGTGATTCTGGTGCTGGCCGCTTTCCCGGGTGAGAGCCGAAACATTTTGTCAAGCTGTCTGGTATCGCTCGCCTGTGGGATCCAGCTGCAAAGTTTCCGGGCGCTGCACGGATATCCGCTTGCAACCACCATGTGTATTGGGAACCTGCGCACCGCAACCGAACATCTGTTTGTCTTTTTTGTGACCGGGCAGCGAAGGTCCCTGCGCTCCTGTGCAGTATATGCGGGCGTCATTGGTTTGTTCGCGCTGGGTGCGGTGCTGGGCAATGTGGGGGTGACGCTGTGGGGACACTCCGCCCTGCTGCTCTGCCCTGCCCTGCTGCTGTTTGCCTGCGCTGTGATGTGCCGTGCCCCCCAATGCGATGTATCTACGGAGGAGTGAACCGATATGCAAACCATCGTGCTGCGACGAGCAAGCCTGCAGGATGCCGCCCGAATCACAGAGATCTACAATTCCAACCCGCTTTTTCTGCAGCATCATCTGGGACGATGCCGCGTGGATGAATCCTTCGTTCGGAATGAAATGGAAGAAATGGAGCGCGCGAGGTTTTCCAGTTTCCTTTTCGTCGATTTGCCCGAAGGCGATATCGTGGGGCTGGCCGATGTGAAAGCGGGCGCCTGTGCGTATCTGTCGCTGATGATGCTGGATGCCCGCTTGCAGCGAACCGGAAAAGGAGTACTTTGCTATGCTCTTCTCGAGCAGGAGCTGCGCAGAGACGGCGCGCACAGGGTGC
Source organism: Anaerofilum sp. An201 (assembly GCF_002160015.1). GTDB lineage: Bacteria > Bacillota > Clostridia > Oscillospirales > Ruminococcaceae > Anaerofilum > Anaerofilum faecale. The sequence goes on along the minus strand of NZ_NFJT01000027.1, from coordinate 20,288 downwards.
GGATCGACGTTGTATGCGAATATCCCGAAAACGCAAAGGGATTCTGGAGCAAGCAGGGATTTTCTCCTGCCGGAACGACCCGTCTGCTGTGGGGCGGGAAAGAATCGGAGGCCGTTGTCATGCACAAGCAGCTCGACTGACCGCTTTCCCGCAAACAGGCAGAAACAACAGAACAACTCCCCCGCTTCCGGTCCGGACGGCGAGGGAGTTGTTTTTTGACTCAGCTGTTGTTACAGAGTTGCTTTGTGGTAGACCTTCTTGCCTTTTTTCAGCACAACGCCTTTCTTCAGCATCTCGGCGGTGACTGCGAAGGTGGGATCGGTGACCTTCTCCCCGTTTACAGACACACTGCCGGGCAGCACCAGACGGCGGGCCTCGCCGTTGCTGGAAGCCAGACCGGTGGCCACCAGCAGGCTCAGCAGGCCGATCTTGCCGTCGGTCAGCTGGCTTTCCTCCAGCGTGGTGGAGGGCATGTGCTCGGTGTCGGCGGCGCCGCTGAACAGAGCGCGGGCGGTGTTCAGGGCCTTGTCGGCCTCCTCCTTGCTGTGCACCAGGCTGGTCAGCTCGTAGGCCAGCTTCTCTTTCGCAACGTTGATGGCGCTGCCGCTGGTGGTGTCGATGCTGTCGATGTAGTCCAGATCCACGTCGGTCAGCAGGCGCAGGCAGTTCTGCACTTCGGCGTCGTCGATGTTGCGCCAGTACTGGAAGAACTCGTAGGGAGAGGTCTTTTCGGGATCCAGCCAGACAGCGCCCTTTTCGGTCTTGCCCATTTTCTTGCCCTCGCGGGTGGTCAGTAGGGTAAAGGTCATGCCGTACACTTCGCGCTTGTCGCAGCGGCGGTTCAGCTCCACACCGCCGATAATGTTGCTCCACTGATCGTTGCCGCCGAACTCCATCTTGCAGTTGTACTCGCGCGCCAGCTTCAGGAAGTCGTAGCTTTGCATCAGCATGTAGTTGAACTCGATGAAGGACAGGCCCTTTTCCAGACGGGTCTTGAAGCATTCGGCCGTCAGCATCTTATTCACAGAGAAGTGCACGCCGATCTCGCGCAGGAAAGACAGATAGTTCAGATTCAGCAGCCAGTCGCCGTTGTTCACCATCAGGGCCTTTCCGTCGCTGAAATCCACAAACTTGCTCATCTGCTCCTTGAAGCGGTCTGCGTTGTGCTGGATCTCTTCCTGGGTCAGCATCTTGCGCATATCGGTCTTGCCGGTGGGGTCGCCCACCATCGTGGTGCCGCCGCCCAGCAGAGCGATGGGACGGTGACCGAACTCCTGCAGATGACGCATGACGATCAGCTGCAGGAAATGGCCCACATGCAGGCTGTCGGCGGTGGGGTCGAAGCCGACGTAGAAGGTCACCTTCTCTTTGCCCAGCAGCTCGCGGATGGCCTCTTCATCGGTGGCCTGCGCCACCAGGCCGCGGTCCTTCAGCAGGTCGAATACGTTGTCGTAGTGTTTCATTGGACAGTTCCTCCTTGTGTTTGCGGCAAAGGGAAACAAAAACGCCCTCTGCCAATCGTGAAATTGGCAGAGGGCGAGTCAATCGCGGTACCACCTCTGTTCGCTTTTTCCTCGCGAAAAAAGCCTTGACGAGTGCATCCACACTCCTGCGCTGTAACGTGCGCACACGGCCCGGCCTACTGTGCACAAATGCAGTTCAACCTGCTGCTCGGGGATGTATTCACACCGCTCGCCGCCTCCCCTTTCACCAAAACGGGGCCTCTCTGTGCCGGACAACACGATGCTACTGGTTCCCTTCTTCGCATTTCACAAAATGCAGTATACCCGATTGCAGGGAAAAAGTCAAGCGTTTTGTGCGCTTCACAAATTCGCGCGCACCTGGCGCATCTCGCGCGCTGCTTCCAGTGCAGCCGGTGTGATCTGGTCGCCCGATATGATCCGCGCAAGCTCCTGCAGACGCTGAGGCTCCTCCAACGGGTGAATCTCGGTATACGCGCGCCCCTCCGATACGTTTTTCTGGATCAGCAGATGGCAATCCGCCAGTGCGGCGATCTGCGCCGTATGCGTGATGCAGAGCACCTGCCGGCCGTGCGCCGTCTGCAGCAGCTTCTGCCCAATGCGCGCGGCCGCTTTGCCGGATACGCCGGTGTCGATCTCGTCGTAGATCACGGTGCCCACATCGTCCGCATCGGCCAGCGCGCTCTTGATGGCGAGCATGATGCGGGAGAGCTCGCCGCCCGATGCGATCTTCGCAAGCGGTTTGGGATCTTCGCCGGGATTGGTGGAAATATAAAATTCCATCGTATCCTGTCCGGCGCTGGCCAGAGGCCCCTTTGTATGATGCAGCGCAAAGCGGATACCGGGCATATTCAGGAAAGCCAGCGCTTCACAGATCTGGCGGCTGAACGCTTCAAACGCCTGCAGACGGGATTCGGTCAGACGCTCCGCCAGCTCCTTCGCCTCGCGGAACAAACGGTGCTTTTCTTCGTCCAGGCGACGGATCCGTTCGTCTGCATTCTGAATGCCGTCCAGTTCGGTGCGGGCGTGCTCGGCATAGGCCAGAACAGCCTCCACACTGTCGCCGTACTTTCGCTTGATGCGGAAAATCTCATCCAGACGCATCTCCACCTCGTCCAGAGAAAGACCGCTGTTTTCCTCCTGCTGCTGGATCAGATCGGCAAGATCCCCGGCCAGATCCCGCAGCTGATAGTACAGCTCCTCTGCCCGCTGGTGGATCTCGTCCAGCGGTGCGCTCAGGCCCGCGGCGCGTTCCAGCGCATTTGCCGCTTCGCCGGCTAGGTCGGCCGCACCGCTCTGGTCCTCCTCGCCCTCCACAGCGTGATACGCGGCGGCAAGGCTTTCCTGGATCCGGTTCGCGTTGGCCAGAAGCGCGCGCTGGCGTTCCAGTGTCTCTTCCTCGCCGGGAATCAGGGCGGCGGCCTCGATCTCCTCCAGCTGATAGCGCAGAAGGTCGATCCGCCGGTTCTTTTCCTGCTCATCGGTAATCATGCCGTCCATCTCGCGCTTGACCTGCACCAGCTTCCGGTAGACGGAATAATACTCCTCATGCAGGGCTTTGTTGTGGACAAACAGATCTAAAAGCGCCAGATGGCGGGCGGGGTCGGTCAGCCCCTGGCTGTCGTGCTGGCCGTGAATGTCGATCAGCCCGGCACAGAGCTGGCGCACCAGCGCCGCTGTTGCAGGCATGCCGTTGATGCGGCATTTGGTCTGTCCGTCGGCACTGATCTCGCGGTACAGCGTCAGTTCATCGCCGGCGTCCATGCCCGCTTTCTCCAGACGCTTTTTCACGGCCGGCGGAATCTGTCGAAAGACGGCGTGAATGCGGGCGCGCGGCGTATGGCTGCGCACCAGATCGCGGGATGTGCGGCTGCCGAGGATGGCGTGGATCGAATCGATCAAAATGGATTTTCCCGCGCCGGTTTCGCCGGTCAGGACATTCAGGCCCGGGCCAAATTCCACTTCGGCCTGCTCGATCACCGCTACGTTTTCAATTTTCAGGCTGCACAGCATCCCGGTTCTCCTTTCGTTTGGGTAAATTATCCGTGATGCGTCACATAGCGGTTCAGCTCATCGCAGATGGCGTGGGCAGCCGCTTCGCTGCGCATCAGGATAAAAAAGGTGTCGTCGCCGGAAAGGGTCCCCACAACGTCGTTCCACACCATGGCATCGAACACCTCGCAGGCCGCGTTTGCCATACCGGTGAAGCATTTCACCAGCACCACATGCCCCGCATAGTCCACCTTCAGCACCGACTCGCGGAAAATCGTTTCAAATCGATTGGGGGTGTGCAATTTACGCCCGTTGTCGGACACCACATAGCGATAGGAGCCATCGCCGGTGGCGGTTTTCACCAGACGCAGTTCGCGGATATCGCGGGATACCGTGGCCTGTGTCACATCAAATCCATTTGCGCGCAGATGGGTCATCAGTTCTTCCTGGCGGTCGATGGGGTACCGCTCGATCAGTTCCAGGATCATCTTGTGTCGTGCACGTTTCATAAAGTGATCTTCCTTATCAATTTTTTGTCGATCGCTTCAAACTGATCGGCCAGATTGAAGCGCACCAGTGTAACCACCTGTTCCGCCCGTGCAAGTTCCAGGCGGCTGTGCGGGCTGATTGCATGGGCGGGATGATTTCCGTCGGCCGACAGATACACCGGCTCATCGGTTTCGGATTCCACCTGCACCCGCAGGCACCGGTTGGCGGAAAACACCATCGGCGGGCTCTGCAGGCTGTGGGCACAGATCGGCGTGAGAAGAATGCCGGCGATCTGTGCGTCCAAAATCGGGCCGCCTGCCGAAAGCGAGTAGGCGGTGGAGCCGGTGGGCGTGGCAAGCACCACGCCGTCCCCCCGATAGCTGCTGACGAGCGCATCGTCGCAGAACACCTTCATTCCCATCGTCTGTGTGCGCAGGCCCTTGAACACAACGATCTCGTTCAGCGCGGTGAGCGTCTGCGGCGGCTGATCGGGCTGCTGGATGCAGGCCTGCAGAAGCATGCGGGTATCGGTCATGAAATCGCCCTTCGCAAGGCGCGTGAGCTTGGCCGGCATTTCTCCGATCTCGCAGGTGGCCAGAAAACCCAGCCGTCCCAGATTCACCCCCAACAGAGGCCGTGCATAGGCCAGGGATTCGCGGGCGGTGCGCAGAATGGTGCCGTCTCCGCCGATGGTGACGATGACGTCACACAGCGCAAGGCAGTCCGGTTCGGGATGGTACTCCGCCTGTTCCAGCTGGCAGGCGTCGCGTATTTCTTCCGCCAGCAGCGGGATCGCACCGGCCTGCCGCAGAATGGAAACCGCCTGTTCGCACACCTGTCCTGCTTGGGATTTATTCAGATTGGGAACCAGAAAAATGCGCATCACAAGATCCCCTCTTCGCTCATGCATCCAGCTGCTGATGCGCCAGCCGCACCACTTCGCGGGCGGCCTCATCCGAAAAGCCGGTCGGCTCGCTGGATTTTTCCACCTGCATCAAAAATTCGATGTTCCCCTCCGGGCCTTTGACCGGCGAAAAATCCAGCCGGCAGGCGGAGAAACCGTTCTGCAAGGCATACTCCCTTGCCTGGCAGATCACTTCCCAGTGGGTTTCCGGCTCGCGCACAACACCCTTTTTGCCCACCTTTTCACGGCCGGCCTCAAACTGCGGCTTCACAAGACAGATGCCCTGCGCGCCGCTGCTGGTGATGGCCTGCGCCACCGGGAAAATGTGTTTGAGCGATATAAAGGACACATCAACGCTGAAAAATTCAATGGGATGCTCCAGCATCTCCGGCGTGACTGCGCGGATGTTGGTGCGCTCCATATTGACCACGCGCTCGTCGCAGCGCAGCTTCCAGGCGAGCTGCCCGTAGCCCACGTCCACGGCGTACACCTGCACGGCGCCGTTCTGCAGCATGCAGTCGGTGAAACCGCCGGTGGAGGCGCCGATATCCATGCACACCTTGCCGGACGGCGTGATGGGGAACACCTGCATCGCCTTCTCCAGCTTCAGGCCGCCCCGGCTGACATATCCGATGTCGTGTCCGCGCACCTCCACACGGGCGCCTTCCGGCACCATGAATCCGGCCTTGTCGGCTTTTTCTTCGTTCACAAATACGATGCCCGCCATGATCAGAGCCTTTGCCCGTTCACGGCTCTGCACCAGCCCCTGCTGGCACAGGTATTGATCCAATCGTGTTTTCAACTCGTTGCTCCTTCGTCCTCGTTCAAAATCTGCAAAAGTCCCGGTGCGTCCAGATGCAGCACCTGCTTGATCTGCGCCACGCTTGCGTGGGGGATGCCGGTGTTGGGAACTGCCGCGCGCAGGAAATGCCCGTTCCAGCCGGCCTTGTGCAGAGCGCTTTCCAGATGCTCTCCAATGCCGCCGTTCACAATGCATTCTTCAGCAAACAGAATGTACTTGTAGCCCAGCAGGGCGTCACAGATCCCCTCCGGAAGCGGATGGATCTGGGTCAGCTTATATACATCCGCCAACCGCCCGCTTTGTGCGGAAAGCTCGGCGGCCAGCAGGGCGTCCTCCACCTCGCTTCCATACGATACGATTGCAGACGACGCACCGTCTGTGTGAGCGACCCGCTCAAACAGCGTGCCGCTGCAGCCCAGCGCAGACAGACGTTTCGCTTCGCTGCCGCGGGGATAGCGGATGGCGCGGGGACCGCTGCCCTCCTCCACCAGCTTTTCCAGCCAATATTCCAGCTCTGCAAAGTTGCAGGGGGAGATCACCTGCAGGCCCTCGATCTGGCTGAAATAGGCGGGGTCATACACGCCCTGGTGCGTTTCGCCGTCTCCGGGAACCAGACCGGCGCGGTCCACAGCAAATACCACACTCAGCTTCTGCAGGTTCACATCGTGGATGATCTGGTCGTAGGAACGCTGCAAAAAGGTGGAATAGATCGACACCACCGGCACCATTCCCTCGCGCGCGAGGCCGGCCGCAAAGGTGACAGCATGCTGTTCCGCCATTCCCACATCAAAGAAACGATCGGGAAATGCGCGGTAGAAAAACTGCAGGCCGGTGCCGTATTTCATGGCCGCGGTGATGGCGCAGATGCGGTTATCATACCGGCCCAACTGGGCCAGCTTTTCGCCGAACACCGTGGAAAAGGAATTTTCCGGAGCCACATCCGGGTCGGTGATGGCGTGCACGTCGAATGCGGAGACCCCGTGAAATGCGCCGGGGTTCTGTTCGGCTGGGCGGAATCCCTTTCCCTTGACCGTCACCACGTGCAGAAACAGCGGGGTGGACTGGTTGCACAGATTGCGGAACAGGGTCTCCAGCTGCGGTTCGTCATGGCCGTCCAGAGGCCCGACGTACTGAAAGCCCATGTTCTCAAACATCGTGGATTTGTAAATCACACGCCGCACCAGCTTTTTGCTCTGCTGCAGGCCGTTGATGATGGTTTTGCCAAACACAGGCACATTCTGCAAGGCGCCTTCCACATCCGCTTTGACCTTGAAATACTGCGGGCTGGTGCGCAGGCGGGTGAGGTAGTTTGCCACCGATCCCACATTTTTGGAGATGGACATTTTGTTGTCGTTCAGGATGACGATCAGGTTGTCCAGTGTATCGATGTTGTTCATGCCCTCGTACACCATACCGCCGGTGAAGGCGCCGTCGCCGATGATGGCGATCACCTTCCCCGGCTTGTGCTGCAGCTTCTTGGCGCGTGCCATACCGATGGCCGCAGACAGCGCCGTGTTGCCATGCCCGGCCACAAAACAGTCGTGGGGGCTTTCCTCCGGATTGGGAAAGCCGGAGATACCGTCCAGCTGGCGCAGCGCCGCGAAGCCTTTCCGGCGCCCGGTGAGCAGTTTGTGCGTGTAGCACTGATGGCCCACATCGAAAACAAAGCGGTCTTTCGGGGTGGAAAACACCCGATGCAGCGCCACGGTAAGTTCAATCGTGCCCAGATTGGACGAGAGATGTCCTCCTGTACAGGACACCTGTTGAATCAGAAAGGAACGAATCTCGCCGCACAGATCGTTGACCTGCTGTGTGGTCAGCTTTTTGAGGTCCTTCGGGCTGCCGATCCATTCCAGCAAAGGAAAAGCCATGATTTGCTTGTCCTCCTTTCTGTATTGTTAGGGCATCTGAAAGGTACATGTACGCAGTTTGCCGATGTCCTTTTCATCCGACAGGAAACAGTACGCCGATCAGGATACCCAACAGTGCGCCGGAGCCAACTTCCAGCGGAGTGTGGCCCACCAGCTCCTTGAGTTTTTTGCCGTCCGGCAGAAGTTCTTCTTCGTCCTCGCGGTCGCTGAGCAGGCGGTTGATCACCTTTGCCTGCTGGCCGGCCGCACGGCGAACGCCCATCGCATCGTACATCACAATGGCCGCCAGCACGAACGCAATGGCAAACAGCGGCGAGGAAGTCCCGGAGGTTTTCGCGATTGCGATCACCAGAGAGCACACCAGTGCGGAATGCGCGCTGGGCATGCCGCCGGATCCCCACATGCGTTCAATGTCCAGCTGCCCGGCCAGCACAAAGTTGATGATCGTTTTTGCAATCTGCGCCGCCAGCCAGGAGGACAGAGCCACGGTCAAAGCATAGTTTTGCTGAAAAATCGCAGAAAAAGACTGCACTTTTTCACATCCTTTCCGCCAGAGTGGACCGCTCAGTTCACACGGCACAGCAGCGACTGCGCAAATGCAGCCAGAAATGCGGCTGCATCTCCGAACTCGTCCTGCAGCCGTTCGCAGCCGCGCCGGTTGATCTCCTGCGCATGCTCCATAGCTCCCTCCACCCCGTACAAGGTGACAAAGGTGGTTTTGTTGTTTTCTTGGTCGCTGCCCACCGGTTTGCCGAGCTCCTGTGTGGTGGAGGTCACATCCAGCACATCGTCCACGATCTGGAAAACCAGACCGATATCAAAGGCATAGCCCCGCAGCACGGAGCACTGTGTGACGGATGCGCCGGCCGCTGCCGCGCCAAGCTGAATGGCCGCATTGATCAGCGCGCCGGTTTTTTCCCGGTGCACCTCGACCAGCTCGCCTGCCGTGGCAGGGATGGTTTCGTGGTAGAGGTCCAGCTCCTGTCCCAGAATCATGCCGCCTGTCCCGGCGCCGGCAGCAAGCGCCGCGCAGGCCGCCGCACGCACCTGTGCCTCCGCGGCGGATTCGCCGATGATCTGGAAAGCGGTGGTCAGCAGGGCATCGCCGGCAAGCAGCGCGGTGGCCTCGTCGAACGCCTTGTGGCAGGAAGGCCGCCCGCGGCGCAGATCGTCGTTGTCCATGCAGGGCAGATCGTCGTGGATCAGCGAGTAGCAGTGCACCATTTCCACCGCCGCGGCGAAATCGGCCGCCGCCTGCATATCGCCTTTCAGCATCTCGCACACCGCCATACACAGCACGGCGCGCACCCGCTTGCCGCCCCCCAGCAGGCTGTACCGCGCGGCGCGGCATACGCTGGAGGTTTCGGGCAGGTACTGGTCGCATAACTGGGTCAGACGTGTCTGCACCTGACAGAGCAGGTTATTGTAGTGGGCTGTGTATTCCATCATCATTCCCCTTCCGCGCTGTTTGCAGGCTGTGCGCCGGCAGCCAGCTTCTGGTCGATCTCCTCGATCTGCAGCGTGGCCTGCTGGAGTTTCTGGCTGCACACATCCAGCAGCGTCACCGCCTGTGCATACAGCTTGATGCTCTGCTCCAGAGGCGTCTGTGTGTCGGAGATCTGTTCCAGCAGCTGCTCCAGCTGCAAGACTGCTTCTTCATATGTTTTTGGTTTCTTCATGCAATATCCTCGCTGCAGAAACAGGTTCTGCGTGTTCAATCAGACAGGTGAGTTTTTGTGTACTGCGCTGCACCGTGACCCGGGCGCCCGGCTCCAGCGATTCGGCAGAAGGCACCGCGCTGCCGTCCGTGTGATACAGCACGGCATATCCGCGGGTAATCACCGCACAGGGGTCCAGCCCTGCACACAGCGAAGCTGCCGCACGCAAACGCTGTACGGCAGCTGCCTGCCGGGCATGCTGGGCAGAAAACAGCTGCTGCCGCAGGGCGTCCAGCCGGGCTTTTCTGGCTTCGCAGGCAGTCAGCGGGCTGTGCGCGCAGACGGCCTGCTGCATACGCTCATACGAATTATACCACAAATCCATACGTTTCTGCATAGATTTCTGGATATTTTCCTGTAAAATTTGTATTTTTTGCTTTACCTGCGCCTGGTCCGGCACACAGAGCTCGGCCGCCGCGGAAGGAGTGGGGGCGCGAAGGTCCGCTGCAAAATCCAGCAGAGTATAGTCGATCTCATGCCCCACCGCCGAGACCAGAGGCGTGCGGCAGGCAAACGCCGCGCGCACGATGCGCTCGTCGTTGAACACCCACAGATCCTCCTTGCTGCCGCCGCCGCGTGCCACAACGATCACATCCGCGCGGCCGTCGGCATCCAGACGCCGGATACCCGAAACGATCTCCTGCGCGGCCTGTTCTCCCTGCACATTGGCCGGGGCCAGCAGCACGCGGACCAGCGGCCAGCGGCGGCGCAGGATGTTGCAGATATCCTGTAGGGCGGCGCCGGTGGCGGAGGTGACCACGCCGATGCAGGCGGGCTCGGTGGGAATGGGTTTCTTGTGGCGTTCATCAAACAGGCCCTCGGCGGCAAGGCGGGCTTTCAGCTGGTCCAGTGCCAGCTGCATCGAGCCGATGCCGTCGGGGATCATGTCCTCTGCATAGACCTGAAACGCGCCGTCCCGCTCAAACAGCGACACCCTGCCGCGCACGATCACACGCATGCCGTTCTGCGGCACAAAGGCCAGGCGGCGGGCATCCCGGCTGAACATCACCGCTTTCACGCTGCACTGGCTGTCCTTGAGCGAAAAGTAGAAATGTCCGCTCTTGAAATGATGCACAAAGCCGGAGATCTCGCCCCGAATGGCAAGCCCGTCCAACACGACATCGCGCTCCAGCAAGGTTTTCACATAGCGGTTCAGCGCCGTGACGGTAATGATATCAGCCATGCGCGGCCTCCATTCCGGCGATCACCGCAACGCCGATGGCGTTGTCGGACGCAAATCGCCCATCCACAAACCAGGTGCCGGGCATTTGCTTCTGCACATATCCCCGGATGATATCGCTGCTCATCACGCCGCCGGCGCACACCACCGGCAGGCCCGGGTATTGCCGGTGCGCTGCCTGGATCATTTTCACCACCGTGCGCGCGATGGCCAGCAGGCAGAACTTGCACACATAGGCGGCGGAATATCCCTCTTTCACCAGACGGTCGCACTGGTTCTCCAGCCCCGAAAGGCTGCAGTCGGCGCCCCGCACACTGATCTTGGCGGCGGGCACCTTCTCGGTGCACTGTGCGGCCATGCGGGAGACCTCGGCGCCCGCCGGGAACGCAAACCCCAGCTTCACACCCACCCGGTCCACAGCCTGTCCGGCATACAGGTCGGTGCTGGTGCCCACCGTGGCAAGAACCTGCATATGGTCGCACAGCAGCAGGTCGGTGGTGCCGCCTGAAATGTGAAAGACGAGCACCGGCTGACGGAACAGCTCCGGCCGGCCGGTCGCATACAGGGCGGCGGCGATGTGCCCCTGCTGGTGGGTGGTCTCGATCACGGGCAGTCCGCGGGAGAGCGCGAACGCCTTGGCGGCCGACAGCCCCGCCAGAAAGCAGGGCATATACGAGCCCTCCGCCGGACGCGGTTTTGCGGAAACACCCACCGCCTGTACACCTGTCAGGTCGGCCTTCTGCGCCAGGTCTTCCAGCAAACCGGGCAGAGCGGCCGTGTGGTGAAACAGCGCGTCGCTCTGGCGCAGCCCCAGCTGGCCGGGACGCACCGGCAAAAACACTTTTGTATCGCAAACAACCTCTTCAGCATCGGTGTCAAACACCGCCAAAGAGGTTGCATAGTTGCTTGTATCGATGCCGAGTGTAATCATACTGTTTCCTGCTGGGGCTGGGTGTCCAGCTTCTTTTCCCGGGCAATGGCTCCCAGCACGCCGTTGACGAATTGATAGTCTTCCTCGCCGCCAAAGCGCTTCACCAGTTCCACTGCCTCGTTGATCACAACGCTGGCCGGGCTTTCGGGCATATACAGCATCTCGCTCACCGCAAGACGCATGGCCGTGAGCGAAACACGGGGCAGGCGCTCCATCGTCCAGTTGCGCAGATGGGCGCGGATCTCGCCGTCGATCTGCGCCGCGTGGTCGAAGTAGGCGCACACCATCTTTTCCCCGAACGCATCCACCTCATGATCGCCGGTCTCACGGCTCTGCGCGATGATCTGCGCAATGTCCCCGCCGGAAAAAGAAGCGGAAAAAGCAGCATAAAAAGCGTTTTCTCTTGCAGTTCTTCTGTTCATACAATTCCTTTCACGCAAGCAGACCCTCCCGCCCTGTCGGCAGGAGGGTCGCCGAATCTTGATTGGCCGGGCAGACCAAAACGATGTCCTTATTCCTCGCCGGGCGCTTCGGTGAGATCCTGGCAGATCCCCACCACGGTCACATTCACGCGGGAAACGGTGATGTTCGTCATATTCTGCACCGAACTTTTCACGTTCTTCTGCACTTTTTCGCACAGAGAGGGGATCTTGCAGCCATAGGCCACCACGATGCACACTGTGATTTCGGCCACATCGTCGGTCAGCTCCACTGTCACAGCGTGCTGCTGGCCCGCTTTGCCCCACAGGTTTTTCACTCCCGCGCTGCCGGCCGCCACCTCGTGGACACCTTCCACTTCCAGGCAGGCCTGGCGGGCGATCTTGGCGATGACATCGGTAGAGATCTGCAGGCTGCCGCCCACAACATCAGAATTCAAAACATCCATTGCTGTTCCTCCATCTCCTGAAAATTCCACAGAATGTGAAGATAGTGATATTATACCATTTTTGCACTGCTTTCACAACTGTTTTTGAAGGGCATAAATGGAAATTTTCTTTTTCTGTATGCCGCAGGCCTGCCCGGCAGGATCATTTCACCTCCACCACGGTGATATCCTGCGCTGCCACGCTGGATTTGGAGGTGACGATATCGCGGATCTGCGCCACCTGTTCTTTTTGCAGGCCCTCGGCGCCGGTCTGCACGGTGATGTTGGCCTTGCCGTCGTCCAGGAAAGCCACGCAGTCCACAAAGCCCTTTGCCTTCACCAGGTTCTCGATGTCGCTTTCCGCGGTGATATTTTCCACCGTCATCGATAGGCGCGCGGTCAGCTCGGCTTTTTCCTCCTCGCTGAGGTTGGCTTTCTTCAGGCTTTTCTGCAGGGTGTCCAGCGCATCGTCGCGGCTTTTCTGGCGGGACAGGCGCGCCTGTTCAAAATATTCGCTTCCGCCTTCGGTGCCCACACTCACCAGCTGTGCGTCGCCGTAGTTTTTGTTGGGCGTTTCGGCGCTCTGTTCCGACTGCGCCCCGGACGAGGAGGCCGCCGTTTCCAGCAGATCCTGTTCGCCGGCCCCGGCGTTGGCGGAAACAGCGGCGTCGGTGTCGGGCGAAGGCACCTCGCTCAGCAGGCCGTCTGCGCCGCCCCGTGCGTATTCCCAGTTCAGATACACCGCCACACCCAGCGCCGCCACGAGGGTGAGCAGGGTGAACTGCCGTTTGCTCTTTGCAATGCTTCTCATGATCCATTCCTCCGTCAATTCATTTTTGTCACGCAGATCCGGCTGGCGGGAAGATCCAGGACCACCGATACCGCCTCCGTTATGCGGGTGACTACCGAGATGTCATCTGCCCCCTGACACACCACTGCAACGCCCCGCACCTGGGGCAGATAGGTGGTTTCCACCAGCGGGGCATCGCCGTCGTGGGTGTTTAAGATCACATGGCTTGTTTCAAATGTATTCGTCGCAGCGCCGCCGCTCTGCCCGCTTTGGGACTGTGTGCGCTCATCCTGGGCGTATACCTGCTCGCTCTCGCTTTCCAGCGTCAGCATCACCGACACTTCTCCGGTCCCCTCGATCTGTGCCAGCAGTTCTTCCAGCTGGGTCTGCAATTGGAGCACCTGCTGCTGGGAGGTCGTGGGCGCGGCCTCCGTCTTTTCCGAGGAGGGAAACAGCAGATCCGAAAAACAGATCAGCAGGATCCCTGCGATCCCCAGCAGCATCAGCCCGTTCTTCCGCAGCGGCTGCGGAAGTTTCTCACTCCATTTGGACAGTGGCATCCTCTTCCCCTCCCTGTGCAAATTTCACTTCGATCTGTTCGCCCAGCAGCTCCCTCGCTGCCTGCCGGGCGGCGTCCTCCTGCCCCTGCGCGTCCAGCACCACCTGCCGCACTTCACACCGGCCGCTCTGCGCGTCGTAGTCCAGAGAGACCTGCTGCACCACAGAGCCCGGCGCCTGCTGATCCAATTGCGCCTGCAGCTGACGCTGCAAAGCGTCCTGGCTGTACTGCACGACCCACCCGGAGTAATCCGACGAGGCGCTTGTTGTTTCCAACGTCTGCCAGGACTGTGCCGTGAGCAGGTCCCAGTCGATATCCGCCGCGGGTGTCAGCGCCGTCACTACAATATACAGCCCCAGTATCAGCTTTATTCCGGTGGACTGCTCTTTTTCCGGCAAGAGCATCTGAACGATCCCGCCCAGCACCGCCGCCACACACAGCAGCAGCGCCCAGTGGCGCAGCCCTTCCATCTTGGATCATCCCCCCAGCATCATCATCAGAATGGCCAGCAGTACCAGCAATCCGTAAAACAACAGCGTCAGGCCGCACAGGCTGGCGCAGGACGCCGCGCCGCGCAGCAGCTGCGCGCACCGGCCGCATTCCACCGTGCGCGCTATGACACCGGCGGCGGAAAAGGCGGCCCAAAAGGCAAGGCAGCTGAGCAGCACCGGGATAAACGATGCGCCGATGATGGCGATCAGCGCCAGGCCGGCCGTTCCCCGTGCCAGCTGCGTTCCGGCCGCCAGCGCGCTGATGGCGCCGGACACCGCCTGCCCCACAATGGGAACGCTGCTGGTGATGAGGAATTTGCCGGTTTTCATCGCCAGCGAGTCGCTCGCCGAGGCCATCAGATTCTGCACCCCCAGCAGTGTGACGAAAAGGGTGCATCCCAGCCCCAGCATCCACTTGATGCTGCGCTGGCAGAAGCTGGCCGCGGCGTCCATGGCCGGGAACCGGCACACACCTGCCGCTGTAAAGAGGGCAAGCAGGATCTGCATCAGCGGAAAGACCACGCCGGCTGCAAGCTCCGACAGCAGCAGCACGATAGAGAGGAAAAATCCGCTGAACACCGCCGACGAAGCCACCCTCCCGCCGCCCGCCATCAGCGAAGCCATCCAGGGCACCGCAGTGACCAGGCTGGTGCGGCAGTAGAACAGCTGCTGCTGCGCCTGTTCCATCAGCTGCTGCATCGGCTGCACGCAGGCCGCCGCGCAGACCAGCAGACATACCAGCTCCAGCACCGGGATCAGGGCACGGTCGCCGGTACCGGCCGGAGCCATCGCCACCGAGCCCAGCACCAGCACCAGCGCCAGCCGCACAAACACCCGCAGCGGTGCGGTGACCTGCTGCGAAAAGCTGTCCCACAGCTTCCGGAGCCAGTCGGCCGGCTGCATGTCCAGCATTTCATCCGGGGAGACCGGGGCCTGTTCGGTCAGCTCCTGCAGGGGTTCCTCCAGCAGTTCGCCCGTCAGCTCCTGTGCGGATGCATCGTCTGTTCCTTCCGCCGCGAACGCGGGCGCTCCTGCGCCCCACAGGACAGCCACAAGCAGAAAGACCGCCGCGAGCACACGCATCATCGCAGCAGCCCGGTGACCAATTCCAAAAGCTGCCCGAACAGCGGCATGGCCGCCAGCAGGATCAGCACACGGCCCGCCAGCTCCACCTGGCCCGCCAGCGCGCTCTGGCCTGCATCCTTGCACACGTCCCGCGCCAGCTGTGCGGTCAGCGCGATGCCGGCGGCCTTTGCCAATACCTGCAGCTGTGCGTCGGACAGGATGCGCGCCAGCTGGGACAGATATTCCAGCAGCGGCGTCATGGCGAACAGGGTCACCACCAGCAGCATCCCGCAGCTGGCCAGCCCGGCCGCCACCGCATAGGTGGGGTTGTACTGGCGCAGCACGGCCAGCAGCACCACCACGCACACCACCATGCCCACGATCTGTATCCAGCTCATACAGCATTACAGCTGGAACAGCTGCTTGATGAGCTGAAACAGTTCGCTGATCTGGCCGATCACCATCGTGAGCACAACGATCAGGCCGGCCAATGTGGTCATCATAGCCTGTTCCTCCCGCCCTGAACGGATCAGAAGTTGATTGAGCACCGCCACAATAATGCCGATGGCAGCGATTTTGAATACCAGATCGATGTCCATAAATCACAGTTCCTCTCCTGTTTCTCGTCGTTTTTGCTCATGCCAGCAGGATGGCCGTTGCCAGCCCGGCGCACATGCCCATCACGGTATACAGTCGCCCGCTTCTCTTTTCTTCCTCGCGCGCGGCGGATAAGGCGGCCTTGAGCGGATGGCAAAAGGCGTCGATGCGCCCGCATTCCTCCTGCGCACCTCCGCTCCCCAGATGGCTCAGCCATTCATTCAGAGCCTGCCGCTCGGCAATGCCAAGCAGGGAAAAGCCGGGATTGTGCCGCCACAGTTCCTCCTGCAATCCGCGGCGCGGGTCGGCGCTGGGGACATAGTCCGGGATGTGCAGCTGCAAAAAAGCGCTTTGGCGGCTGTGCAGCTCCCGCCACAGACTTTCCAGAGGCTGCTGACGATAGCGGATGGCAGCACCGGCCATATCCGCCAGCTGCAGCAGATCCTGCAAAAGCTGGCGGCGCTGCCGCAGTCTGCCTGCGCGGGAGATCCCGGCCGCGGTTCCGGCCGCTATCACCAATAGGGTGCCGAGGATATGCAGCCATCCGCTCACAGCACACGCACCTCCTTCACCTGTCCCGGATGCTGCTCCCCCTCCAGAAGGACCAGAGTGGAAAACGCACCCGTCTGCAAGATCTGACGGCACTGCGGCCTCCGTATCAGGGTCTGTGCGTCGGCGGCGTGCATCGTGACGATCAGCCGCACGCCCGCATTGGCGGCACTGCAGATGGCGGCGGCGTCCTGTGTTCCGCCCACCTCGTCGCAGACCAGCACCTGCGGCGACAGGCTCCGCACCGCCCACAGAAGGCCTTCCGCTTTGCCGCACCCCTGCAGGATGTCGCAGTGCAGCGGGAGTGTTCCGCCGGCCAGCTCGTCCCGCTCGTCCACGGCACAGACGCGCAGCCCCCTTGCCGAAAGCTCCGCCAGCATCTGACGCAGGACCGTGGTTTTTCCGCATCCCGGAGGCCCGGCCAGCAGGATGCCGCCGCTGTCCGCCAGCAGCTGCCGCAGCTGCGGGCAGAGCGGTGTGTGTATCTGGCGCGCCACCCGCAGGTTCATACCGGTGACGGGGTCCAGGGTGCGGCCGTCCGCTCCCTCCACCAGCCTGCCGGCAAGACCCAGGCGGTGCCCCCCTGCCAGCGTGATGTATCCCTGTGCGATTTTCTGGTGATAGCGATAGATCGAATAGCCGCACAGCGCTTCCAGCACCCGATGCAGCTGCGCTTCGGTGGGGGGGCTGCACCCTTCCAGCACCAGCGGGCCGGCCGCCCGGCTGAGCACCGGCAGGCGCCCGGCCCGCAGCCGTATCTCGGTGACCTGCGCGGCCTGGTGGTCGGGCAGGGCGCGCAAAGCGGCGCCGAGCGCATCGGGGATCTGGGAAACCGCATTTCGATATGCCTGCATGCTGCTTCACTTCCGTTTCGTGGGATTTGTTTCAGGATATGCGCGGCCTGTCCCCGGATAGAACAAAAAGGCCGTGATCTCCCGAAGGAAACCACAGCCTTTGCATGAAAGGGTATTCTGTTTTACGGCTCCGATTCGCCCGAATCGACGCCTTTTTCAAGCAAGCGCAGCAGCCCGGCCTCGTCCAGGACCGGGATTCCCAGCGTCTGCGCCTTGGTCAGCTTGCTGCCGGCGGCCTCTCCGGCCACCACATAGCTGGTCTTTTTGGACACGGAACCGGCCGCTTTGCCGCCGTTCTGGATGATGAGCGCTTCGGCCTCACTGCGGGAAAGGGTGGGCAGCGTGCCGGTCACCACCAGGGTCAGCCCTTTCAGCACCTCGCCTTTCGGCGCGGAGTGATCCTGCATATCCACCCCCGCCCTCTCCAGACGCTCCAGAAGATCGGCAGTCCCTTCACTGGCAAAGAAATCCACCAGGTTCTGCGCCATCACGCCGCCGAAACCGTCGATGGCGGCAATTTCCTCCTGTGTGGCGGCGCGCAGAGCTTCCATCGTTCCAAAATGCTCTGCCAGAAGCGCGGCTGCTTTGTCGCCGATGTTGCGCACGCCCAGCCCGAACAGCAGCCGCGCAAGACCGGCCTGCTTGCTGTTTTCAATGGCAGCCAGCAGATTGTCGGCCGATTTCTCCTTGAATTTGTCCAGCGTGAGCAGCTGTTCCCGGGTGAGCGAATAGAGGTCGGCGGCGTTTTTCACATACCCTTTTTCCACCAGCTGGGCGGCGACCGCCTTGCCCAGGCCGTCGATGTCCATCGCATCCCGCGAGGCAAAGTGGATGATGTTCCGCAGCGCCTGCGCCGGACATTCGGGATTGGTGCAGCGCAGTGCGGCCTCTCCCTCCTGCCTGTGCACCGGTTCCCCGCAGCTGGGGCAATGGGTGGGCATCACGAAGGGGACGGTGCCCTCTCCGCGGGCGGTGACCGCGATGACTTCGGGGATAATGTCGCCCGCCTTGCTGACCCGGATCGTGTCGCCGATGCGCACGTCCAGCTGGCGGATGAAATCCTCATTGTGCAGGATGGCGCGGGAGACGGTGGTCCCGGCCAGCAGCACCGGGTCGAATACCGCGGTGGGAGTCAGCACGCCAGTGCGGCCCACCGATACGTCCACACTGCGCAGCACCGTTTCCTTTTCCTCGGGCGGATACTTGAAAGCGATGGCCCAGCGCGGGAATTTCGCCGTGCTGCCCAGCAGCGGGCGGGCGGACAGGTCGTCTACCTTGATGACGGCGCCGTCGATATCGAAGGGCAGCGTGCCGCGCATCTGCCCAATGGCCTCCACCTCCCGGATGGCGGCTTCGATGCCGTCGAAAACAGAGTAGCGCGGGGATACGGGAAACCCGCAGGCTTTCAGATAGTCGAGGCTCTCGTGATGGGTGGCAAAGGAGGCGCCCTGCACCTGCTGGACGTTAAAGACAAAAATCGAAAGCCCGCGGCTGGCGGTGATGCGGCTGTCCTTCTGGCGCAGGCTGCCCGCGGCGGCGTTGCGCGGATTTTTGAAGGGAGGCTTGTCGGCCAGTTCCTGCTCCTCCACCAGCTTTTCAAAGGCATCGCGCGGCATATATACCTCGCCGCGCACCTCCAGCAAAGCGGGAGCATGCTCCAAATGCGCAGGGATGTCCCGAATGGTGCGGAGGTTTTCGGTCACATCCTCTCCCACGTCTCCGTCCCCGCGGGTGGACCCCACTGTCAGCTCCCCGTCGTGGTATTCCAGGCTCACAGACAGGCCGTCGATCTTGGCTTCCACCACATAGCGCGGCTGTACGCCGGCCTCCTGCACGCGGCGGTCGAACTCACGCAGCTCGTCGTAGGAGAAGGCGTCCTGCAGGCTCTCCATCCGCACTTCGTGGCGCACCTTGGAAAACTTTCCCGACGGCGTGCCGTTCACCTTCTGGGTGGGGGAATCCGGGGTGACCAGTTCGGGGTACTGCGCTTCCAGCGCTTTCAGTTCACGGTTGAGTGCGTCGTATTCATAGTCGGACAGCTCCGGCGCATCGTTGTCGTAGTAGAGATGGTTATTCTTTTCGATCGTTTTGCGAAGCTGCTGCACACGCGCTTCGATTTGGGGGTCGATCATAGTGGATTACCTCGCTTTTTCGTATTGTAACCAGTATACCACATTTTTGGACTGCACAGCAAAGAAAAGCGCACATTCTGTGCGGATTTTGAATATAGCTGTAAACAGAGCCGCTGCCCGGCGGTCGGAAGGGAGGCTGACGGTATGCGCCGTGCAAAACGAAAACCTGTACACCGGATGCGCCGGAAAGTGATATGCGCTGCACTGGCGGCGGTGGCATGCCTGCTGGTCCTGGAGCATCAGCTGCGGCCGGTGATCGCCTCGATGGCCGCCGACCAGTGCAGAGCGGCAGCCGCGATGGCGATCAACAGCGCCGTGCAGGAGGAGCTCACGGCCCAGCCGCATCTATATGAAAATCTGTACAAGATCCAGTACGGAGAGGACAATACCATCCGCTCCATCCAGACCGACGCCGCGGCCGTGAACCAGGCAAAAGCACATCTCACCGCAGCAGTGCTGGAAAACCTGCAGCAGCTGGACCAGCAGGTGGTGCGCATTCCGCTGGGCACCCTGCTGGGCTGGCAGCTGCTGGCGGGATGGGGGCCGGAGCTCAGTATGCGAACCGTGCCCAGCGCCTTTGCCACCAGCGAATTTTCCACCCGGCTGGAAAGTCAGGGCATCAACCAGACCCTGATGATGGGGACCATCGAATTCCATGTGGAGATCAGCGCCATCCTGCCGGGCTATTCCGCCACCGAGCAGGTCACCGACGAGGTGTGTGTGGCGCAGACGCTGGTGATCGGACAGCTGCCGCAGGTGTATGCCGCGCTGAAATAGCGGCAGCCAATACAGCGCAAAAAACTCCCGGCTGTTTTCACAGCCGGGAGTTTGTGGAGGTTCCGGGCGGATTTGAACCGCCGCATAAAGGTTTTGCAGACCTCTGCCTTACCACTTGGCTACGGAACCATGTGGAGCGGGTTACGAGGCTCGAACTCGCTACCTCCACCTTGGCAAGGTGGCGCTCTACCAGATGAGCTAAACCCGCAAAAATGGTGCCTCCGATCGGAATCGAACCAAT
>NZ_NFJT01000026.1 GCF_002160015.1 Anaerofilum sp. An201 | reverse complement strand
TGGACGCCGCCCGCGACGCCCTGCTGAAGGCCATCCGTGAGCTGGTGAAGGTCGCTGTTCCCGACACCGATCCCACCACCCCGCCGGACGATTCTTCTTCCGGCAGCAACCTGCCCGCCACCGGCGACAGCTTCGCCGCTCTGGCCGTGGCTGGTCTGCTGGCTGTCAGCGCCGGCGCCGCCGCTGTGCTGAACAAGAAGCGCAAGATGGACCAATAATCCGCGGATTTCCGTGTGAAACCGGCAAGGGCCGGGTCATCGGCACATTTTACGACTACTCGTACAATTACATCAAGCAGGACGATGCGGTCCAAAAGCCCATCACCTGCACCAACAATCTGGAGCTGACCGGCGGCTTTGAGGACAAGTATGCGACCGCGGTTTCCGCCTACCGCAACATCTACAAGATCCCCAAAACCGTCTACCCCGAAATGGCGATCACCGAAAACCCCTGGACCTCCACAGGCCAGAGCGTCGCCATCGGCCTGATCGACGCCCAGAGAAGCGTTGTGGACGCAAACCACTTTGATGTGAACATTGCACGTTCCGGCGTTATGCAGTGGTTCCGCAACGAGGTGACGAAACTGATCGACCCCGACGTGAAGGTGTTCAACACCGAGGATGCGGACATCCGGCGCGCCGAAGTGACCGGCACCGGCTTGATGTTTGGCAAAACCATGTTTGGCCGTCCGGTGGAGGACTACGACGCCAACGCCATCCGCGACATCGGAAGGATCTTCCCCATGCCGATCGACGGCGTTTCGGCAAGGCCGGTGGGCCTGTTCGACTCGGGCAACCGTCTCCCGGAAGTGTACGACTACGTTTTTGAAGGCCCCGCAGACGACCACATTGTGCTGATGTGGAACTATGACGGCGGTTCCGGCAAGAACATCTCGGTAGACCTGGGCAAAGACGTGGCGTTCGGCGGGATCGGGCTGGACCCCGACAAGCAGTACGATGTATTCGACTTCTGGGATTGGCGATATGTGGGACGCTTCAGCGGGGATGATGTTCTCACCCTGCGTGTGCGCGAAAACGAGATGAAGACCCTGGCGGTCCGCGAAGTGAACGAGCCGCGGATTCTGTCCACCAACCGGCACGTGCTGCAGGGCGAAGTGGACACCAGAGACGTGCGCTACGATCCCTCCACCAACACCCTCACGGGCACGCTGGAAGTTGTGGGCGAGGACCCCTATCGCGCCGCCGTCATGCTGCCCGACCAGAACATGCAGGTCAAAGATTTCCGCATCGAAACCGACGAGGCCATGGCCACCGCTGTGAAAAACGCTTTTGGATACATTGAAATCGCAGTGGACGCCAAGGAAAATGTGGATGTGCCCTTTGTTCTGGAGCTTGAAGAGGGGACAGCGAGCAGCGACACCACGGCTCCGGGACGTGTGACCGGCCTGAAAGCAGAGCTGGAGAACGACCAGGTGTCCCTCCGGTGGAATGCCAGCGCGGACGACTCCGGCTTTGTGGAATACAATGTCTACAAAGGCTCCACCATCGACTTCATTCCCAGCGCCGAGAATCAGGTAGCTGTCACGGACAAGACCTCGTTTACCGACAAAGAAGTGCAGGAAAGCAACACCTTCTACTTCTATAAGGTGGTTGCGAGGGATGCCTCCGGCAACAGCAGCCTGCCGTCCTGCGCGAAGGTCCTGATTCCGTTCACCGGGGTTCAGGAAGACCGCGTCACAGGCGGCGCCGGATACGAGTCCTATGCAAAAGACGGCAGCGTCTTTTTCAACAAGCTGCACGATGGGATCACCACAGAGGAGCTGCCGGAATATCTGAACGACGTCACCTACAATGGCAGCACCTATGTGTTCAATCGAACCGATAACGCCGCCTTTGTTTTTGACGGCAAACCGTATTTGGGCCTGATTTACGACGGGAATAAAATCACGATCGACCTGGACGCAGCGGACACACAGCCGCACAGCATCAGCCTTTATATGGTGGACGGCGACAACAGCAGGCGAGTCCAGTCGATCACGGCCTATCCGCTGGACAGCGAGGGACAGGGCGAGAAGTTCGTGGATCAGTACGAGGTGAAGGAGTTCTACAGCGGAACATACATCACCTTCGACTACTGCGGCGACACGCGGATCGAGATCACTCCTTCCAGCAGCAACGCCGTTGTGAGTGCTCTGTTCTTTGGCGATCCCATTGGAGCCGAACAGGTCGAGGAATACAATACCGCGCCCTATGGCATTGAACTGGTTGGGAATTCCGCCGTGCAGAATAGCCCGGCCGGTACCAGGATCGGCAAACTCTATGGTCTGGACGCCGACCAGAACGATGAACTCTCCCTTTTTCTGACGGACGAAACGGGATATTTCGCATTGGAAGGCGACGTCCTTGTGGCGGCGGATACGCTGGACCAGGCAGGGGATTTCAACATATCCATCCGTGCCACAGACCGCGCCGGCGAATCCTATAGCCAGGATTTCACGATCACGGTTTCCAAAGATGAAACTCCGCCCGCAGTGGATAAGAGCCGGCTGGAGGAATCGCTCAAGGCCGTGAAAGACATGCTGGACAGCAGCCTGTACAGCGCGGCCCGGCCCTGCAGCGGTTGGAAGAAGCCGCGGCAACCGGCCAATCCGTCATGGAAAACGCCTATGCAACGCGGCTGGAGGTTGACGAGGCGAACGTTCTCCTGCACACGGCGATGGAATGGGCACAGCTGTACAACGAAGCCGAGCAGATCGATGAAGAGCTGTCCCGCCTGGATTCTGCCGATTATACAGCGGAAAGCTGGGATCGGCTGCAAAAAGCCAGGGCGGATGCGGCGGAGCTGCTGCAAAAAGCGGATGCCGGCGCCGAAGAGCTGAAAGCTGCACGCACGGTGCTTTAGGATGCATATGCCTCCCTCGAAAAGCGGACCGACAACACCACTTCCGGCGGCTCGACGGAAACCGAAGACCCCGTGTCCACCCTTCCTTCGACCGGAGACGCCAGCTCTCCCGCGGCGATTTTCCTGCTGCTCCTGTTGAGCGCAGTCATGGGGACTGCCAGTCATGTGTATAGGAAAAAGAGCAAACAGGCATAACAAACTGCCCCGTATCTAAGCATTTCCCCGGCTTCTGCCAATAGAATCAACTTGGAAAGCACTGTTGTACAGGCGACATCCGCTGCACAGCAGTGCTTTCTGTCTGTAAATGAACAGATAAACAAAGGACGATATACCGCAGGAAACTGAAAACGGCCCGCTGTGACGCGACAGCGAGCCGTTTTGTTACGAAACATCAATGTCCAAATTCTCGATCCACTCCTGCACCGCGGGCTGGGAATCGTCCACGTCCGGGCGGTAGACGCCGATGGGTTCCAGTATGGTCACATCCTCCGGCAGGGCGGCGGTCAGGTCCTGAATGGTGCTGGACAAGCCGCCGGTGCCGTGGGTGACAAAGGGGATCACCGTCTTTCCAGACCAGTCGTATTCCTCCACAAAGGTCAGCACCGGCATGGGCAGGGTGTACCACCAGTTGGGGAACCCCAGGAACACGATGTCGTAGTCCTCCATGTTGTCCACATGAGAGGCCAGCGCCGGCCGGGCGTTGTCTGCTTTCTCATCGGCGGCCCGGTCCAGACACTCGTCGTAATCGCTGGAATAGGGTTCTTCCACCACGATGGAGTGGAGGTCGCCGCCCACCTCCTGCTGGATCCAGGCCGCCAGCTTCGCGGCGTTGCCGGGAACCAGCACGCTGGCAGAGGTGGTGGCGTCCGCATCCACGCTGCCGGGGTCCTCCACCACGGTGTTGTCGGCCCAGGTGAAATAGGCGATCAGGATGTTGCTGCCGGCGGGCGTGTCCACGCTCTGCGATTGTTCCGGCTGTGTCTCCTCCGAAGATACCGCGGGGAGGTCCTCTGTGACCCGGCTGCTCACCGGCGGGGCAGAGGAGCTCTGTCCGGCGGGGGTTCCGCCGCAGGCGGGCAGGGAGAGGAGCATTCCCAGAACCAGCAGGAAGGAAATCGTTTTTTTCATGAGTTGGCCTCCTTTTGCATCGCTGTTTGGCCGGTGTGCCTTTGCAGCGCTCTGCCCAGGAAATAGGACAGGGCCATCCAGAGTCCCATCATGGCCAGCAGGTCCAGAATATACAGGGCGGGCGGCTGTTCATAGTCGAAAAATACAAAGCGGCTCCGCAAAAAGAGATAGTCGGCGATGTGGTGCTTGAAGAAAGCGTACACACCATAGGCGGAGATCCCGCAGGCCAGTGCGCGGAGCACAGCGGTGCGGGCCGGGACCGGCGGTTTTCCGCCGGCCGCTTTCCGCGCAGCGCCCAGCACGATCCCCCAATGAAGCCCCAGGTGTGCCGACAGCAGGAGAAAGCTCCAGTAGGCACACAGCAGATGCGCCGTCCTGGCCAGCCCCATCTGTCCCTGGGTGGGGAGAAAGTCAAATACATACCGGCTCATCCAGATCCCGCTGAGCATGGAGCCCAGCATACACAGAAAAACCAGCAGGACAAGAGCAGTCTGCACGACCCGGTAGGGCGTGTACTTCCCACGCTCCAGGGCTTTGATCCATCTGTAGTTCAGGAGGTGGTGGACGATGAACAGCACCAGCATTCCCGCTCCCAGCCACTCGTGGATCTCCTGCTCGGTGAGGAAATAGGCCATCAGCAGAATCAGCACCACAGTCATCAGCAGGTCTACCAGATGGCGGACGGCAGCTTTGTTTCTCATAAAAGACCTCCTTTTCCTCTCAAAATATCGGTTTTATACGCCCAGTTCATCCAGCCAGGCTGTGATATCGCTCTGAGCGCTCTCCACGCGGGAACCGCTGACATGAAGCCCTTCCAAAACAGTTGCCCCCGCCGCACTGGTCGTCACGCTGTCCACGCTGTGCCCAAAGCCCCCGCCGCCGCTGGTGCAGAAGGGGATCACGGTTTTTCCGGTGCAGTCGTAGGATTCCAGAAAGGACAGGACGATCATGGGAGCATCGCTCCACCAGTTGGGGTAGCCGACAAAGACAGTATCGTACTGCTCCCAGTTCTCCACTTGGGCAGCCAGCGCCGGTCGGGCGTTGTCCGCCTGTTCCTGCTGGGCCTGCTCCAACAGGGCGTTGTAATCGCCTGTATAGGGAGTTTCCGGCTCAATGGCAAACAGGTCGCCGCCGGTCTGCTCCTGGATCATACCGGCCATCGCTTCCGTGTTGCCGGACCAGGAGAAGTAGGCGATGAGGACAGAGCTGGAATCCTCGGGGGTGGCCGCTTCGTTCTCCGCCGGTTCTTCTGCGGGTGTTTCCGTGGCTGTGGGTGCAGGGGTTTCCGCTGCTGTGGGGATGCTGCTGGAAACAGGCGGCTTCGAGGCAGTATCCGGATTTCCGGCGCTGCCGCAGGCGGGCAGAAAAATGGTCATTGCCAGAGCCAGAAACAGAGACGTCCATTTTTTCATCGATACAGGTCCTCCTACCGTTTTTTTCGTGTGAGCGAGCACCTCCTGTGAGCAGGCGCTCCAATTCGACATCTATATTTTAGAATGCACATTATAAAATGTCCAATGCCTATATTGGATTCGGAGAAATACGGATTTTGCATGATGTTGCTCCGCGCAGGATGCACCGGCCGCTTTCGCCCGTCCCGCAATATGGATGTGTGTTTTGCATGATCCTTCATTCAAAAAAGGCATTTCACATTTCTTTTATAAAGCGGTATACTTTTGGAAGAAAACGGATTCCCTTTCAAATGGAGGCTATACAGATGAAATACACGCAATTGGGCAATTCAGATGTGAGAGTATCCCGCATCTGCATGGGGTGCATGGGCTTTGGCGACGCCTCCAACGGCCAGCACAGCTGGACGCTCGACGAGGCGCATTCCCGCGAGATCATCCAGCGGGGGCTGGAGCTGGGCGTCAACTTTTTCGACACCGCCATCGGCTACCAGAGCGGAACCAGCGAGCAATACCTGGGCCGCGCCCTGCGGGACTTCGCCAAACGGGACGAGGTGGTGGTGGCCACCAAATTCCTCCCCCGCACCAATGAGGAGATCGCTGCCGGAGTTTCCGGCCAGGAGCACGTCCGCCGCATGCTGGAAAAGAGCCTGCAAAACCTGGGGATGGACTATGTGGACCTGTACATCTACCATATGTGGGACTACCAGACGCCCCTCTACGACATCCTGGACGGCCTGCATCGGATGGTGAAGGAGGGCAAGACCCGGCAGATCGGCATCTCCAACTGCTTCGCCTGGCAGCTGTGCAAGGCCAACGCCCTGGCAGAGCGGGAGGGATTTTCCAAGTTCGTCTCGGTGCAGGGCCACTACAATCTCATCTTCCGGGAGGAGGAGCGGGAGATGGCCCCTTTCTGCCGGGAGGAGAACATCGCCATGACGCCGTACAGCGCTCTGGCCGGCGGCCGCCTCTCCAAGCGCCCCGGGGAAACCTCCAAGCGGCTGCAGGAGGACAGCTATGCCCGCCTGAAATACGGCGGCACGGCGGATCAGGATGCCCCCATCCTCCAGCGGGTGGCAGAGCTGGCCGACCGGCACGGCATCTCCATGACGGAGATCTCCCTGGCCTGGCTGCTGACCAAGGTGACCGCCCCGGTGGTGGGAGCCACTAAGCTCCACCACATCGAGGGGGCAGCCAAGGCGGTGGATCTGCAGCTGACGGCGGAGGAGTGCGCCTATCTGGAAGAGCCCTATGTCCCCCATCCTCTGGTGGGCGTGATGGCCCAGAACACGCCGTCCGCGGCGAAGGAGAGCCACGTCTGGTCCACCGGGAATCAGAAAATCTGAGAAAACAAGCTGCCGCCGGGTCCTGCGCCCGGCGGATTTTTTTGTCTGCGTTTCCCCCGCCGCAAAATTGCCGTTCGGCAGGCACACAGTTCCGCCCGGATAGCCGGCCGCGCATCGCATGAAAACGGCTCGCTTCGGTTGATTTTCGCTCATCACTGTGTTATCTTTGAAGCGAAAGGGGCGATATTTCATGGAGATCCGTGTGCTGAAATATTTCCTGCTGGTGGCCCGGGAAGAGAACATCACCAAAGCGGCCAATCTCCTGCATCTGACCCAGCCCACCCTGTCCAGACAGCTGATGCAGCTGGAGGAGGAGCTGGGCGTCCAGCTGTTTCGCCGGAGCAAGCACCGCATCATCCTCACAGAGGAAGGGATGCTGCTCCGCCGGCGGGCGGAAGAGATCGTGGCGCTGGCGGATAAAACAAAAGACGATCTTCAGCGCCGGGAGCAGCAGCTGTCGGGCACCGTCGCGGTGGGGAGCGGCGAACTGCAAAGTTCCCGCTTTTTGGCACAGCTGCTCACGGCCTTCCAGGAAAAGAACCCGCTGGTCAGCTTCGCCATCTACAGCGGGAATTCCGACAATATCAAAGAGCGCATCGAGCGGGGCCTGCTGGATGTGGGACTTTTGCAGGAACCGGTGGATATTACGAAATACAGGTTTGTCCGCACACCGGGGCGGGAGCAGTGGGGCGTATTGGTGCGGGAGGATTCGGAATTGGCGTCCAGAGAGCGTGTCGGCCCGGCGGACCTGGCCGCTGTGCCCCTGATCCTGCCCGAACGGGAGACCGTGCAGAATGAACTGCTCAACTGGTTCGGCCCCTACGCGGAGAGGCTGCATGTCACGGCCACCGGCAATCTGCTCTACAATCTGGCCTCTTTGGCGCGGGACTGCGGCAGCGGTGTGCTCACCTTGAACCTGGACTGCACCTATCCGGGGCTTCGCTTCGTCCCCCTGGACCCCGCCCTGGAGTCCAACACGGTGCTGGTGTGGAAAAAGGCCCAGACCTTCTCTGCCGCCGCCGCGGCCTTCCTCACGTTTTCCGAGAAATACATTTCCGAATATAATATATGGAGTTTCTGAATGCACGGAGGCGAATATGAGGATTGTAGAAGCAAAAGACAGGAGACCGGATCTCATTGATCGGCTGCTCGAAGTATGGGAAACCTCTGTAAGGGCCACCCATCTGTTTCTGTCGGACAGCGAAATCGAGAGCATAAAAGAATACGTGCCGAAGGCGCTGCACGAAATTGCCCACTTGATACTTGCGGAAGATGAAGCAGGTTGCCCCGTGGCCTTTATGGGGATCGAGGGCGACACTCTGGAAATGCTGTTCATCGCTCCGGAAGAAAGGGGAAAAGGTCTGGGAAAACGGCTGATCCAATACGGGGTCGAAACCTATTCCGTCGAGAGGTTGACGGTAAATGAACAGAATCCGCAGGCCAAAGGGTTTTATGAACACATGGGATTTCGAGTTTACAAAAGAACAGATCTGGATGAACAGGGGAATCCCTATCCCATTTTGTATATGAGCCGTCGCACGATTCAACAAAACTGAATACCCGCCGCCAAAAGCTGTAAGTCTGAAAAAGATTTGCGGCTTTTTTGTTGTCCATTTGGCAAAATCGAGAAGTCAGCAGGCGAGGCCGGAAAAAGCTGTTTTTTGCGTTTGTGCGAAGTGCCCCTGCCGGCCGGACAGTGCAAGGCCTTGACGGGAGAGGATTCCTTTGCTACAATAAAGTCAATAAATTGACCGTTAATAAATGGACCAAAGGCGGTGGGGTATGACCAGGGAAGATAAGAAAAACGCATATCTATACTGTAAATTCCGGGACGAGCAGTTTGCTCTCTACGATGAATATGCCAAGCGCAATGGCATGATGATGAAAACGCTGCTGGTGGTCAATGTCCTTTTCTATGCGGAAGACGGCATGACCCAGAAGGAGATCTGCCGGCGGACATTTCAATCCAAGCAGACGGTCAACCTGATTATCAAGAACCTTCTGGCCGAGACCTATGTAACCGTCACCGAGGTGCCGGAAAACAAACGAAACAAGATCGTCCAACTGACCGATGCCGGAAGGGCCTACTGTGAAAAAGTGGTGCGTCACATCACCTGGGCGGAGGACACGGCCATGTCCATGTTTACGCCGGAAGAACAAAAATTGCTGATCGACCTGTCCCGGACATTCACAAAAAATCTGACCAGGCTGGTCAATCAAGAAGGGGAGGAACTGGAAGATGGAAGTTTATGAAGCGATCCGGAAAAGAAGGACGGTTCGGGAGTTTCTGGATCAAGAGGTTGATTTTGAAGCGATCAAACGGATCTTGGAGGCGGGCAACCAGGCTCCCACCTGGAATCACAACCGCAACTGGAGTTACATTATCCTGCGCACAAAGGAGGAAAAGGAATACGCCTTTGAATATGCAAAGAAACTTGCCGACAAGTTCGACGCGGAAAAATATCTGAATGCTCCAAGACCGTATCCGACGACACTTGCGCAGAAAATGTACGGGTATGCGATGCCCCGGCAGTATACGATGCTCAGAGATGCGCCGTATGTGGTCATCCCTGTGTTCAAGTGCAAGGAACTGAACGGCGAATCGGTATCCAAGCTGAATCCGTTTTCCACGATCTGGTGCGTGATCGAGAACATATTCCTGGCGGCAACCGCAGAAGGGCTGGTCTGCTCCATGCGGATACCGCTGAACGAAGAGCATGATCTCGTAAAAGCGAAATTGAAGGTGCCGCCAACCTATAGGATCCCCGTTTTTATCGGAATCGGCTATGCGGACCCGAACGAAAGGGCATTGGAGCAAAATGTTGCCGATCTTGAGAAACAACTGCATTATGGCAGATGGAAATGAGCGGAGTGCGGGGGACATCGCAATGGAGCCGGTCATTCGGGAAATAACAGTCAAAAGCGTGCTCACCAAATCCAATCTGCCGGTGAGCGACTATTCCGTGAATCCCTATGTGGGCTGCACCCACGCCTGCCGGTACTGTTACGCCTCTTTTATGAAGCGGTTTACCGGCCACCCGGAACCCTGGGGGACATTTCTGGATGTCAAACGCTGGCCGGAGATACGCCGCCCGGAACGGTATGCCGGAAAGGAACTGTTCATCGGCTCTGTCACCGACCCCTATCTGCCCCAGGAAAAAACGTTTGGACGCACCCGCGCGCTGCTGGAGCAGCTTGCAGGCAGCGGGGTCAGGCTCAGCATCGCCACCAAAAGCGACCTTGTGTTGCGGGATCTGGACCTGATCAAAACGTTCCCGGGCGCCCGTGTTTCCTGGTCTGTCAATACGCTGGACGAGGGCTTTAAACGTGAGATGGACAACGCCGTCAGCATCGAGCGGCGGCTGGCTGCCATGAAGGTTTTTCATGATGCCGGCGTCCGCACCACCTGCTTTGTCTCTCCCATTTTTCCCGGCATTACGGATGTGAAAGCCATCATCGCCCGGGTAAGGAGCCGGTGCAATCTGGTCTGGCTGGAAAACCTCAACCTGCGGGGCAGCTACAAAGCGGCCATCATGGACTGCATCCGGGACAAGCATCCGCAGCTTTTGCCGCTGTATCGAGAGATCTATCATAAGGGGAACCGCACGTATTGGGAGTTTTTGGATGTGGAGCTGAAACGCTATGCCGCTGAGATCGGACTGGATTATATGACCAACGATGACAGCATGAAGCGGCCGTTTGACGCTCCGCCGGTCATCGTGAACTATTTTTATCATGAGCAGATCAAAAAGTCTGCCAGAGAAAAGGGGGACAGCCGCGCCTGAATTACCGGAAACGGAACAATCCAGCAGCAGTGCCTCTGGTGCAAATGGACGAGAAAAACAAAACCTGCGTACAACAGACGTTGTACGCAGGTTTTGCTTTGGTGGACCTGGAGGGATTCGAACCCTTGACCTCTCGGATGCGAACCGAACGCTCTCCCAACTGAGCTACAGGCCCAAATTCAATTGTGTGCAGACCGCTGCAACGCTGTATATTATAGCGCCTTTGGGAAACAAAGTCAAGACCGGAGCGTAAGGTTTTTACCTAAAACGCAAAATTGTGAAAAGAGTCGAAAGGGAAGGGTGTATATGTGGAAAACATAGAGCGGATTGCACTTTCAATTGCGCGGGGAATTTGTTATAATGATAAAAATAATGCTTGGATGCAGGGGCCTGCGGCCCTTGACATTCAAGGCGGAGAGGAGAAGGCTATGACGACACAACAGCGTGACGAGCGGGGTGACCGCTGCGTGTTATATACGATCCTGCCCGGCCGGGACCCCGGGAAGGATCTGCGCGCCCTGTGTGAAATGGGAGCCAACAGCATCCAGGCCCCTTTGGAAATGCATCCGGAACTGGCGCCTTTGTGCCGGGAGGCGGGGCTGGAACTGAAACCGGCGGCGGGGACCACCTCTGCCAGCCGGCTGGCAGACTATGAGTATGCATTGGTGGCGGATATTCCCGTGGTCATTCCTTTTTGGGAAGAAGGAGGCTGCAGCCTGCTGCAGCCGGATGGAGAATGGGGCGATCTGTTCTATTTGTGCCGCGCGTTCTGGTGCCGCGAACCGTTTGTGCGGATCTGCCGCTGTGCGGTGCAGGAGGGCAGGGGCGCGGTGGTAAAGGCATATTCCAACCTGCCCTCTATGACCCTGCTGGTAAACGGACGTGTCACGGAAAAGCGGAATGCAGCGCACATTTTTACTTTTGAGGATGTGCCGGTGCGCCTGATTGGACGCAATATTCTGGCTGTGCAAAACGGGGAGTGCCGCGACAGCATGCGCATAGAACGATCGATTGAGCAGGTTGCCCCGCGATCACGATAACGGGAAAGGAAACTTGCTGTGTGGATCAGATAAACGCCCGCTTTGAGGGCGCTTTCACATTGGAGACAGAGCGGCTGTATCTGGCGGCGCTCACTGCGCCGCAGCTTGCGCTGTGGCTGGAAAATGCTTCGCTGCTGGAAGAACGGCTGCACTGCCGGTATGGCGGCCAGCCGCTGGAATGCTTCTTTCGGCGCATTGTAAGCGGGCAGCTGCCGGCGGTCCAACAGGCCGGAGATGCCTGCCTGTGGCATACGTTCTGGTGGATCATCGACAAAAAGGACGGTGAAGCGGTGGGGACCATCGACTTCAAGAATCCGCCGAACAACAGGGGAGAAACCGAAATTGGATATGGTTTGGGGGAAAACCGGTGCGGCAGAGGCTGCATGACCGAAGCGGTGCGGGCACTGTGTGCCTGGGCGCTGGAGCAGCCCGGTGTACGGTGCATCCTTGCCGAAACAGAGCCGGCCAACACGGCGTCTCAGAATGTACTGCGCCGATGTGGGTTTGTCCGCTTTCGGTCGGGCGAAACCGATTGGTGGAAACGGGAGCGCTGTTCCGGCACTCCACAATAAAAGGAGTAGATACATATGTGGACACGAAAACTGTTAAAGGACAATGCCAAGCAGATCCTGCGCCGCAGCTATGCGGTGGCGCTTGCGATCTGTGCGCTGGCGGGTGCGATCGGGGCAGGCTTGCCGAACCGTCAAAATCCCTATTTTATCCGGATCAACCTCCAGCGGCTGCTGTCGAATAACGCGGCGAACAATCTCGATCCCTCCTCCGGCGGTTTTCTCGACTATTTGACGATGCTGCCTTCCGCCGGCTCCCATCCGCAGCTGAGCAGGATCTACGCCTTTGCCTATTCCATGGGGATCGCTCTGGTTGTCGCGGGCTTTTTTGTGATGGTTGCGGCGGTTGTATTTTCAACCTTTATCGGCATGCCGCTGACTGTGGGCAAGAACCGCGCCTTTTTGGAGAACCGTGTGGGAGTACCCGGATTCTCCGGCCTGCTGTTTCCGTTCAAGAACAACTATCTGCGGATCGTGGGCAGTATGTTCACCACAAAACTGCTCACGGCACTGCCGATTCTGATTGCCTGGATTGCCGCTTTTGGGGGGATGCTGTTCGCAGAATTCGACAGTTCGAACTATATCGCGCTGATGGCCGCAGCGATGGGGATCATGCTGGTTGCAGGTATCATCTCTCTCGTGCTGGAATACCGCTGGCGCCTGGTTCCCTGGCTGCTGGCGGAGAATCCCTCCCTCACCGGCGCCGAGGCCAGACGCATCAGCGCCGCTGTGACCCACGGCGAAAAGTGGAACATCTTCGTGCTGGATCTGTCTTTCCTGGGATGGTCCATTCTGGCGCTGATCCCGCTGGGATGGGGCTTTTTGCTGCTGAACCCGTACATCGAGGCCACCAACGCCGAGCTCTACACCGCGCTGCGTGCAAAGGCGCTGGCACAGGGTCTCTGCCCCGCGGAACAGCTTCCCGGTGTGCCGCCGGCGCGTCCCTGGCCGCAGCAGCCGCCGGAAATGTAAGGGATGTTTATACACAAACATAAATTTTTTGCCGCTGTATTGTGAAGGAATGCCAAATGTGGTACAATATAAAATGGCCGGGAATGGGATTTTAGGGAATTTGCGGACAAATCTGTTTCAGGTCACTTTTCAGTATTCAGTATATAAAAGGAGCGTTATTGATGCGAAAGACAAAAATCATTTGCACCCTGGGCCCTTCTACCGATAGTATCGAAACGATGCGTTCGATGATTCTGGCCGGCATGAATGTGGCCCGTTTCAACTTCTCCCACGGCACCTACGAAGACCACCAGACCCGTCTGGATATGCTGAAATCCCTGCGCGAGGAGCTGAACACTCCGGTGGCGGCTCTGCTGGATACCAAGGGACCCGAGATCCGCCTGAAAAAGTTTGCGTCCGGCAAGGAGTTCCTGAAAGCCGGCCAGATCTTCACCCTCACCACCCGCGAGGTGGAGGGCACCGCCGAGATCGTGTCGGTCACCTACAAAGATCTCCCGCACGACCTGGAGATCGGCAGCACCGTGCTGCTGGCCGACGGCCTGATCCGCCTGACGGTGGAAAACCTGACCGAGACCGACATCACCTGCCGCGTGATGAACGACGGTCCCATCTCCAACAACAAGGGTGTGAATGTGCCCGGCGTGTCTCTGTCGCTGCCCTATATGAGCCAGAAGGACAAGGAAGACATCCAGTTCGGCATCAAGGCCGGCTTTGATTTCATCGCCGCCAGCTTTGCCCGCAGCGCGCGCGACATCATGGAGATCCGCCATCTGCTGGAGAGCGAGGGCTGCCACAACATCCGTATCATCGCCAAGATCGAGAACCGCGAGGGCGTGGAGAACATCGA
Source organism: Anaerofilum sp. An201 (assembly GCF_002160015.1). Taxonomy (GTDB): domain Bacteria; phylum Bacillota; class Clostridia; order Oscillospirales; family Ruminococcaceae; genus Anaerofilum; species Anaerofilum faecale. Next base: position 25,413 of record NZ_NFJT01000026.1, on the reverse strand, counting down.
CGAGATCCTGGCTGTAGCCGACGGCATCATGATCGCCCGCGGCGACATGGGCGTTGAGATCGACTTCACCGAGATCCCCATCATCCAGAAAGACATCATCTGGCACTGTTTCTCGGCCGGCAAGCCGGTGATCACCGCCACCCAGATGCTGGAAAGCATGATGGAGAATCCCCGCCCCACCCGCGCCGAGATCACCGACGTGGCCAACGCCATCTACGACGGCACCAGCGCCATCATGCTCAGCGGCGAGACCGCGGCCGGCAAGTGGCCGGTGGAGGCCGTGACCACCATGGCCGCCATCGCCGAGCGCACCGAGGCCGACCCCAGCTATCACCAGCGCTTTGGCCTGGCCCTGCACGAGAGCAACCTGTCCATCGCGGCTGCCACCGCGCATGCCGCCTGCACCACCGCCAAGGACATCAAGGCCGACGCTATCATCACCGTGTCCAAGAGCGGCGAGACCCCGCGTCTGCTGTGCAAATACCGCAGCGAGACCCCCATCGTCGCCTGTGTGCTGGATGAGACTACCCAGCGCCACCTCTGCCTGTCCTGGGGCATTACGCCGCTGATGATGCCCTACGCCCACAACACCGACGAACTGATCGAGTTCGCAGTGGAAACTGCCGAAAAGGCCGGCCTGGTGCACAAGGGCGATGTGGCCGTCGTCACCGCCGGTGTCCCCGTGGGCATTTCCGGCACCACCAACATGGTCAAGGTGCATATGGTGGGCGACGCCCTGCTGACCGGCGTGGGCATTGGTTCCCTGACGGCGAAGGGCCGTCTGTGCGTCTGCCGCAGCGAGGACGACGTGCTGGCCAAGTACACCGAGGGCGATATCCTGGTCGTTCCCTTCACCACCAACCGCATGATCGATGCCATGCGCACTGCCGCCGCCGTCATCACCGAGGAGGGCGGTATGAGCAGCCATGCGGCCAGCGTCTGCCTGGCGCTGAACAAGCCCGCCATCGTGGGCGCGATTTCCGCCAGCCGGATGCTGAAGAACGGCATGTATGTGTCGGTGGACTGCGAGCGCGGCATCGTGCAGGCCATGCCCCAGGCGTAAGGAGCGGACAGGGATGGAACGCATTGCCAGCTTTTGTGTCGACCACACCCGCCTGGAGCGCGGCATGTACCTCTCCCGGCAGGACGGCGACATCATCACCTACGACATCCGCATGAAAAAGCCGAATGGCGGCGAGTATCTCGCTGTCCCCGCGCTGCACACCATCGAGCACCTGTTTGCCACCTACGCGCGCAACAGCCGGTACGGCAGCGGCGTGGTGTATGTGGGGCCGATGGGATGCCGCACCGGCTTCTATCTGCTCACCCGCGGTCTGACCCACCAGCAGGCGATCCAGCTGGTGCAGGACAGCATGGCCTTTATCGCGGCGTATGAGGGAGAGATCCCCGGCGCCACCGAACCGGAGTGCGGCAACTACCGCGAGCAGGACCTCTCCGGCGCAAAGGCAGAGGCGGCCGCGATGGTGCCGGTGCTGGAAGGGTGGACACCCGAGCGCCTGCAGTATACGGCTTTCCTGTGAGCGCAGAGATCTGTTGATAAAAAAGCACCGGCTGCCCGTTTTAAGAGGGCGGCCGGTGCTTTTTTGCATGCGCGCGCGGATTCAGTTGTTGTCGCAGTTGGCGGCGTCGATCGCCAGCACGATCATCACACACAGAAGCGCCTGGGTGTCGTCCAGAATGTCCAGCACATAGGTGTCGGTCAGACGGAACACTTCCTTATGTACTTCCAGGATGGTCCGGCTGCCGTCGAAAACGGTGTAGTCCCATTCCAGCCAGTCGCCCTCCACGGTCAAGCCGTGGCAGTCCAGCGTATACCGGGGCCGGAAGAAGGTGAGCTCCTTGCGGATCTCGCCCGCGGGCGTTTCCTCCTCGCCCAGGTACAGGCGGAAGCGGGGGAGGAAGGAGAATACCTCCTCCTGCACACGTCCCAGATAGCGCCCGTTGGCATCGCTGATCTCCAGCCGGTGCCCCCAGGAGAGCTTGCCCTGCACAGTAAAGACGGGCTCGCCGTTTTCGTCGCAGATATCGTAGCTGTCAAACCAGGAAAAAAGCCGCTGTTTCAGCATCAATCGCACAAGAATCGCCTCCTCTTTTGTCTGTGATTTCATTATATAGGGCCGGCGGAAAAAATTCAATTGCAAAAAAATTGAAAAAAGGTGTTGACATGTTTTGAAATCTGCGATATAATACAGGAGCTGAAGCGAGGGCGCTTAGCTCAGCTGGTAGAGCACCTGCTTGACGTGCAGGGGGTCAGGGATTCGAGTTCCTTAGCGCCCACCAAAAACAAAACCGCATTGCGAATGCTGCAATGCGGTTTTTCTTTGGTTATCCGGCCCAGAATCGAACAGGTGGGGCGTTTGTGATTTTACACGTTTCTTTTTGCCGGCGCGCGCTTTCTTTTGTCGGCGCGATGCATTGACAAAAACCGGCCGGATACCTTAATATAGTACAGGATTGTCAGTATTTTTGCGTTCGCCCTGCGGGGCGTGAATGGATACAGGAGGGCTACTATTTTATGAAACGTACCGATCTTCGCAATATTGCCATCATTGCGCACGTTGACCACGGCAAGACCACCCTGGTCGACCAGATGCTGAAACAAAGCGGCGCGTTCCGCGACAACCAGCAGGTGGCCGAGCGCGTGATGGACTCGGGCGATATCGAGCGTGAGCGCGGCATCACCATTCTGGCCAAAAACTGCAGCTGCGTCTACAACGACGTCAAGATCAACCTGGTCGACACCCCGGGCCATGCCGACTTCGGCGGCGAGGTCGAGCGCGTGCTGAAGATGGTGAACGGTGTGCTGCTGCTGGTGGACGCCGCCGAGGGCTGCATGCCCCAGACCCGCTTTGTGCTGCAAAAAGCCCTGCAGCAGAACCTGAGCCTGGTCATCGCCGTGAACAAGATCGACCGTCCCGACGCCCGCATCAAGGAAGTCATCGACGAGATCCTGCTGCTTCTGATGGACCTGGGCGCCACCGACGAGCAGCTGGACAGCCCGATGGTGTTCTGCTCCGGCCGCGCCGGCACCGCCAGCTACAGCCCCGATGTGGAAGGCACCGACCTGAAACCTCTGTTCGAGACGATCCTGGAGTACGTGAAGTGCCCCGAAGGCGATCCCGAAGCGCCCATGTCCATGCTGTGCTCCAGCGTTGACTACAACGAGTTTGTGGGCCGCATCGGCATCGGCCGCGTGGAGAACGGCACCATCAAGGTGGGCCAGGACGTGCAGGTGTGCGACTGGCACGACCATGACCTCGCCATGAAGGGCCGCATCACCGCCCTGTACAGCTTCGAGGCCAACGGCCGCACCCCCATCGAGTCCGCGCAGGCGGGCGACATCGTGGCCTTCTCCGGTCTCACCGACATCACCATCGGCAACACCCTGTGCGACCCCGCCTTTGTGGAGCCGCTGCCCTTCGTCAAGATCAACGACCCCACTGTTGAGATGACCTTCTCTGTCAACGACAGCCCCTTTGCCGGCAAGGAGGGCAAGTTCGTCACCAGCCGCCAGATCCGCGACCGCCTGCAGAAAGAGCTGCTGAAGGATGTGGCTCTGAAGGTGGAGGACTCCGCTACCACCGACAGCTTCCGCGTGATGGGCCGCGGCGAGATGCACCTGTCCATCCTCATCGAGAACATGCGCCGCGAGGGCTATGAGCTGCAGGTATCCCCGCCCAAGGTCCTGACCCACGAGGAGAACGGCAAGCTGATGGAGCCGATGGAGCATGTGGTCATCGACGTGCCCACCGAATACCAGGGCAGCGTGATGATGAAGCTGGGGTCCCGCAAGGGTATCCTGGAGCAGATGCAGCCGATGGGCAGCCGTATGCGCATCGAGTTCCGCATCCCCAGCCGCGGCCTGTTCGGCTACCGCAGCGAATTCCTCACCGACACCCACGGTGAGGGCATTCTGAACACCATCTTCGACGGCTATGCCGAGTGGACCGGCGACATCACCGGCCGCAGCACCGGCAGCCTGGTCAGCTTTGAGACCGGCGAGGCCGTCACCTACGGCCTGTTCAACGCCCAGAACCGCGGCACCCTGATCGTCACGCCCGGCGAGAAGGTGTACGAGGGCATGGTGGTTGGCTACACGCCCACCGGCGAGGACATCAGCGTGAACGTCTGCAAGACCAAGCACCTGTCCAACACCCGTGCGTCCGGCAGCGACGACGCCTTGCGCCTGGTGCCGGTGAGCAAGTTCAGCCTGGAGGAGGCGCTGGAGTTCCTGGCCCCCGACGAGCTGGTGGAGGTCACTCCCAAGAACCTGCGCATCCGCAAGCGCATCCTGAACCATGCCGAGCGCATGAAGACCCTGAAGAAAAAATAAGCCTTTCGGCAGATGCCCCGGCGTCCTGGATAGGGATGCCGGGGTTTTGGTATACAGCGGTTTTGCGGATGGATTGTAAATATTGGATTTTTTGTGGGCAAAGCGTCCAAATCTGCACAGGAAAAATTGTAAATTCAAACGGCTTGTGGTATACTGAAACAGTATATCATGGCACACAAGGCCCAAAAGCGGCTTTGCCGCGGAAAGGATGAAAGGCAGTATGCGCGTTTTGGGCATCGACCCCGGCTATGCGATCGTGGGATGGGGCGTGGTGGACTACACGGCCCCCCGTTTTGAGGCGGTGGACTACGGCGCCGTCACCACCCCGGCCGGCATGGAGTTCGGCCAGCGGCTGAAAGGCGTGTACGGAGGCGTCAGCCGGGTGATCGAGAGCTATCATCCCGACGCCATCTCGCTGGAACAGCTGTTCTACCAGCACAACCAGACCACCGTCATCGGCGTGGCCGAAGCGCGCGGCGTGGTGCTGCTGGCGGCGGCGCAGGCGGGCGTGCCTGTGTTTGAATACACACCCATGCAGGTGAAGCAGTCGGTGACGGGATACGGCAAAGCGGTGAAAAAGCAGGTGCAGGAGATGACCCGCATCATGCTGCGCCTGCCGGGCATCCCCAAGCCGGACGATACCGCCGACGCGCTGGCGATGGCCATCACCCACGCCCAGTGCAGCGGAAACCGCCAGTTCGACGTGGACCGTCTGCTGGCGCGGGCGCAGACACCGGCCACAGCCGGCCCCACCCGTCTGCAGATGCTGGAGCGGCAGCTGGCCGCCAAAGGGAGGAAACAGAGATGATCTACTGCCTCACCGGCAGGATTTTGAAAAAAACGCTGGACACCGTGGTCATCAGCTGCGGAGGCGTGGGCTATCTCGCCAGCGTCACCGCCGCGGTGGCGGGCGCGCTGCCCGGCGTGGGGGGCGAAGGCACCCTCTACACTGTCATGAATGTGTCGGAAAACGACGTCAGCCTGTTTGGTTTTGCCACCGAGGAGCAGCGCACCTGCTTTCTCCTGCTCACCGGCGTGTCCGGCGTGGGGCCAAAGGTGGGCCTTGCCATCCTCAACGTCCTCAATCCCGACCGCATCGCGCTGGCCATCTCGGCAGGGGACCACAAGGCGTTCACCGCCGCCAACGGCGTCGGTCCCAAGCTGGCCCAGCGCATCGTGCTGGAGCTGAAAGACAAGGTGGCAAAGGGCATGGCGGGCGGCATCACTCTGGAGGATGTGTCCGGCCCGGCCGCTGCTCCGGCGGGAGGCGCCGCCCAGGCGGTGGCCGCGCTCACCAGCCTTGGCTATTCCGCCAGCGAAGCCGCCGCCGCCGTGGCTCGCTGCGATCCTGCGCTGCCCGCCGAGGAGATCATCCGGCAGGCACTGCGCAGCATGGCGGCAGGGAGGTAACGCATGGACGAATTGTACGATATCCAGTCCACCCGGCTGGTCGCGCCGCAGGAGGCGCCCGGCGACGGGGAGGCGGAATTTTCACTGCGTCCGCGCACGCTGGACGAATACATCGGCCAGGAGCGCGCCAAGCAGAACCTGAAAATCTATCTGGAAGCCGCCCGCCTGCGCGGTGAACCGCTGGACCATCTGCTGCTGTACGGACCTCCGGGCCTGGGCAAAACGACCCTTGCCTGCATCGTGGCGGCCGAGATGGGCGTGCAGATCCGCATCACCAGCGGCCCGGCCATCGAAAAGCCGGGCGATCTGGCAGCGCTGCTCACCAACCTGCAGGAAGGCGACGTGCTCTTCATCGACGAGATCCACCGTCTGTCCCGCCAGGTGGAGGAGGTGCTCTACCCGGCGATGGAGGACTACGCGCTGGACATCATGATCGGCAAAGGGCCGGCCGCGCAGAGCATCCGCATCAACCTGCCGCGCTTCACGCTGGTGGGCGCCACCACCCGGGCCGGCCAGCTCACCAGCCCGCTGCGCGACCGGTTCGGCGTGCTGCTGAAGCTGGAGCTGTACACCCCGGACGAGCTGGCGCAGATCGTGCGCCGCAGCGCCGATATTCTGGGCCTGCCCTGCCAGCCGGAGGGCGCGGCCGAGATCGCCCGGTGCAGCCGCGGCACGCCCCGCGTGGCCAACCGTCTGCTCAAGCGGGTGCGCGATTTCGCCACCGTGCTGGGCAAACAGGCCATCGACGCCGAGTGTGCAAAGCTCGCCCTGCAGCGGATGGACATCGACCAGCTGGGGCTGGATGAGCTGGACCGCAGCCTGCTGCGCGCTTTGATCGAGCTGTACGGCGGCGGCCCGGTGGGTCTCGACACGCTGGCCGCCGCGCTGGGCGAGGAGGCGGTCACGCTGGAGGATGTCTGCGAGCCGTATCTGATGCAGATGGGCTTTCTGGTGCGCACCCCGCGCGGCCGCTGCGCCACCCCGGCTGCCTTCGAGCATCTGGGCATGACGCCGCCGTCCCCGCAGGCGCAGGCGTCCGGGCAGCAGAGCATGTTTGAATAAATCACAACACCGATTTCGGAGGGAAACGATATGAGACCAGCGGATGGCTGGAAGGACTACGAGCTGCTGGACGCCACCGGCGGCAACCGCCTGGAGCGGTGGGGCAAGACCATTCTGGTGCGCCCCGACCCGCAGGTGATCTGGAAAAACGAGAAGAAAAGCCCGCTGTGGAACCGCGCCGACGCCGTGTATCACCGCAGCAGCGCGGGCGGCGGCAAGTGGCAGTATTTCCGCACTCTGCCCCAGAAATGGACCATCGGCTACGAGGACCTCACGCTGGTGGTCAGCCCCACCGGCTTCAAGCACACCGGCGTGTTCCCCGAGCAGGCCGTGAACTGGAGCTGGTACCGCAGGGTGATCGGCGAGGCCGGCCGTCCCATCAGGGTGCTCAACCTGTTCGGCTACACCGGCGGCGCCACGCTGGCCTGTGCAGCGGCGGGGGCGAGCGTCTGCCATGTGGACGCCAGCAAGGGCATGGTGCAGTGGGGCAAGGAGAACGCCGCCGCCAGCGGCCTGGCCGACCGCCCCATCCGCTGGATCGTGGACGACTGCGCCAAATTCGTGGCGCGGGAGATCCGCCGCGGTTCGCTGTACGACGCCGTCATCATGGACCCGCCCAGCTACGGCCGCGGCCCGGGGGGCGAAGTGTGGAAGCTGGAGGAGCAGATCTACGATCTGATCGACCTGTGCGCCGGTGTTCTCACCGACAATCCGCTGTTTTTCGCAGTGAACAGCTACACCACCGGCCTGTCGCCCAGCGTGATGGAGTACATTGTCAAGACCCGTCTGTGCCCCACCTACGGCGGGCACACCTGCTGCGACGAGATCGGTCTGCCGGTGTCGGCCACCGGCGGCGTGGTGCCCTGCGGCGCCACCGCCTTCTGGCTGGCAGACGGCGTTTCGGTATAACGACGAGGAAAAAGAGGGAGATACGATGAGCGAGACCATGCTGAAGGCGCAGGACGTGCGCTTTCGCTATGCCGATGACCTGCCCTGGGCGGTGGACGGCGTGACCATGCAGGTGAACAGGGGCGAATTCGTGGCGGTGCTGGGCGCCAACGGCTGCGGGAAAAGCACGCTGGCCAAGCATTTCAACGCCATCCTGCTGCCCTACAGCGGCACCGTGACGGTGGAAAACCTCTCCACCGCCGACGAGGAACACCTCTACGACATCCGCCAGAAGGTGGGCATGGTGTTCCAAAACCCCGACAACCAGATCGTCGCCACCATCGTGGAGGAGGACGTTGCCTTCGCGCTGGAAAATCTGGGCGTCCCCCCGGCCGAGATCCGCACCCGCATCGACGAGGCGATGGAGATGGCCGGGATCTATAAGCACCGCAACAAAGCGCCGCACAAGCTGTCGGGCGGGCAGAAGCAGCGCGTGGCCATCGCGGGCGTGATCGCCATGCGCCCCGACTGCCTGGTGCTGGACGAAGCCACCGCCATGCTGGACCCCCGCGGCCGCGAGAAGGTGATGAAGACCATCCGCCGCCTGAACCGCGAGTTCGGCATCACGGTGGTGACCATCACCCACTACATGGAGGAAGCCGCACAGGCCGACCGCGTTCTGGTGATGAACAGCGGCCATGTGGTGATGGAGGGCACCCCCAAAGAGGTGTTCCGCCAGGTGGACAGGCTGCACGAGCTGCGTCTGGACGTGCCGCAGGCCACCGAGCTGGCCCAGCAGCTGCGCGCCGCCGGGCTGGACATGCCGGACGACTGCATCACCGAGGAAGAATGCGCCCAGGCGCTGGCGAAACTGCTGGCGTAACACAGATTGCCCCGCGCACAGCCGCACGACAGGCGGCGCGCGACGGGGAAGGAAAGGAAGAGAACAAATGGCAGCAATCATCCGAGCCGAGCATCTCAGCCACATCTACGGCCAGGGCATGCCCGACGCATCGGTCGCGATTCAGGACATCAACCTGTCCATCGAGGAAGGCGATTTCGTCGGCCTGATCGGTTCCACCGGCAGCGGCAAATCCACCCTCATCAACCACTTCAACGGCATCCTCAAGCCCACCTCGGGCAAGCTGTATGTGGCGGGAGAGGACATGTGGGCCGATCCGCGCCAGATCCGCAAGTTCCGCTTTCTGGTGGGCCTGGTGTTCCAGTATCCCGAATACCAGCTGTTTGAGGAGACGGTGGAGAAGGACATCGCCTACGGCCCGTCCAACATGGGCCTGTCGGAGGAGGAGATCCGCCGGCGCGTCCACAGCGCCGCCGAGATGTGCGGCATCGATGAAGCCATGCTGCAAAAAAGCCCGTTCGAGCTGTCGGGCGGGCAGAAGCGCCGGGTGGCCATCGCGGGCGTGATCGCGATGCAGCCCCGCATCCTGGTGCTGGACGAGCCGGCCGCCGGCCTGGACCCGGAGGGACGCGACAACATCCTGTCCCAGATCAAGGCCTACCACAAGCAGACCGGCACCACCGTGGTGCTGGTGAGCCATTCGATGGAGGACATCGCCAAGTATGCCGACAAGGTCATCGTGATGGACCAGAGCCGCCTTGCGATGTACGACACCACCGAAAAGATCTTTGCCCGTGCGCCCGAGCTGCTGGCAATGGGCCTCAGCGTGCCGCAGATCACCCGCATCTTCCTGCGCCTGCGTGAGCTGGGCGTGGACATCCCCACCGACGTCTACACCATGCCCTACGCGGTGAAAACCATCCTCAAAGCGGTGGAGAACAAGAAAGGAGGCGCGCCGGTATGATCCGAGACATCACCATCGGGCAGCATTTCCCGGGCAATTCGGTCGTGCACCGCCTGGACCCCCGCATGAAGATCCTGCTCACCATCGGCTACATCATCCTGCTGTTCGTGGCGGCGAATCCCGGCGGCCTTGTGCTGTCGGCGGTGCTGCTGGCCATTCTGTACAGGGTGTCCCGCATCCCGCTCAAGCTGATTTTGCGCAGCCTCAAGCCGATCCTGCCCATCATCCTGTTCACCATCGTGCTGAACCTGTTCTTCATTTCGGGCGAGGGCGAGCCGCTGGTGCAGTGGGGCTTCATCCGCATCTACGCCGAGGGCATCCGCTACGCGCTCATCATGGGCGCGCGCATCATCTGCCTGATCGCCGGCACCAGCCTGCTCACCTACACCACCAGCCCCATCTCGCTCACCGACGGCATCGAGCGGCTGCTGGCCCCCTTTGCCAGGCTGCATCTGCCGGTGCACGAGCTGGCCATGATGATGACCATCGCGCTGCGCTTCATCCCCACCCTCATCGAGGAGACCGACAAGATCATGAACGCCCAGAAAGCGCGCGGCGCCCAGCTGGATTCCGGCACGCTGCGCCAGCGCATGAAGGCGATGGTGCCCATCCTCATCCCGCTGTTCATCTCGGCCTTCCGCCGTGCGGACGAGCTGGCGATGGCGATGGAGTGCCGCTGCTACCGCGGCGGCGAGGGGCGCACCCGTCTCAAGCAGCTGCGCTTCACCCGCACCGACTGGGCGGCCGCAGTGGTCTGCATCGCTGCCTTCGCGGCGGTGGCGTCCACCAATCTGCTGTTCCAGGGCCTGTAAAGTTGAAATATATGCTCTGTGCGATTCGTATTGTAACAAAAGGGGAGGGAAGACCCGTTTGAATATTCTGGTCACGCTGGCCTTTCACGGCGGCGCCTACCACGGGTTTCAGGTGCAGAAGAACGGCCGCACCGTCTGCGAGGTGTTCCAGGATGCACTGGAGCAGCTGCTGGGGGACCGGCCGGATGTGAAGGGGTGCAGCCGCACCGACGCGGGCGTGCACGCGCTGGATTTTAAGCTGAATTTCCACGCAGATACGCGCATTCCAATGCAGAAACTGCCCCTTGCACTCAACCGGTATCTCCCCGCCGACGTGCGGGTGCTGGACGCCCGGCAGGTGCCGGAGGACTTCCATGCCCGCTATTGGGCCCACAGCAAGGAATACACCTACCGCCTGAAGAATTCCGCCATCGACAGCCCCTTCGAGCAGGGCCTGTACTGGCGCAGCCCCTCGCCGCTGGATGCGGACGCGATGCACGCTGCCGCCCAGCAGCTGGTGGGGACGCACGATTTTGCCGCTTTCATGAGCGCCGGCAGCAGCATCGCCGACACAGTGCGCACCATCCACCGCTTTTCGGTCACCCGCGAGGGGGACATGGTGCTGTTCAAGGTGGCTGCCGACGGGTATTTGTACAATATGGTCCGCATCCTGTGCGGCACATTGGTGGAGATCGGGGCGGGACGCATGCCGGCGGAAGGGATCGCCCGCGCGCTGGAGAGCCGAAAGCGCTCCGACGCCGGCCCCACCCTGCCGCCGCAGGGGCTGTTCCTCAGCCATGTATACTATGAACCGGAAGGAGGAACCGGATGAAAAAGCAAGCAAAGCCCGCCGACGAGAGCGCAGTCTGGCTGGAACGCATCCGCGGACGGCGCAGGCGGCGAAAGATCCGCCTGGCTGTCGGCGTCACCGTGATCCTGGCAGCCGTTCTGGTCTATTTCACCGGCCTGTACGGTGCGTCGATCGCAATGCTGGGCGATGTGCTGGACACCATTTCCATCGCGCTCAAGCCGGGACAGAGCTGGCCGGTGCAGACCGATAAGCCGGAGCTGCTCTCGGCGCAGCCGCTTTCGGGGAGTTTCCTGCTGCTCAGCGGGGACGACCTCACACTCTACTCCAACAGCGGCAGCCAGCTGCGGAGCATCCAGCACGGGTATGCCCGCCCGCAGGCGGCGGCAGCCGGCACCCGGTTCTGCCTGTATAACCGCACCGGCACCCAGCTGCGTGTGGAAAGCCGCACCCGCACCTTATACACCAAGACCTTTTCCCAGCCCATCCTCACGGCCGACATCGCGTCGGGCGGCGAGGTGGCGGTGCTCACCCGCTCCCCCCGCTATACCGGCGAGCTGATGCTGTACGACGCCCAGTTCGAGGAGATTTTTCACTGGTATGCCACCGAACAGGACGGCACACCCTATCTGATGGACCTCGACGACAACGGGCGCATGGTGGTGGGATGCGCGGCGCCCTCCAACGGGCAGATGGGCCTGAACCTCATCCTGCTCAACGGCAGCCAGACCGATCCGCTGGCCTCCATCCGCCTGGAAGGGTGCAGCGGCTACCGGGTCTCCTGGCTGGGGGGCGGCCGCTTTGCCGTCATCACCGACACCTTTGTCGCCGTGTACGACACAAAAGGCGAGGAGCGCGCCCGGTATGACCACGCCGGAACCCTGCTGTCGGCCGATACCAGCGGCGGCACATTGGCGCTGCTGCACGAAGACGGCCAGATCAAACTGCTGGACAGCTCCCTGCGCGAGACCGGCAGCGCGTCGGTGTCCGGGGCGGAGAAGGTACTGCTGGCCGGCGGACGCGCATATTGTCTGACGAAGGACTCGGTGTACGGATTCAGCCTCAAGGGCGAATCGCTGGGCATGCAGACCTTCGACAGCACGCCCCAGGCGGTGTTCAAAGCCGGAAAAGTCCTGGTAGCATACGGCGATTCGCTGGATCGCCTCGATCTCGATCCCCTTCCCGCGCCTGCCTCTTCTTCGGCCGCGGAGTGATACAACATACAAATGAGGTGCTGAACATGACCGTTTCGTTGATTCTGGATCTGGTGCTGCTGGCCGTGCTGGTGAGCACTGCGCTGTACTACCGCAAAAAGGGCTTTGTGGCCGGTATCGTCCATCTGGGCGGTACCCTCATCAGCCTGATCGGCGCCTGGCTGGCGGCGTCCACTGTCTCCCCCGCCGTGTTTGAGAGATTCTTTAAGGAAGGTCTGGTGGAGAAGATCCACACCGCCATCGACGGCCAGGCCACCGTCAATCTGGCCGATATGGTGGAAAAGTTTGCCGGGTTCCTGCCCGACAGCCTCAAGCAGAGCATCCTGTCGGCGGCGGGCGGCGTGCTGGACGGCGGCGCTCCCGACGCGGCGCTGAGCATCGTGGAGAATGTCATCGCGCCGCTGCTGGTGCCGATCATCTCCATCGTGGTGTTCTTCGTCTGCTTTGCCCTCTGCCGCCTGCTGGTGGGCCTGCTCACCGCCATGCTCACCGGCCTCAACCGCATTCCCATCGTGGGCAGCCTGAACCGCGTGCTGGGCCTTGTCACCGGCGCGGCGGCGGGTTTGTTGAACGTGTTCATCCTGCTGTGCGCCGCCTGGGCCATTCTGGTCATCACCGGCGGAAACAGCAGCTGGTGGAACGAGGCCATGCTGGAAAAGAGCCTGTTCTATCAGATGTTTGCCCCGCTGAATCCGTTCCTGTAAGAAAGGAGAGCGCATTCCGATATGCTTTGTGTACGCTGTAAAAAGCGGCCGGCCATTGTCTTTGTGCAGAAGATGGACGGTTCGCAGCCCAAAAATGAAGGCTACTGCCTGCGCTGTGCCCGCGAGCTGGGCATCAAGCCGGTGGAAGACCTGATGAAGCAGTTCAATATCACGCCGGAGGATATGGACCGCATGGAAGACAACATGGCCGGCTATATGAAGGAGCTGGAAAACAGCGGTGCGTCCGGTCTGGTGCAGATGATGGGGTTGGACACCAATTCCGAAGCCGACAGTTCCTCCGACGGCGAGGACTTTGTGCCGGGCGGTTCGCCGGTGTTCCCGTTCGGCCTGGGCGCAAAGGCTCCGCAGGAGGACAACTCCAAGCAGGGCGACGCCCCCCGCCGCAAAAAGCAGAAATTCCTGGAGGGATACTGCGAAAACCTTACCGCCAAAGCGCGCGCCGGCAAGCTGGACCGTGTGATCGGGCGCGACCGCGAGATCGCCCGCACGGTGCAGATCCTCTGCCGCCGCCAGAAGAACAACCCCTGCCTCATCGGTGAAGCCGGTGTGGGCAAGACCGCCATCGCCGAAGGCATCGCCCAGCGCATCGTGGCCGGCCAGGTGCCTGCCGTGCTGCGGGACAAAGAGGTGTGGCTGGTGGATCTCACCAGCCTGGTGGCCGGCACCCAGTTCCGCGGCCAGTTCGAGAGCCGTGTGAAGGGCCTGATCGGAGAGGTGAAGGCCGCCGGCAACATCATCCTGTTCATCGACGAGGTGCATTCCATCACCGGTGCGGGGGATTCCGAGGGCGCGATGAACGCCGCCAACATCCTGAAGCCCGCTCTGTCCCGCGGCGAGATCCAGGTGATCGGCGCCACCACCTTCGCCGAATACCGCAAGTATATCGAAAAGGATAAAGCGCTGGAACGCCGTTTTCAGCCGGTCAAGGTGGAGGAGCCCTCTGTGGCGGACACCATCGCAGTGCTCACCGGCGTGAAATGCTACTACGAGAACCACCACCACGTCAAGGTGGGGGACAGCATCGTCACCATGGCGGTGCATCTGAGCGAGCGGTATATCACCGACCGTTTCCTGCCCGACAAGGCCATCGACCTGCTGGACGAAGCCTGCGCCTGCTGTGCGCTGCGCCATCCCGAGATCAGCACCTGGCTGGAAAACGAGAAGCAAGCCGCCGTGCTGCGCCACCGGATGGAGACGCTGGAGACCCCGCCGGAGGGAAAAGAGCCGGACTATGAAAAGCTGGCCGAGACCAAAACCCAGCTCATCGCGCTGGAAAAGCAGCTGGAGACCCAGAAGCAGGCGGTGGACCAGATCGCGGTGCAGCCCGAGGACGTGGCAAAGGTGATCGAGCTGTGGACCGGTGTGCCCGCCGTCAAGATCCAGCAGAGCGACATCGCCCGGATGGCCGGTCTGGAAGCCACGCTGAAGAGCCACATCATCGGCCAGGACGAAGCGGTGGAGCAGGTGGTGCGCGGCGTCCGCCGCAGCCGTGCCGCCTTGTCGGGGCACCGCCGCCCGGCCAGCTTCATCTTTGTGGGCCCCACCGGCGTGGGCAAGACCGAGCTGGTCAAGCAGCTGGCCAGCGCCCTGTTCGACAGCGCCGACCCGCTGATCCGCTTTGATATGAGCGAATTTATGGAGAAGCACACGGTCAGCCGCCTGGTCGGTTCGCCTCCGGGCTATGTGGGCTACGACGAGGCCGGCCAGCTCACCGAGAAGGTGCGCCGCCGCCCGTATTCGGTGATCCTGTTCGACGAGATCGAAAAAGCACATCCCGACGTCATGAATATCCTGCTGCAGATCCTGGACGAAGGCCGCATCACCGATGCCCAGGGCCGCAGCGTGGACTTCACCAACACCATCCTGTGCATGACCTCCAACGCCGGCAGCAGCGACCGCACCGGCGAGACCGGTTTCGGCAAGACGGTGGAGGACATGAGCAAAAACAAGGTGATGAAGGCGCTGAGCGAGTTCCTCCGCCCGGAATTCCTGGGCCGTGTGGACGAAGTGGTGGTCTTTTCGCCGCTCTCGCCCGAGACGCTGTCCCGCATTGCCGCCCTCGTGCTGGGGGAATACAAGACCTCTCTGGCCGAGCGCGGATGCATGCTGTCCTGGACCGACGCCGCCCTGCTGCTGCTGGCAGACAAGGCGGAAGGCGCCCGATATGGCGCCCGTCAGCTGCGCCGTGCCATCCGCCGCGAGGTGGAGGACCCGCTGGCACAGTGGGTCACGGAGGGCGAGCTGCCCGCCGCCGTCACGGTGGACGCCAAAGACGGCGAGATCGTGCTGGAAAAATCCTGATTTCCTTCTGCAGCCAAACCGGCCGCCTTCCTGCAAAACGGAAGACGGCCGGTTTTTAATGAAAATTATGCAAGATCGCTGAGCGTTATCGCATAAGAGAAAATGCCCAATATACAATGACAGGAGAGTTTCATTTGCAGCAAAACAATGAAACAGCCGGGGAACAGAGAAGCTGCAGCAGCTGGGAGCAGATCGCATCAAAACGAAATCTGTTCGCAGCTTTCTGTTCTATAAACAATTTATACGCTTTCCTTTATTCGGGCATACATTTTCATATCAATTACTTTTCCACTTTTCACAGCGTTGCTTTTCAAGGTGCCTTCATATTGGAACCCTGCTTTTTCAAGCACACGACAAGAAGCCGTATTGTATGAAAACGGTTCTGCATAAATGCGGAGAATATCGCTGTTGTGAAAGATATAATCGCAAATCTGTTTTACTGCCTCTACCATGATTCCTTTTCCCCAGTATTCCTCTGCAATGTAATATCCCAATTCCGCAGTTTGTCGATGTATATTTTTCTGGCGACAAGCACTGATGCTTCCGATTACTTTATTATCAACAACGATGGCAAATGCAAAGGTGTCGTTTTCGTTTGCAGAGAGTACACTTGAAATATACTCTATCCCGTTCTTTTCTGTATAGGGATACGGCAATCCATCACGAAGGTTGTCCTGTATATGCTTATTGGAAATTACCAGCGCCAAATCGGAAGCGTCTGTCAATTTCCATCTCCTGATTGTACAATTCATAGAAACGATCTCCGAAAATTCAGTTTAGTGTCATTCTTCATCAAAGTATATCATATCCTCCAGATTGGCACAAGCTGTTTGGTTTCTGAGGCGACATGCAAAAAGCGGCCGGTGTGCTCTTTCCTGTTTTGGAGAAAGCACACCGGCCGTTTGTTCTTGTGTTCGGCAGAGCCGGGAAGGGGATCACTCGTGCCGGATGGCTTCCAGCGCGCTGATCTTCACCGCGCGGTTGGCGGGGACCACACCGGACAGCAGGCCCACCAGCGTGGCGAATGCGATCGCCAGCAGCACCAGCCAGGGCGGGATAATGCTCGACTGGCTGGTGGCCATCATTGGGTCCACCATACCGCCCATATTGTTCATCGAATCCATGTTCTGCTGGATGCCAAGGAAAGCGATGATGGTCTGCAGATTGTTCAGCACAAAGCTGACAATATAACTGATGACAACGCCCACAATGCCGCCGATGAATCCGATCGCGCCGGATTCCACCAGGAACATCCCGCGGATCTTGCCAAGCGGACAGCCAAGCACCTTCATCACGCCGATTTCCTTGGTCCGCTCGTAGATGGCCATGGTCATGGTGTTGGCGATGTTCAGCGCGGCCACCAGCAGCGACACGGCAGCCAGGCCGCCCAGCGTCATCTGCTGCTTGCGCACCTCGGCCTGCAATTGTTCGCGCACCTGGGTCATCGAGCCGATCTCGGTGTAGCCCAGATCTTTCACGGCGTTTTCCACGTCGGCCACATTGTCCACGTCGTCCACTTTCAGGTAAACTTCCTGGTAGCCGTTGTCCTGCTCGCGCATGACGCCGCCGCTGCCGCTGATGATCACGCCGCCGCCGTTGTTTTTGCTGCCGGTCAGCTTCTGGTAGGCTTCTTCCAGCTTTTTGACGTTCGCGATGCTCATCACGATGCCCGAATCGGTGTAGTAGCCGACGTTGTAATCGCTTTTCATCACGCCCATAACCACCAGTTCATATTCGCGCGTTTTGGGATTGGTCTCGTCGTAGTTGCTCATGCGCAGGGTCAGCTTGTCTTTGTTGATGTCCACAAACGGCGGAACTGGGTTCCCCTGTGCGTCCACCATCCCCTGGTACACATAGCGCTTGCCCGAATTGTAGCTCTTGCGGGTATCTTCAAACGAATAGGCGTAGTTTTCGCCCACGATCACCGGGATTTTGTTTTTGCCCAGCACTTCTTCGCCGGTGAGATACTGGCCGCTCAGCATGGTCACGCCCATCGCCTGCAGCGAAGCGGGGTCCATGCCCATCACATCCATATAGGCCTGATACCGGTCGTTTTTACCAGCATAGATCTGCCCGCCCAGGTTCTGGGGGCGGTACTGCGGTGTGGCGGCGATCACATGCGGAATGGCTTTCAGCGTTTCCAGCATGGCGTCGTCCAGCTTGGGCGGGGAGTTCTCGGTGGTGCCGCCGTAGCTGTAGTTGTAGATCTGGATTTTGGTCAGATCTCCATAGCTGCGCAGCATCTCCTCGTTCTGCTTGCCGATGGCAATGCCCAGGCTGATCATCACCACGATCAGGCAGGTGCCGATCACCACACCGATGAGGGTCAGCAGGGTGCGTCCTTTGCGGCGGCGAAGGTTATCTGTGCTGAGCTTCAGCAGATCAGATATCTTCATCGTCATCCTCCAGCATGGCCAGCGCTTTGGCCTTTTTCTTTTTCAGCACAACCACCGTCACCGCGGCGCCAACGCCCACAACGCCCAGGCCGATCAGGATCCAGGCCCACACAGGCAGGCCGGACTTCTCTTCGGGCATCGGATCGATGGGCATTTCCATGCCGGGGTCCATTCCGCCCATGTCCATCGCGGGCTGTACGGTACAGGAGTACTCCTTGCTGATGGTTTTCACGTTGCCGTTCGCGTCCTCATAGCTCAGGGTGATCATACCGGTGATGGTTCCCTCCACGTCGGAGGAAATGGTGAATTCGGCGGTGTTCTCCGTGCCGGGCTGGACGTTGCCCAGATACTGGCTCTGGCCGGGATTGCGCAGGTTCTCGCCGCTGATCTCGGCCGACAGATTGCTCACCGGCTGTTTGCCCTTGTTGACGAAGGTCACTTCCAGATAGCCTTCCTCGCCCACCATCAGGGTCTCGGCGCCCGAGATTTTGGTGATCTCAAAGCGCTCGGGCTGCACAACAGGCACGGTGATGGTGGAGGTGGCTTCGCTCTTGGTGCCGTCCTTGGAACCGACGCCGCTCATGGTCACCTGGAAGGTGGCCACGCCGCCGGTGAAGTTGGCGCCGGGCAGGATCTTATACTGCAGGTTTGCCGAAGTCTCGGGGTTCATGGCGCCCACATACTGCGAGGAATTGCCGGTGGACATGGTCACGCCCTCGGGCAGCCCCAGGTTTACGGTCACGTCGCTCAGCGCCTGGTCGCCGGTGGTGGTGAAAACGGTCAGGTTCAGGGTGAACTCCTCACCGGCGGGAACCGAAGCGCCGCCGTAGCTGAAATCCTTCACCAGCAAGCCGGGGGCACGCAGCTCCACGCCGCTCTGCGCGCCGGCCTTTTCGATGGTCTGGCACTGGGGCAGAGCGAGCGAAAGTGTCTGCACCGGCACGCTCATGTTGCCGTTCAGGCCGGTGTAGGAGATGTCGAAGGAGAAGTTGTTGTCGCCTCCGTAGTATTTCAGGTTGTTGAATACCACTTTGTAGGTCACATGGCCGGCGACCGTGTCGGAACCGGGCACGGCGCTGATCTGGCTCACCGTTCCCTGCTCGGCGGTGAAGACGCTGGTCTGCTGCGGCATCACCTGCACCTTGCCGAAATCGTTTGCGCCCAGATGGCTGCCGTTGATGCGCTGGTCGGTTATGTAGACGGTCAGGGTGCCGGAGGGGATGGTGTCGTTGTTCTTGTCGCGCACCAGGTTGCCCACCTTGCCGTTCTGGTTCAGCAGCTCATAGCCGGACACAAACACGTCGCCGCCCTGTACGGGAGGGGGAGTGGGGGTGGGCTCGGTGGATTCGTCGCCGCTCTGCACGGCAACGTTGCTGGATGCAGGCTGGGCCATCACAGCGCCTGCGCCCGCTGCGGTGCACAGCATAACAGCTGCCAGTGCGGCGCTGAGGTATCGGGGGTGGATGCGGATTTTCATGATTACACTCCTCGCTTTTTTTCAGTTTTATTTGCCGCCGTGCCCTCCGGCTCTGCCCCCGCAGGGACAGCCGCCACCGGTTCGGCGGGTGATTGTTCTTCCAGGCTGTCAAACAAAGCCGCGCGGTTGGCAGCCTTTTCGGCGTCGCCCACCACCACGTCGGACAGCACATTGCCGTCCTGAATGGTGATCACGCGGTCGGCGATGCCGGCCAGGTCTTTTTCGTGGGTCACCATCACAAAGGTGATCCCGTGCTCTTTGGCCATCTCCAGCATGCTGCGCAGCACCTGGCGGGTGGTCTTGGTGTCCAGGTTACCGGTGGGTTCGTCCGCAAAAATCACCTTTGGACGCGTCACAAAGGCGCGTGCAATGCCCACACGCTGCTGCTGGCCGCCGCTCATCTCGGTGGGCTTGTGGCCGGCGCGCTTGGCAAGACCCATCAGCTTCAGCTGTTCCACCGCCATTTTCTGCCGCTGTTTGCGCGGCACGCCCTTGAACATCAATGGCAGCGCCACGTTTTCGGCGGCTGTGAGATTGGGCAGCAGGTTGTAGCTCTGGAAGATAAAGCCCAGATGCGCCTGCCGGAACGCGGCCAGCTCGTTTTCGGTCATCGCGCTGATCTCATGCCTGCCGATCAGCACACGGCCGCGGGTGGGCTTTTCCAGCCCGGCCAGCTGGTTCAGGAGCGTGGACTTACCGCTGCCGGAAGCACCCACGATGCAGCATACCTCGCCGGGCAGGATGGACAGGCTGACGTCGTTCAGCGCCACCACCTTTTCCTTGCCCACGCGGTACACCTTGCGCAGATGCTCCACACGGATAATGGGGTTCATCGTTTCACCTCGTTTTTTGTCAGCGTTGGAACGCCGCATAATACAGCACGGCAAACGCCTCGCGCAGCGTGCTGGGTACGACCATTGTGGGAGGGGAGGAAGCCGGGATGCAGCGCACCTCGGAAAAGCCTTCCTTGCGGGCATACTGCGCCGCTCTCCAGCAATGAAAATCGGATGTGGAAAATGCCACCGGTTCGCTGGCGGAGATGCCCGCCTGTTCCAGCAGCTGCATGGAAAACCGGAAGTTTTCCTGTGTGCTGGTGCTCCTGTCCTCCACCAGGATCTTTTCCTCGGGCACCCCCTTGCGCAGCAGATACCGCTGCATGGCCTGCCCTTCCGGGATGACCTCGTCGGGGCCCTGGCCGCCGCTCACCACGAGCAGGGCGTCCGGATTCTGCCGCCACGCCTCCAGCGCGGCGTCCAGGCGGCGTGCCAGCATGCCGGACGGCTCCTCGCCGCGCAGCCCGGCGCCCAGCACGAGGATGGCGCGCTCGTTGCCCTGCGGCGGCATGGCGTAGCCGGCCAGGC
The DNA here is from genome assembly GCF_002160015.1 of Anaerofilum sp. An201. Lineage (GTDB taxonomy): Bacteria > Bacillota > Clostridia > Oscillospirales > Ruminococcaceae > Anaerofilum > Anaerofilum faecale. The sequence goes on along the minus strand of NZ_NFJT01000026.1, from coordinate 4,800 downwards.
AGACGAACGCCACCAGCGCGGCAAGCAGGACAAGCCCGGCCGCAAACAGGTATTTCAGCGCGCGTCCCGGTCCGTGCGCGCAGAACTGACCGATCGGGCGGTATAGAAAGGTGTAGATCCAGGCCGCCGCGGTGGCCAGATAGACCAGCAGGGAACCCAGATTGAAGCTGCCGCGGGTGGCGCACAGCACGCTCTGCACGCTCAGCGCCAGAGCCAGCAGCGAGGAAAGGATCGGTCGGATATCCATAGAAGAAACTACCTTTTTCACGAAAACAGAACACCGCCGTCCGGCGAAGAACCAATGCCGGGCGGCGGTGCAAGTAAAACTTCAATCACCGGCGAACCGTCAGGCCGCATGGGGAGTGGAAGAAGAGACATCGGCGGGGGTCGTCTCCTGCGCCGTTTCGCTTTGTTCCTCGGGATCAGCGGCAACGCTTGCAAAAATATAGCTCAAAGCAACCAATACGGCGATTGCAACCAGGATCATCTGCAACATGGAAAAGCCCCCCTTGAAAATTGTTTGTTTGAAGTGCAGTTTTTTGATCGTTCACCCTATATACGAACGATCCGATCGAAATCTTTCATCCAAACCGGCTATTTTTTAAAAAGTTGCCAAAGATTTTCAAAATGGGGGCTGTCCGGCCGAAATCAGCGCCCGGTGATGGCGGCCCAGAGGCTTTCGCCCTCCACCTCCGCCGGCACGCCCAGCGCCTCGCAGACGGTGGCGGCGATGCAGCCGAAGCCCTGCACGGTGCCCAGCGCCACGCCCGGCTTCACCTGTGCACCGTATGCCAGCAGCGGCACCATCTCGCGGGAGTGGTCGGTGGAAGGGGTGGCCGGATCGCATCCGTGGTCGGCGGTGATCAGCAGCAGATCCTTCTCGCCCAGCAGCGGCAGCAGCTGCGCCAGCTGGCCGTCGAATTCAGTGGCGGCGGCAGCGTAGCCGGGCACGTCGTTGCGGTGCCCGTAGACCATGTCGAAGTCCACCAGATTCACAAAGGCCAGGCCCTTGAAATTGGTCTTTGCCAGCTCCAGGGTCACTTCCATGCCGTGGTGGTTGGATTTTGTGCGGTGTGTCTGGCTGATGCCCTGGCCGGCAAAAATATCATAGATCTTGCCCACGCCGATGGTGTCCAGCCCGGCGGCCTGCAGAGCGTCCAGCATGGTGGGGCGGGGCGGGGTGAGCGAATAGTCGTGGCGGTTGGCGGTGCGCTTGAAGTCGGCGGCGCAGGTCCCCACAAAGGGGCGCGCGATCACACGGCCCACCGCATGGGGGCCGGTGAGCATCCTGCGGGCGATCTCGCAGTAGCGGTACAGCTCCTCCACCGGCACGACGGCCTCGTTGGCCGCGATCTGGAATACGCTGTCGGCGCTGGTGTAGACGATCAGAGCGCCGGTGCGCAGATGCTCCTCGCCGTAGTCGCGGATGACGTCGGTGCCGGAGTAGGGCAGGTTGCAGATGACCTTGCGCCCGGTGAGACGCTCAAATTCTTCGATCACCTCGGGCGGGAATCCGTGCGGATAGGTGGGCAGCGGCTGGGGGCTCACCACACCGGCGATCTCCCAGTGGCCGATGGTGGTGTCCTTGCCGCGGCTGCGCTCCTGCAAACGGCCAAACGCGCCCAGCGGCGCCGCCGCCGGATCGCAGGGCGTTTCGGGGATGTTGAACATTCCCAGCGACGCCAGAGTGGGCGTGTGAAAATTGGGGTGGCCGGCAATCGCGCCCAGTGTGTCGGAACCTTCATCGGAAAAATCGGCGGCGTCGGGCGCATGGCCCACGCCAAAGCTGTCCAAAACGATCAGAAACACACGTTCGATCATATGCGGTCCTCCTTCTGTTTTATAATAGGATGAAAAAAGTTTGGTGCGGCGTTCTGGACAAACCAGAACCCACAGACAGTATACCACAAAAAAGCGCAAGCGAAATGCCGGAATTCGCTGTCTTTTTCGGCTGCCCCGCAAGGGGAGGGAAAAAGAGCATAAAAGATAAAGTGGTATACTAACCGAACTGTGGTTATTATACCATATTTCGCGCCCATGTACATCAAAACAGCCGACAAAAGTTGACACCAAAGGCGGGATATACTATATTTGTATCAATCTGCCCAGAGCCAAAGGAGCGATTGTTATGTTTGGAAAGCACAAGCTGTTCGGCAACACGGTGCCGCCGGCCTGCCAATATTGCGAACACGGCCAGCCCACCGCCGACCCGAACCTGATCCTGTGCGTGCGGCATGGCGCGGTGTCTCCCACCCACCAGTGCAGGCGGTATGTCTACGATCCCCTCAAGCGGGTCCCGCGCCGACCGCCGCGCCTGCCGGAATTCTCACCGGAGGATTTCAAGCTCGACTGACCGTCCGCTTTGCAGGTTGATACTTGTGGATCGACCTGTACGATGGTATAATATAAAAGATTGGTCAAAATACCTGCAACGCCGGGCACAAGGCCGGTCGATACGGAGGAAGATGAAAACAGGAGGAGATCCCATGCCCGCATATCAGGCAGTTTTGTTCGATGTGGATGGAACTCTGGTGCATTCCAGCCCCGGAATTCTGGATACGATGGCCTACACCTTCCGCCAGATGGGAAAAGATGTTTCCGGTGTGGATCTCACACGGTATCTGGGCCCGCCGCTGCGGCGCACCTTTGCCGAGCACTTTTCCGATCCCGCGCAGGTGGAGCAGGCGGTGCTGATCTATCGCCGGCGCTATGCCACCCACGGACAATTCGCCTGCACCCTCTATCCCGGTGCAGAGGAAATGCTGCGCCGGCTGAAGCAAGCGGGCATCGGCCTCTACACCGCCACCAGCAAACCGCGCGAGGTGGCCCTGCCGATCCTCGAGCATCTGGGCATTGCGGGCCTGTTCGACGAGGTGGGCGGCGCTTCGATGGACGCCAGTCTCGACACCAAAACGGCGGTGATGCAGCATGTGCTGTCCCGGCCGGAGCTGGCGGGACGCCGCGTGCTGATGGTGGGAGACCGCAGGGACGATATGATCGGTGCGGCAGACTGCGGCCTGGACGCAGCAGCGGTGCTGTATGGGTATGGCAGCCGGGAAGAGCTGGCCGCCTACCGGCCCTGTTTCTGGGCCGAAAGCTGTTCCAGCCTGGCCGACTGGCTGCTGGATGAAACCACACAGGAAAAGGGTGTATAAAGCGTGAAAGAAAAGTTTGAACAATGGTATACAAATCTCACCGACACCGAGCGCAAAGCGGCGCGGGTGGTGGCCATCTGTGCCGCGGTGTTCCTGGCGGTGCTGGTGGGCACCATCGTTGCGGTGGCGCTGGTGTCGGGCGATCCGGAGCAGCCTTCGTCCGGCAGCTCTTCCGCCTCTTCCGCCGGCAGCGACAGCTACGACAGCAACAAACACACGCTGGATGTGGATGAGCTGGGCGACACGATCCTGAAAAAGACCGAGGACGCCGGCCAGGAATACCTGGATGAGACGCTCTTCATCGGCGATTCCAACACCGCCGCGCTGGCAGTGGCCGACCTGCTGCCGCTGGAGCAGGTGTCCGCCAAGGTGGGCGTGGGCGTCTACTCCGCCATCACCGACAACTGCTGCTATTTTGTGGGCGACAACCACGGCTACACGATGGTGGACACCATTGCGATGATGAAGCCCCGCCGGGTGATCTTCACCTTCGGCAGCAACGACGCGCCCTATCACACCACCGAGGAGTTCATCGAGGACTACCGCGAGGTGCTGAAGCGGGCGGAGGAGAGCTATCCCTATGCCGACATCATCGTGAACTCGGTGTATCCGGTCGCCAAGCAGAGCAACTACCCCGACATCAAGATGTCGGTGATCGACGAGTACAACCAGGCGCTTGCCCGGATGTGCAAGGAGGAAGGCTACAAGTTCCTGAACAGCAGCGAGGTGCTGAAGGGCGGCGACGGCTATCTGAAGCCCAGCTATTCCCGCGGCGACGGCCTGCACCTGACCACCGAGGCGCTGCAGGAAGTGCTGACCTATGTGCGCGAGCACGCGCTGGAGACCGAGGACCGCCGTCCCGACACCAGCAACATCCCCACCCGCCGCGTGGTGGAGGAGGTCAAGACCTACACCGCCACCTACACCGTGGAAAAGGTGGACGGCGTGACCTACGGCACGCTCCAGGGCGACGGCTTCTCCGGCGTGACCAGCAAGCAGTTCACCACCCAGGGCAGCAGCAGCTCCTTCACCGTCACCGCGGTGCCCAACCAGGGCTATGAGTTCGTGAGGTGGAGCGACGGCAACACCGATGCCACCCGCACCGACTCCAACCTGACGGCGAACCTGTCGGTGACCGCGATCTTCACCGCGAAGGGAACGCTGTCCATCTCGGCCGACCGCACCCAGGTGAAGGCGGACGGCGAAAACGTGAAATTCTACGTTTCGAAAGTCACTGGAAAGGGCGACAAGACCATCCAGTGGTTCATCAACGGCCAGCAGACCGACAAGACCGGCGAAAATGTAGAATTGTTCGTGAAACCCGGCGACAGCATCTACGCCACGATGGGCAGCACCCAGTCGAACACGGTGAGCATGGGCAAGACGGTTGGAAAGCCGGTCATCTCTGGCAATAACGCCTGTAAAGTAGGCGAGACCCTCACGCTCACTGTAAGCGGCGAAGGGCTGAATCTGGGCAGTGCGTCCTGGATGCTGGACGGTGTATCGGTTGCGACCGGTTCCAGTTATACTTTCTCGGCCTCCAATGCCGGCAACTATACCGTCAGTGTAGTGGTAGACGGCCAACCGAGCGATTCCTTCCAGATCACCGTCACGGCGCCCGATCCCACCCCCACCCCTGCCCCCA
>NZ_NFJT01000025.1 GCF_002160015.1 Anaerofilum sp. An201 | reverse complement strand
TGTGAAACGGGAACGTGCCAAACAACGGAAGCGAGAAGCCGGGATCACGATACGGCCCAAAGGACGGCCGAGAAAAGCTGCTTCGCCAAGGGACATTGTTGCAGAGCAGGCTTACGAGATTCGGCGGCTGCGCATGGAAAATGAGCTGCTGCGGGATTTTCTGCAATCCACAGGAAGGAAGTGAGAGCAAAGGCAAAGTATGCAGTGATTTACCGCCACAGGAAAGAATATCCCATTGTTGTAATGTGCAAATTCTTTTCAGTATCGAGAAGCGGCTATTACAGCTTTGTAAAGCGGATGAACCGGCCAGAAAAGGATGCTGCCCTTGCCGAAACGATCCGACAGCAGCAAGGCAAATGCTTTCACACTTACGGTTACCGACGGATGTGGCAGTGGCTGAAAAACAGCAAAAGGATTTATCACAACCCCAAAACCATCCTGCGTGTCATGAAGAAATACGGCCTGCTGGCAGAGATTCGCCGCCACAGAAAGTGGCAGCAGATGGGCCAGCAGGTACACAAATACCAGAATCTTCTCAACCGAGACTTTCACGCCGAAGCACCAAACCGCAAATGGGTAACGGACATCTCTTACATCCACACCAAACAAGGTGTGCTGTACCTGTCCATGATCCGAGATCTGTATGACAACAGTATTGTGGCCTACAAAACTGCAACACAACAAACGGTGAACCTGGTGTTGGACACCATCCGACAGGCAGTACGCAGAGAAAAGAAGAAGGTCGCCGCAGAGTTGCACCTCCACAGCGACCAAGGCTTTCAATACACCTCGCAAGCATATTTCAAGCTGACTAAACAATACGGCATTACGCCTTCGATGTCAAGACGTGGGAACCCGTATGACAACGCTATGGCGGAAAATTTCTTCTCCATCCTCAAAACCGAGTGTATTTACCGCCACAAACCGGCTACCTTCTCGGAAGCCAACGAGATGATTGACCGCTATATCCACTTTTACAACCATGAGCGCATCCAAAGCAAAACAGGAGTGCCGCCCCTCTCGCTGCGCCACTCCTGCTAAAACCGAATATTCCTGCACCAGGGGCCCTTTTTGTGCTGTCTGCACAATCTGGGGCGGTTCACGAGGCAAAGGGGGTCTGTGCTTTTTGCAGCTTATTTCATCATGCTGGCAACTTCGGAAGCGAAGTCGTCGGCGCGCTTCTCCAGGCCTTCGCCCTTCTCGTAGCGCTCGAACTTCACGATCTCGATGGAGCCGCCCAGCTGGCCGGCAACCTTCTCGACGTACTTGCCAACGGTCAGGTCGGGATCCTTGACGAACTCCTGATCCACCAGGCAGTTCTCCTTGTAGTACTTGCCGATCTTGCCGGTGATCATCTTCTCTTTCACCTGCGCGGGCTTGTTGGCGTTCTTGGGATCGCTCTCGATCTGAGCGAGCAGGATCTCCTTCTCCTTCTCGATCACATCCGCGGGAACGTCGCTCTCACGCACGTAGCTGGGGTTCACAGCGGCGATCTGCATGCAGACATCCTTGCCGCAGGCCTCGAAAGCGGGGTTGGCCGCGATCTCGTCGCTGGTGTTGAAGGAAACCAGCACGGCATGGGTTCCGCCGGCATGGATATAAGCGGCGCAGGGGCCCTCGTAGCGGGTGAAGCGGCGGATCTTGATGTTCTCGCCGATGACCAGGATCTTGTCCTTCAGGGCAGCGTCCACGGTGGTGTCGCCCATCTGGCAGGCCAGCAGAGCGTCCACGTCGGCGGGGTTCTGGTCCATGATGACCTGGGCAACGTCCTTCACGAAGTCCTTGAACATGTCGTTCTTGGCCACGAAGTCGGTCTCGGCGTTCACTTCCAGAACAACGCCCACCTTCTTGGCGTTGTCGGCCACGGCGTACACCATGCCCTCGGCGGCGATGCGGCTGGCCTTCTTGGCGGCAGCGGCCAGGCCCTTCTCACGCAGGAACTCAACGGCCTTCTCGAAGTTGCCGTCGGACTCGGTGAGGGCCTTCTTGCAGTCCATCATGCCGCAGCCGGTCTGCTCGCGCAGGTTCTTGACGTCTTGTGCAGTAAAGTTAGCCATATTTTTTAACTCCCTTTCTTTGCTGTTGTCCCGTGGAAAAATCAGGCCTCGGCTTCCTCGGCGGTCTCCTCGACCTGCTCGCCCTGACGGCCTTCCAGCACGGCATCGGCCATGGCGCCGGCGATCAGCTTCACAGCGCGGATGGCGTCGTCGTTGCCGGGGATCACGTAGTCGATCTCGTCGGGATCGCAGTTGGTATCAACAATGGCAACGATGGGGATGTTCAGCTTGCGGGCCTCGGAAACGGCGATGCGCTCCTTGCGGGGGTCCACGATGAACAGGGCCTGCGGCAGCTTGTTCATGTTCTTCACGCCGCCCAGGAACTTCTCCAGCTTCTCGATCTCCAGCTCCAGCTTGACAACTTCCTTCTTGGGCAGCATGTCGAAAGTGCCGTCCTCGCGCATTTTCTTCAGCTGCTCCATGCGGTCGATCCGGTGACGGATGGTGCGGAAGTTGGTCAGCATGCCGCCCAGCCAACGGGCATTCACGAAGTGCATGCCGCAGCGCTCGGCCTCCTCGCGGATGGACTCCTGCGCCTGCTTCTTGGTGCCCACGAACAGGATGGAACCACCCTGGCTGGACAGATCACGAACGAAGTTGTAGGCCTCGTCCAGCTTCTTCACGGTCTTCTGCAGGTCGATGATATAGATGCCGTTGCGCTCGGTGAAGATGTAACGGGCCATCTTGGGGTTCCAGCGGCGGGTCTGGTGACCGAAGTGCACACCGGCCTCGAGAAGCTGCTTCATAGATACGACTGCCATAATAAAATCCTCCTGAAATTTGTTTTGCCTCCGCATTGCAGCGCTGCTCCGCCACCCTGCCGGGCACCGGCGGAACAAAGCAATGCGTGCGTTTTGCCGATTTATCATACCACATCCCGCGGCGGAATGCAAGGGTTTTTTCGGGATTTTTCAGCTTTCCGGCCAGCTTTTCGCGATGCGCACCAGCTGCGCGCCCAGATCGCGGCGGCCCAGGTCGCCCCGGTCGATGAGGGTGATGTTCATATCGCGGGCGCGCTGGGCGATGACGTGGTTCTCGCTCTTCACGGCGCTGGCGGTGAGCAGCACCGTCTTGGCCCGGCTGCCCCCGAACTTGGTGCTGATGGTTTTGATCTCGGCCAGTGCCAGCGCGCTGGGGGAGCCCATCTTGCAGCTGATGAACACCGGCGTGACCCCTTTCAGCAGAAAGATGTCCACTTCGTTGCGGGTGCCGGCGGAGGCATCCTCGCCGTCCCAGTCGATCAGCAGGCTGGTGCGCACGTCGTCGAACCAGCCGGTCTGTTTGGCGCACAGATACCCGTACAGCTCCAGCCAGATCCCGTGGTTGGACAGGCACTTTTTCAGCAGCCCGTTCTTAATGGTGAAGGCCACCCGGTCGCCGTCACACTCCAGCCAGGTCAGGACCCCCGCCGCCCGCAGACGCCGCAGGGCCGCCAGGTCCACCCGGACCGTGGACTGCCCTCCCGTCCCCAGGCGCTGGCGGGTGTGGTAGGTGAGCTGTTCCTCCGCGCTTGCGCGGAAGGCTGCCTGGAAAAATCCCGCCACGTTCCCCCACCGTCCGGGCGCCGCCATGATGCACTCCCACACCCGCAGCACGTCCTGCTCGAATTCCTCGTCCATCCAGGACAGCGGGAAATGCCCGTACCCCAGGATCCCGGCGCCGCTGGCCGCAAAGAAATCCCCCGCCCGCAGATGGGGCATCGCGAACTGTGCCGCCAGCTCCTGGCAGCCGAACACCGGCACAAAGCGCTGGCGGTCGATGTCGATATAATAGCCGGGCAGGTTGTGCTTCTGGCAGAACCCGCCCGCCATCAGCAGCGCCAGATCCTTGCCGCCGGTGAAGTCGAACACACAGTCGGACCAGTCGCGCGCAATGGCCTCCAGCGCGCGGTGGATGGCGGCCGGATTGCCGGTGTCCACATAGTAGAACCGCGGCATCGTATCCATCTTCCGGCGCTGAAACACACGGTACACCGCTTTTTCGCGGCGCATGGTGCTGTCGTGTACATCACACAGATACACCACATGGCGAGGCTGGAAAATGCAGCTGCCCAGAATGTTCTCCATCGTCTCTTTGTCGTACAGTTCGACCAGGGTGTTCAACTTCTCTGCCTCCTGTGGACATATTGCTATTTTATGCAATATGCTTTATAATAAAATACAGCAACCGGCCGTTCTCGTTCTGCTGTTATGATACCATACGCAGCCCGAATTTCCAACTGTTTTTGCGCGGCGGCCATTTCTCAAAAAAACCTGTAAGAATTTTGAAAGAAATTCGTAAGAATCCCCGTCTAACAGACAGAAAGGGTCCGATATCATGCTGCAGCCAACACAGGCTTCCCCCGCTGTCCCGGACATGGAACGCATCGTCGATCAATACGGCACCGGCCTGCTTCGCATGTGCTACTTATATTTGAAGGATATGCAGCTGGCCGAGGACGCCGTGCAGGATACTTTTTTGAAAGTATACCGCAACTACGGCCAGTTCAACGGCGGCGCAGGCGAAAAAACCTGGGTGACCCGCATCGCCATCAACGTGTGCAAGGACTATCTGCGCACCGCCTGGCGGCGCAGGGTGAATGTGGTGGAGGAGCTGAACGATATCCCCGACGCCGAAGGCCCCCACGCCGCGGAGGACGGGGCGCTTCTGGAAGAAGTGGTGGCGCTGAAGCCCAAATATCGCGAAGTGCTGCTGCTGTATTATTATCAGGACCTGAAAATCAGCGAGATCGCCAAGGTGCTGGGCGCGCCGGAATCCACGATTTCGGTGCGGCTCAAACGTGCACGCGAACAGCTGAAATCCAGATTGGAAGGGTGGGAATTCGATTGAGCGAAAACAATTTCAAAGATTCGATGGACCGCCGTCTGCAATCCGTTGTTCTCCGTCCCGAGCTGCGGCAGAGCATCCTGGAGCAATGCCAGCCTTCCGCCCATCCGGAAAGGGCGCGCTGTATCCCCTGGCGGCGGGTGGTCCGGCAGACCGTCGCCGTTGCCGCCGCCGCTGCTGTGATCGTGCTGTCCGGCGTGGTGGGCGTGGCGGCCAATCCGCCGCTCCGGCGTTCGCTGGATAAGCTGGGGGACGACCTGGTGTCCCTCCTGCAGCCGGTGAACCTGGCCGACGAGGACAACGGGATCCGAATGGAAGTTCTGGCCGCCATGAACGACGAGGACGTGGCGGTGGTTTACCTGACGCTACAGGATACCGAGAAAAAGAACCGCCTGGATGAGACCGTGCAGCTGCGGGATCTGTGCGTGCGCGCAGACGGCACGATTCTGGACGGCGAGGAGCTGTTCAATCAGGCCGAGGTGCTGTGGTACGACGAGGAGACCCAGACGGCTACCATCCAGCTGCGAAGCCAGTCTGCCAGCAAGATCGCCGGAAAGAAAATTTCCCTGCTGCTGCATTCCTTCCTGAGCGGCGAAGAGCGGGAGGAAATGGTGGACAGCGGCTATACGCTGGAGGATGTGGCGCGCGCCAACGCGCACCCCGCGCTGCTGTATCCGTCCGATGTGGAGCAGTACTCCGCCTGGGGGGCACGGATGGAGGATCTGACCGAGCTGATCGACACCCAGGCCATGCCGGTTCTGATGGAAAACGGCTTGCCGCTGACCTTTGAAGAATATCCCTGGGTGAGCGTGAGCAATGCCGCCGTGGTGGACAATATGCTGCATGTGCAGCTGCACTACGATCCCGAAACCGGGCTGTACAACGAATGCTCGGTGGTGCTGGGCGACAAGGAAGGACACCGCTTCGATGTTTCCGGCGCGAATATCTCGCTGGGAACGGTGGTGCGGGAAGGTCGCAGCAGCTACACCACACGCGAGGAACAGATCGCACTGGTGCCCGGAGAAGCGCTGTTCAAGGACGTCCACATCTACGGCGACCTGGTGAGCTATGCACACCAGCAGAGCGGGCAGTGGCAGACCACCTTCCGTTTGCGGCCGGCCAACGACACCCTCTCGGCTGCGTGTGACATCGACATGAATCCCTGGAAAGTTTCCCAGATAACGGTGTCGCCCATCGGGGTGACGGTGCATGGAGAAGGCGAGATGTATGCCTATTCCGACTCGATCGAGCTGGAGGTGTTCCTGAAGGACGGCAGCGCGATGGAGGTGGATTCGGTCACCACCACCAGCGACGGCGAGACGATCCAGTGCAAATCCATCTTCAGCCGGCCGGCCAAGATGGAGGAGATCGACCACGTGAAACTGAACGGCCACATTATCCGCTTCGACAACTGAAAACAATACGGCCTGCCGCTTCTTTTCGCGGCGGGCCGCATCGTTTTTTCTTGACGGAAACCACAAAATCTGCTACGCTTTTAGCAAAAGAAAGGCGGGACCGAGATGGAGCGCAGAGACAAACAAAACTATTATCTGGATCTGGCCGAGATGGTATCGCAGCGCGGCACCTGCCTGCGCCGGCTGTACGGCGCTGTCATTGTGAAAAACGACGAAGTGATCGCCACCGGCTATGTGGGTGCGCCGCGCGGGCGCAAGAACTGCAGCGACCTGAAGGTGTGCATCCGGCAGAAACTGAAAATTCCGCGCGGAGAACGCTATGAGATGTGCCGCAGCGTGCACGCCGAGGCCAACGCCATCATCAGCGCCCCCCGCGACAAGATGATCGGCAGCAGCCTGTATCTGGTGGGGCGCGAGGTGTCCGACGGCAGCTATGTCAAAAACGCCAGCAGCTGCTCGATGTGCAAGCGAATGATCATCAACGCCGGCATCTCCACCGTCTACATCCGCGACACCAAGGACAACTACCGCGTTGTGCGAGTGCAGGACTGGGTGGACAACGACGAGTCGCTGGAGGGCGTGACCGGCTACTGAGGTCCTTGCAAGGCGCGGTTTCCGCCGTATTTTTCCTTTACCAAATGTACCTTTGACAGGTGTTTTTACAAATAGTATTTCACGTACAGCAAAACATCCCCGGATACGGCGCATATTTGCCGCGTCCGGGGATGTTTGTTTTGTATGTGTTATCGCCGCGCATGCAGACGGCGCCACATCAGTACCGCTGCCGTCACCAGCAGGATGCCGGCGCAGGCGCCGGCGCTGTCGATGCAGACATCCCGCAGGCCGGGAGAACGGCCGGGCACAAACGCCTGGTGCAGCTCGTCGCTGACCGCATAGGCGGCACAGCCTGCCAATGCGATCCACTGACGGCGCGGCGGATGCCCATAGGCCAGCAGCAGTCCGCCGGCCAGCACGCCCAAGAGGCCGTATTCGGAAAAGTGGGCCGTTTTGCGCACGATAAATTCCAGCCATTGCAGCTGCTGGGCCAGTTCCCCGCCCAGCAGCTTTGCCAGAAACCCGGTGGCACGGCCGCTGAGCGCCGACGACTCGGTGGCCGGCTGGGCGGAAAAGACGAAGATCACCGTCATCCACCCTGCCAGAAGCACCCACAGGATGCGCCGCAGCCAGCGCGGCGCGGGAGCATGCCGTTTCAGAAGCGCTCCACCCCGCTTTCGGTCACGCGCGCCATCACCAGCGGCGGCAGGACCGGCGCTTCATCTCCAAAGGTATAGGCCGCAAGGAAGGTCTGCGCGGCGGCGTCAAAGAGGGATTCATCGTCGGCGTACAGGGTGGCGAGCGCTTCGCCCGGCTGCACGGCGTCGCCCGCTTTCTTGTTCAGCACAATGCCCGCCGCAAAGTTGATGGGGTCTTCCTTGCGGGTGCGGCCGGCCCCCAGCATGACGCTGGCAATGCCGATCTGCTCGGTGTTGGTGGCGCACACCCAGCCGCCCCGCGGCGACCTGACCACATGGCTGTATTTCGCCTTGCGGAAACTGCCGTCCTCCAGCACCGACACATCCCCTCCCTGCGCCGCGAACATCGCCTTGCAGGTCTCGAAGGCGCGGCCGCTGGAAATGGCCTCGTCAAAGAGCGCGCGGCATTCCTCCAACGTCCCCTTCCCTGCCAGCATCAGCAGGTTGGAGGCCAGCTCGCGGCAGACGGTGGTGAGGTCGGCCGGGCCGCATCCCCGCAGCACCTGCACCGATTCGGCAACCTCCAGCGAGTTGCCCACCGCATGGCCCAGCGGGGTGTCCATATCGGTCACCAGCGCCGCCACCTTGCGGCCGTTGTGTGTGCCGATGGCCACCATTGCACGCGCCAGCGCGATGGAGTCGTCCAGCGTTTTCATAAAGGCCCCGTTGCCGGTCTTGACGTCCAGCAGGATGCAGTCGGCACCGGCGGCCAGCTTTTTGCTCATGATGGAGGACGCAATCAGCGGCACGCTGGCGATGGTGGCGGTGACGTCCCGCAGTGCATACATCTTCTTGTCGGCGGGGGCGAGGTTCCCGCTCTGGCCCACCACGCTGATCCCGATGTGGTTCACCTGTGCGATGAACTCCTCGCTGGGCAGGCTGGTGCGGCAGCCGGGCACCGACTCCATCTTGTCCACCGTGCCGCCCGTGTGGCCCAGGCCGCGCCCGCTCATCTTGGCGATCTTCACCCCGCAGCTGGCCACCACCGGCGCCACCACCAGCGTGGTCTTGTCGCCCACGCCGCCGGTGGAGTGCTTGTCGGCCTTGACGCCCTCGATGCCGGACAAATCCACCATATCGCCCGAGTGCGCCATCGCCAGCGTCATGCGGGCGGTCTCCTCGTCGGTCATGCCGCGCAGATACACCGCCATCAGAAAGGCGCTCATCTGGTAATCGGGGATATCGCCGTTTGTGAAGCCGCGGATGATGAAGTCGATCTCCTCGCCGGTGAGGGAAAGGCCGTCCCGCTTTTTGGCGATCAGGTCGTACATACGCATGGTTTCTGCCTCCTTTTCAGTGAAAAACGGCGCGGAGGCACGGGGAAAGCCCCCGGCCTCCGCAATTGCCGTGCGTGTTTTTTGTGATTATCGGCTGCCCTTGTCGTAGGGGATGCCCTCGGCGCGGGGCGCCTGGCTGGTGCGGCCGGTGAAGGCCAGCAGGATCAGGGTGGCGACATAGGGGATCATCTTGTAGATGTTGCTGGGGATGCCCAGGGCCACCAGGAACGGGATGCTGCTGTATACGGCCGAGATGGTTTTCATCAGACCGAAGAAGAGCGCCGCGCCCGCGATGCGCCAGGGTTTCCACTGGCCGAAGATCAGCACGGCCAGCGCGAGGAAGCCGTAGCCGGACACGGTGGCGTTGAAGTTTGTGGACACCGGGATGATGAACACCAGGCCGCCCAGACCCGCCAGCGCACCCGAGATCAGCACGCCCGCATAGCGCATTTTGTAGACGTTGATGCCCACCGAATCGGCCGCCTGGGGATGCTCGCCGCAGGCGCGCAGGCGCAGGCCGAAGCGAGTCTTGTACAGCACCAGCCAGCTGATGACCAGGATGGCGATGCCGATATAGTTGGTGATATAGGTTTTCTGGAACAGCATCGGCCCGATCACCGGAATGTCGCCCAGAATCGGGACGCTGTCGATGCGGAACTGGTCCACGAAGTACACCTGCTGCACGCCCTGCACCGCACGCGCCACAAAGATGACGAAGGCAGGCGCAAAAATGTTGATCGCGGTGCCGCTGATGGTCTGGTCGGCCTTCATGTTGATGGCCGCGTAGGCGTGCACCAGGCTGATGAGCATGCCGGAGGCCATGGCGATCAGCATGCCGAGGATCAGCACGGTCTGGCCGGGCATGGTCTGCTGCATGACGCTGATGAAGAAGATGCCGCAGAAGGCGCCGATGATCATGGTGCCTTCCAGCGCGATGTTGATGACGCCGCTGCGTTCACTGAACAGTCCGCCCAGCGCCACGATCAGCAGAGGAATGGAGAAATACATCATCTGCTGGATGACAAAATAGAACAGTTCCATCAGGCGTTGCCTCCTTTCGCGGTATCATCGGCCGGTGTGTCCGGCTGCTTGTCCGCCGGCTCGGCGTTTGCGTTGGACGTGTCCTTGCCGCCGCCCAGACGGGCCAGCAGCAGCCGGAAGAACAGCGCGAAGGCAGCAAAGTAGATGATGACCGAGGTGATGATGTCGATGATCTGGGGAGCCAGACCCAGCGACTGCATGGCCTGGCCGCCCACCTTCAGATAGGAGATGAAGATGCCGGCAAAGATGGCGCCGATGGGGTTGGACATGCCCAGCAGAGCCACCGGGATGCCGTTGAAGCCCTCGGCGGCCAGCTCCTCGGTGATGGCGATGCCGGTGCCCGCGCCGGACAGGTAGTACAGGGCACCGCCGATCCCGGCCAGCGCGCCCGCGATGACCATCGAAAGCACGATGCTGCGCTTTTCGTTGATGCCGGCGTACCGGGCCGCCTCGCGGTTGAGGCCGCAGGCCTTCAGCTCATAGCCGAACTTGGTGCGGTTGATGACCACATACATCACGATGCCGATCAGAATGGCGACCACGATGCCGGCGTTCACGCTGGAGGGAGTGGCGCCCGCCACAAAGATCTTGTCGAAGCCCATCTTGGGCAGCTCGGCGCTGTCGGCCGGCTGGTAGCTCTGGTTATAGGCGCTGTTGAAGATGGTCTGGCGCACCAGCAGGTTGACGAGGTTCAGGCCGATGTAGTTCATCATGATGCAGCTGATGACCTCGTTGACGTTGCAGTAGGCCTTCATCAGGCCGGGCACCGCGCCCCACAGCGCGCCTGCCAGCGCCGCGCCCAGCACCGCTACCAGACAGTGCAGCCCGGCGGGCAGGAAGGTCCACTTGACGCCGATATACACGGCCACGAACGCGCCCACCATATACTGCCCGGCGCCGCCGATGTTGAACAGGCCGGTTTTGTTGGCGAAGGCCACCGAGAGACCGGTCATGATGATGGGGGTGGCGTAATAGAGAACCTGGCCGAAGTTTTTCATGTCGGACAGGCCGCCG
Source organism: Anaerofilum sp. An201 (assembly GCF_002160015.1). GTDB lineage: Bacteria > Bacillota > Clostridia > Oscillospirales > Ruminococcaceae > Anaerofilum > Anaerofilum faecale. The sequence continues at coordinate 30,874 of NZ_NFJT01000025.1, read as the reverse complement.
GTGACGATCATGCCGAAACCGGACAGAGCGTTGGACGGGGAAGCCACCAGCAGGACGAGAAAGCCCACGATCAGGCCCATCACCACCGCGGCCAGAGCCGACACAAACGAACTGGCGCCGTCTTTCTTGAGAAGATTTTTCACAGGCGTTACGCCTCCTTTCGTTTTGCGCCGGCCATATACAGGCCCAGCTCCTGCACGGTGACCTGCTTCGGGTCCAGATCGGCCACGATCTGGCCTTCATAGATCACCAGGATGCGGTCGGACAGGTTCATCACCTCGTCCAGCTCCAGGCTCACCAGCAAAATGCCCTTGCCGGCGTCGCGCTGGGCCACCAGCTGTTTGTGGATATACTCGATGGCGCCCACGTCCAGGCCGCGGGTGGGCTGCACGGCGATCAGCAGATCGGGGTCGCGGTCGATCTCGCGGGCCACGATCGCCTTCTGCTGGTTGCCGCCCGACATGCTGCGCGCGATGGTCTTGCTGCCCTGGCCGCTGCGCACGTCGTACTTTTCGATCAGCTTGTCCGAATAGGCAAAGATCTCGTCGTACTTCAAAAAGCCCGCCTTGCAGAAGCGCGGCTCAAAGTAGCTTTGCAGCACCATGTTGTAGGCCAGCGGGTAATCCAGCACCAGGCCGTGGCGGTGGCGGTCTTCGGGGATATGGCCCAGGCCGTGGGTATTGCGGTAGCGGATGGACGCGTGGGCGATCTCGGCGCCGTTCAGCTTCACGCTGCCGTCGCTGATCTTCTCCAGGCCGGTGAGCGCGTAGACCAGCTCGCTCTGACCGTTGCCGTCGATGCCCGCGATGCAGACGATCTCGCCCCGGCGTACCTGGAAGGATACGTCGTTAACATGATGTTTTCCGCCGTGCTTGGAATGCACCGACAGGTGCGACACATCCATCAGCACATCGCCGGGATGGGCCTCGGTCTTGTCCACCTTCAGGTTCACCTTGCGGCCCACCATCATCTCGCTCATTTCTTCGGCGGTGACGTCGGCCACGTTGACGGTGCCGATGTATTTGCCCTTGCGCAGCACGGTGCAGCGGTCGGCCACTGCCTTGATCTCGTTCAGCTTATGGGTGATGAACAGGATGCTCTTGCCCTCTTCGGCCATCCCTTTCATGATCTTCATCAGCTCGTCGATCTCCTGCGGGGTGAGCACCGCGGTGGGCTCGTCGAAGATCAGGATGTCGTTGTCGCGGTAGAGCATCTTGAGGATCTCCACGCGCTGCTGCATGCCCACGGTGATGTCCTCGATCAGGGCATCAGGGTCCACCGACAGGCCGTACTGCTCGCTGAGGCGCATCACCTTTTTGCGGGCGTCGTCCATTTTCAGCAGGCCGCCCTTCACCGTCTCCACGCCGAGGATGATGTTTTCCAGCACGGAAAAATTATGCACCAGCTTGAAGTGCTGGTGCACCATGCCGATGCCCAGACGGTTTGCGTCGTTGGGGTTGCTGATGCGCACGACCTGCCCGTCCTTTTTGATGCAGCCCTTTTCAGGCTGATACATGCCGAACAGCACGCTCATCAGGGTGGATTTGCCTGCACCGTTCTCACCAAGCAGTGCGTGGATCTCCCCCTTTTTCAGCTGCAGCGTGATATCGTCGTTCGCGATGATGCCGGGAAATTCCTTGGTGATATTGCACATCTCGATCACATACTCACTCACTGCACATCACTTCCTTTCCTGTGTTGTGAAAAAACCATAGGGGACCGCGGGGCCCCGTATTTTTCTATATGTATTATACCGTTTTTATCGCCCGGATACAAGAAAACCAGACAAAAAAGAAGGATTATTTTCTGTTTTGTGCACTTTGGGCATGCAAATGCCGCCGGTACGGCAATTGGCCATACCAGCGGCGAAAAAAGGGAAACGATTCTGTTTACAGGATGATGCAGATCAGACCGCTGCAGCCCTCGTTGATGACCCGTTCCAGCGTTTCCTGCAGCCGTGCGCGGGCTTCCTGCGGCATGTGCAGCAGCTTGTTCTGCAGCCCCTCGTTCACCAGCTCGTGCAGGCTTTTGCCGAAGATGTTGGACTCCCAGATCTTGATGGGGTCCTGCTCAAAATCCTGCAAAAGGCTCTTGACCAGCTCCTCGCTCTGGCGCTCGCTGCCCACAATGGGGCTGACCTCGGTGGAGATCACCGCCTTCATCATATGGATGGACGGTGCGCTGGCGCGCAGGCGCACGCCATAGCGGCTTCCCTGCCGCACGATCTCCGGCTCTTCCAGCCGCAGTTCGTCCAGCGCCGGCATCACGATGCCGTATCCGGTGGCCTCCACCTGTTCCATCGCACCGCGGATCTTCTCGTATTCCCGCTTGGCGCGTGCCAGCTGGATGATGCACGGCATCAGGCTGGCTTCGTCGCAGATGGCAAGGCCCGTCTCCTCGCCCAGCACCTGATAGAAGATCTCGGGGCGCAGCACCAGCTCCAGCCGCGCGACGCCCGACGCCAGGTCCAGATGCTGCAGCGTGCATTTCTGGCAGCTGTCGCACACAACGCCGCTGCCCACCGCATCCTTCATCATCGACACGCCCTCGGCCCACTCCTGCACCGCGCCGTACACCTGCTTTTGCAGCCAGTGGTCGGCCTCCAGCATGGTCACCCAGCGGGGCAGCACGAAGTCCAGCTGGCGCACCGGGAATTCATACAGCACGCTTTTGAGGATCTCGGCAAAGTCGTCGGCCGAGAGGTCGGTGCAGTTCACCGGCAGGACGGTGTGCTGGTATTTTTCCGACAGCGCTTCAGCCAGGGCACGCGCCTCGGGACTGTGCGGCTCCACGCAGTTCAGCAGGATGACATACGGCTTCTGGATGGATTCCAGCTCCTCGATCACCCGCTGCTCGGCCTGCTCGTATCCCGCGCGGGGGATGTCGCTGATGCTGCCGTCGGTGGTGATGACCAGGCCGATGGTGGAGTGCTCGCAGATCACCTTGCGGGTGCCGGTCTCGGCGGCCTGGTCGAAGGGGATCTCCTCGTCGAACCACGGGCTTTTCACCATGCGCGGCTTATCGTTTTCCTCGTGGCCCATCGCGCCGGGCACCATATACCCCACGCAGTCGATCAGGCGGGCGCGGAAGCTGCCGCCGCCCTCCAGTTCCACCGAGACGGCGGTCTCCGGCACGAATTTTGGCTCGGTGGTCATGATGGTGCGCCCGGCTGCCGACTGGGGCAGCTCGTCGCGGGCGCGCTGGCGCACCGCCTCGGCGGGAATGCGGGGGATGAGCATGGTCTCCATAAACCGTTTGATGAAGGTGCTTTTGCCGGTGCGCACCGGGCCGACCACCCCGATGTAGATGTCGCCCCCGGTGCGCTGGGCGATGTCGTGATAAATCGCTGTTGCGTCCATGTGTTCTCTCTCCCCCTTTATTCAGCGTTCCGCCGGAATCAGCAGCCGCGCAGGCTGAGTCAGAACCGGCTGCTCCAGGCCGCCGGCCTTCAGGATGGTCTCGGGCGATGCGTGGTAGCGGCGGGCGATGTCGAAAACGTCCTCCCCTGCCTGCGCATAGCACACGCGCAGGGCCACGCCGTGCTCGTCGGGCGGCAGTTCCTCGCCGCACTCCACTCCGGTGACCACCGCCGTCTGGCTGCGGCGCACCAGCAGCCCGGTGACCCGGATGGTGATCTGGGCGGTGGCTTCGCCGCCCTCTTTGCGGGCTGCGGCCCCCACCGGCACCGCTGCGGCCTGCAGGTCCAGCTGTTCGGGCGCGGCGTCGGTGGGCAGCGGAAGCTGGTATTCACAGCTGCGGTCGTAGCATTCCAGCTCGCCCAGCGAATTCAGGCAGATGATATGCGCCGCCGCACGGCCGCGCAGCTGGGCGGCTGCTTCCCCGCTGGCCGCCTCGGGCGGCATGACGGTGGCAAGGCAGGCCACGATCTGGGCCCCCTCGTCCGGGAGCTGGCCGCCGCATGTCGCCTCGGTGGTCTCGTTCAGCAGCGCGAGCGGCTGGCTGGTGCTGACTGTCACCCGCTCCAGCGCGGTTTCGCACTGGGTGGAGAAGGCGTCGCAGACGACGCTTCTCTGCGCCATCCGCCACACCTGCAGATGCAGCATGATGGTGGCCGAAAGGGTGTCGCCCCCTTCCCCGCCGCTCATCAGCGCACAGCCGGTGAGCTCGGCCCATCCGCCCCACTGGCAGTTCTCGTCCACGCCCTCCATGTCCAGGATCTGGCTGAACGGCACCTTTTTCTCGGCGGTGAGCACACCGTAGCCGGGCTGGGTGCGGTAGAGGATGCGGGCGGTGGCTTCGCCCTTCACCACCGCTTTGCCGCTGATGAGTTTGACCTCCTGGATGGTGGCGTATCCGCCGATCTCCAGCACGGCGGCGGGCGCGGTCTCAAAGGTGATCTCCTGTTCGGCGGTGACCAGCTTTTCGCTGGATGCAATCGGCTGCATCGTCTCCACATTGCACAGTTTCTGCTGCAGGCCGCAGCCGGACAGCGCGGTGATCGTCTGCTGTGCCCCCTGCCCGAACGCGCGCACCGTGAGCACACAGGCGCCCCGCACGTCGATGCGGCGCTGGTTGACGGCGCGGCAGTTGAGATATTCGGTTTCTCCCGCAGCCGTGACCGTGACCCGCTCCACCGGTACGTCCGGCAGGTCCACCGTTTTGCTGAAGGGCAGTTTTTGCTCGGTGGTGCACAGGCTCTGGTCCTCCTCGGCCTGGTAATACACCACACAGCGCAGGTATCCTTCCAGTGTCAGCCGGCCGGCGGCGGGCTGTTTCTGCAGCAGCACCGGATACACAAAGCACTTGACGATCTTGAACACCTGCGGCTGATAGTCCGGGATGAGGATCTCGGTCTCCACCGGTACTTCGGCCCGCACATCGCACAGCCGGACCGCTGTTTCCAGCGTGTCCTGAAAAATCCTTGCTTCCATTCTTTTTCATCGCCCCTTTCTGGTTCTGTTGCAATGTATGCGGCAAAGGGGACACAATATACCGGCGGTTGGGCACAAAAAAGCGCCGCACACAATCGCTTGTGTGCGGCGCGGCGACCTGCTGCTAAAACAGCGCGGTCACTTACTTATTCTCGGGGTTGCCTTCCTGGGTGTTGGCAGGACCGGAAGAAGATTTCTTTTTCCAGATCACGATGCCCACCACGGCAGCCACGCAGACTACCAGCAGGATGACAATGGGAACGATGTTGCTGTTGTCACCGGTGGAGGGCAGGCTGCCGCCCTGGTCGGGATCGCCGGGATTCGGGGTCGGATCGGGATCCGGATTCGGGTTCGGGATCGTGATCTCTTTCAGCTTGCTCTGGGCGTCCTTCAGGGCAGCCGCAGCAGCATCCACCTGCTCCTGGGTGGCCTCGGGGTCCGCCAGAACGGCTTCGGCCGCAGCCAGCGCGTCCTTAAAGGCCTTCATGTTGGCGTCGTTCTCGTACTTGGTCAGATCCAGCGCCTTCGCCTCGGCAATGGCATTGGCCAGCGCCGCGGTATCGACAGAAGCCTTCTCCTCGGTCACGGTGACCACACAGCTGGCCTTCAGGCCGGCGGCGTTGGTGATCGTGATGGTGGCGGAACCAACGTTCAGGCCGCTGATCACGCCGCTCTGGGTGACAGAAACGATGCTGGGATCCGAGCTGGTCCATACCAGGCCCTTGACAACGGTGCCTTCGGCCGTCTCGGGAACCAGGACGGTGGTCTGGCCCAGTTTGATCTCGGTGTCGGTCAGGGTTGCTTCGTTGGTGACCTTCAGTGTGCGCAGGCCCTGGATCTCGGCGATGCTGGCAAAGCTGCCCATGCCCTGCTCGACGATGATCTGGATGTAGCGCACGGTCTTCTCTCCGTCAAAGTTCACCTGCATCCAGGCGCCGGGATTCTGGCTGGTGCTGGTGATGACGTCGCTCACCTGGCCGTCGGTGATGGTGTTGGTCTCGGCATCATACTCGGTGCCCACAACATAGCGGAACTTCTGGATGATACCGTTGGTGCCGGAAGGACGGTTCTGATACTGGAAGCCGGTGAGGGCCATTTCCTCGCTCAGGTCCACCGTGAGGATGGCGGGATTGTCCGCGCTCACGTTGAAGCCGCTCCAGGCACTGTGCCACACGGTTTCGGAATCGCCGTCCACGGCGTTTTCGGCTTCATCGCTGCCATCTTGCTGGGTGTTGGCGGTGGCAGTGGCGTCTTTGGACAGGGATACGCTCTCCTGCATCTCATCGGCGATGACGAGAACCACTTCGGCGGTCTTGTTGCCCTTGGTGGCGGTGATGGTCACTTCGCCGCCGCCCACAGCGCTGACAACCAGGGTCTCGGGGTCCACCGTGGCGATGGTATCGTCGCTGCTGGTAAAGGTGGCGCCGTCCAGGTTTGCGCCGTACAGCTGGGCGGTTTCGCCCTTGTACAGCTCGGTGTTGTCGGCTTTCAGGATGAAGGCTTCCTTATCCTCTTCGATCACGAGATTGTCCAGGATAAAGTCGCTCTGGCCCATCGCACCGCTCACGTCGAACCGGCCGCTGTTGGAGTACAGGCCGATCCAGGTCTGGCCGCTCAGGCTGCCGACCACCTGCATGGTGACGGTCTGGGTGCCTTCGTTTTCGCTGCCGGTGCGGGTGGTGGGCAGATACTGCTCCTCGGTGGGGACATAGTATTCGCCGCCGTCGCCGATCACCATTGCATAGGCCTTATTGGGGCCGGCCTGGTAATCGAAGGTGACGTTGTAGGCCTTGCCCGGCTCGAAGCGGAAGTTCTGGGGGATGGTCTGGTAGATGATGCCGCCGTTCTTCCCGTGATGCTTCAGCGACCACTCGCCTTCGATCACGTCGTCCAGCACACGGCCGTTCCAGCCGGCCTGGGTGTAGGGAGCATGCAGCTGGGACAGGTGGGTGACGGGGTCGGTCACGCCCTGGGCCGGGCCCAGAACGAAGGGATACAGGCCCTGCACAACCGTCTCGAAGTCCTGCACGAAGGTGCCGTCTTCCTGGTAGTTGTTCAGGTCGATCTTCACCACGCGGATGTCATCCATATAGGTGAGGCCGCTGCCGGCTTCGCGGCTGAGCGTGAGCAGCGCGGTGCTCTTCTCGGCGGTGAAGGGAACCAGCATGATCTGCATGTTGCTGGGCAGGCTGTTGCGGGTGTGCTCCTCGTCGCACTTGACGTAGTTGCCGGCGATGGAGCGGTAGGTGTAGCTGGACACCGTCTCTTTGCCGGTGTTCACGGAAATGGAGGCCTTGTAGTCGCTGAGGTTGTCCACATAGATCTGGGCAACATAGCGCTCGCCGGCTTCCAGGCCGCTGATCTTGGTGGTGATGCCAACGTCCTCGGCGGGAGAGTCGAACACCAGGCGCTGGTCGCCGGTGACCGGCTTCTGTACGCTGACGGCCGCGTTGTCGATGTCGCCGCTCCAGTCGGCCTTGTCCAGCTGCTCGCCGGAAGCATAGCCGTTGAAGCCGGGATCAACCACATAATTCGCCTCGCCGAAATCGTTCTTCAGCTCTTTCAGACCGGCCTCGCTCACCAGCACATAGGCGGTGGCGGCTTTGGCTTCCAGCGTCACAACGCCGTTCGCCACGTTCACGGTCTGCGGATTGATACGACCCTGGTCGGACAGCTCATACATGGTGACGCTGCTCAGACCGGCCCACTCGTCCTGCAGTTCCCAGGTGGTGGTGCCGCCGTCCATGTTCCAGTGATACAGTTTCTCGTCACCGGTCTGGTTGTCGGTCCAGGGCAGCAGGTAGGCGGACATCTCGGTGTCGGTGTTCAGAACGGTCTTGCCGTTCAGGGTGATCACGCGCTCGATCTCTTCGTCGCTGCGCTGGGCCTCGTTGCGGGTGACAACGACCACATCGCCGTCGTCGTTCTTCAGGGTGATCTGCTTCTCGTGGTTGCCCACGGGGGACTCGCCCTCGGCGTAGTTTTCCCACTTGGTCACATAGTAGTGCTGCAGGAAACGGGTGGGCAGGTTGGTGTTGAAGGTGCGGTAGATGTACTGGTTGTAGTCCAGGCCAGTCTCCCATCCTTCAAAGCCGGCCAGCCAGAAGCCGCCCAGCAGGGGGTTGTCGGAGGTGCCGCCGAAGCTGGGCCAGTTCAGGACCTGCGAGTCGCGCTGGTCGTTGCGGATAAAGCGGATGATATCGCTGTTCAGGCCCTTGGAGGACGCGCCGCCGTAGGTGGCGTCGGTCGACCAGTGCTGCCAGGTGGAGTTGTATTCACCCTGGGCGCTGAACTCGGTGGTGAAGCGCCAGCCCAGAGAGTTGATCTCTTCGGCAACGCGGCGGGTCTCCCAGGAGTTCTGATACCACACGTCGAGGTAGATGAAGTCCATGTTGTCCTCGCGGGTGGCGGCGTCGGCGCGCAGCTCTTCCAGGGTGGGGATATCGGTGATGCCTTCGGTGTTGCCAACGGCCTCGGGCCATACGCGCTGGCTGAGGAAGTTGGTGTTGTTGATGCGGTCGTACAGCTGCACCATACGCATCCAGCGGGCCTGGGTGCCCAGATCCCACAGTTTGTCGATGGTGTGCGACTGGTCCAGCCAGCCCCAGCCGTTGCCCACGCTGGGCCAGCCGATCATTTCCTCACAGAAGGATTTGGATTCGGGATAGGCCTCCTGGGCATTGATGTGGATACCGATCTCGGTGTTGTAGTCGTGCGCGATCTTGATCAGATCCTGGAAATCTTCCACACCGCCCTCGCGCACGGCGATGTCGGCGTACTCGGAGTTGGCGGAGTCGTGGCCTTCGTTGCCGTAGCCCTTCAGCATAACCGCCTGGGGCAGGCCGTCGGTGGCCAGATAGACTTTCTTGATGTTGTCGGCAGTTTCCAGATAGGGGTTGGGCGCCATGCTGGCGAAGTTCATCACGATACGGTAGTTGACCGTATCCTTGATGACCTCGCTGCCCTCGGGAACATAGACTACGCGGCGGGAAGCCAGCGCGCCGTCGTTCCAGTCGATCTGGCCGTCCTCGTTGAGGTCGCCGCCGATGGCAACCTTCACCCAGGGCAGCTCGCTGACGCGGTAGGTGAGCTCGGTGCGCTGCTGGCCGCCCTTATCGCCGCGCTCGTAGTACCACAGGGCGCTGGTGAGGCTCATGGTGTCGGCGCCGTTGTTGCGCACGATGCGCAGGTCGCCTTCGATCTCGGAGTTGCTGAAGATGCCGGCGCTGAGCTTGTCGTTCACCAGAATGCCGTACAGATAGCTGTCGGTCTCGGAGGGGATGAAGCCCTCGTCGAAGTTGATGTATGCGTCGGCGATGGAGGTGGTGGTGGTGGAAGCCTTCGCGCCCGCAAAGTTGGCGCCCTCTTCCACAGCGTCCACCGTGATCAGGTTCAGGTTGGGCACGTCGATGGTGGCAATGTCATCGCAGCCTTCGTTCTTGACCAGGTCGGTCACTTCCCAGGTCAAGTCCTCGCCGCTGACGCTGACCTTCACGGTCATGGTCAGGTCGATGACGGGATCGCCTTCGGCGGCGGGCTCGTTCTTGAGAGCCATCACATAGTTTTTGTAGGCTGCGCCGTTTTCAAAGCTCTCTTCCACGCTGACCTCGGGAACAATATCCACGCCGTTGATGGTCACAACGTCGATCTGCTGTTCCTGGCCGCGGAAAATGGGCCAGCTGTCGGGGCCGTCGCCCTGCTTGAGCTGATACTGCGCCACAACGGGGAAATTCTTGCCGATGTAGACGCGCATGGTATCGGACTCGATATAGTCGTAGTCATCGAGGTTGATGGGGGCCTTCTTGGCCAGGTCGATTTCCAGGCCGGTGATGTCCTCGTCCACCACGGTGATCTCCTCGGTGTAGGCCTGGTAACCGGGTTTGGTGACAGCCAGGCTGTACTCGCCGGTCTCCACATTCTGCAGCGCAAAGCTGCCGTCGGCCTCGGTCTCGGTTTTGCCCAGGCCCGCGCGGACCACTGCGCCCTCGATGGGCTCGCCCGTTTCACTGTCCTTCACGGTGCCGCTCACTTCCACCAGCGCGCTATAGCGCTCGGAAGTGTACTGGCCGCCGCGCTCGCAGGCAAACTGCCAGTTGTGTTCCATGCAGTCTTCGCCGTTCAGCTTCATGTTGGCGAATTCCACTTCGCAGCCCTTGGTCATCACGCCGTAGCGGGCGTCGCTGCCCATAGCGTCGGCCAGGTCGATCAGCTGCTGGTTGGTGGAGCGCACCGTGGTGCCGTTGACGGTGACCGACAGAGTCTCGCGGGACAGCGAGATGCTGACCTCCATCGACTCGCCGGGAACCGGAGCAGGCAGGCCGCCCAGGCCGGGATAGCTGCCGCTGCCGTTCAGGCTGTACTGGTAGTACCATTTGCTGGAGGGGTCATAGCCGATATACAGCCAGTTGCTGTTGTCTTTGAAATAGTAGAAAATGCCGTAGTTCATGTTCTCGCTGACCGGGCGGAACTCCAGGCTGAGCTCGCCGGACGGAGACATGGTGGCATCCTGGTCCAGCAGGGCGGCCGGGCCGCTGCCGGAAGGATTGGCGTAGTTGTGGCCGCCGCCGCCGCCCCGCACCGTGATCCACTTTTTGCCGCCCGGGTTGGGGGACTGAGTGGGTTCGGGGGTGGGTTCGGGAGCCTCAGTGGATTCAAACGTCAGCGCGCTGACGTTCAAAACCGTATTCTGGCTGAGCAGATAGCCGATGGTGCCTGCGGGCAGCGTGCCAAAACCGGCGGGCGCGCCGGTAAAGCTGGCGGGCTGGCCGTTGATGGTGATGGCAGAGACCTCGTCGGCGGTATACTCCACCTTCACGGTCACGGTGCCGTTGGGATCGACGTCCACGCCGCCCAGGGTGACGGAGTTGTTGCCTTCGTCGCCCACCACCTGGTAATACCAGCGGCTGCCGTCATGGCCCACAGCTGCCCAGTGGCTGCTGTCGGTGTAGCGGAAGATGGCGGCATATTTGGGGGTGGTGCCTTCGGGGGTTGCATTGGTGAAGGTGGTCTCCATCGTGCCGGACAGAGTGCCTTCCACGCCGGGCTTGCTCACGTAAGCCTTGTCGCCCTTGGTGTTGCCGTTCTCGGAGCCGGCCGCCACCTGGCGCATCGTCTCGCTGCCCACCAGCACGCTCTCTTCGTAGGTCTGGCCCTCCAGGCCATCCTTGAAGAAGGGCAGAGCGCCTTCGTAGGCAGCGCCGCCAACGGTCAGGTTGGAGAAGTAGATGTCGGTGTACTCCTCCATGTACCGCGCGGCGCCCAGGCCGATTTTACCGGGCATATCCTTTTGGGATACAAACTCGGCCGCGTTCAGCACGGCGCTGCCGCTGGCCTGGGTGTCGAGGTTGGTCACCGTGAGGTGCAGGCCGTCATCCTGCCACTCGCCGGCCATGCGGACGGTCTGGCCTTTTTCCCAGGCGGGAAGGCCTTCGATGCCGGGCCATGCCTCGGTGCTGGGGGTCTTGTATTGATAAGCCCAGCCGGTGGCGCCGTCAAAGAATACAAAACTCCAGTTGTTTTCGTCCACGTATTTGGTGACGAGACGGAAACGGGTGGCTGCCATCTCGCTGTTCATCAGAACATCCACACTGAACGATTCATTTGTGTAATCGCTCTCGGTCAGCACAAATGCCGCCGGGTTGGTGGAATTGAAATGCGGGCTGTTGCCGTTGCCGGGGCCGGCCTTCAGATGGGACATCTCGGTGCCGCCCACGGTGATGAGCTGGGTGGAACCCTGCGCCGCACCGGTGCTGTCGGCATCGCCCTTTTTGACTACCCAGCCGTCCTGCAGATGCAGCGGCGGTTCGCCTTCGCCGGCGCCCAGCGCCAGCGCCGGCAGGGCCGACAGAGAAACGCTGAGGGACATTGCCACGGCCAGAAAGCCCGCCAGCAACTTTTTGCCTTTGCTTCTCATAGCTTCTTTCCTTTCCTTTGCAAACTTCCTTACAAAAACACATGGGTCCGCCTCAGCAGCACAGGTTTTCCTCCTTTCCACACCTTTGCCGCCAACGCGGAACCGCTTTCATCTTCAAGTATATTTCACCCTTTTCACATTGTCAACACAAGGCCTGTGCAAATTATACAAATATTTTGCAGTTTCGGTTTTCTTATAGTAAATTTCAGACAAATAGTGTGCCATTGGCAAACAGTATTTTCCTTTTTTAAGCGAAATATCGTTTTTTCTTGAAACATATATACGACTTGTTCTCGATACAAAAACAGTTATTACAAATTTGTTACCAATTCAAGGAGCAGCGCCGGCCGCAATTTTAGACAAAATGTGCAAAAAAGAAAACCGGCACAGCCCGAAGGCTGTGCCGGAAAGCTATTGAGAAAAAACGCGCGGGACGGAAAATTACATGGTCACAACGGTGACTTTGCAGTTCTCGGTGCCCAGCTGATCGGCGGACTCGGCAGCGGTGCTGTCCTTCACTTCGATCTCGCCGCTGGCCAGCTTGGTGTACAGAGCGTCATACGCGGCCTGGTCGAACTTCTCGAAGCGGGCAGTGTCCATCGCCAGGGAAACCGCATCGTCGGCAGCGCCCAGGATCAGATCCTGACCTCCGGGGAAGTTGCCGGCATAGTAGTCGTCCAGAACCTTGGCAACCGCGCTGGCCAGGCCCTTCATGGCGCTGGTGACAACGGTCTCGCTCTCGCCGCTCTGGTCGATGTCCACGCCGATGGACAGGCCGTTCGCGCCTTCAGCAGCCTTGAACACGCTGTTGCCCACGCTGCCGCCGCAGCCGAAGATGATCTCGGTGCCCTGCTGGTACCAGCCGGCCGCCATAGCCTGGGCCTCGGGAGTGGCAGCAAAGCCGTCGGTGTGGGTGTACATCATCTCAACGTTCACGCCCAGCTCTTTGGCAGCGTCGTTGGCGCCCTGCACATAGCCGTAGCCGTAGTTCACAACGGCGGGAACGGCCTGGCCGCCCAGGAAGCCCAGCTTGGTGTGGCCGTCCATCACGGCAGCGTAGCCGGCCAGGTAGCCAACTTCCTGCTCGGAGAACTTGATGCCCACGGCGTTGTCGCCCGTTTTGTAGTTGCCCTGGCCGTCGTTGGGATAGCCGTCGATGAGGATGAAGTTCACGTCGGGATACTCATCCTGCACGGTGTAGATGGGAACCTCGAACAGGAAGCCGGGGGTGACGATCACCTTGGCGCCGTCCTTGACGGCCTGCTCGATGGAAGCGATGTATGCGTCGGAAGTGGCCTCAACCGGCTTGTAGTACTGGCAGGTCTTGCCGTTCTCGTCGCAGTAGGCCTGGATGCCTTCCCAGGTGCCCTGGTTGAAGGACTTGTCGTCGATGTCGCCCTTATCGGTGATCATCGCGATCTCGGCGCCGGAAGCAGCCTGGGAGGCGGGCTCGGAAGCAGGCTGGGAGCCGGACTGGGTGGTGGTACTGGAGGGGCCGCCGCAGGCAGCCAGAGAAAGAGCCATTACGAAGGCAACTGCCAGCGAAAGTGCTTTTTTCATCTTGCATTCTCCTTTTCACTTGTTTTTGCGCCGGCCGGCCGGTTGCCGGCTGGCTTACGGATTTTAATTATACCATACGCGGGTCGATTTTCAACTATCTGTCACAAAATTGGACGATTACAAATGATTTACGAAAAATTTTTCCACAAACTTTTGTGTGGTTTGACCAGAGTTCCCGCCTCATTCCAGGTTTTTGGGGCCAAACCCGAGCGGCAGCAGCCGGCCCAGCGGCAGCTCTTCGTAGTCTGTTTCGCTTTTGGCCATGATGACCAGCAGGTTGTCGCCGCCGAATTCATACAGTGCCTGGCGGCAGACGCCGCAGGGGGAAGTGACAAGGGTGTTGGTCTCCCCTTCCCGGCTGCCCACCACGGCGATGGCCGCAAAGCGGCGCACTCCCTCGCTGACCGCCTTTGCCAGCGCGGCGCGCTCGGCGCAGATGGTGGGCGAGAAGGATGCGTTTTCGATGTTGCAGCCGGTGAACACACGCCCGTCCTCGGCCAGCAGCGCCGCTCCCACCTGAAAGTGGGAGTAGGGCGTGTAGGCAAAGCGGCGTGCCTCAAAGGCGGCGCGGATGAGCGCGGCGCGGTCGATCTGCATACAGGGTCACCTCCGTGCGCGCGGCGCGGCTCAATAGTCCGCGCCCAGCGCGATCTTCATCATATTGGTAAAGCTGGTCTGGCGTTCCTCCGCCGTGGTGATCTCGCTGCTGACGAAGCTGTCCGAGATGGTCAGCAGGCAGGCGGCGCGCTTGCCGGTGACACGGGCATTGTGGAACAGCGCAAAGCTCTCCATCTCCACCGCAAGGCAGCCCTTTTCGTCCCGCAGCTTTTCCCAGTAGGCAGGGCCGGGCTGGTTGGAGGGCTGGCGGTAGAAAACGTCGGACGAGTGGATGACGCCCTTGTGCACCGGGATGGACAGGCGGGCGGCGCTCTCCTCCAGCAGGCGGTTCAGCTCGGCGCTGGGGGCGATGATGTCGTCGGGGCAGCCATTCTGGGTGCGCGCATAGCTGGACTCGGAATAGGCGCCGGTGGCCAGCACCACGTCGTACACCTTCGCTTCGGGGGAATAGCTGCCGGCCGAACCGATGCGCACGATGTTCTCCACGCCGTACTGGGTGAACAGCTCGTAGGAATAGATGCCGATGCTGGGCATGCCCATGCCGCTGCCCATCACGCTGATGGGGCGGCCGTTATAGGTCCCGGTAAAGCCAAGCATTCCCCGCACGTCGTTGAAGCAGACGGGCGAATCGAGAAAGGTCTCGGCGATGAATTTCGCGCGCAGCGGGTCGCCGGGCATAAGGACGGTTTTTGCAATCTGGCCGTTTTCGGCCCTGTTGTGTGGGGTGGGCATTGGTTCCATCTCCTTTACTTTATTATGTGATATGACACAGCCTGCAAAAGCGCGGGCGTCATTCCAGATACATCTGCCGCAGACGGCCAAGCGCCGCGGCGTCAATGCCGTACTGGTCCTCCAGGTAGGCCTCGAAGGTGGGATAGGCCCGGTCGACGGCGTCCAGCGCCAGCTGCAGGCTCTCGGCCGTCACGCCGGTGAACACCTCCACGATCTGGTCGCGGCGGGGATCGGAACTGCCGAAACGGGCGGCAAACTTTTCCCGCAGCGCGGCGCGGGTGACGGCGCGGCAGGGGTTGGTGAGGAGGTAATCCTCCATCACGTCCTCGCGGGACACCCCCAGCGCCAGCAAAATCAGCGCGGCGGCCACGCCGGTGCGGTCCTTGCCGGCCGTGCAGTGGAACAGGAGCGGCGCGTCGCCGTTCAGCAGGTGCGCGAACATTCCCCGATAGGCGGGATTGTTGAACGGAAGGGCGGCATAGCTGCTCTGCACCTGGTGCAGCACCTCGGCCAGCTGGTCGGCCGTCATCGTGAAAAAGGACGCGATATCGAAGTTCACATCCCCGCCGCCGCTGTCGCGGATGGCGGCGATGTCCTGGCGGACCACACCGGGCAGCTCCGGGTCCGGCTTATAGCCGCGCTCGAACGCCGAGCGGAAATCGCACACCACCCGCAGGCCAAGGCTTTCCAGCAGGGCGCGGTCGTGCGGCGTGCACACCGCGTCGGCCAGCGCGCCGCTGCGGTAGAGCAGGCCGCAGCGCACCCGGCGGCCGTCCGCGGCGGGATAGCCGCCCAGCTGGCGGAAGTTTTCGGCTTTTTCAAAGGGCAGCACCCGCTCGGCGGGCACTGCAAAGATCTGAGGCATACAGGTTCATCCTTTCTTGCCGGTCTGGCGGATCAGGCCGGTGCGGTAGGCGCGCACCAACTGCTGGAGGCCGTCGATCTGGTCGCGCAGGGCGGCGCCCTGGTCGGTGTCCTGGATCAGCATCCGGCGGTCGGTGGTCTCAAAGACATCCACAGTGGAGAGGATGTCGATATTTTCGTCGATGGCCTTCTGGATGCTCTCGAACGGCTGGTGCACCCGCAGGCTCATCCCCCGGCTGTTGTAGACGAGGGTGTAGCCGGCGATGCCCGTCTTTTCGTGATAGGCGCGGCAGAAGCCGCCGTCGATGACGATCAGCCGCCCGCCCGCCTTCACCGGCGTTTCCCCGTGCGAGGCGCGCACCGGCACATGCCCGTTGATGATGTGGCTGCCGGCGGGAAGGCCGAACTCGCCCAGCACCATGCGCCCCATCCGGCTGTCGTTGATGTGGCGGTAGTAGGGGTTTTTGATCTCGGTGGAACACTCGGGGCGGCCGATGAACAGGTTCTCGAAGGTGGCCATCCGGTGGCGGCCGAACAGCGGCGACAGCTTGCCGCACCACAGGTACCACAAAAAGTCCTGCCCGCTTTGGCGTTCGGGGGTGCCATCGGGGGCGAAATAGCCGCGCCGGGCGCGGGAATCGCAGTAGTCCATCAGGGCGCGCCCTGCATAGCCGTGCTTTTCAAAGGTCTCCACCGCAAAGCTGCCGCTCTCGGTGAGCGGGACCGCGCCGTGGAACAGCAGGTTCCCGTTCTCCACCCGGTACACGCCGCCCTTGTCGTAGAGGAAGCGCGCATGGCGGTTCAGCTTTTCGCTTTGGCGGAAGCTGTGGCACAGGGTGGACAGCACCTGCTCCTCCTCCTGCGTCAGGCATGCCGGGCAGGCGGGGTCGACAGTGGGCAGGTCTGTGTCCAGCAGCGGCCAGCGTTTGCCGTCCACACACACGGTGCCGGCGGAATAGTCGATGCGGCGCAGGAAATCCCGGTCCTGCATCTCGAAATCGGGGTTGCGGTCGATCACCTCGCACTCCAGCTTGAACATGATGACCGCGATCGCCTTGCGCATCCGCGCCGCCTGCGCCAGCATCTCCTCGGGATACGGGCCGCGGCTCTCGTCCGCTTTGGGACGGAACCGGGACACGTCGTGCCCGGCATACACGCGGTCGGCAAAGGTGGCCAGCGGACGCAGACTGATGCCGTAGCCGTCTTCCAGAAATTCGGTGTTGTAGTAGGCAAGGCTGGTGTGCAGCACGGTGGCCACGCAGATGGGGCTGCCCGACGCCGCGCCCATCCACACCACATCGTGGTTGCCCCACTGGATGTCCACCGAGTGGTGGGCCATCAGCTCGTCGAGGATGACGTCCGGGCGAGGCCCGCGGTCGAAGATGTCGCCCACGATGTGCAGCCGGTAGACGGCCAGCGTTTTGATGAGCGCGCACATCGCCTCGATGAAGGCGGCGGCCTGGCCGGTGCCGATCACACTGTCCAGGATGCAGCCGTAGTAGGCTTCCTTGTTGTGGTCCTCAAAATGGGCGTGGAGCAGCTCGTCCAGGATGTAGGCGAAGTTTTCGGGCAGCGCCTGCCGCACGAAGCTGCGGGTGTGTTTGGAGGAGACCAGCCGGCAGACGTCCAGCAGACGGGTGAGGGTGGTTTTGTAGAACGCATCGCGGTCGGGCACGCCGGCCAGCAGCGCCGGCAGCTTGCGGGACGGATAGTAGATGAGAGTGGCGAAGGCGGCGCGCTCGTCCGGTGGGACGGAGCTGCCCAGCACCTTGTCCACCTTCTCGCGGATGACGCCCGACGCGCTGTTGAGGATATGGGTGAAGGCCTCGTATTCGCCGTGCAGGTCACTCATGAAGTGCTCGGTGCCCTTGGGCAGCTTCTGGACGGCGAGCAGGTTGATGATCTCGGCCGAGGCGGCCTCGATGGTGGGGTAGTCGCGGGACAGCAGGCGCAGATATTTCAGCTGCCCCGCCGACAGTTCGGCCGGTTGCTCCAAGCAAAAAGCCTCCTTTCGGGCAGACGCGGGATGCTATACTGTGATTATACCACAAAGCGGCCGCGGAATGGGAGTATCCATCTTCTTTTTCGGCGGCCTCCGCAGAAGGGCGGGAAAAAGATCGTGGAACAACGACTGCTCTGTGGTCATTATACCACATTCCACGAAAATATGATATAATAAGCACTGTATTTTTACAAACCGGACATATCTGTCAGAAAGGACCGTTCACTATGCAGATCCCAACCCACTGCACTCTGTGTCCCCGCCGCTGCGGGGCAGACCGCACCCGCACCCGCGGCGCATGCCGGGCAGGCGGCCGCGTGACGGTGGCGCGCGCCGCGCTGCACCACTGGGAGGAGCCCTGCATCAGCGGTTCGCGCGGCAGCGGCACCGTGTTTTTTTCCGGGTGCAGCCTGCACTGCTGCTACTGCCAGAACTGGCCCGTCAGCACCGGCCAGGTGGGGCGGGAGCTCTCGGTGCGGCAGCTGGCGCAGCTGTTCCTCCATTTGCAGCAGCAGGGCGCACACAATATCAATCTGGTCACCCCCGGCCACTGGGCGCCCTGGGTGTGCGAGGCGCTGGACCTTGCGCGCGGGGACGGCCTGCGTCTGCCCATCGTCTGCAACACCTCCAGTTATGAGACGGTGGAGACGGTGGAGCTGCTGGCCCGGCATGTGACCGTCTGGCTGGCCGATATGAAATATGTATCGCCGGCGATGGCGGGCGAATACTCGGGCGCACCCGACTATTTCGAGGTGGCCCGGAAAGCCATCGGCCGGATGCTGGAGCTGGCCGGGCCGCCGCAATACGACGAAAACGGGCTGATGCAGCGGGGTGTGATCCTGCGGCATCTGGCCCTGCCGGGCGGACGCGCCGACAGCCGCGCCGTGCTGGACTGGATGGCCGGTCTGCCGGCGGGGAGCTTTGTGCCCAGCCTGATGAGCCAGTACACCCCCTTCCACAAGGCGGCCGAGCACCCGCCGCTGGGGCGGCGGATCTCCACCTGGGAATACCGCCAGCTGATCGACCACGCGGTGGATCTGGGGCTGACAGAAGGATACATGCAGGAAAAGAGCAGCGCGAAAGAGGAATACACCCCGCCCTTCGACCTGACCGGCCTGCCCGACGAGGAGGACGCACCCTGAGGCCAAAAACCGCCCCTGCCCCGCCGGGCGGGGCCTTTTTGCGTCTGCAAGTCCCATAAACCGAACACAGAAATCGGTTGATTTGCAGGACCCGTCTTGTGCGCACCGGCGGGGATCCTGTATAATACAAGCAGATCAAAACGAAACGAGGTGCTCTGTATGTGGCTGATCAAACTGCCGTTCAAAATCCTGGCCCTGCCGCTGATGCTGGTGATGGGGACGATCACGGTCCTGGGCAAATTCACCCATGGCATCGCCGCGTTTGTGATCGGGCTGGGGATGTTTTTCCTGTTTATCTGCGGCGTGATCACCGCGTTTCAGGGGAACTGGCCGATGGTGGGGGTCCTGTTCGTGCTGGAAGTCGTCTGTTTTGCCGCGATGCTGGCGATGACCGTGCTGGTGGAGCTGGCCGAGGAGGCCACCGGTTCGCTGATGGGGTTTATTTTTTCCTGATCCCGCCTCCCCTGCGCTGCACCAAAACAGCCGCTCCGGGCCTTGTGCGCCGGGGCGGCTGTTTTTTCGTTTTGCGCTGTGTTGTTTTCATTCGGCGGCAAATCCCTCCCGCAGCAGCGCGGCGAGCGCGGCCGCACCGGCCAGCGCCAGCCACAGCGGCGCGCTGCCCTGCCATACATTGCGCAGCAGCCACACGCCCAGCGCCGCCACCACGCCGCACTGCACCAGCCCCAGCAGCCGCTGCCCGCCCGCCGGGCACCACAGACGCGCCAGGCGCCCGCCGTCCAGCGTGCCCACCGGCAGCAGATTGTACAGCCCCACACAGAGGTTGGCGGCCAAAAAGAAATAGCGGCCATAGGTGGCGCGGCGGCTGATAAGCACCGCGCACACGGCGGCCGCCGCCAAATTGGCCAGCGGCCCCGCCGCCAGCAGCAGCGTTTCCCGCCAGCGGCCCAGCCACAGCCCGTCCGCCTGCAGCCCGATGCCCGCCATCGTGAGGCGCAGCGGCGGCAGCCGGTGCAGCAGCAGCCAGTAGACCAGCAGATGCCCGCACTCGTGCACCAGCGACGCGCACAGCCCCAGCCGCACAAGGCCGGTGCCGTCGGCCAGAAGGACCAGCGCCAGTCCTCCCACCGCCAGCACCGGCGAATCCAACAGCGCGGCGGCCCGCCTCACGGCGTTTCCACCCCCAGCGCCACGGCCGGGTCCACCCGGACGCCGTGCAGCAGGAACTCCAGATGCAGGTGCGGCCCGGTGGACATGCCAGTGCTGCCCACCTCGCCCAGTTTCTGGCCCTTTTGCAGCCTCTGGCCGGGCTTCACCTCATAGGCCGAGAGGTGGTTGTAGGTGGACACGAAATCGCCGCTGTGCAGCACCCGCACATAGTTGCCGTAGGAATCGCTGGTGCCGGTCTGCAGCACCACGCCGTTCAGCACGCAGGCGACCGGGGTTCCCTCGGCGGCGGCCAGATCCAGCCCGCCGTGGAAATCCTCCTCGCCGGTGATGGGATGGGTGCGGTGCCCGTAGGCGGACGACACCCAGAACTGTTCCAGCGGCAGCGCGGGCGCCTGCGACAGCGTATAGGCCCCCAGCGAATATCCCGCCGGCGCACCGGCGGCGCTGCTGTGGTTCACCCCGCCGCCCGCCGGCGCGGCCTCCTCCACCGCCTGCTGGGCGGCATCCCGAATCTTCGCCACCGCGTCCTCGGTGAATTTCACCAACTCCTGCTGTCCGGACAGGTCCACCCCCTGCTCCAGCGCCGCCTGGTACTGCTGCCCCATCTGGCGGTACAGCTCGGGGTCTGTCTGGCGCACCAGCAGAACAAAGGCCAGCATCGCCAGGCACACCGCCATCTGTGCGATGAGGATGTAGTTCGTCCCGCCCGAACGCCCGCGCGGGGGCGAGGCGCGATGTGCGGCGGAGCGCTCCTCCGGCGCGGACCGGGGCGGCGAGGACACCGCCGCCGGCTTTGGCGGATACAGATACGACTGCGGCTGCATGGCCTGCTGTTCGGTTTCATTTTCCCACATATCCCATTCTCCTTCCGGGCGCTGACTGCACGCATTTGCCACAAGCCTATGCGGACAGGCCCGGGATTCAGAACCGGATCAGGCGGGTTTTGCCGCTTTTTTCTGGAACCGGCGGTAGGCCGCCAGGCCGGTGATGTCGGCCAGCATCCAGCCGATCGGCACCGACCACCAGATCCCCGCCACCCCAATGGCGGGAATGGCCGACAGCAGGTAGGCCAGCGCCACCCGACTGCCCAGCGAGATGACGGTGAGCACCACCGACATGCCCGGCTTCTCCACCGCGCGGAACAGGCCGTAGAGCAGGAACAGGCAGCCGATGCCCCAGTAGAACGCGCCCTCGATGTGCAGATACTGGATGCCGATTTCCAGGATCTCGGTCTCGTGCGGCTGGATGAAGATGCACAGCAGCGGCCGTGCAAACACCCACACCACCGCCGACACCGCAGCGCAGAACACCACCGCACAGGCCACCGCGCTGCGGATGCCGCGGCGGATGCGGTCGGCGCGGCCGGCGCCGTGGTTCTGGGCCACGAAGGTGGAAAAGGCGTTGCCGAAATCCTGCACCGGCATATAAGCGAACGAGTCGATCTTCACCGCGGCGGCAAAGGCTGCCATCACGGCAGGCCCAAAGCTGTTCACCAGCCCCTGCACCAGCAGGATGCCGAAATTCATCACCGACTGCTGCAGGCAGGTGAGGGCGGAATACTGCCCCAGCTCGCGCACCGCTTTCCAGTCCCACCGGCAGTCCGCGCGGGAAGGCAGAAGGTCCCGCGCACGCACCGCCGCATAGACCGCCAGGCCCGCTCCGCTGAGCGCCTGCGCGATGACAGTGGCCCAGGCAGCGCCCGCCACGCCGCCTTGCAGCCCCACCACGAACCACAGGTCCAGCACGATGTTCACCACCGCAGACACCGCCAGAAACACCAGCGGCGCCCCCGAATTTCCCACCGCGCGCAGCAGACAGGCGAAGAAGTTGTAGACAAAGGTGGCGCAGATGCCCCAGAACACCGCCCACAGGTATTCCCGCATCAGGGGCAGCGTCTCCTGCGGCACGCGCATCAGCCACAGGATCGGGTCGAGAAAGGCGAGCACCAGCGCGTTCAGCACCACCGCCGCCGCCCCGATGAGCACAAAGGCCACGAACACGCACCGGCGCAGATGTTCCCGCCGCTGTGCGCCGTACAAAATGGAAAACACCGCGCCGCTGCCCATGCACAGGCCCAGCAGCACCGAGGTGAGAAAGGTCATCAGGGTGTAGGCCGAGCCAACCGCCGCCAGCGCGTTGGAACCCAGGAACTGCCCCACGATCAGAGTATCGACGATGTTGTACAGCTGCTGCAGAAGGTTCCCCGCGATCATCGGCAGGGCAAACAGCAGCATAGTGCGGGTGACGCCGCCCCGGGTCAGATCACGCTGCATGTGCGGTCCCTCCCTGGGGGCGCCGGGATATGGTTTCACGATTCATGGACGCTCTCCTCTTTTTCACAAACGATTGCTGTGCCTTTGATTATACCATCTCTGCGCCGCCCGCACAATCGGCCGCAGGCATCGCCTTTTGTTGCAATCGGAGCGAAAACCTTTTATAATAAAGACTGATATTCTGCATCGGGGGCAGACGCCCCGGCAAGGAGGATCCTGCTATGTCCGCATCCAAAACGCACCCGTACGCCCCCACCGAGACCCTGGCCAGCCGGATCGGACGGCTGGCGCTGATCGTACTGGCAAGCGTCATCATGGCCGTCAACATCCGCAGCTTCGTGGATGCCGGCGGGCTGGTCCCGGGCGGCTTCAACGGTCTGACCCTGCTCATCCAGCGCATTGCAGACCAGTTTTTCCACATCGCGCTGCCCTTTTCGCTGGTGAACTTTCTGCTGAACGCCGTGCCTGCCGTCATCAGCTTTCGCATGATCGGCAAGCGGTTCACCATCTACTCCTGCATCATGATCGTGCTCACCAGCCTGCTGACCGACCTGATCCCCTCGATGCCCATCACCAACGACATCCTGCTGATCTGCGTGTTCGGCGGGCTGATCAACGGCTTTGCCATCAGCCTGTGCCTGCTGGGCCGCGCCACCAGCGGCGGCACCGACTTCATCGCGGTGGCCGTGAGCGAACGGCTGCATGTGGACGCCTGGAACTACATTCTGCTGGGCAACGCCGCCATGCTGGCGGCGGCCGGCGTGCTGTTCGGCTGGGACAAGGCGCTGTACTCCATCATCTTTCAGTTCACCTCCACCCAGGTGGTCCGCCTGCTGAACCCGCGCTATAAGCGCAACACCCTCTTCATCATCACCGACAAGCCCGAGGCCATCTATGCCCGCATCAAGGACATCACCCACCACGGCGCCACCCTGTTCCGCGGCACCGGCCTGTACAACGGCCAGGAGCGCGACATGATCTACTCCATCATCGACACACAGGAAGTGAAGGCGGTGCTGCACTGTATCCGCGAGGAAGACCCGAAAGCCTTCGTCAACATCCTGAAAACCGACCAGGTGGCCGGCAATTTCTACCAGCGCCCCAACGACTGATCCCCCCTCCCCCGCAAAATTTCCCTGTCGGTGTCGCCGTCGTCGGCGCATGTCCGCCGACGGCGACGGATTTTGAACTTTTTCGACAGTCTGCTCCCCCGCAAAAAAAGCGGGGGATTTTTTGTATCCCCTATTGACTTTTGGACGCAATCGTATTAACATATGAACAGAGGTTCATATGTTGAAAGGAGTGATCGCATGCAGAACACCCCCGATGTGGAGCGCTGTGGATTTTTGAACGTGCACGAGGACACCGTGCGCCGGGTGCTGGGGCATATGCCGCCCGACGAAACGCTGTATGACCTGGCCGAGCTTTTCAAAGTGTTCGGCGATTCCACCCGCATCAAGATCCTGTATGCCCTGTTTGAAGCCGAGCTGTGCGTCTGCGACATTTCCCAGCTGCTGGGCGTGAGCCAGACCGCCATCTCGCACCAGCTGCGGGTGCTGAAGGCCAACAAGCTGGTGAAATTCCGCCGCGAAGGCAAGACCGTCTTTTATTCGCTGGACGACGACCACATCCGCGGGATCATCGGCCAGGGCATGGAGCATCTGGCAGAGTGAACCGCCCGTTCCCCCCACATACATGCAAAAGGAGTGCATCATCATGAAAAAGATTTTCAAGCTGACCGACCTCGATTGCGCCCACTGCGCCCAGAAAATGGAGGACGCCATCCGCAAGCTGGACGGCGTGCAGAGCGTGACGGTGAATTTTTTGTCCCAGAAACTGACGCTGGAGGCCGAGGACGCCCGCTTTGACGAGATCGCCCGGCAGGCCGCCTCCATCTGCCGCCGGGTGGAGCCCGACTGCACCCTGCATCTGTGATCCGGGAGGGCCGAAACGGTAGCGAGCTATGAGCAAAAAACAGAAAAAACTGCTGGCGCGCATCCTGGTCAGCGCGGTGCTGTTCGCGGCGGCCTGCCTGGCGCCGCTGGACGGGATGGCGCGGCTGGCCGCCTTCCTGGTGCCGTATTTCGTCATCGGCTGGGACGTGCTGTGGCGGGCGCTGCGGAACATCCTGCACGGGCAGGTATTTGACGAGAACTTTCTGATGGTGGTGGCCACCATCGGCGCGCTGGCGCTGGGCATCTGGAAAACCGGCGACTACGCCGAGGCGGTGGGCGTCATGCTGTTCTACCAGGTGGGCGAGTGGTTCCAGAGCTACGCGGTGGGGCGGTCCCGCCGGTCGATCGCACAGCTGATGGACATCCGCCCCGACCACGCCGCCGTCGAGCGCGACGGCGCGCTGGTGCAGGTGGACCCGGATGAAGTGGCGGTGGGCGAAGTGATCGTGATCGGCCCGGGCGAAAAGGTGCCGCTGGACGGCGTGGTGCTGGAGGGCAGCACCGCGCTCGACACCGCCGCGCTCACCGGCGAGAGCATGCCGCGCACGGTGGATGTGGGCGACGAGGTCATCAGCGGCTGCGTGAACATGACCGGCCTTGTGCGCGTGCGCGTGAGCCGGGAATTCGGCCAGTCCACCGTGGCGAAGATCCTCGACCTGGTGGAAAATTCCAGCGCCCGCAAGGCAAAGGCTGAGAACTTCATCAGCAAATTTGCCCGCTGGTACACCCCCGCGGTGGTGATCGCGGCGGCGCTGCTGGCGCTCATCCCCTCCCTGGTGGTGGGCGGATGGGACGTGTGGGTGTCCCGCGCGCTGATCTTCCTGGTGGTGTCCTGTCCGTGCGCGCTGGTGATCTCCATTCCCCTCTCCTTCTTCGGCGGCATCGGCGGGGCTTCCCGCTGCGGCGTGCTGGTGAAGGGCGGCAACTATCTGGAGGCGCTGGCCAAGACCGAGACGGTGGTCTTTGACAAGACCGGCACCCTGACCAAGGGCACCTTTGCGGTGGCCCGGATCCTGCCCGCCGACGGCGTGCAGCCGGAGCAGCTGCTGGAGATGGCGGCGCTGGCCGAATGCTATTCCAGCCATCCCATCAGCCAGTCGCTGCGGACGGCCTACGGCAAAACGCCCGACCGCAGCCGCGTGCATGAGGTGCAGGAGATCGCCGGGCACGGCGTGACCGCCCAGGTGGACGGACACACTGTGGCGGCCGGCAACCGCAAGCTGATGGCACAGCTGGGCATCAATGCTCCCGCCTGCGAGCAGCCCGGCACGGTGGTGTATCTGGCCAGGGACGGCGCATACTGCGGCTGCCTGGTGATCGCAGACGAGGTGAAGCCGGAAGCTGCCGAGGCCATCCGGGCGCTGAAGCGCTGCGGCGTGCGGCGCACCGTGATGCTCACCGGCGACACCGATGCGGTGGCGCAGCAGGTGGCCGGGCAGCTGGGCGTGGACGAGGTGCACAGCCAGCTGCTGCCCGCCGACAAGGTGGAGCGTGTGGAGCAGCTGCTGGCGAGCAAGCGGCCCGGCAGCCAGCTGGCCTTTGTGGGCGACGGCGTGAACGACGCGCCGGTGCTGTCCCGCGCGGACATCGGCATCGCAATGGGCGCGATGGGGTCCGACGCGGCCATCGAGGCGGCGGATGTTGTGCTGATGGACGATTCCCCCGCCCGCATCGTGACCGCCATCGGCATTGCCCGCAAGACCCGGCGCATCGTGGTGGAAAACATCGTCTTTGCGCTGGGCACCAAGGGACTGTTCCTGCTGCTGGCTCCGTTCGGCCTGACCAACATGTGGGCGGCCGTGTTTGCAGACGTGGGCGTGGCGGTGATCGCGATTCTGAACGCGACCCGCGCGCTGGGTGTAAAGGAGTTCCAATGAAACAGGATATTTTGAACATCCAGCATCTGTGCTGGCAGGTCCCGGGCGGCGGCGAGGTGATCCGGGATCTGGACCTGTCCCTGCAGGACGGGAAACTGGTGGTGGTGACCGGCCCGAACGGCGGCGGCAAATCCACCCTCGCCAAGCTGATCGCCGGGGTGGAGACCCCCGCCTCCGGCCGCATCTTTCTCAACGGCGCCGACATCACCGACCTGGATGTGACCCGCCGCGCCCGGCTGGGCATCGGCTTTGCCTTCCAGCAGCCGGTGCGCTTCAAGGGATTGACGGTGCGCGACCTGCTGGAGCTGGCGGCCGGCGGCCGGCTGACCGAAGGCGAGCTGTGCGCGCTGCTGGGCAAGGTGGGCCTGTGCGCCAACGAGTACATCGACCGCGAGATGAACGCCTCGCTGTCGGGCGGCGAAGCCAAGCGCATCGAGATCGCCACCGTGCTGGCGCGGGGCGCGCAGCTGTCGATCTTTGACGAGCCGGAGGCGGGCATCGACCTGTGGAGCTTCGCGCGGCTGGTGGAGACCTTTGAGGAACTGCGGCGCACCCAGCGCGGCACCCTGCTCATCATCTCGCACCAGGAGCGCATCCTCTCGATCGCCGACGAGATCATCGTCATCGCAGACGGCCGGGTGCGGGCGTCCGGTCCCCGCGCGGAGATCCTGCCCACCCTGCTGGCCGACGAGCACGCCATGCGCTGCCCGCTGGAGAAAGGAGCCAGACGATGAACCATATCACACAGCAGCTTTTGCAGATCGTGTCCGACCTGCCGGACAACTTCCGGGGCGCTTTCAACATCCGGGAGGACGGCCAGTGCGCCGGGCGGCAGTCCAGCGACCATGTGCGCATCGAGAGCAAGACCGACGCGCCGGGCCTGGTGATCCAGGTGGAGCCGGGCACCAGGGGCGAGACGGTGTATATCCCCGCCTGCGTGACCCACGGCGACGTGGACGACCTGGTGTACAACGACTTTTTCATCGGGGAAAACGCCGACGTGGTGGTGGTGGCCGGCTGCGGCGTGCACACCGACGACGACAGCGAAGCCCGTCATAACGGCATCCACCGCTTTTTCCTGGGCAACGGCTCCCATGTGGTCTACCGCGAAAAGCACATCGGCACCGGCAAGGGAGCGGGCGCCAAGCGCATCGACCCGGTGACCGACATCGTGCTGGGGGAGGACGCGGTGCTGGAGATGGACACAGTGCAGCTCAGCGGTGTGGACAGCACCACCCGCAAGACCACCGCCACCCTGTCCGCACGGGCAAGGCTGGTGGTGCGGGAGCGCCTGCTGACCGACGGCGACGAAACGGCCCGCAGCGAATTTGAAGTGACCGTGACCGGCGACGACGCCGCGGTGGACCTGGTGTCCCGCTCGGTGGCCAAAGGGCGCTCGCACCAGGAGTTTGTGTCGGTCATCAAGGGGCAGGCGCGCTGCACCGGCCATTCCGAGTGCGACGCCATCCTGGCCGACGAGGGAACGGTGGTGGCGCTGCCCGGCCTGGAGGCCGCTCACCCCGACGCCGCCCTCATCCACGAGGCGGCCATCGGCAAGATCGCCGGGGAACAGCTGCTCAAGCTGCGCACCCTGGGCCTGACCGAAGAGGAAGCCGAGGCGCGCATTATCGACGGATTCCTGAAATAAACCGTGGCGCAAAAGCACAAAAGCCGCGCTTCTTTGTTCCCACCGGGGGACAAGGGAGCGCGGCTTTCCTGTTGAAGGCCCGGACGATGGTTTGCCGGAGCCGATCTTCTATTTTCGTTTATTTTGAAACCGTGTTCTCACGCCATCTATATTTTCGCAGCCTGGAGTTGAAAAGCAGGCAGACCAGGACCCCGGCCACGCCGATCACGAAAAACAGCATGGCTGCGCCTGAGCCTTTGCCCCCTCCGAAAAGGGATACCAGCACGCTGTCCGCAGTTTGTGAAGCCAGCAGCGGCTCAAAAACTTCATCCACCAGCACACCGCCCAGCAAAAAGCCTATGGGGATGGTGAAAAACTGCAAGGTGTTGCGGCAGGAGTAAACGCGCCCCTGCATATCGAGGGGGATGCTGTTTCGGAAGATCACATCCAGATTCGCATTCATAAGCGGTATGAACAACCAGCCCGAAACAGCCCCGATGCACCAGATCAGCGGTGTTTTTCCAAACGCGAGGAGAAAATTCTCACTGCTCATCGACACAAGCAGAGCGAAGGAAATGGCCTTGATCCGATTTTTCGGCGCGGGGAGAAGGGTGACAAGCACGCTGCCCGCCAGCGTTGCGGCGCCGACGCACGTGTTGACGATCCCCAGCACCATCTCTCCGCCGTTTTGCTTCGATAAGATCAGGGCCGGAAGCGCTGCGTCGTATATCGACGCCACCAGATTGATGCACCCCAAATAGAAAATCAGGGTCAGGATCAGAGGATTGTCCCTGAGCCATGCGATCCCTTGCCGGGCTGCCGGCAGCAATTTTTCTTTCTGCCCGGACCCGCCGTTTTCGGGGATCTGTATGAACAGCAGCAGCACCAGAAAGGCAACGGCAAAGGTCAGCAGATCGACGGCAATCACGGCGCCGATCCCGGCAAACGCAAACAGAGCCGTTGCGAAAACAGGGGTCAGGATCGAGTTCAGCGACTGAGAGAAGGAACGCAGCCCGCTGGTTTTCTGATAATAGTTCGGGGGGATCAGCAGCGTGGCGGCCACCTCGCTTGCGGGCTGCTGGACGGTGTTCATCAGTCCGTTCAGGGCGTTCAGGCCATACAAATGCCACGCATGCAGGGCATCGGCTTTGATGAGAAGAAAAACAAGCAGGGTGCTCAGCGCGGCCAGAAGGTCGCAGAGGAGCATGGTGCGCTTTTTGTTCCACCGGTCGCTCAGAGCGCCTGCAAATATGCTCATGACCACATAGGGCGCATACGAGCAGACCGACAGCAACGCCGTTTCCAATGCGGAACCGCTGCGAAGATAGAGCCACAATACCAGCGCATAGCTTGTCATTTTGCTGCCAAGCCCGGAAAGAGCCTGCGTGCCCCAAAGCAGCAGGTACGGTATCAACTGTTTTGTTTTCATAATTGACTTTGCTCCTTTGATTTTTTTGAATCAAACTGCAAAGCCCGAGAACTTGAATCGTCTCTCCATGCAATGTTCTCAAACTTTGCATGGAGCCGATACAATGCAGAGTATCACCGGGTATCCCTCCTGTCTCCAATGGATTTCAGCTACATTATACCAAGATACCGGCCGTCATTCAACCAGATACAGCGGAGCCGCCTTTCTCTGTGCGGCTCTCTTGTTTTCCGGAGGAGGGCTTCTTCCAGCCTGCAAAAACGCCGTGTCCCCTGCCCTTTGCGGGCAGGAAAACACGGCGAATCGTTCAGATATGGTCGGAGCGGACCAGCAGCAGCAGCGCACTGCCGCCGGCAATGCCGATCTCGGCCGGCTGGCTGGTGAATTCATTGCTGACCCCGAGGGGGAAATCCGGCGTCAGGGATGCATTTTCCAGCGGGTATTTCACGCCCTGCTCATAGACGCCGTCCACCGGGCCGCCCATCGCCAGCAGCGACAGGTACCAGCCGGGACGCGGTTCCAGCCGCACCGACTGCCCGCCCAGCAGCACACGGATCTCGCAGTTCTCGTCTGCCAGCGTCACCTCGGCCCCCTGTTTGGCGGCGTACAGGGCCGTTTGCAGGGCTGCCAGCGTGTGGTCCAGCCGCTTTCCGCCCAGCGCCCCCAGATACAGGATGCGGGAAAATCCACGCTCCAGCGCCACCCGGGTGGCGTAGTGGGTGTCGGTGTCGTCCTTTTCGGCGGGCAGCACGGTGACGTTTTCCCCCGCGGGACGGGGGGAGCTGTCGAAATCGCCCAGCACCCAGTTGGGTTCAACGCCCAGCCGGGCGGCGTTCTGCCAGCCGCCGTCGGCGGCGAGGATGTAGTCGTCCGGGCGCAGAAGGTCCAGCATGCGGCGGCTGACCGGGCTTCCCGCCCAGATCACACACCGTTTCATCGCAGCTGCCATTCCTTCACGTCCTTTGCTTCCTCGTACAGCGCGGCATAGCTCTCATACCGCGAAGGCTCGATCTTCCCTTCCTCCAGCGCCTGCTTGACGGCGCACCCGGTCTCGGCCATGTGGGCGCAGCCGGTGAACCGGCATTTGCCGAAATAGGGGGCAAATTCCGGGAAGGCGTGCTGCAGCTCCTCCTTGGGGATGTGCAGCGCGCGGCTGGTGTCCAGGCTGGCAAAGCCCGGCGTATCGGCCAGCAGGCCGCCGAAGGCTTCCAGCAGCTCCACCTCGCGGGTGGTGTGGCGGCCGCGGCCCAGCTTCTGGCTGATACCGCCCGTCTCGCGCTGCTGGCCGGGCAAAAGCGCGTTGAGCAGGGTGGATTTTCCCACGCCCGAGTTGCCGCACACCGCGCAGATATGGTCCGGGATGTAGGACTGCACCCGGCGCAGCCCGTCGGGGTCGCTGTAGTCCACGCAGATGGTGTCGATGCCGGCGTGGCGGTAGAGGGCGGCCAGGCCGCCGTCCGGCGCGAGGTCGGTTTTGGTGAGCACCAGCACCGGCTTGACCCCCTTGTGCACCGCGATGGCGGTGAGCTTGTCGATCACGCGGGTGCTGGGCACCGGCTGAGTGGTGGACACCACGATGAACAGCACGTCCAGATTGGCGATGGGCGGGCGGATAAAGACATTTTTGCGGGGCAGGATCTCGTCGATCACCGTCTGCCCGGCCTCGGTGGCCAGGCGGACAAAGTCGCCGGCCACCGGGCTGATCTTCTTTTTGCGGAAGATGCCGCGGGCTTTGCATTCCACAATGCCGTCGGCGGTCTTTACATAGTAGAATCCGCCGATCCCCTTTGTGATATACGAATCGAACCGCATGCCTTATCCCTCGTAGGGATAAGGCATGCGGTTCGATTCGTATATCACAAAGG
>NZ_NFJT01000024.1 GCF_002160015.1 Anaerofilum sp. An201 | reverse complement strand
CCGGCAGCGCCGAGACCCTCTGGACCGAGGTCTCCCCGTCTGTGTTCCTGCTGCCGGACCGCCAGCCCGAATCCCTCTATCTGCTGCCGCCCGGGAAAAGCTGGGACTACTACGACCGCAACATCCCCCGCCGCGGCACCCTCCTGTACTGCAGGCACTGCAACCGCTGGTTCTGGACCGGCGCCAGACAGAGCGGCGCTTTCTTCTGCCTGCGGTGCGGCACGCGCTTTGTCCGCCGGGTGGATGTGCGCGACGCGCTGCCCGCGGAGCTGCTCTTCTACGACTGAGCCGCCGAACCGCTCCAGCCGATCCTGTGAAATCTTACAGAAAGGTGGATCCGATGAATCCCTCGATCTCTTTGTCCGCCCCGCCGCCCCCGGAGCGTCCGGCTCCCGCCTTCGTCGCCGGGCAGGACGGGCGCAGATACCGCCCCGCCGAGCGGATCGGCCGGGGCGGGGAGGGCAGCGTCTATCTGGTGCAGGAGCACCCGGAGCTGGCCCTCAAGCTGTACCATCAGCCCGCCCCCCGCATCGAGGCCAAGCTGTCCGCCCTGATCGGGATGCAGCTCCCCTGCCGCGCGGAGGGCTTTCTGGCGGCGGTCCCGCAGCAGATCGTCTACGACGCGGACGGCCGCGCCTGCGGGTTCCTGATGCCGCGCATCGGCGCGTGCAGACCGCTCTACCAGGTGCAGCGGATGCTGTACGGCGAGGCGGCGGCGTCCCGCACTTCCTTCCTCCGCTCCTCCGGCTGGCGCACCGCGGCGGCCATCGCGGCCAACCTGTGCTCTGCCGTGGACTGCTTCCACCGCCGCGGCCTGGTGCTGGGGGACCTCAACAACTGCAACATCAGCGTGCAGGCCGACAACACCGTCGTCTTTTTTGATCTGGACTCGGCCGACGTCACCGACCCCCAAACCGGCGCCCGGTTCCCCTGCACGGTGGGCTTCCCCGACTTCCTCGCGCCCGAACTGCAGGGCGGGCTGGACGCGGTCTCCATGAGCCGGTCCACCGACTGCTTCTCGCTGGCGGTGCTGGTGTTCATGCTGCTGTTCAAGAACTACCACCCCTTCCATTTCCGCACGCTGCGCCGCGATCTGCCGTCCGACGACATCCCCTCTCCCGACCGCGCCATCGCGGAAGGGATCTGCCCCTTCGTGCGGCAGGTGCCCGGCTATGCGCTGCCGCAGGACGCCCCTGCCCTGGAGCTGGTGCCGGCGGGGATACAGCAGCTGTTCCGCCGCGCCTTCGGCTACACCGCCGAGACGCTGCCCGATTCGATCCCGCTGCGCCCCTCCGCCGGGGAATGGGCCCGCGCCCTGCGGGAGCTTGCCGGCAGCGACCTGCGCGTCTGCCCCCGCGACCGGGAACACGTGTATCCCCCGCACCTGTCCGCCTGCCCCTGGTGCGCCTGCACGCCCCCGTCCGACCCCGCCGCACAGGTGGGGCTGCAGCCCGCCGCCTCGGTGTGCCCCCACTGCGGCCAGCCGATGCTGGGGATGTTCTGCACCCACTGCGGCCGCTTTTTGCCCCGGCCGTCCGAGACGGCCCCGGCCCATCCGTGAGGTGTTCCCATGCTCCAGACCAACCCGCTGCAGACCGGCAGCCCGCCTCCCCTGCAATATTACCGGAGCCTTCTGTCTGCCCGGGAGCAGACGGCATACGACGCGCTCGTGCAGCAGGGCTACCGTCTGCTGCCCGCGTCCACCATCCCGAACCTCTCCGCAGACGGCCTGTCCCGCGTCTGCTCGGCGCTGCATCTGGACAATCCCGCCCTCTTTTACCTCGATTACAGCAGCCTGGAAAAGCGGTTCTCCCCGCTGCTCCCCACCGCGCAGCTGCGCATCCGCAGCCTGTATCCCGAACAGGTGGTCGCCGCCCTGCTGCGGGAATGCGAGGACTGGGGCCGCCGCGCGCTGGCGCTGCTGCCGCAAACGCCGCTCAGCGAAGAAAAAAAGGCGCTGTGGCTGCACGACATCGTGGCGGCCAATGTCACCTACCGCGACATCAGCCTCGCCTCCCACTCGCTTGCCGGGGTCTTTCACAACCGGATCGCCGTGTGCGAGGGCATCGCGCTGGCCTTCAAGCACCTGTGCGACCTGTGCGGCCTGCGCTGCATCGTGGTGGTGGGCAGCCTGCGGGACAGCCCCTCCGGCGGGCATGCCTGGAACCTGGTGCAGCTGGACCGGCGGCAGCTGTTCGTGGATGTGACCAACGACCTGCCGCCGGACGGCCGCCGGGAGCCGATCCAGCGCACCTTTTTTGCCCGCACCGAGCAGGAGATGCAGGCCACCCACCTGCATCCGCCCCTCGACGAGATCCCCCGGATGATGAAATTTGCCGCGCAGAGAGAGGGCGTTTTGCTGTGAGCGCTCCCCCGGTACGGCGCCGCCTGCTTTTGCAGCGCGCAAGGAGGTTTTCCGTATGAAACAACCGGTCTACTACACCGCCCGGCAGGAGGCGTTCCGGCCCGAACGCACTCTCCTGGTCCGCCAGGACGGGGCGCAGTTCTGCCGTGCGGCGGGCGAAGCGTCCCTGGTGCTGGCGCTGTTCCCGCCCGGCACCGCCCACGAGCCCTATGTGTTCGGCAGCGCCCTGCGCCAGCCGCCGGAGCTGAGCGTCTCCTCCCCCATCCCGTCGCTGCTGCAGGAGCCGCCCCGGCGCCGCGCCGAGGTGCTTTTCAGCTACGAGGCGCTGTATCCCACCCAGGCGCCGGACGACTCCCCCTGCGGCTATCTGGCCCCCTGCAGCGACCTTCTGAAAACCTGCCGCCCGCTGCCCGCGCTGCTGCGGGACATCCGCCCCGCGCCGCAGACGCGCCTGGCGCTGGCGCGCGGCATCGTGCGGGTCTTTGCGCAGATCTGCCAGGCGGGCCAGTATGTGGGCGCCGCCCCGCTGTCCAGCTTTCTGGGCAGCGAGGAGGGCGATGTGCTGTTTGTTGGGTTCGACCAGTGCCACCCGGACAGCGCCAAGGCCGAGCGCGCGGGCGTGCCCACCGAGGCGCAGTATCTCTCTCCCGACGCGCTGCTGTGCAGCCCGCCGGTGTATTTCAGCAACGAGAGCGATTTTTTCTACCTGGCCATGCTGCTCTTCCGCGTCCTGACAGACCGCCACCCCTTTGCGCTGGAGGAGGAAAGCAGCGCCGACGTCCTGGCCGCCAACATCTGCGACGGCCGCAGCATCTATTTCAGCCCCTCCAGCGCGGGGGCCCTCGCGTCGCGGAGAATGCTGGCCGCCTGTCCGCCGGCCGTGGACCGGGCGTTTGAGCGGGTGTTCGACTACTGCGGGCGCAGCAGCTACAAATACGGCCTGCTGGATTTCCAAACCTGGTACAGCGTGCTCTCCTCCTCGTTCGGGCCGCAGATCGAACTGTCCTGACGGCTGCCGCCCGCGCCGGTTCCCATTCCACCCAGAAGGGAAGGATCTTCATGAAAAACGCTCCGCTGCCCGCCCGCTTCGACAGCGCCCTGTTCCGCCGGGACAGCTTTTCGTTCTGGTGCCGGTGCATGGCCTGCCTGTGCACCTCCCCGAACATGCGCCGGCTCCTGCAGCAGCACGCGGAGAGCGGCCTTGTCGTCACCAGCCCGGACCAGCTCCGCCTGCTCGCGGCCGCCGTGCGGGACCTGTTCACATACGGCGCCGACCAGTGGGACGACGCCTCTGCCCGGCGGCTTTGCCGGCGGTTCTGCGCCCTGATCGACCCCGCCGGCGAGCGGGATCTCTACCCCGACTGCACCTTCCACATCGACGCCTATGCTTCGGGCAGCGCGCGCAATCCCTCCGCCGAGCGCTGGGTGACGGACGCCATGCGCTCCGCCTTCAAAAACCCGTCGCTGCCGCAGATCGTGTTCCGCCTGTCCTTCGTGCTGTGCCTGCAGCAGACCGCGCTGCGCCCGCCCGCACAGTGCGCCCTGCTGGCCTCGCCCGGCTCGATGCACCAGCTGTGCACGCTGTGCCTGCGGGAGCTGAGCGCCCTGCTGGACCGCTACCTGCCGGACGACCACCCTCTGCGCACCCGGCACGGCTGGCTGTTCGTGCCGCAGACGGCGGATTATCTGGACTTCGCCCCCTTCACCACCCCGGAAGGCGGCCTTCCCGCCGCCGCGTTCGAGGACGCCGCGCTGCTCTTTCTGCTGGTGATGCAGGTGCGCATGCAGCAGAGCATCACCCTGCCGGGCACCTGCCGCCAGGTCAAACAGGTCGCCGCCATCCTCGACGGCCTCTTCACAGACGGGGACGGCAGCCGCCTGTTCGCGCATATGCGCGCGGCGCAGCACCTGCAGCGGGCCTGCGCGCAGTACAGCCGCGCCCTGGCCGTCCGCTGCGGCACCCTTGTGGACTGCAACGGGCAGGAATTGCCGCTGTGCCGCTATTATGTGCTGCCCGACGTGGAGGTGGTGGACCCGGGCGCAGACCACCCCCTCTTCTTCACCGACCAGGACGGCTGCCTGATGCTGGGCCTGTACGGGAAGAACCGCTGCGGCCTGACCAGCTTCCTCAAGGCCGTCACCCTGTGCTGCCTGGACGACCCCGCCTGCCGGCACGACACGCTGGACGCCTTTGCCCGGCATTTCGGCCTGCAGCCGGGAGTTTGGTTCCCGCTGTACCTCGACTGCGGCCGGGTGCATCTGCACGCGCCGCACAGCGATCCGATCCGCCAGGCGCTGGAACAGGCCGACCCCTCTGTGGCCGAAGCGCTCTACCCCCACTGCCGGCATCTGCACCGGCAGCGGCGGCTCCTGCTGTGTGTGGACTGCAGCGAATACACCGTCAGCCCGCAGGAGCTGGCCTGCGCGCTGGACGCGCTCAAGCAGCAGTGGCCGCACCTGCACATCCTGCTGGCCTCCCATCACCTTGCCCGCAACTCGGTGCGGATGTATTTCCGCAGCCTTCGCCTGCAATACACCGAGCTGCTGCCCCGCATAGACGCCGACACCGCGCTCGCCGTCCTCGCGCGCGATTTTTCCGCGGCCGACCGCGGCGCGCTGGCAAAGCGCCTGGCCGAGGACTCCTTCCTCCCGCAGGTGCTGTCGATGCCGGAGGACTGGCTGGCCTTCCTGGCCAACCCCGCCTGCCCCCTGTTCCGCCTGCTGAACGACCGCATCGACCGGGTGATGTCCGAGGCCTTCGCGCTCAACGTGTCGCCCGCCACCTTCCGGACGGTGGCCCAGCAGCTGGCCGTGCAGACGCTGGAACAGGATCTGCCCTATTGCGCCGCCGCCTT
Organism: Anaerofilum sp. An201; assembly: GCF_002160015.1. GTDB lineage: Bacteria > Bacillota > Clostridia > Oscillospirales > Ruminococcaceae > Anaerofilum > Anaerofilum faecale. The sequence goes on along the minus strand of NZ_NFJT01000024.1, from coordinate 38,876 downwards.
CGAGGGCGACCGGGCGCTGTATCCCAACAGCACCCGCGTGTTCACCGAAAAGATCTTCAACCAGCTGTTCTGCCGCCGCACCGGGCTGCAGCTGAACGACTGTCTGGCCGTGTGGGAGGCGCTGTGCCGCCATTCGCTGCTGATCTGCCCCTCCCGCGCCGGCATCAACTGCTATGAGTTCGAGAGCGTCTCGTCCCAGCTGGTGCTGGCGGCGCAGTGGTATCTGGAAAGCTATTTTGCCGAGAACGCCTTCTCCCCCTCCGAGCCGCTGCTCCTCCGGCTGAACCGCCTGCAGCCGCGCGATTTTCTGATCGTGATCCAGCTGATGCTGGCGCTCTCCACCGATCCGCAGCCGGCGGCCGCCTACCGCCCCGGCGTCTGCCTGGCGCTGGTGCAGCTTCTGGTGGCCTACACCGCCATCTTCCGGCAGGCCGACTCGCTGGCCGCCTGTGCGCGCGCCTGCTGCGAACTGCTGCAGGGCTGCTGCATGGGAGCCCCTCTGTGCCGCGTGCTGGAGCCGTTCCCCGAGAGCGCCGTCTGCCAGCATATGCTGATGCAGCTCTACCTCCACCTGCACGGCCGCATCCAATCGCTCGGCACGGAGGATTTTTCCTGGATCGACAAATACCGCCTGCCGCCCCCCGACCGGCTGCTGCCGCTGCTCTCGCCGCAGGTGCGCCTCCAGTTCCAGCACCTCGAACCGCCCGCCTGACCCCGCCGTTTCCCACCCATCCCGCAAAGGAGGAGCCTTCCATGCCGTCTGTGCAGTTTTCCGCCGCCCCCGACCCCCACACCGACTGGCACACCCGCCCCGTGTGCCGGTCCGTATTCTGCGACGGGGTGTTCGCCTTCAATCTCTCGGCGCAGGGCGAAAGCCACATCCAGCAGCACGTCCCCTGCCAGGACCACAGCCGCGTCGAGCTTGTGCACACCGCCGACGGCCTGTTCGCGGTGGCCGCCGCGGCGGACGGCGTGGGCAGCTGCCGGCTGTCGCACTACGGCTCCTGCATCGCGGTGAACGTCGCGGTGACCTATCTGGCCGTCTTTTTTCAGCAGCACCCCCACCCCGGCGAGACCGGCTGCCCGGCCGAGGTCCTGCCCGAGGCCTTTGCGCTGTCGCAGCAGGCGGTGGAGCGGTATGCGCAGGATCATCAGCTGCTCGCCTACTCCTTTTTCTCCACCCTCACCGTGGCGGTGTACCACAACGGCACGCTTTGGTACGGGCACATCGGCGACGACGGGATCGTGGCGCTGTCCCGCGACGGCGCCTGGCGCCTGCTGACCACCCGCCACAAGGGCGACGAGGCGTCCTCGGTGCGGCCGCTGCAGAGCGGGAGCGAGGCGTGGGAATTCGGCTGTGCGCAGGACATCTCCGCCTTTGCCCTGCTCACCGACGGCCTGCTGGACCGCGTTGTGGGCGACGCATACACCGACTGCATGGTATACGCCCCCTTCTTCACCGCGCTGCTGCCCTCCGGCCGCGCCGACGCCGGGGAGGTGGAGGCATTGTTCGCGCGCTGGACCGCCGCGCTGACCGGCGAGGAGGGCCGGCAGGGCATCACGGACGACCTCACCGTCGCCGTTGCGGGGGACACGGCGGCCCTCTGCCGCACCGCCGTGCAGCCGTTTGAGGAGAGCCAATGGAACGAGCGCATCGAGCGCCGCAGCCGGGTCATCCACGAAAAGCTGTATGGACAGCCCGTGCAGGACGCCCCCACTGAATCCCCTGTCGGGGAAGCCCCGTCCGGCTGCGACGACGACCCCATCGCACAGCTGGAGGCCATCACCGCCCGCCACCAGCAGGCCGTGCGGGCACAGCAGCAGTCCCCTCCGTCCCCCCGCAGCCCGCACCACGAACGCCGCCCGTCCACGGCCAAGCGCCGCGCACGCCGCCAGTAAGGAGATCGCTTTATGGATAGGAACAAACCGGCCGCGCCCGAAACCGCCGTTTCCCCTCTGCCGCCCGCCGAGGATTTCCCCCTGCCGCCCACCCAGACCGGCAAACGGGTGGTGGACGGCGTTTTCTCCGCCATCGCCCTCTCCCAGCAGGGGGCCTCGCACCTGGCCAAAACGCCCCCCGTGCCCTGCCAGGACTACAGCGACCTGCGCCTTCTGGAGGAGCCGGGCCTTCTGCTCGCCTGCATTTCAGACGGCGTTGGCAGCTGTTCCTTCTCGCATTGGGGGGCCTATCTGGCCGTGAACGGTGCGCTGGACAGCGCCGAAGCCGCTCTGCGCCAGGCCGCGCAGGAGGACGCCGCTTTCTTCTCCGCTCCCCCCACCGTCGCGGCGCTGCTGCGCGGGGCGATGCACGCCGCCCTTGCGGGGATCGAGGCCAAAGCCCGGGCCGACGGCATCGACCCGATGCAGATGCAGTGCACGCTCACCCTCTGCGTGTACGACGGCCGCACCGTCTACTTCGCCCATGCGGGGGACGGCGGCATCGTGGCGCAGTTCAGCGATGCACAGGGCGGCGTGGAGATGATCACCAACCGCATCAAGGGCGACGAGGCCGGCAGCGTGTTCCCGCTCCAGGTGGGCGAGCAGGGCTGGATGGTGGGCATGAGCAACCGCCCCATTGCCGGGTTCGTGATGGCCACCGACGGCGTGCTGGACGGCTTTGTGGGCGACCGCCGCCTGTCCGACATGTACATCTACTATCCCTTCATGAAACACGCGCTGTACAGCCTTCTGCCCGACGGGCAGGAGGACGCCGGAGACTGTGCAGACCGGGCGCTCTCGCAGCAGCAGGAGCTGCTGCTGTGCGAGGAATACCGTTCGCAGCGCCAGGACGACCTGTCCCTGATTGCGGTGGTGAACCGCAGCGCCCTGGCCGACGCCCCGCAGCCCGCCTTCGACCTGGACCGCTGGGAAGAGCTGCGCCGGGAGCGCGAGCGCCGGCTGATGGAGGTCCTCTACGGCGCCGCCAAAACAGCGCCCGCCCCGGACGAGGAGCCGAACGAGGAAAAGGGCGAGGAACCCGCCCCGTCCCCTGCCGGGGAACCGGGCGAGGAGCCTGCTCCGGCTCCCGCCGGGGAACAGGGCGAGGAGCCCGCCACGGCCCCCACTGAGAAACCGGGCGAGGAACCCGCCCCGGCTCCGGACGAAGCGCCCATCCTCTTCCCGGAACGCCCGCCGTTCGTGCACCGTTTTCGTGGATTCCGGGCACAGGTCCGAAAGCGCCGCCTTCATCAAAAAAAGAAAAGATTCGGGGTTTGACCCTCTTTTGCCCCGCTTTCCCCTGCCGGGGGAAGGCTTTCCATTCCGTATAAGCCGCCACCTTTTCAAAAAAATCGACGGCGGACAGAACGTGTTCTGTCCGCCGTCGCAGCCTGTAGAAAAACCTGCTTTGGCAATCAGGCCAGAGCAGGTTTTTCTACAGGCTGAGCCCCCAGAACCAAAAGGTTCTGGGGGCTGGTGGTTTCGTGGGCTGGACTTGATAGAAAATCTTCGTGAAAGAAAACCGCGAGAATTTATAGAAAATTTTGATACAAGAAGGGCTTGCCACCAGCAAAGATGGCAAGCCCTTCCGGGTGTCCGGACGTTTTTAAAAACCGCCTATCCGCCTATAAAGATTCCGAACAGCGATTTTGACAGAACTGTACCCGTTTATTTCTGACGTTTGCGCATGGAAACAATCTTTACGCCTGCTGCAGCCGACAGGACCAGCAACACGGCCAATGCATACGGTGCAGCCAAATCGCCGGTAGCCGGCAGGCTGTTATCCGTGTCCGGCTGTTCCGGTACCTGGGTGGGTGCCTGTGTCGGATTTGCAGAGGGAACCGGCTTTTCCGTGGGCTCCGGGGTTGCGGTGGGTTCCGGCGTTGCGGTCGGCTCCGGGGTTGCGGTCGGCTCCGGGGTTGCTGTGGGCGTCGGGGTCGCGGTGGGTTCCGGGGTCGCGGTGGGTTCCGGGGTCGCGGTGGGTTCCGGCGTCGCGGTGGGCTCCGGCGTTGCCGTGGGCTCCGGGGTCGCCGTGGGTTCCGGCGTCGCCGTGGGTTCCGGGGTCGCCGTGGGCTCCGGGGTCGCCGTGGGTTCCGGGGTCGCCGTGGGCTCCGGAGTTGCAGTGGGCTCCGGGGTCGCGGTAGGCTCCGGCGTCGCTGTGGGTTCCGGCGTTGCGGTCGGCTCCGGGGTCGCGGTGGGCTCCGGCGTTGCCGTGGGCTGCACGCCAATCACCGTTATGGTGGCAATGATCGGATTGTCCCAGCCGTCCACCGTTCCCCTGACTTCAAAGGTTCCCGGCTGCTCCAGTTTTTCCGGCGGGATCTCTTCCCACACGACCGGAGCCGGCACTTTCACGCCATTGGCAGCCACGGCTTCAACCGTCTGCGGCAGCTGCGGCAGCTGGTTCTGCTCGGTTTCCACCGCCACGGTTTCCGTCACCGACTGGTAGGGAGCTTCGCCCACCAGGATCAGCTGCGGTCCGTTTTCTCCCGATTCGCTGGAATAGAAGCTGATGCGGCTCTTGTCGTCTTTTCCGTTGGTGATATTGCTCAGTTCAAAGCTGATCACACCACCGCACTCGTCCAGATGCTGGTTGATATAGTCGGTGAGATCGATCTCGGTCCAGACATCCAGGTCCGGGCCCACTTCAAACGTGGCGACATGTTCACCGCGGGTGGGTTTGTTGGTCCAGTCCAGCGTGTTCTCGTCCCACTCATTGATCACGCGATAGACCTCGATGGTTCGATTGGTGGGACCGTCCGGCACCTTGTCCGGATTGGGGAAGGGGGTGTCCGCCTCTTTGAGGCAAACACGCAGCAGGGCCTGTTCCAGTTTCTGCCCGCCATAATCGGAAAAATCAAACTGCAGATAGGTCCGGCGCTCGCCGGAACCGTTGGTGTACTGCGGCTTGATGACCAGGGCGGCATCCTGGCCGTAGTTGGTGGTCTGGGTCAGGTCGTAGGCATAGGTATCCATTGTGGGCGTGAGCGTCTTTTGATATCCCGACCAATACTGCACCTGCACGGCGGCCTCGGAATAAGCGCCGCTCTCTCCCGTTGCGCGAATCTGTGCAGTGCCCGGGGCGATCGCAGTGACCACGCCGTTCCCGTCCACCGACGCAACTGCCGGATCGCTGCTGCTCCAGGTCACCTGCTGCGGCCCGTCGGCCGGCAGCACCTGCGCATGGATCTGCTTGGAGATGCCTATGTTCATCGTCAGGCTGCTCACCGAGAGCTTGACATAGGACGCGTCGCTGGAGATGTCCGCCTGGAACGGATAGGCCGGCATTCCGGCATCGTTGTACAGGCTGGCCATCGGGGTGGGATAGGGCTTGCAGGCATAGCGAACATAGAGCGGGAAGGATACCTCCTGTGCGTGCAGTCTGATCCTGCCGTCCTCCAGCAGCTGTCCCTCGGCGGCAAAGTAGTTCTTGCCGTCCTCAGACAGTTCAAAGCCGTTCACTGCACCGTCCGCCGCGCTGGTGACCAGGCGCTGGGCGTTGGTCTGGAAAGTGAGCAGAAGATCGGCGCCCTGGATCTCGGCGCTTTCAAAGCGCGGCCCCTTATACACAACATCCTGCCCATAGATCACATTCAGCGCGATGGCTGCCAGACGCTGGCCAACAACGGTCTTGTCTGCCGGGTGAATGTTGTTGGGGTCTTCCGCACAGTCGATGGTGACCGCCAGATAGGTGTTGGGGATCTGCTGCGTCAGTTCATCCTGCAGCAGGCGGAAATCGCTCCAGCCGCTGGGCCCGGCGGAATACCCGGGCAGCTGCACCACGAAGAAAGGCAGCGACTGGTCGTCGTCCCGCAGCTTTTCCCGCCACAGGTCGATCAGCGCCGGCAGGGCGGTGCGATAGCTGTCCACCATACCCGAGTTGTTCTCGCCCTGGTACCACAGCACACCGGCCACATTGGCGTTGGTGAGAGGGGCAAACATGCTGTTATAGGGCGCCACCGCACGGCGTTCGTAATCCTCGGGGCGGGTGAGGTCGTCTTTGCGCTTGGACTCGAAATCGTTCAGATATACCTTGCCGGGATTGTTGAGAATGAGCTGCTGGAGGGTCGGCTGATCCATCCAGCATTCGATCCAGGTGCCGGGCGTGGCCGCCGACAGGATGCCAACCGGCATCTCGCCGTTGGTCTTGTCGTGCACCTGTTTTGCAAAATGGTAGGCGACTGCATAGAAATCGTCGATCGTCTCGCCCACCGCCTTTTCCCAGCGACCGGTGGGGATGTCGTCCTTTTCCTCGCAGGCGGCGGAGAAATCCTGTGTGAAGAAGCGCAGATTGTCAAAATCCGCTTCCTGCACATCCTGGTCGCGCGTGGAGGTGTCCTTCACGAACATGGCCATGTTCGACTGTCCGGCGGCGATGTAAACGTCGCCCACCAGCACGTCGCTGTATGTCTTGGTTCCGGTCTCGCTTTCCACCGTCAGCCGGTAGGGCGTGTTGCCGCCTTCCAGCGCCGGCAGCTCGGCCAGCCACCGGCCGTCTTTCACCGCGGCCTGCGCCTCGCGCACCACAGTGCCGTCCCCGGCAGCCAGTTTGACCGTCACCTGGTCCTTGCCGCCCCAGCCCCACACGCGGATGGTCTGGTCGCGCTGCAGGATCATGCCGTCGGCAAAGAGGGTGGGCAGGCGCAGGGTCTGCCGGACCGTCTCACGCGCCTGCTGCACGGCGGCGTCGTCCTGCGTGAAGTTCAGATCGATCTCCTGCAGGATGGGCGCGTCTCCCTCCACCGCCTGCGACACCAGCCGCACAGCGGCCACATCGGTGACCTGATCGTCGAAACCGCTCAGGCGGATATACGGCTCCACGCCGAAGGAAAGGCTGTCCTTTCCGGCCGCTTCATAGAACAGTTTGAAGTCGTCGGGGGAATCGGTGGTGCTGTAGTAGAAGGCCAGCTGATACTGCTTGGCGCTGTCCGCCTCCGTGCGCAGGATCACATCCATATCCCGGATGCTGCGGCTGCCTTTCATCGCCTCGTCAAAGCGGATGGTGAGGCTGCTCTCGCCTGCTGTTGCGGCCCGCAATTCCTCTCCCGCGTCGTATTCCAGGGCGGCGTCTGCCGCCGCAGAGGGAGCGCCTGTGAAGCCGTCCGTTTCGATCTTTGCCAGCCCTGCCTGCAGCGCCATCTGCAGGGAGTCGTCGGTCTGGACGCCTCCGTCCGCCCAGATGTCGGGCACCGCCGCATCCTGCTCCACCTGCAGGCGGGGCAGCACTTCGCCGCCCTCGCCCACCAGCACCAGCTGGGGACGTTTGTCCTCCGCCGCGTTGCCGGAATAGAAGGTGATCCGGCTCTTTTGGTCGGCGCCGTCGGTGCTGTTGCTGAGCGCGATACTCAGGCGGCCGCCCAGCGAGTCGAAATTGTCGTTGATATAATCGGTCAGATCCACTTCATACCATTCGTCGGCGGTGCGCCCAACCAGGAAGGTGGTAAACGGGACCCCCAGCGAGGGCTGCGTGTTCCAGGTGATGGCATTTTCGTCCCACGCCTCCTTCACCGGAGATACGTTGATGGTCCGATACTGGGAGGCAAACGGCTCGTCGGTGCCCTTCAGGCAGATGCGCAGGGTCGCGCGCTCCACACGGGTGCCGCCGTAATCGCTGAAATCAAATTCCAGGAAGGAGTTGCGGGCGCCCCCGTTCGTCACAACATACGGCGGTTTCACCAGCAGCTCGTCCGACTGGCCGTAGTTCTGATTTACGGTATCCTGCCACACATAGGCATCCTGTACGGGATTTGCGGCGGATTCATAGACTGTTTTCTCCACAACATGCACCGCCACCTGCTGGGTGAAGGCGCCGTCGTTGGCGCTGACAGTCACTGTGGCATCCCCGGGCGCCTGGCCGGTGATGCGGCCGCGCTCATCCACCGTGGCAACGGCGGGATCGCTGCTTTCAAACTGCAGCGATACAGAGGCGGTGGAGGGGGTATAGCCCCAGCTGAGCTGCCGGGACACGCCCGGCCACATCGTCACTTCGCTCTGATCCACTGCAAAGCTCTGCAGCACAACCGATTTGGAGGCGGTCCACAGCTGCGGACCCTTGCCGGACTCGCGGGAATACAGATCCAGCTTGCCCTTCTGGTCGTACCGGTCGGTGATGTTTTTGATGACGAAGGACACCTGGCCGTCCAGCTCGTCCCAGTGGGAGGCCAGATACCCGGCCACATCCACGGCATATTCCGCATCCGGTTCCTCCGATACCTGCACCGTGGCGATGTGGTCCGCCTCGTCCACCGCAGGCTGGTTGTTCCAGGTCAGTTCAAATTCGTTCCAGTCGGAGGAAACTGCGTATACCTCCAGCGTGCGGTACTCGCTCTGGAATCCCTCGTCGAAGCTCTTGGCGGTGAAGCGCAGCTCGGCCGTCTGAGGCGGCTGCTGGCCAAAATCGGAAAGGTCAAATTTGATAAACGCATTCCTGCGCCCGCCGTCGGTATAATCCACGCCGTCCTTGACGGTGAGGCGGTCTTCCGCACCATAGTTGGCGGTGGGGGTATCGACAAAGACATACGAATCCTCCACAGCGCCGGTGTTGATGCCGGGCAGCAGCTTGATGGCATTGATCGAGAAGTCATAGCCGGTGCTGGCTGCATTCTTGCCGGTGCAGTTGAACTGCAGATCGTTTTCGCCGTAGGTGAGATACACCGCTCCAAAGGTATATTCCTGAACGGATGGTTCGGCCGCATATGCGTCCACTTCCGCAGTGCCATAGTCCACGCCCTGTGCGGTGAGCGAGACGGCGCCCTTATCCGGGCCCGCCTGCATCACGCCAATCACGGTATAGAAGCCGTCGGCCGGCACCGTGACGGTATAGCGCGCCCAATCATCCTGCTTTGCAAAATGGGTGGTGACAATGGAATCGGTGTCGTATGTGTCGCCGGTCACATCTGCCGCAGCGCCGGAGGACGCATAGTAGGTATTGTTGTACAGCCGGCGCGCCCGCCACAGGATCGCATCGGGGAAAGCGCCGAACTTGACATAGTCCACATCCAGCAGGGACGCGCTGCCCTCCAGCTGGAAGGTGAAGACATGTTCCCCGGCTTCCAGCGTGGCAGTGCCGAAACTGAACTCCGCAAAGGATGCGGTCTCGCTGTACAGGTCCACCGCTTCCCCCTGCGGCTGGCCGTCCAGCAGCAGCGTCATTTTGCCCAGCTCCGGGCCGGTGCGCAGGCGGATCTTGAGGTTGCTGGTGCGCGAGGTGGACACCGGGACCGTCAGCTGTGCCTGCCCGTCCGCCACAGCCAGCGTGCCGTACCGGCCCATGCTTGCCTGGCCGTCCTCCAGCATCGCGGCATAGTCTTCGGCCTGCGCGGTGATGTCCACAGGGGCGGTGAGGTTGATATAGTCCAGTCCCAGATGCATCCCCTGGCTGCCCGCATGCGAGCCGGCCGCCCGGAAGGTGATCGTATGTTTGCCGGCGGTCAGGTAGAGGCTGGTGAGGGTGTACGCCTGCATGATCTCATCTTCACAGTAGGTGTCCAGCCAATAGCCATGATCCACTCCGTCCACGAGGATCTGAAAGACGCCGCCGTCCGGCCCCTTTTTGAAATTGATCACGGGGATATAGTGCGCGCTGGCGGGAACATCCAGCTGCACTGCCGCTGTCTGGCCGGTTTGGGACAGATCCATGTCCAGATACTGCCCGGCGTTGGCCATTTCAAACTCAGCAACAGACTGCGTGCCCTCCGACAGTGCGGCGGTGAGCGTTTCGCCCTCGGTCAGGATTCCCGCGGCCGGTTCAAATTTTGTGGGCTGTGCCGTAAAGACAGGGGCTTCGCAGAAAGAGTCGTAGGAAAACTGCGCCTTTCCGCTCTCATACGCACCGGTGATCTGTTTTCCGTTCACCACCACGTCGCTGAAGGTCATATTCCGCACCATGACATCTTCGCTGTAGCCATTGATGGTGGACTGCCGGTCGTCCTGGGGAAGATAGCGGATGCGGTTGTATGTCACACCGTCGATCTCGCCCCTTTCCAGGCCGGTGCTGTAATAGGTGTCGCGGATAAACACCTCCACCAGCGAACCGCCGGTTTTGGTCTCCACACGGATATCGTCGTTCACCACATTGCTGATGGTGGCCGAATCTCCGTTGTGCATGGTCATGGTACCGCCGGAATGGTTGTGGATAACATCGTTGTTGCGGAAAGTGATGTTCTGCATGCGTTCGGTGAGCGTTTCAAAACCGATCTCCTGCGCATTGCCGGAATCCTCATTCCACAAAACAGAGTTCTGCACCGTGATATCCGACACCAGATTGCGTTCACCGCCGATATATTTGCCCTTTACGGTGATGGCATCGTCGATGGTGCGCACAAACGAATGATCCACCGTAAAATTGCGGCAGTTGACGATATCCATGCCGTCGTTGTTGCTGCGGCGCTGGCCCACGATGCGCAGATCGCGGACGTTCACGTTTTCGCACTCGATGTTGACGAAGGTCCAGTGCGGGCTGTCCTGCAGCACGATGCCGTTCACCTCAACATTCGTGCATTTCAGGAACCGCATCAGATAGGATTCCGGTCCGTCGCCGAAATCGGCCCGCCGGTCCAAAAACGCGCCGCTGACCACACCGCGTCCCAGGATTTTGATATTGTCTGCATTTTCGGCGTGCAGACGGCCGTAGACCACCGAACCGCCCTCCACATACACCGTGGTGTTGCTGGGCAGATACAGTGTATCCTTGGCAGACAGGATGTGCACGCCCGGCTTAAACCACAGAACATTGGTTTTGCCGTCCACAAAATCCTCTGTCAGCTCCGCCGCCGTATGATTTCCCGGCTGGATCTCGTGCACCGCCATGCCGGAAAAATCCGGCTGGACGGGATAGCTGGAGAACAAATGCAGGTTTTCCTGCAAATTGTCGTCAAATTCCACCGATATATTGGACGGATTGTCCACCGTAAACGTGACGGTGCGGCCGTCCACCTTCGGCTCTATGCCCAGAGACAGCGGGCGGACCGTCACCGTGTCGAAATCAAAATCGGCGGTGACCTGTACGGTGACGGGTCCCGTCTGGTCGAATGTGCCAAAAGCAGCCTTGGCCTTTTTGTCCACATCGGCCTGCAGCCCCACCTGCGCCGGGTACAATCCCAGCTCCTCGCCGTTCACCGTAACATGGTATTTTGTGTCCCGGTCAACCGACACACCGGTGGGCAAACGGTATCCGTCCGGTTTTGAATATAGGATTGCATTTCCGCTCACAGACGGCTGCGTGTGCGCAGCCGCAGGGTCGGAAGGCGGCGACGCATAAGCCGGAACGGTGAACAGCCCCGTGGTGAGGCATCCCGCCAGCATGGCAGCAGCCAGCATCGCTGCAATCCCTCGTACAGATCGAGATTGTTGCATGATACGATTTCCTCCTGTATTGTATTTCCTGTAAAGACGCATAGGCCTCCTGCGTCTTTTCCATTCTTTTGCAAACTTTTGAATTTTCCCCTTCAAACACAGGGAGCCGCAGTATTCCATCCGGTTTACAACGACAAACCTTTTACTTTTTTCAATGGATTTTTTATTGGGTATATCATAGCATCTTCTCAAATTTTTGTACAGTATATCGAAGCTATGTACAGTTATTTTCGTACGCTTGCACGATTGCGCATTTTTTTTGTTGTGTCACATTTTTTTAAATTATTACTATTTTTCAATTTCGTTGTTTGTATCCACGGAATTTGCTTGCAAGATCGTGCCCAAATTGATTTTTCACCTCGTAAAATTCACTGTACAGCCCTGTCAAAGGCCGCTTGAGCAATTGTGTGTTTTTCATTCAAGAACAGTTTTTTGTGATATTTTATTGGAAATCTCTCTATCACAGTGAGGTGGCGCAATAGGCTTGCCGAAGTTTCTGAAAGCGTCGGTTCAATTTGATGTGATCAATATGGCGATCGTTTTAAGTTATCAGGAGATCGTTCTCCCTTTTATGAAAACCTGCCCGATGTCTATCGCGAAATTTTTTCGCCTAAGCGTTTACTGAATCGTAGAGTTTCCGCTCTCCGGTTGACAGCCCACCTCCGCCATCCTACGCTGAATCCGGGAGGTGATGCCTCCGCCGGTTGAACAGTATTCGGAACGGGAGGGTTTGCCAGTGGAAAAGATCCAGCAATTCTATCGGGATTTGTATTCCGAAATGAAAACCATTTTGAAACCGTATGGTTTCCGCAAGAAAAAGGACCGGTTCCGCCGTCTGTTGGCCAACGGTATCTTTTGGGAAATCGAAATCCAGCGGCAGGACTTCAAAATGGCTCTGATGTTCCATTTCACCGTCAATATCCATGCAGGGTTTGCTCCTTCCGTTGCGGAGAAGGACCTTTGGACGATTCCGGACGGCCCCAAGCAGCTCTGGGGCCATCTGGGAGAAAGCCCGGAGGATGGCTGGCATCACCAAAAGTGGTATGATCTGTCGGCGCTGGTTGATCCCCAGGTGCGGGCGCAGGTGGCGGACGGCCAGTTTCCCCTCACCTTCAAGGAGCCCGGCCAGGACTGGAAAACCGTCTGGATTCCCTATCCCTCTCCCGAGCAGATCCGGGAGGAGATATGCCGGCTGATCCGGGAAAAGGTCCTTCCCTTCTTTTTGTCGGTCCAAACGTTGGAGCAGTATCTGGCACTGCTGAAGGACCACCAGGACCTGCATCTTTCCTGGGGCGAAGAGGCGGCCCGGCTGTATGCCGCGGTCTTCGGCGCCGGATTTTTGCCGGTTCTTGCGGATTGGATCGCCCTCCAGGAAACTTCCCTTCAGCGGGAGGAGAGGGAGGACATCTCCTCTCTGAGCCCTTCCAGCAGGCAGCTGCACAGCGATATGCTCCAGCGTATGGCGGAGCGGCTGCGGGTCTACCGGGAGCTGCAAGACCTCCTGACGAAACGCGCCTGCTCTCCCTCGGCCGATCCCCCATCCTCACCGTAATTTCCGCCGCGCCTTTCCTGTATACACACGGGCCGCACGTCCCGGCCCAAAGCAGCGTGAGGATTTTCCCGTTTTTTGATTTTGTATGCTCCCGTACAACAAGAATCAAGCCAAATTCACAAAACGCCGCAGGACCCCCTGCGGCGTTTCTCATCTCCACACAAAGAAAAACCGGCCAACCAATGGTTGACCGGTTTGGTGGCGTGTCGTTCCAAAAAAGATATTGTTGCTTTAAATCTAGGAAACATGCTATAGTTATACTGAATTATAAAAGAGTATGAATGGGTACAGGTCGAACCGAGATAAAACAAAGCCCATAGTGAATTTCTAAACTAAGTATAACAGGAATTGAGTTCGTACCCCCATAGTTCCTGAGTAGAATCCTGTTGTTATCCGGGTGTACCTTGCTTCTCGACAGACTGGAAATTCCCCAAAGAGCCGATAAATCATAAATGCACTTTTTCTCGCTATAACATACACATAAGGAGCAAAGATGAATGGATAACATAAAGTTGGCCAACATGTTGAAAGCGCTGGCCGAGGTAGAACTGCAGGAATACGAGATGGCTAAAGTCATGGAAGCCTTGCAGCATGACAGTACACAGAAAAAAGCTGCTTGTCAGGACCAAATCAGAAACTATGAAATAGTAAAAAGGGGAACGGAGAGTTACAGTGATATCGGCTTTTGGAGACTGCTAGGCAAAACATTGCTTGTTATTCTTAAAACTTTTTTGATACTGGCAGCTATAGGAATCGCTCTCCCTATCGTATGGGTTATTCTAAGCACTTTGTCTCTGGGACTTCTTTATCGCTTTACGGAGAACATTGTATACTTCAGCATCTTTCTGACCTTTGCTGGAACAATAGTTGTGCCGTTGGTGTACGTCATCTGGTGGATTGTAAAAAAGCACAGCAGTAAAAGCGAACTTAACGACATACGTTCGCGCATCAGTCAGTGGGAACACAAAAAGGAACTTATACAAACTCGCTATCAGCAGCAAATTGCTCAGATAGAACAGGAAAAAGTCAAATTCAAAAGAATTGCCGAACAAATTTATGCAAAGATTTCGGCAGATTGTAATGTAAAAATTTATTACAAATACAACAATCCGGTAGCACTGGCTAGATTTTCAGAATATTTTGAATCTGGTCGTTGCACCACGCTGGAAGGTCCTCATGGTGCATATAACCTGTACGAGAGTGAAGTGCGTATGAATGCTATTATCGAAAAGCTGGATGATGTGGCTAACAATCTTGAGCAGGTACGGCGAGGCCAATTCATCCTATATCAAGGAATTCAGATGATGATGCACAGGGTGAATACCTTTTCCCAAGATGTTTCTGCAGCTTGTGACCGCATGGAATCGCTGGAAAAAGACATAAAACTCCAGACTTATTACAGCGAACTGCACGTTCGACAGCAGGAGTATACCAATTATGCCTTGGGCGTCCGAGATTATGGCACAGGATTTGTGACCTACCAATAAAAAGTCTTAATCCTTCCCTATAGAAAAATACACTGATAAACACAGTCAGGACTCTCGGCAAAGCCGGGGCTAAGTAAGCTCTAGAAGGGCATAATACGGACAGCGCCCCTCAAGGGGCCACGGATGGATCGATCAACTGTATTGCTGGCTCATGGCGGCCCCTTAAGGGGCTTCTTTATACCTTGGTATTCTTGCTCCCTGTAAACGGGTTTATGAATTCTTTCAAACTCATCCGATCTGCTATCTGGTCCGTTTTCAGTTGCCGTGTGGCAAAAAGCTATTTAACTGACAATTTTTGTCCGGCTGGCTTTCATTTTCTGCACGTTCCAGAACAGTTCGTCCGAAATGATGGCTGCATGGGCATTCTCGTACAGATATTGCTGCTCTTCGCCTTCATTCTTCACCTGTATACCGCCGGCGCGGATTGTTTTCTGCAACAGAACTCGACCCGTATATTTTTCATTGGACAACAACTTGTGGATGGCCTCCCGGCTCCATTGAGCTTTTCCTGTCGGAGAGGAAATTTGCTGTTTGGACAGTTCAGCGGCAATCGCTCCCAAACTCATGCCGCTTTGGTACTGCGTAAAAATGCGGGTAACAATTTCGGCTTCCTCCGGATCAATAACCAGTTCGCCGTTGGCACCAGGTTTATACCCATAGCATTTTCTCTTTGCCAGCTTTGACTCGCCCGACTGGAAACGCTTGCGGAGACCGGCTTTGATAGATTCACTTTTATTCATTAGGTATGACCTCCTTAAAAAGAAATCATATGGACCATTAAATTTCTTACGGATAAAGCAAAAAGCCGCAGGAAATCCCGCGGCTTTTCATTGTTTTTGGTATAAAAAAGTTGACAGATTCCATTCGGAATCTGTCAACTTATCATGGTTGCGGGGGCTGGACTTGAACCAACGACCTTCGGGTTATGAGCCCGACGAGCTACCAACTGCTCCACCCCGCGATATATCGCTCAGTGCCTAATTATAGTATCACACAGTCTTGGCTTTGTCAAGCACTTTTTTCAAAAAAATTCCGGCCGGGGGGTTGTTTTTTCCTCCGGCCGGGAATTTTCTCCGCATTATTTTTCCGCCACCAGCATCTCGCCCCGGGTGTCGATGGCGTACACCGTCACCCGCTGGTCGGTCTCGACGGCCTCCTGCGGCAGCAGCACGCCGCCGTTTTCGCCCACCGTCAGGTAGCGGAAGCTCTTGTGCGCGGTGGTGGCGTAGGCCACCCCGTCCTGAATCGTGCAGGCCAGCGTGCCGCCCGGCTCTTCCTTGGTGCCCAGGAAGTCCGCCGGCAGCGTGCGCGTCTCGCCCTTCACCTCAAACAGGTATTCCCCCGGCTGGGCGGCGGCCTTCAGCTGGGCGCGCCGCCGGATCGGGGCCGCCGCCCCCGCCTCGCGCGGGCCCGGATGCACGATGTAGGCCATCCGGTTGTGCCAGGCGTTCAGGAACTGGTCCAGCCGGTAGCGCCGCGCCGCCTGCCCGTCGCTGGCGGCATAGGAATCGTTCACCAGCACATACTCGGTCTCCCCGTCCTGCTCGAATCCCCGCACCGCCAGCAGATGGCCGTGGGTGATCCCCGGCGCGCCCTCCAGGTAGGGCAGGTTCTCCTTGCGCGCCAGCTCGGGGTCGTTCGCATAGCGCACGCTCACCCCCACCGAGTATCCCTCCCGGATCTCCCGGCGCAGCCCTTCCAGGTCCAGATAGGCCGCGTAGGCGCGGTATCCGAAGCTGCCCGCCGCCGCCGCCGCAAACGCCCAGTTGCCGAAGCCGTGGTAGTCGGCGTCGTAGCAGACGTGCGCCACCTCTTCCGGCAGCAGGTCGCTGCCCCAGCGGTTCATCAGGCAGGTCACCGTCACCGGGCTGCAGATGGAACTGCCGATCATCGGGTCGCGGTTCAGCTGGGAATAGGCCGGCAGATACAGCTGCCGCCGCACCGGCGCGCCCTCCTTCTGCTCCCAGCGCACCGGCCGCACCGTCACCGCCAGCAGGCGCACCCGCGGCGTGACGTTCTCCTGCTCGGTGTACAGATACACCCGCATCTGGGCCTCGGTGGCGCCCTGGCTGCTGCGCACGATCAGGGTGTCGGTGTCCATATCAGCCACCGTTCCCCGCTCGGAAAAGCTGGTGCGGCGGCAGAACGGGCTCCACCGCCCGAACGAGAACCACCGGCTCCAGGTGCCCTCCGCCTTCACGCGCGCCTGCACCTCCACCATCGTGCCGGGAGGCGTGTCGGCGTTCCAGCTGGCCACCAGCCGGTCGAAGGCCGGCAGCTGCGCCTGTTTGGCGGTGTATCCCCCCGCCAGCACCCGCTGGCCGGCCTGGTGTTCCAGCACGAGGCAGCCGTGCTTGATGGCCACATTCTCCATCTCGCCGGTGCTGAATGCCTCGGGACCTTCGATCAGATACAAATTTTTGGGCTGCATGGCGTACCCTCCTGCCCCGGCAGTGCGTGCCGGCGTTCTTTCTTATCTATAATGGTATAGCAGGGCGCAGGGCTTGTCAAGCGCGCGTGGTTGCGCCCGGCGGCAAAAAGCGGTATACTGAAATCAACCATACCGCACACGAGGGAGGAACCATCCATGCACACCGCCTTGGTGGGATACACCGGGTTCGTGGGGGGGAATCTGGCGGCCAGCCACCCCTTCACCGCCCTGTACAATTCCAGGAACATCACAGAGGCTTTCGGCACCCGGCCGGACCTGCTCATCTACGCCGGCGTCCCCGCCGCCAAATATCTCGCAAACCGAGACCCCGAAGCCGACTGGCAGGCGGTGCACGGGGCGTTTGAGAACATCCGGGCCATCGCGCCGCGGCAGCTGGTGCTGATCAGCACGGTGGACGTCTACGCCGACCCGCAGGGGGTGGACGAGAACACCCCCGCCGACACCGACGCCCCCGGCGCCTACGGCCGCAACCGCGCCCGCCTGGAGGCGCTGGTGCGCCAGGCTGTGCCCAACTGCACGGTGGTGCGCCTGCCGGCGCTGCTGGGCAACGGGCTGAAGAAGAACTTCCTGCACGACATCCTGCACCCCGCCCCCACCATGCTGATGCCAGACCGGATGCGCCAGCTGGAGAGCGAGCCGCTGGTGGCGCGCTGCTACCAGCCCGTCGACCGGGGCTTTGTGCAGGTGTGCACCTCCGCCGCCGAGCGCGCCGAGCTGGACGCCTGGTTTGCGAAGCAGCCGTTCAACGCCCTCTCCTTCACCGACAGCCGCGCCCGCTACCAGTTCTACGACCTGTCGCTGCTGTGGCGGGATCTCACCGTCGCGCTGGCCCACCGCCTGCCGGTGCTGAACCTCACGGCCGAGCCCCTCTGCGCCGCCGACATCTACGCCGCCCTCACCCACGGCGGGGTGTTCGAGAACCACATCAGCTCCAACCCGGTCAGCTACGACATGCGCAGCATCCACGCCGGCCTGTTCGGCGGGGAGAACGGCTACTGTCTGTCCGCCGCCGATTCGATGAACGCCATCCGCTCCTTCATGGCGGCGGCGCACCGGGAGGGAACACGATGAAACTCGCTGCCTCCAACATCGGCTGGCGGGCCGAGTACGACCAGACCGCCTGGCAGCTGCTGCACACCTACGGCTACACCGGCCTGGAAGCCGCCCCCACCCGCCTGGTGCCGGCGCCCCCCTACGGCCGCGCCGCCGACGCCGCCGCGCTGGCGCGGAAGCTGCAGGCGGACTACGGCCTGTGCATCCCGTCCCTGCAGAGCATCTGGTACGGCAGGAGCGGCAACCTGTTCGACCCCGCCGACGCCCCCGCCCTGATCGACTAC
Organism: Anaerofilum sp. An201; assembly: GCF_002160015.1. GTDB lineage: Bacteria > Bacillota > Clostridia > Oscillospirales > Ruminococcaceae > Anaerofilum > Anaerofilum faecale. Next base: position 20,756 of record NZ_NFJT01000024.1, on the reverse strand, counting down.
ACCGGGCAGGCCGCCGCCTTTGCCGCGGCGGTGGGCTGCAAAAGCCTGGTGTTCGGCTGCCCGCGCGGGCGCGTGATGCCGGCGGGCGGCCGCCCCGCCGACGCCATCCCCTTCTTCTCCGCCATCGTGGAAAAGGCGGCCAGATACGGAGTCCGCATCGCGCTGGAAGCCAATCCCCCCGTCTACGGCACCAACTTCGTCAACACCAGCGCCGAGGCCTTTGCCTTTGCCAGGCAGGTGCCGGGCCTGTGGGTCAACTACGACCTGGGCACCGTGCTCACCGGCGGCGAGAGCCTGCGCACGCTGGCCGAAAACCTGCCGCTGGTGAGCCATATCCACATCAGCGAGCCGGAGATGGCCCCCATCGCCCGCCGCCCGCTGCACCGGGAGCTGGCCGTGCTGCTGGCAGACGGCGGCTACGAGGGGTTTGTGTCGATCGAGATGAAGACCCAGCCGGACGAGGTGCTGGAGCCGGTGCTGGACTATATCGCGGAGGTGTTCCGATGACGGTGCAGAATATCCCGGGCGTGCCCGACCACATCCAAACCGAATTTTCCCCCCGCCGCAGCCGGTGGTGCCTGCTCATCCCGGTGATCAACGAAGGGGGGCGCATCGCGGCCGAGCTGGCCCGCGCACAGAGAGCGGGCATCGACAAACTGGCCGACATCGTGCTGTGCGACGGCGGCAGCACCGACGGCAGCTGCGACCCCGCCGCCCTGCAGGCGGCCGGGGTGAACACGCTGCTGGTGAAAACCGGCCCCGGCAAGCAGGGCGCCCAGCTGCGCTGCGGCATCCATTTCGCGCTGGAGCGCGGATACGACGGCATCCTCACCATCGACGGCAACAACAAGGACTCGATCGAGGACCTGCCCCGCTTCCTCGAAAAGCTGGACGCGGGCTACGACCTCGTGCAGGGCAGCCGCTTTGTGAAGGGCGGCAGGGCCATCCACACGCCGCTCTCGCGGTATCTGGCGGTGCGCCTTGTCCACGCGCCGGTCATCAGCCTGACGGCGCGCCACTGGTTCACCGACACCACCAACGCCTACCGCGGCTATTCCCGCCGCTATCTCACCCACCCGGCGGTGCAGCCGCTGCGGGACGTTTTTGCGGGCTACGAGCTGCTGGCCTATCTCAGCGTGCGGGCCACCCGGCTGGGGCTGAAAGCGTGCGAGGTCCCGGTGACCCGCGCCTATCCGCCCGCCGGCAAAACGCCCACCAAGATCAGCCCGCTGAAGGGGAACGCGGGGCTGCTGCAGATCCTGCTGGCCAACGCCTTCGGCCGCTACGACCCCTGAGGAGGGCTTTTGCATGAACTACGACAAGATCATCCTGGGCGCGGGCCTCTACGGCCTCTACGCCGCGCTGCGCTGCGGGAAGCGCGGCCAGCGGGTGCTGGTGCTGGAGCGGGACGACACCGCCTTTGCGCGCGCCACCTGGATCAACCAGGCGCGGGTGCACATGGGCTACCACTACCCCCGCAGCCTGTCCACCGCGGCCAAGAGCGCGGGGTATTTCACCCGCTTCGTGGAGGACTACGGCTTCTGCATCCACCAGAGCTTCGACCAGGTGTATGCCACCAGCGCCCATTTCTCCTGGACCAACGCGGCCGAGTTCCGCCACTTCTGCGCGGCGGCGAACATCCGCTGCGACGATTTGCCCCTCTCCCGCTACTTCAACCCCGGCATGTGCGACGGCGCCTTCCTCACCACCGAATACACCTACGACGCCCAGATCCTGAAGGAGTGGTTTCTGGGGCAGCTGTCCGCCTGCCCCACCGTGCGGCTGGAATACGGCGCCGCCCCCACCTCCATCCGGCAGGAGGGCCAGAGCTGGCGGGTGCAGTGGAAGGGGGAGACGGCCTTTGCGCCGTTCGTGCTGAACGCCACCTACGCGGGGGTGAACGACATCCACGCGATGCTGGGCTTCGAGCCGTTCTCCATCAAATACGAGCTGTGCGAGATCATCCTGTGCACCGTGTCGCCGCAGCTGGAAAACGTGGGCATCACGGTGATGGACGGGCCGTTCTTCTCGATCATGCCGTTCGGCAAGACGGGGCTGCACAGCCTGACCAGCGTCACCTTCACCCCCCACGCCACCAGCTGGCAGCCGGAGCCCACCTTCGAGTGCCAGCAGCGCAGCGGCGGGCGGTGCCGCCCGGGCAGCCTGTTCAACTGCAACGACTGCCCGGCCAAGCCCGCCTCGGCCTGGCCGTATATGAGCCAGCTGGCGCGCAAATACCTGAAAGAGGAATACGGCTTTGCCTACCATTCCAGCCTGTTCAGCATGAAACCCATCCTCAAAGCCAGCGAGATCGACGACTCGCGCCCCACCGTGGTGCGCCGGTACAGCGATGCGCCCCGGTTCGTGAGCGTGCTGTCCGGCAAGATCAACACGGTGTACGATTTGGACGAGGTGCTTGACGATGACGAATAAAGAGAGCAATTTTGTTTCGGCGGTGGTCTACCTGCACAACGAGCAGCAGCGGGTGGGGGCCTTCCTTGCGCGGCTGGGCGAGTTTTTGTCCGGGCGCTTTTCCCGCTACGAGATCATCTGTGTGGACGACGGCTGCACCGACGGCACGGTGGACCTGGTGCGCGGGTTCTGCGCCGGGCAGGCCGCGCCGGTCACCGTCATCCACATGAGCCTGCGCCAGGGGCCCGAGCTGTGCATGAACGCCGGGCTGGACATGGCGATCGGCGATTTTGTGTATGAGTTCGACTCGGCCAGCCTCGCCTGGCCGGAGCACCTGCTGGGCGAAGCCTACGACATGGCCCTCGGCCAGAACCGCGACATCGTGGCCGCCGCCCCGGCGGGGTCCGCGCGCCTCACCAGCCGGCTGTTCTACGGGGTGTTCAACCGGTGCGCGCCGGCGGGGGTGCACCCGCTGCGCAGCGAGGCCTTCCGGCTGCTCAGCCGCCGCGCCATCAACCGGGTGCACGCGGTGAGCAGCCATCTGCCCTACCGCAAGGCGGCGTATGCCTTCAGCGGCCTGGGCTACGGGGTGCTGGAATACCCCGGCAAAGCGGTCGACTCGCTGCAGGGGCGGCGGTTCGGCCAGGCGGTGGACTCGCTGGTGCTCTACACCGACGCGGGCTACCGCATCAGCCTGTCCATCGCGGTGGCGATGCTGCTGCTGACGCTGGCCGAGCTGGTGTACACGCTGGTGGTGTATCTGGGCGGCCGCCCGGTGGACGGCTGGACCACCACCATGCTGGTGCTGACCGTCGGGTTTTTCGGGCTGTTCTGCATCCTGGCCATCGTCATCAAATACCTCTCGCTGCTCACCGAGCTGGTGTTCAAGCAGCAGAAGTATCTGGTGGAGGGCGTGGAGAAGCTGCCCACCTGCGCCGACCGCGCCGACTGAGGAGGGATCTGATTTGAAACGCATCTCCTTCACGCGGGACGGCCAGCTGACCGCCGGATGGTTCTGGCTGTTCGCCGCGGTGCTGACGCTGGGGCGTCTGGCGGCGGCGGCCTTCCAGATGGGATACTACACCCCCGACCTCGCGCCGCTGGACGACACCCTGCTCTACGATATGGCGGTATCCATCACACAGGGCAGCTGGCTGGGCGAATACGGCTGGCTCACCCTCTCCAAACACAGCTTCTTCGCGCTGTGGCTGGCGGCGCTGCACCTGCTGCACATCCCGTTCCTGGTGGGCGGACAGGCCCTCTGGGCCGCCGGCTGCGCCGCGCTGGCCTGCGCCTTCGCGCCGGTGCTGCCCACCCGCGGCAGGCGGCTGGCGCTGTACGGCGTGCTGCTGTGGAACCCGGCGGCCATCGCCGCCTTCACCCTGCGGGTCTACCGCGACAACATCTTCCCCGCGCTGTGCCTGCTCGTGTTTGCGGGCATGGCGGGCTTTGCGCTGCGCTGCACCCGCCAAAGGGCCGTGGGCTGGCTGGTGCTGTGCGGGCTTTCGCTCGGCGCGGTGTGGCTCTGCCGGGAGGACGGCGTGTGGGTGTGGCCCTTCGTGCTGGCGGCGGGCGGCATCGTCGTGTGGCGGATCTGCGCCAGCCGCCTGCCGCGGCGCACCAAGGCCGGGCGGGCGGCGCTGCTGGCGATCGTCCCCGCGCTGTTCGGGCTGTGCCTGTGCGGCTGGGCGGGGATGAACGCCGCCGCCTACGGCCGCTTTGTGGTGAGCGACTTCACCTCCTCCGACTTCACCTCCGCCTACGGCGCGCTCACCCGGGTGCAGGCCGGGCAGGACGAACAGGACGGCCTCATCCAGATCCCGCTGACCCGGGCGGGGCGGGAAGCGCTGTACGAGGCGGGCGCGGAGCATTTCACGCTGCTGCGCCCCTGGCTGGAGGACCCCGCCTTCCAGAACGGCTATGCCGATGTGCGCACCGGCGAATACCCGGCCGGCGCTTTCTACTGGGCGCTGCGGCGGGCGGCGTCGGAGGCGGGCATGTATGAGACGGCCCAAACGGCGCAGGAGTACTTCACCGCCCTGGCGGACGAGGTGAACGCCCTGTGCGACAGCGGCGCGGTGGAGGCCACCGGCCCGCGCAGCAGCACCACCCCCCGCATCACGGCGAAGTATGTCGGGCCGGTGGTGCGCGAAGGGCTGCACAGCCTGTGGTTCTGCCTGACGATGCAGGACGCCGCCCCCTGTATGGACACCATCAGCGTGGGCCGCGCCGAGGACCAGATCGCCCCGATGGAGGCGTTCCTCCACACCCCCGCGAACCTCGCCTGCAAGGCGGGCACCAGCGAGCCGTACTATTCCCCGCTCCAGACGCTGGTGTTCGGGGTGCTGCAGGGGGTGCGGCATGCCTATTCGCTGCTGCTGCCGCTGTGCCTGCTGCTGGCGGTGGTGCGCCTGTGCGCGGGCGGGCGCAGCGTCTGGAAAAAGGGCGCGGGCGCCGGCGCGCGGGTGGCCTGGCTGGCCGTTTGGGGGCTGCTCGGCATGGCGGTGCTGCGCGCGATGATGATCGCCTTTATGGAGGTGGCCAGCTTCGGCATCGGCACCTCCATCATGTACCTGTCCACCGTGCACCCGCTGCTGATCGCGGCGGCGGCGCTGGGCCTGCTGGCGCCCTGGAAGCAGCTGGCGGAACAGCGGGACTGAGACGTCCGTTCTTTTCCGCCGAACGCCTTCCCCTGGCCAGGGGAAGGTGCCCCCGCAAGGGGGCGGATGAGGTCGAAGCTGTGCCGGCTGCTCCAACTTTGTCTACGGGGGAATTTCCATGTACCATCGACTGCGCGACCGCCGCGCGCCGCTGCCCTGACACATGCCCATCCTGCCGTCCCCTTTTGCACAGGGGGACGGCCTTTTTTTGTTTCCGGGGCGTTTTTTAAGGCTATTTCCAGATAGAGCTGGTATGATGACAGCAGAAGGGCGCTGTGCGCCCCATCCCTGCCCGAAAGGAAGAATGCATATGAAACGCTCTGCCGCCCATTCCCGCTCCGAGGCGCGCGGCGCCTGGCTGTTCATGGCTCCCAGCCTGTGCGGGCTGTGCATCTTTGTGCTGATCCCCTTTGCCGAAACGGTGCGCCGCAGCTTCTGCAACGCGCTGGGCACCAGCTGGAAAGGCCTCGACAACTACCGCTCGGTGCTGCAAAACCAGGCGTTTCGTCTGGCCGCCGCCAACACCGCCCGCTTTGTGGCCGTCTGTCTGCCGCTGCTGCTGGCGGTGAGCCTGCTGCTGGCGCTGGGGGTGCGGATGCTGCGCCCGGGCGGGCGGGCCTTCAAGACCAGCTTCCTGCTGCCGATGGCGGTGCCGGTGGCCAGCATCGTGCTGCTGTGGCAGACCCTGTTCCACGAAAACGGCCTGGTGAACCGGCTGCTCACGTCGGCAGGGCTGCCGGCGGTGGACTTCATGGGCACCGGCGCGGCGTTCTGGGTGCTGATCTTCACCTACCTGTGGAAGAACAGCGGCTACGACATGATCCTCTGGCTGGCCGGGCTGGACGGCATCCCCCAGACCTTATACGAGGCCGCTGCCGCCGACGGCGCCGGGCCGCTGGCGCAGTTCCGCTGCATCACGCTGCCGGGCCTTCTGCCCACGCTGGGCCTGACGGCGGTGCTGAGCCTTTTGAACACCTTCAAGGTGTTCCGGGAGGCGTATCTGGTGGCGGGTTCCTATCCGCACCGCAGCATCTATCTGCTGCAGCATCTGTTCAACAACTGGTTTCTGGACCTCGACCTCGGCCGTCTCAGCGCGGCGGCGGTACTGGTGGCGGCGGTGCTGCTGGGCTTCATCCTGCTTCTGGGCCGCATCTGGAAGGGGGACGACGAGGTATGAAGCGCAGCAAAGCGGCCCAGCGGCTGGTGACGGCCGTGCTGGCGGCGGTGGCGCTGGCGGTGTGGTGGCCGCTGTGGTTCATGTTCTGCGGGGTGCTGACGCCGCTGGACGAGCTGCGGGTCACGATCGGGCCGGTGCTGGGCCTGCGGGAGGGGTACGCCGTCTGGACGGCGCTGCCCTCCTGGCCCACCCTGCAGCCGCTGGCCGAGCTTTTGTTCGACACACCGGAATTTTTTGTGATGTTCTGGAACACCTGCCTGCAGGTTTTCCCGCAGGTGATCGGGCAGGTGCTGGTGGGCGCGCCGGCGGCGTGGGCGCTGTCGCGGCTGCGGTTCCGGGGCAAAAAGGCGCTGTGGGGGCTGTACATCGTGCTGATGCTGCTGCCCTTCCAGGTGATGATGGTGCCGCACTATCTGGTGCTGAACACCCTCGGCCTGCTGGACACCCCGCTGGCCATCATCCTGCCGGGCATCTTTTCCACCTTCCCGGTCTTTATCATGGCCAAGGGCTTCGACGCGGTGCCGCGCGCGATGGTGGAGGCGGCGGCGCTGGACGGCGCCGGCATGTTCCCGGCCTTTGTGCGGATCGGGCTGCCGCTGGGGGTGCCGGGCATCCTGTCGGCGATGGTGCTGGGCTTTCTGGACGCCTGGAACGCCATCGAGCAGCCGATGCTGTTTTTGAAGTCGGCGTCGAACTGGCCGCTGTCGCTCTACCTGCCGCAGATCACGGCGGGGCAGCTGGGCCTTTCGATGGCGGCCAGCCTGCTGATGCTGGCGCCGGCGCTGCTGCTGTTTTTGTTTGGACAAAAGTATCTGGAGCTGGGCATCCAGGCCAGCGGACTGAAGGAGTGAACGAAATGGAACGAATCAAGGAGATCCGGCAGCGGCTGCGCGCGGCGGTGCAGTCCAGCGAGCCGGGCCAGCGGCGGGCGCTGGGGCGCGCCGGGCGGTTTTTTGCGGCCATGCTGGTGTGCACACTGGTGGCGCGGGGGGCGTCCGGCGCCACGATGGCCGAGGTGTCGCTGGAAAAGCCCGCCTCCGCCAACCTGTCCGACAGCCTGACGGCGTCCGGCAGCATCGAGGCGGCGGCCCCTTCCGACATCGAGGTCCCGGAGGGGCTGAAGGTCACCGAGGTGGCCGCCGCGGCGGGACAGAAAGTGAATGCGGGCGATCTGCTGGCGAAGGTGGACGCCGATGAGCTGGACCGCGCGGTGCGCGCCCAGCAGGCGCAGGTGCAAAAGCAGCAGCTGGCGCTGGAGGCGCTGCGGGAAGAGCAGCCGGTGGACAGCAGCGGGGTGGACGCGGCGCAGACGGCGCTGGCGGGCGCGCAGGCCGACCGCGACCGGGCCAACGGCCGCGCCGCCGAGGCGGTGCAGCAGGCAGAAACCGCGCTGGAACGCGCAAAGCAGGACGAACAGGCCGCCTCCGACGCGCTGGAAGAGCTGCAGCAGAAGCCGCCCGAGGAGCTGGAGGAGGGCGAATTGGAGGCCGCACAGCTGGCGCTGGACACCGCGCGCAGCGCCCGCGAAACGGCCGAGCAGGCACTGGCATCGGCCCGGCAGGCAGCGGAGGACACCGCCCTCAGCGGCGACCGCAGCGTGGCGAGCGCCGAGAGCGCGCTGCAAAGCGCGCAGAAGAGCTACAGCGAGGCGGCCAAACAGGCCGAGACCGCCGGCAAAGCCAACGCGGCCGACGCCCAGCTGGCCCAGCTGGAGCTGGAGGAAGCCCAGCGCCTGCTCGACCGGCTGACCGCTCTGCAGCAGGCGGGCGGCTGCATCACCGCGCCGGCCGGCGGCACGCTGGTGCGTCTGGACCTCACGGCGGGGCAGCCCACCGTCGCCAGCGCCGGGCAGCTGGCCGGGCAGGAAGGCGGGTTCGTCTTTCGGGCCACCGTCGGCAAAGAGCAGGCCGGGCAGCTGAAGGCCGGAGGGCTGGTGAACGTACAGCAGGACTACGCCGTCGGCAGGGGCACCATCCAGGCGCTGTCGCCGCAGGAGGACGGCACGGTGCAGATGACGGTGCGGCTGGCGGAGGACGGCGCATCCTGGCAGCTGGGCGGCGCCGAGGCGTCGGTGACGCTGTCCCAGCAGCAATACTACACCTGCCTCCCCTCGTCGGCGGTGCGGCTGGGCAGCGCCGGCCAGTATGTGCTGGTGATGGAGCAGCAGGTGACGGTGCTGGGCATCCAGAACGTGCTGGTGGAGGTGCCGGTGTCGATCGAGCGCATCAGCGGCGGCACCACGGCGGTGAGCGGCGCGCTTGGCCCCGACAGCCAGGTGGTCGCCTCGTCCAGCCGTCCGGTGAGCGCCGGCGACCGCGTGCGGGTGAAGGGATGAGGGCGCGGGTGCTGCGGCTGGCAGGCTGGGCGCTGACCTGTCTGCTGCTGGCGGGATGCCTGTCGGCGGCCGACCGTCTGGCGCTGGCCTGGCCGGCCATCGGGGTCCGCATGAGCGCTCCGGTGAACGCCGACGCCTGCGAAAAAGCCGCCGAGCTTGCGGCCGAAAGCGGCGCACGGGTCAGCTTCTGGGCCGAGGAAGCCGCCCTCCTCTCCACCCCCCGCGCCGAGGCGGAGGCCACCGCGGTGCGGTTCTGGGGCGACGGGTCGCTGGCCTGGCCGGCGGCCTATCTGGCAGGCGGCGCCCCGGCCTCTGCCGACCGCACCGGCTGTGCGATCAGCGCCGCCCTGGCCTGGCAGCTGTACGGCAGCCTGGACGCGGTGGGGCAGACGCTGGAATGGGCCGGCAGCACCTACACCGTGCTGGGCGTGCTGGACACCGAGGAGACGGCGGCGCTCTTTGCGGGCGACGACGAGACCCCCTACACGGCGGCGGAATTCGTGCCCGGGCCGGACGGCGACGCCGGCGAACAGGCGCGCAGCTTTGCGGCGTCGGCGGGGCTGGGGGCCGATGCGATGGTATACGGCCCGTCCCTCGCGGCGGGGTGCAGGCTGCTGGCCTGGCTGCCGCTGGGCGCGGCGGCGGTGCGGCTGGCGCTGCACGGGCTGACGCTGCTGCGCAGGCGCTCCCGCCCGGCCGGGCAGGCCGCCTGCTGGGTGCTGGCGGTGGGCCTGGCGGCGGCGCTGCCGCTGGTGCTGGCCCAGCTGCCGGCCTGGCTGGTGCCGTCGCGGTGGAGCGATTTCGCCTACTGGTCGCAGCTGGGCGAGACGCTGGCCGGTCAGCTGCGCATGCTGCTGGCGATGTCCCCCGCGCTGCGGGACGTGGGCGCAAAAACCGCGCTGCTGCAATCGGTCCTGTGCGGACTGGGCGCGCTGTGGACGCTCAGCCTGCTGGCGGTGTCGACGCCGCCAGCCCGGCCCTCCGCCGAATCCGGCCCGGCGCTTCTCCCGTCCGGGGAAAACGCGCCGGAACAGGAGGAATGAATCCGGAATTTTCTCCCTTGGTGCGGCGTTTTCCGCACATACACGGCCGGGCGCAGCGGCGCTTTGCGGGAGGGAACGCGCAGCCCAAGGGCTTCCCCCCTTCCCCGCACCAGCCGGTTGGAGCAAAGGGGCAAGCCCTCCCCTCATCAGGCGCATTCGCGCCAGCTTCCCCCCAAGGGGGAAGCCTTTGGCACCGAATGCCTTCCCCTGGCAGGGGAAGGTGCCCCCGAAAGGGGGCGGATGAGGTCGAAGCTTCCCCCCTTCCCCCGCACCCGCCGGTTGGGGCAAAGGGGCAAGCCCTCCCCTCATCAGGCGCATCCGCGCCAGCTTCCCCCCAAGGGGGGAAGCCTTTGGCACCGAACGCCTTCTCTCCTCTGATTTGGTCAAAAAGCGATGGCCGGCCCCCGTCTGTGCGGGAGCCGGCCATCGCTTTTCTGTTCGATTTTTCGGGTGAATCCTTACCAGTACAGCTGCCAATCCTTCAGCAGACGCACCAGTGCTTCCATGTAGAAGTAGTCGCCCCAGGTGTTGCACTCGTCCACGCCGCGGTCCTCGGGGATGGGGTTATAGGGCGAGTTCTTGGCGTACACGCCGTGCAGCAGCAGGCCGTTGGACACGCTGCGGTCCTGCACCGCATACTCCGGGCTGATGAGGCTGGTCATCATGCGGCCGGCGGCCTCCTTGTAGTGGGCGGCTTTGTCGGCCGGCAGATATTTGCACATCTCCAGAATGCCGCACACCGCCGCGCTGGCAGCGCTGGAGTCCTTCGGCTCGCCGCTGCCGTCGGTGAAGTCGAGATCCCAATAGGGCACGTTGTCGGCCGGCAGGTGGTCGATGAAGAAATCGGTCACGCGGCAGAACAGGTCCATCGCCTTGGGGTCTTTGGTGTAGCGGTAGCTCAGGGCGGTGCCGTACACGCCCCAGGCCTGGCCGCGCGCCCAGGCGCTGCCGTCGCGGTAGCCCTGCTGGGTGGCGCCGCGCACCGGCTCGCCGGTCTCGGTGTCGAAGAAGTAGGTGTGGTAGGTGGAGTTGTCGTCCCGCACCAGGTTCGCCAGGCTGGTCTTGGTGTGGCGCAGGGCGATGTCGCGGTATTTGCCGTCGCCGGTCACGTCGCTGGCCCAGTAGAGCAGCGGCAGGTTCAGCAGGCAGTCGATGATGAGGCGGTAGTTGTCCTTCGCGCCCAGCTCGCCCCAGGCCTGCAGGAACTGCCCCTTCTCCTGGAACCGCGCGATCAGGTTGTCGGCGGCCAGCAGCGCGGCCTTTTTGCCGGTCTCGCTGCCGGTGAGCTTATAGGCCGCCACGCAGGACGGGCTGTACAGGAAACCCATGTCGTGGTGGTCGACGTCGATGCGCTTCTCGATGCGGTCGAGGAAGCTGTCCACCTGCACCAGCGCCGCCTGCCTGAAGGCGTCGTCGCCGGTGAGCTCCCAGGCCAGCCAGTATTCGCCGGTGCAGAAGCCGGTGGTCCACTCGACGTTCTCGCTCTGGGGATAGAAGTTGTTCTCGCTGCAGGAGAACTGGAATTTCTCGGTGAATGCGGGCAGGTTGCCGCGCAGGATCTCCACCGCGCGGTCGAAGGCAGCCTGCAGCGCCTCGCGGGAGGGCATGGTCATGGTAGGTCATCCTTTCGGTTTCAAGATAAAAAGCGGGGGCGGAGCGCACAGCTCCGCCCCCTGTTGCCGTTGATTCTATTCTGCCGCAGACACGGCACAAACACAAGAGGAGATCAGCCTTTCAGGCCGCTGGTGGCAATGCCCTGTACGAAGAAGCGCTGGCAGGGCACATACAGCAGGAAGATGGGGATCAGGCTCAGCACGCTGGCCGCCATGATCAGCTCGTAGGAGGTGGAATACTGGCCCAGGAACATGCGGATACCAAGAGGGATGGTCTTGTTGGATTCGCTGTTGAAGTAGATCATGGGGCCCATGAAGTCGTTCCACACCGTCACGAAGGTGAAGATGGTCAGGGTGGTGAGGGCGGGCTTGGACAGCGGCAGCACGATGCGGCCGTAGATGCCGTACTCGCTCAGGCCGTCGATGCGGGCGGCCTCCAGCAGCTCGTTGGGAATGCTCTGGTAGAACTGGCGCAGCAGGAACACGCCGAAGGCGGCGAACGCCTGCAGCATGATGTAGCCCAGATGGGTGTCCACCAGACCGAACTTCTGCATCATGCTGTACTGGGGCAGCATGTAGATCTGCCAGGGAATGGCGATGGTGGCCACGTAGCACAGGAACAGGGTGTCACGGCCGCGGAAATGGCACTTGGTGAAGCCATACGCCGCGAACGAGCAGGTGAACACCTGGATGATGGTGATGATCACCGTCAGCTTGGCGCTGTTGAAGGTGAACAGGCCGAAGGGGATCTTCTGCCACACGCGCAGGTAGTTGTCCCAGTGGAAGGTTTCGGGGATCCACTTGATGGGAATGGTGAACACCTCGCTGTCCAGCTTCAGAGAGGCGGACAGCATCCACACCAGCGGCAGCAGCGTGATCATGGTGAGAACAATCAGCAGCACATACAGCAGGGCGCGGACAACGGGGTTTTGCTTCTTTTCAATCATGGATGTTGTTCCCCCTTTACATAAAGTCGTTGAACTTCTTTTCCACGCGGAACTGGATCAGGGTGATGCCGCCCACGATCAGGAACAGGATCATCGCCGCAGCGCTGGCAACGCCGTAGTCCCAGGAAATGAAGGACTTGTTGTAGATGTACATGCTCAGCAGCTGAGTCGCCGTACCGGGGCCGCCCTCGGTGAGCATGAAGATCAGGTCGAACACCTTGAAGCTGTTGATGATCAGCATCATCAGCACAAAGAAGTGGGAGGGGGTCAGCATCGGGAAGGTGATGCGGCGGAACTGCTGCCACTTGGTGGCGCCGTCGATCTCGGCCGCCTCATACAGGGAGTAGGGGATGTCCTGCAGGGCCGCCAGGTAGATGATCATGAAATAGCCCATGTTCTTCCACACGCTGACGATGATGACGGCGGGCAGCGCCCAGTCCACATCGGCCAGCCAGCCGGGCAGCGCGCTGTCGGGCAGGAAAACGCCCAGAAGGGCATTGACCACGCCGCCGTTCTTCATGAACATGGCCTTCCACACACAGCCAACGGCCACGATGGACGCCACATACGGGAAGAAGATGGCGCTGCGGAAGAAGTTGACGAACCGCAGCTTGTTGTTCAGTAGGATCGCCAGGCTCAGCGCAGCCGCCATACTGAACAGCACCGTGAACACGGTGTATTCCAGCGTCAGCACCAGGGAATTGCGGAAGTTGGGATCCTTGAAGATCTTCGCGAAGTTGTTGAAGGCCACAAACTGCATCTCGTTGAAGCCGTCCCACTTCATGAAACTCAGGATGAACGAGAACACCACCGGCACCAGCGTAAAGGTCAAAAAGCCGATGAAGTTGGGCAGGATAAAGGTCATACCCACCAGGGTGTTGCGGGTATTCAGGCTAAGGCCCTTGGCCTTTTTCTGCGTTTTTTGTGTCGTCAAGCCAGACGCCTCCTCTCAAAAGTGCGCCGCCGCCCGGCGGCAATATCGCCCAATGAAGGGCGGGCGCGCAACGCGCCCGCCCTTCCGTTCTGTTACAAATAACGTTGAAGCGAAATTTTTTAGCCGTTGATGATGGCTTCAGCCTGCTCGGCCATGCTGGCCAGCACGTTGTCGATGGTATCCTGCTCCAGCATGATCAGGCTGTGCTGCTCGCCCAGCATCTGGTTCACGTCGGCAACCTTGTCCACGATGGGACGGTCCAGGCTGATGTTGGTGACCTTCAGAGCCTCAGCGGTGCCCTCGGGCATACCTTCCATAGCGGCGATCTCAGCGATAGCGGCATCGTCAGCGCGGCCGGGGATAGCGCCAACCTTGGCGTACTCAGCGGCGCCCTCTTCACCGGTCACAAACTTGACCAGCTCCCAGGCGGCATCCTTCTTGTCGGTGTTGGCATTGATGCACATCGGGGTGGCGGAACCAACGGTCCAGCCAGCCTCAACGCCTTCCGGATGAGGAATGGTGGCAACGCCCCAGTTCACGGTGCTCTCGCCGTTCTTCACAGCCTCGATGATGGTGGCCATGTACCAGGTGCCCATGGGCATCATGCCGACGGTGCCCTGCGCGAAGGGACCGGAGTAGTGGATGTTGGCGCTCTTCAGCTCGCCGTAGCTCTGGATGGAGCCTTCGTCCTGCATGCGCAGAACCATCTCGTAGTAGGGCTTGAAGAAATCATAGCCGGTCTCATAGTCCATGATGGTGTGCTTGCCATCCTGCACAGCCCAGTTCATCACGCAGGCCTGCCAGGTGTGGATGAAAGCGCCGTACTTGCCGTCGCCGGTCAGCTGCTTGGCCATCTCCTCGAAGTCGGCCCAGGTCCAGTCGTTGGAGGGATACTCCATGCCCTTGGCGTCGAACATGTCCTTGTTGTAGAACATGACGTAGTAGTCGGTACGGGCGGGCAGGCCGTACTGCTTGCCGTCGTAGTTGAAGTTCTCGGCCAGGCCGTTGTAGGCGGCCAGATCCACGCCGTCGGCGGAAATGTACTCGGTCAGGTCGGCCAGCTGGCCCTTGTCGGCCAGGCTCTTGGTGGTGTCGGCGTCCTTCACGAAGAAGGCGTCCATATCGGCACCGCCGTTCAGCATGGTGGTCAGCTTGGTGGTGTAGTCGGCGCTGGGGATGTCCATCAGCTCAACCTTGATGTTGGGGTTGGCAGCCATAAAGGCATCCACGGCGTTCTGCACGGAGGGGTTGGAGGTGTTGTCCCAGGTGGCAACCTTCAGGGTGATCTCCTCTCCGGTGCTGCCGCCGGTGGAGCCGGAAGCCGGGGTGCTGGCGGGGGTGCTGCTGCCGGGGCCGCCGCAGGCGGTCAGAACAGAAGCAGCCATCATAGCGCTGACGCCCAGCGCTGCAATGCGTTTCATTTTCATGCTCGTTTTCTCCTTTTTCATTTTTGCGCCGGGGGGGCTTTTGGGGGCCTCCCGCCGCCGTGTCCTTTGTACTGACACCATTATACGGGGCCTTGGAGCGAAATCCATCTTTCATTTTTTTGATTTTGCTATCCTATTTTTTGAATTCTGGAAAAAATATAGTATTATTTTATTTATTCATACTATTTTACGATTTTGAGACAAATTTGTATCCGCACCGTTGTGGTTTTAAACTAATTGCGGGGCGGCGCGGTTTTGTTTATAATAGTAATTTAAGGGGCCGGCGTTTTTTGCGCCGGCAGAAAAGGAGCGTATGTCATGCCGTTTTTCAAAAGCATCCGCTGGCGGGTCTTTCTGTGCACCGCGCTGTGTGTGGCCGCGGTGGGGCTTGTCAGCAACCTGTATATCTACCAATATCTGAATGGCATCATCACCGAGCGCGCCTACTCCATCGACACCCTGAACCGCCGTTCCATCGCCCAGCAGCTGAACGCCGAGCTGGAAAAGGCGCTCACCCTGTCGGTGCAGTGCGCGAACCACGTGTCGGTGCTGCGGGCTGCCGAAGCCGGCACCCCGTCCAGCAACGCCCAGATGACGGTGATGCTGGATGCCCAGCAGGTGATGGCCGACGCCACCGCGGTCAGCGGCGTGGACAACTATCTGAACAAGATGATGCTGTACAACCGCGAGGGGCTGCTGGTGCAGTCGTCGCGGCAGCGGTATCCGGGCTTTTTCTCCGACTGGCAGAATCTGCTGAACAGCCCGGCCTACCAGACGATGCTGTCCACCGGCATCCTCAGCAACGGCCTCACCCTGATGCCCACCTCCATCACACCGTATCAAGAGCAGCAGTGCCTGGCCGCTTTGCAGCCGGTGACCAGCGGCGCGGCCAGCAGTGCCAAGGCCTGGCTGTACACCGAGTTCAGCACAGACCTCGTCACCGACGTGCTGGACAACTACATGCCCAGCGGTGAATACTTCGTCACCACCGCGAACGGCGCCATCCTGCCCGGCGCGCTGGACGAGGCCCTCCCCACCTCCGATGTGCGCCACCTGCAGAGCGGCGACACCTTTGCGGTGAACGGCGACACCTGGCGGGTGGAGATCACGCCGCTGGACTATTCCGGCATGCAGCTGGTGAGCTGTGTGAACGAATCGGCGCTGCTGCTGGACAACCAGAAGATCTTCCACACCGTGCTGGTGGCGCTGCTGGCCAGCATCGTGGCGGGCATCGCCATCCTGGCGCTGGTGTCCGGCATGCTCACAAAGCCGGTGCTGCGCCTCACCGCCCGCATCAAGCGCATCTCGGAGAACGACTTCGACTACGACCCCACCATCGAAAAGGGCAGCGACGAGATCGCCCAGATCGGCCGGGTGGTGAACGAGATGATCCTGTCGGTGCGGCACCTGCTGCAGGAGACCCAGCAGCAGGCCGAGCAGAAGCGCAAGATCGAGCTGGCGATGCTGCAAAGCCAGGTGAATCCCCATTTCCTCTACAACACGCTGGATTCCATCCACTGGATGGCGGTGATCCAGAAAAACCCGGGCATCCAGCAGATGGCGCGCTCGCTGTCCAACCTGCTCAAACACATGGCCAAGGGCTACAACCACAAGATCCCGCTGGCCGAGGAGATCTCGCTGCTGGAGGACTATATCGGCATCATGTCCATCCGGTATATGGACACCTTTGAATTTGTCAACGACATCAACCCGGCGCTGTACAAATACAGCATCATCAAGCTGACGCTGCAGCCGCTGGTGGAGAACGCCATTTTCCACGGCATCGAGCCCACCGGCCGGTTCGGCACCATCCGGCTGTATGCGCAGGAAAAGGGGGACGACCTGCTCATCACGGTGGAGGACGACGGCCAGGGCATGGACCAGGCCGCCATCCAGCGCGCGCTCCACAGCCGCATGCAGCACAGCCACAGCAGCATGAACGGCATCGGCGTGAGCAATGTCAACGAGCGGCTGCGGCTGGTGTACGGCGCTCCCTACGGGCTTTCGATCGACGCGAGGCCCGGCCAATATACCCGCATGACGGTGCGGATCCCCAAAGAGGAGGCGAATTGAGATGTACCGTGTGATCCTGGTGGACGATGAGCCCATCATTCTGTCGGGGATCAAGTTCCTGATCGACTGGACGGCCCAGAACTGCGAGATCGTGGGCACCGCCCGCAACGGACAGCAGGCGCTGGAGCTGATCGACAAGGCTGCGCCCGACATTGTAATATGCGACATCCGCATGCCGGTGAAATCCGGCATCGAACTGCTGGAGGAGGCGAACGAACGGGAAAACGCGCCGGTGTTCATCATGCTGACCAACTACCAGGACTTCGACCTGGCCCGCCAGACGCTGCGCCTGCGGGCGGTGGACTATCTGGTGAAGACCCAGCTGGACCCGGCGGCCCTGGAGAGCAGCCTGCAGATGGCCAAGGCCGAATGCGACAAGCGCGGCCGGCTGGCCTGCGCCACCATCGAGGCCGACTATATGCAGACCCAGCGCACCGAGGCGCTGCGGGCCGCGGCGCTGGACATCCTGCGCGACGCCGACAACCTCGCCGCACGCGGCGTGCTGGCGCGGCAGGGGGCCTTCTCGCGCTTCTGCCTGATGCAGCTGATGCTGGACGTGTCGGCGCTGCCCACCATCTCCAGCTTCTCGCGCAAAGACCGCCGCCAGCTGCTCGACTGGGAGTGCGACGTGGTGGAAAAGCTGGCCCAGAACCTGCTGGACCACTTTATCCTGGCCCTGCCCGACTACGACGCACAGAGCCTGCTGCTGCTGTGCTGGGAGCTGGACCAGATGCCCGACCTCGACCTGTTCTATTCCAAGCTGTCGATGGCCTCGGCCAACACCACCCAGGTGCGGCTGGCGCTGCTGTGCAGCGACCGCTTCGACGGCCCGCAGGCCCTGGGGGAGGCCACCGTGCAGCTGGCCCAGCTGCGGCAGTACTACTACCTGTCGGGCGGCGACGTGCTCACCTCGCGCTGCCTTTTGGGCACGATGCCCGCTTTGCAGCCGGTGGAGGTGCACGACCTGTGCAACCGCCTGGCGCTGGAGCTGCGGGCCAAGAACAAGGGCCCGGCGCTGGCCATCATCCAGAAGGCGGCCGACCTGCTGGCCAAAACGCCCCATCTGCGCCGCGAGGGCATCCACTGCTGCAGCGAGCTGTACAGCATGTGCAGCATGGTGCTGGCGCCGCTGGCCCCGGAGGGCGGCGGCTTTTTCAGCGACACCGGCGACATCCTCAGCGGCATCCAGAGCCTGGCCACCCGCGCGCAGGTGCTGGACTGGCTGGCGATGCTGGGCCGGCAGCTGGAGGCCCAGATGGACGCGCTGGAATCCGGCCACAGCGACCCGCTGGAAAAGGCGCGGGAATATGTGCGCCAGCATATGGACGAGCGCATCCTCCTGCAGGAAGCCGCCGCGGCGGCGGGGCTGTCGCCCAGCTACCTGTCGGCGCTGTTCAAGAAGGAGTACAACCAGAACTTCATGGACTTCGTCAACGAGACCAAGATGCGCCGCGCCTGCCAGCTGATCCGGGAGGGCAAATACCGCATCTACGAGATCAGCTATATGCTCAGCTTTGAAAACGCCTACTATTTCACCCGGGTGTTCCGCCGCCATGTGGGCATGACCCCCACCGAATACCAGCGCAGACTGCGCCCGGACAGCGAGACCTGACCCCCTTGCAATGCCTCCCCAGGCACCGTATAATAAAATCTATGAACGGCGTTTGCCGTTTTGCGAAATGGAGGACGAACAACTATGAAACTGACCGTATCCGTGAAGAATGCCGCCGGGGAAACGCTGGCCAGCGCCACCGGCGAGGGCCGCGTGTTCCTGGAGTACAAGGCCGCCTATCAGCCGGGCGACGTTGTGTGCCTGGCGAGCGACGAGGCCGGCTATGTGGTGGCCCAGCTGGAGGACAGCCTGCCCGAGACCTTCGGCCGCCTGAACGCCGAAGCCCGTCTGCCCATCCCCTTTGAAGAGCGCCGCATCTGCTATTCCCCCAAGGCCTTTGTGGGCGAGGAGCACCTGATCTGGGCGCGCTGCGCCACCGAGGCGGAGATCTCCGCCCGCCGCAACCTGGCGCTGAACCCGCTGGACTGCCATGCCAACCAGGGCCTGTTCCCCCACGCCACCGCGAACGTGGAGACCCGCGGCGAGGCCAGCTTTGAGGCCCGCAACGCCATCGACGGCATCTATGCCAACGAAGGCCACGGCGTCTACCCCTATTCCAGCTGGGGCATCAACCGCGACCCCAATGCCGCGCTGACCATCGACTTCGGCCGCGCCGTGACGGTGGACGAGGTGGTGGTCACCCTGCGCAACGATTTCCCCCACGACAACTGGTGGCAGAGCGCGGTGATCCGCTTCGACGACGGCAGCAGCGAGACGCTGCACTTCGAGAAGGTGGCCTGGCCGCAGCACACCGCCATCGCGCCGCGCACCGTGCGCACCGCCACGCTGGAACAGCTGATCCAGTGCCCGGACGACCCCTCCCCCTTCCCCGCTCTCACCCAGCTGGAACTGTGGGGCACCGAGGCGTAAAGCCCTTTTCCGCACAAACAAAAACGCACCCCCAAAGGGAGACACTTCGCACAGGAAGCCGTCTCCCTTTGGCTTTTATACGCCGGAAACATGCCGATCGGCTGAAAGTCCATCGCACAAACACCCGCATTTCAAGGGCAAATGCCCATCCGAAAGGGGGAAAGCCTATGCCGCAGCATACGTTTATTACAAGGAAACCGATCGACAAAGGGCGGAAGGCGTTTATTCCATTCAAACCTGGATCGACGGCGTTGATGCAGAAGAAATCATGGAACAGCTGACGCGCGAAGAACAGTACTTTTATGGCTTTGAAGCGGGAAAAATCCTAAAGGAAATTCATAAAATCCCCGCTCCCCAAGGAACAGAAGATTGGGAAATTTCCTTTAACCGCAAAGCGGATTACAAAATCAAAATGTATCTGGAATGCCCTGTCAAATACGAAAACGGACAGGCATTCATCGACTACATCAATTCTCACCGCCACCTGCTGCGTGGCAGACCTCGGACCTATCAGCACGGGGATTATCATATCGGCAATATGATGATCGGCAATGATCGAAAACTATACATCATTGATTTTAACAGAAATGATTTTGGAGACCCGTGGGAAGAGTTCAACCGCATCGTATGGTGTGCCGAGACTGCGCCTTTATTTGCAGCCGGAATGGTAAACGGATACTTCGATAACAATGTACCGCTTGCGTTTTGGGAACTGCTTGCACTTTACATCAGCAGCAATACGCTGTCATCTGTGCCGTGGGCCATCCCTTTCGGAGACAGCACGGTTCAGTCAATGCTCCATCAGGGAAAAGAGATTCTGCGCTGGTACGATAACATGACGCATCCTGTTCCCACTTGGTACAAAGGCGTTGCAAACCAATAGCACAAAGCATCCGCCGACCTTTTACAGGGAGCACCAGCCATTGGCGTATACCAAAAACAGCAGGGCGCCTTCCGTATGGAAGGCGCCCTGCTGTTCAGCGAAAAAGTGTTCGTACTAAGGTTTGCGTATACCGAAAGCTTTCCCCTCTGCTTCCGCCGGCGGGGTGCAGAGGAAAGGGGCAAAACCCGACCTCCCCCCTTTGGTGGAACTGGCGCTGGCGGCGCCGGTTGTGGTATGATAAGGGCAAATCCATCACAGAAACGGAGCGTCGCCCCATGCAGCTTGTGCTGGCCGTCTACAATTCCAAATACATCCATTCCTCGCTGGCGCCGTGGTGCCTGGCGGCGGCGTGCGAGGCCGCCGGGCAGCCCGCGCAGGTGCTGGAGGGCACCATCAACCAGCCCCCCGCCGCGCTGGCACAGCGGGTGATCGGGGCAAAGCCGGACGCCGTGGGATTTTCGGTATACATCTGGAACCGCCGCCATACCTTTGAAGCGGTGTGTCTGGTGCGCCGCGCGCTGCCCCGCTGCGTGATCCTGCTGGGCGGGCCGGAGGTGAGCCACAACCCGGCCGAGGTGCTGGCCGAACTGCCCGAGGCCGACTACATCCTGTCCGGCGAGGGGGAGGAGAGCCTGCCCGCCTTCTGCCGCCTGCTGGCGGGCGGGCGTCCGGGCGCGGGCAGCGTGCCGGGGCTGTGCGGCCGGGAAAACGGGCGCATCTACACCGCGCCCCCCGCAATCGCGGAAACGCTCCCCCCGTCCCCCTACACC
>NZ_NFJT01000023.1 GCF_002160015.1 Anaerofilum sp. An201 | reverse complement strand
GCACGATGATGAACTGGCCCGGCTGTGCCTTTTTCGCCACCAGCGGCGCCTCGATCACCAGCTTGGTCACCGTGGGGTTCAGCGGGGTCTTTTCGACGATCTTGAACATAGTACTCTCTTTCCCTCCCTGTGAGTATTGAAAGAATTATACGTCATTTGTGAATGTTGTGCAATCCGTTTCGACAGAATTTGTCGATGCGCACAAAGAAAGGGGGAGGGAACAACCCTCCCCCTGTGCTGTGCGGGGATGTTTTAGAAGTCGATCTCCAGATCGTAGTAGCAGGCCTTCAGCAGCTTCTCCATCTCCTCCTGGCTGGGCTGGCGGGGATTGGAGCCGGTGCAGGCGTCGCCGATGGCATTCTTGGCCACCTCGGGCAGCTTGGCCAGGAACTCTTCCTCACCAACGATGCCGTTCTCGGCGATCACGCCGCCCTCGCCGTAGTGCTTGATGCACTGGGGAATGTGCAGCACATCGTTCATGTGACGCAGCTCGGCGACCAGGGCATTCACCAGCGCGCTGGTGTCGGCGCCTTCCAGACCCATGAAGCGGGCGATCTCTGCATAGCGCTCGGCAGCTTCGGGGTTCTTGGCGTTGTACTGGATGACCTTGGGCAGATACATGGCGTTGGCAGCGCCGTGGATGATGTGGCCGCCGGAGAAGGCAGCGCCGGTCTTGTGCGCCATCGAGTGCACGATGCCCAGCAGAGCGTTGGAGAACGCCATGCCGGCCAGGCACTGGGCGTTGTGCATGCGGTCGCGGGCTTCCATGTCGCCTTCGTAGGATTTGCGCAGGTCGTTGTGGATCATCTTGATGGCATGCAGGGCCAGAGGATCGGTGTAGTCGCAGTGTGCGGTGGACACATAGGCCTCGATGGCGTGGGTCATGGCGTCCATACCGGTGTGGGCGGTCAGCTTGGCGGGCATTTTCTCGGCCAGGTCGGGGTCAACGATGGCAACATCGGGAGTGATGTTGAAGTCGGCCAGAGGATACTTGATGCCCTTGTCGTAGTCGGTGATAACCGAGAAGGCGGTCACCTCGGTAGCGGTGCCGGAGGTGGAGGGGATGGCGCAGAAATGGGCCTTCTGGCGCAGGGTGGGGAAGTTGAAGGGGACGCACAGGTCCTCGAAGGTCACATCGGGGTACTCATAGAACGCCCACATGGCCTTGGCGGCGTCGATGGGGCTGCCGCCGCCGATGGCAACGATCCAGTCCGGCTCGAACTCGCGCATCGCGGCCGCGCCCTTCATAACGGTGGTCACGCTGGGATCGGGCTCCACGCCTTCAAACAGCTTCACTTCCATGCCGGCTTCCTTCAGGGCGTTCTCCACGCGGTCCAGGAACCCAAAGCGCTTCATGCTGCCGCCGCCGGTGACAACAAACGCCTTTTTGCCTTTCAGATTTTTCAGCTCCTCGATGGAGCCTTTGCCATGATACAGGTCACGGGGAAGAGTAAAACGCATACTTCATTACCTCCAATATGTGTTGAACCAGACGCACAGTCGATTTGCACAATAAAATCCAAAGATTCATGTACATAATGCAAATGCGTTAAATGATTAACAACTTTGTTGTCTCTATGATAGCATTTATTTTTTGCGGTGGGTAATGTATAATAGGAATGTTGAATATGAAAAAAATGCATGAGGTGAAACCGGATGAATCTGCAGCAGCTGCGCTATGCGGTGGAGATCGAAAAGACGAGCAGCATCACCGCGGCGGCGCGAAATCTGTACATGGGGCAGCCCAATCTCAGCAAGAGCATCAAGGAACTGGAAAACGAGCTGGGCACCACGCTTTTCCGCCGCACGGCAAAGGGGATGGAGCCCACGGCCAGCGGGATGCAGTTTCTGCGGTATGCGAAGGGGATCCTGCGGCAGGTGGACGAGCTGAAAGCGCTCTACCAGCCCACGGATAACTGCGTCAAGTTCTCGGTGGCGGTGCCGCGCGCCACCTATATTTCGCTCGCCTTTTCCCAGTTCCTGGCGGGATACCAGGGCAGCCGGGCGCTGGATGTGCAGTATCGGGAAACGAACTCGTCCGACGCACTGGTGGAGGTATCGGTGGGGGAGGCTGAGCTGGGCATCCTGCGCTATCAGACCATTTATGAGAACCATTTTTCGGGTCTGATCGCGCAGAACCGCCTGGTCAGCCAGGTGATCGCGGAGTATCCGATGGTGCTGCTGATGAGCGAGCGCCATCCGCTGGCCGCGCTGCCGGACATCCCCTACCATCTTCTGGAACAGTACACCCAGATCGTACACGGCGACATCCAGCTCCCCAGCCTGCCCGAAGCGGCCCACCGCCTGGGGGTGGGGCCGGCGGTGGGGATGCGGCATATCTATGTGTACGACCGCGGCAGCCAGTTCGATCTGCTGCGCACGGTGCCGGGCAGCTATCTGTGGGTGAGCCCGCTGCCGTACCAGGAGCTGGCACGCCACGAACTGGTGCAGAAGCCCTGCCGGGAGGCGGGCATCAACCGGGACGTGGCGGTGTGGCGCGCGGCCGACGGGCTGTCGGTGTCGGCCGGGCAGTTTCTGGAGCACCTGCGCCGGGCCGCGCCGCAGGGCGATTATGCGTGAGGGGGGAATCCTCTGTCCTGCACAGACCAACACTTTTTGCCAAACGGAACGGGCCGCTGCATGTTGCAGCGGCCCGTTGCCATATGCCGGATCGTCTCTCTGGCCGGCTGTTTTGGAAACCTGCCTGTCGCTCGGTATAAAACAGGCAAGCGGTGAGATCACAGGGCGGTGCTTGCGGGCGCATCGGCCGGCGTGTCTGTGCGGGCGGGGAGAATGGTGACCAGCGTCACCTCGCCGCCCTCGTCCATCTCCAGCTGCACAAGGTCGCCCACCGCGATCTCGTCTGCCGAAGCGCTCTCGGTGCCGTCGTCGGTCTGCCGCTGCACAGTCGCCCCGCTCAGATCAAAGGTCAGCTCTTCCTGTTCGGGTTCGCCTTCCGGGGGCTGCGGCATCTCGCCCGAAGCAGGCGGCTGTCCGTCGGGCATCTCGGGCGCTTCCCCGTCGGGGCTCGCGGGCATTTCGCCGGAGGCGGGCGGCTGCCCTTCCGGCATCTCCCCGTCAGGACGCTGCGGCATCTCGCCGGAGGCAGGCTGTCCGCCTCCCATTCCGCCGCGCCCTCCCAGCTGCACCGTGATTTGGCTGCCGTCCACCGCGGTGACGGTTCCCGTGGTGGGGCGCGCCCCGTCGCCGCCCGGCTGTCCGGACGTCTGGCTCTGGCCGCATCCTGCCGCCGCCAGCAGCAGCCCGCATACGCACAGGCAGGCAAATATTTTTTTCATTGCGATCCATCCTTTCTCACACAACGCTTGCCCTTGGCAACTGCCAGCATAGCACCGAAAGATGAAAACAGCTTGTGCGGAATGTGAAGGATCGGTGAGAGTCACCGCAGCAGACACCAGTGCAGCAGGCCGACAGCCGCCGCCTGCAAAAGCAGGATGGCGGGCACGCCCCACACGAAGTACCAGTGGCGGGTCTTGTGATGGAAGAACCGCATGCCGATCCACAGCCCGGCGCTGCCGCCCACGGCCGCCCACAGGAACAGCGTCTTTTCGGGCACGCGGCGTTTGCCGGGCTGTTTTGCGCGGCGCTTGTCGAATCCGCACAGGAAAAAGGCGGTCAGATTGCACACCGCCAGCCAGACGGCGGCGATTCCATGAACGATCTGAAAGAAATTCATACAAAGCTCCTTCGTTTCCGGGTAAAGCAAAACCCCGGCCGATCGTCCGATCTGCCGGGGTTTTCTCTGGCGGAGAGAGAGGGATTCGAACCCTCGGTGGGTTTATAGCCCACACACGATTTCCAGTCGTGCGCCTTAGACCAGCTCAGCCATCTCTCCAGGCACTGTGCTTGGTGCTCGTATATAATACATGATTTGGCGATAAATGTCAACCCCCTGTTTTCAAAAAAATTCGTGTTTTTGAAAACCGGTGCTGTGCGGCCGGTCAAACCACATATCCATGTATCGAGTATGGAGCGCAAAGGAGGGTCCGCATGACCAGCAAGGAGTTCCGGCAGCTTTCGGCCGCCGCTCGCCGGCAGTATTTCCGGCAGTACCGCGCCGCCTGGGCGCAGGCAAAAAAGTGCTGTACAAACCAGCGAATGATATGATATGGTTGTATAAGAAAGAGAGGAGCGTCTGCATGCCGGGCGCTGTGCGATAAAAAAGGAGAAACCATATGAAACAGGGAATGATTCATCTGTATTGGGGCGAGGGCAAGGGAAAGACCACCGCGGCCATGGGGCTGGCGGTGCGCGCACGGGGCAGCGGAATGCCGGTACTGGTGGTGCAGTTCCTGAAAGACGGAGCCAGCAGCGAGCTGGAACCGCTGCGCACGCTGGGCGCACAGGTGCTCAGCGGAAAGAGCGGCACCAAATTCGTCTTTCAGATGACCGAGGAGGAGAAGGCGGAGGTGCACGCGCTGCAAACCGGGCATCTGCACCGGGCGGCCGCCTGGGTGCAGGAGCACCCGGACGGTCTGCTGGTGCTGGACGAAGCGCTCTCCGCCTGGCAGAAGGAGATGCTCGACCGCGACCTGCTGCGCCGTCTGGTGGAGGAGAAGCCGGAGGGGCTGGAGGTGGTGCTGACCGGCCGCGACCCCGCCGACTGGATGCACGAAGCGGCCGACTATTCCACCGAGATGCGCTGCCATAAGCATCCTTATAAGAAGGGCGTCCCGGCGCGGCGGGGGATCGAGTTTTGACCCCGGCACGAAAGAGCCCGGACCGGCTTGCCCGGCTGGTCCGGGAAGAATTCCAAATATCCGCCAAGCGCTCGCTGCTCATCACCGGCAGCAGGGGCGCTGGAAAAACCACCCTGCTGGAGCATCTCTGCGCAGGACAGGCCCTGCCCGGCGTTTGCAGCTGGGCCGAGCGGGCGGCCGACGGCACAGCCTGCACCGTCTGGCTGCAGGACCGCGCCACCGGCCGGCGCGCGGCGGCGGGACGCTGGCGGCAGGGAAGGATGCATCCCTGTCCCGAGGCGTTTGAGACGCTGGGCGTGCAGGCGCTGCGCGCGGCCGCTGTGTTTCCGGGCGAATGGGCGGCCGTGGACGAGGTGGGCTTTCTGGAGCAGCAGTGCCCGGAATACTGCGCGGCGCTGTACAGGCTGTTCGACGCCCGGCGGGTGATCGCGGTGCTGCGCAAGCAGGACCTGCCGCTGCAGCAGGCGCTGCTGTCCCGTCCGGACGTCTGGGTGGTGGACCTCGACGATCAGCGCTTGCCCGCAGACGACTCCGACGTCTGAACCGCGGCGGCCAGGTCCTCCTGGCTGCGGGTGTGCTGGTCGATCTGGTGGCGCAGACGCTGCATCTCTTCGTCGGTGCGCGCGATGGTGTCGGCGCACTTTTTCAGGTCGTCGCAGATGCTGCGGGAGGCCTCCGAGTTGTTCTTGTAGCGCATCTGGTGTTCCAGGCTGGCCCAGAAATCCATCGCCACCGTGCGGATCTGCACCTCCACCCGCATCGGCTGCTTGTAGTTCGAGAAGAATACCGGCACCTCCACGATCATGTGGTAGCTGCGGTACCCGTTGGGCTTGGGGTTTTTGATATAGTCCTTCACGGCCAGAACGGTGATGTCGTCCTGCCGGGCCAGCATGTCGGCCACGGCATAGATGTCGTCGATAAAGGGGCAGATCACCCGGATCCCCGCCACGTCGTTCAGGTTTTCAAAGATGGCCTCCACAGACACCTCCTTGCCGCGGCGGCGCAGCTTTTCCGCGATGCTCAGCGGTTTTTTCACGCGGGTGCGGATCGAGTCGATGGGGTTTGCCCGTCCGCGCAGCGAAAGCTCATCGTTCAGGATCTGCAGCTTGGTCTGCACCTCACGGATGGCGGAGTTGTATTTCATCATCAATTCGTTAAACTGCGCCATGCGGTCCAGGAACTGGCTGGCGTCGTCGGCAAAAAAATCGTGCAGAAGCTCGTTCTGCTCGGTGCTCAGGCTGGACATTTCTCTGTATCCTCCAATCGGCCGGACGCGGCTGCCTCCGGCAGGTGTTTTGTTCCAACCTTATTATACCGCAGTTTGCCGCAATCGTCCATATCCGCCGCTCTTTGCGGCGGGATACGGTGGACAAACGCGGGCAAATCGTGTACAATCATAGGGTATCAATTTCCAATGAGGTGACTTGCCATGCTGGTGGAGAGCGTTTCCATTTTGTCGGTGCTGCTGCTTTTGGCGGTGGTTTTTCTGCGCGCAGGGCACAGCAACTACGCGCTGGGCATCCTGCCGCTGGCGGTGGTGCCGCTGGTGCACACCCTGGGGTATGCCGCGCTGCGCCTCACCGACCGCTGGCTGCCCCAGATCCCGTTCCAGCGGATGGTGGCCTTCTGCGACGTGGCCGCGCTGGCGGTGAGCTGTTTGCTGATCGTGGTGCTGTCGCTGCGGCTGTCCAACAAGCGCGCCAAGCGGGTGTACACCATCGCCATGTGTGTATACAATGTGATCCTGTCCTTTGCGCTGGTGCACAATATGCTGCAGGTGGCGGCTTCGCGCGTGGGATAAGCCGGTTGCATTCCGGGCCAAAATCGTGTAAAATAGACCTATATCCTGTAAGCCGGGGGCATTTCAGCGCGAAATGCCCCTGATTTTTGACCTGTCGGGAGGAACTGATGTTTGACGAAAAATTGAAGGCGGCGCTGGCCGCCGTGCAGAAACCGGGCCGCTACACCGGCGGCGAACCGGGCTGTGTGTATAAGGACAAGGCCGAGCTGGACCTGCGCTTTGCCTTCTGCTTCCCCGATACCTACGAGGTGGGCATGTCCTTCCTGGGCATGAAGATTTTGTACGAGCTGCTGAACCAGAATCCCCGCTGGTGGTGCGAGCGCGCCTTCATGCCGTGGGTGGACATGAAGGCCGAGATGGAAAAGCGCTCCATCCCGCTGTACTGCCTGGAGAGCAAAGACCCTCTCACCGCCTTTGACGTGGTGGGCTTCACATTGCAGTACGAGCTTTCCTACACCAACATCCTGGCCATGCTGGACATGGCGGGCATCCCGCTGCGCGCGGCCGACCGCGGCGAGGAATGGCCGCTGGTGGTGGCGGGCGGGCCCTGCGTGTGCAACGCCGAGCCGCTGGCCGACTTCATCGACATGATGATGCTGGGCGAGGGCGAGGAACAGCTGCCCGCCGTCTGCGAGCTGGTCTGCAAAGCCAAAGCGGAAAAATGGGAGAAAAAGCGCCTGCTGCGGGCGATGGCCGATATTCCCGGCTGTTATGTCCCCAGCCTGTACGACGTGCAGTATAACGAAGACGGCACCATCCGGGCCGTCCAGCCGCTGGACGGCGTGCCGGCGGTGGTGAAGAAGGCGATCATCCGCGACATGGACAGCCAGCCGCTGCCCACCCATTTCGTGGTGCCGATGATCGGAGCGGTGCACGACCGCGCCCAGATCGAGGTGCTGCGCGGCTGTGTGCGCGGCTGCCGGTTCTGCCAGGCGGGCTTCCTCTACCGCCCCATGCGCCAGCGCA
Source organism: Anaerofilum sp. An201 (assembly GCF_002160015.1). Classification (GTDB taxonomy): domain Bacteria; phylum Bacillota; class Clostridia; order Oscillospirales; family Ruminococcaceae; genus Anaerofilum; species Anaerofilum faecale. The sequence continues at coordinate 40,783 of NZ_NFJT01000023.1, read as the reverse complement.
GTGCCGACAAGCTGAACCAGGCCGCCCGCGACCTGTGCGGCAACACCGGCTACGACGAGGTGAGCCTCACCAGCCTGTCTACCTCCGACCACAGCCAGCTGGAGCCGCTGCTGGACGAGCTGCTCGAATGGACCCCCGGCGAGCATGTGAACATCTCGCTGCCCAGCCTGCGCATCGACAACTTCAGCGAATCGCTGATCGCCAAGACCACCAAGGTGCGCAAGAGCGGCCTCACCTTCGCGCCGGAGGCCGGCACCCAGCGCCTGCGCGACGTCATCAACAAGAACGTCACCTGGGACGAGATCGAGAAGAGCTGCCGCATCGCCTTCGACGCCGGCTATACCTCGGTGAAGCTCTACTTCATGATGGGCCTGCCCACCGAGACGCTGGAGGACATCGAGGGCATCGCCGAGACCGCCCAGAAGATCGTGGACCTGTATTATAAGAACCCCGACCGTCCCAAGGGCAAGGGCGCCCAGGTGACCATCAGCGTGGCCTGCTTTGTGCCCAAGCCCCACACCCCGTTCCAGTTCTGGCCGCAGGACACCAAGGAGATGCTGGAGGAAAAGCAGAAGCACCTCATCCACAGCGTGAAGAGCCGCAAGATCACGGTGCGCTACCACGACAGCAAGACCAGCTTCCTGGAAGCGGTGTTTGCCAAAGGCGACCGCCGTCTGGGCCGTGTGCTGGAGGAGGCCTACCGCCGCGGCTGCTACTTCGACGGCTGGGACGACCAATTCCACTACGACACCTGGCTGGAGGTCTTCCGCGACCTGGGCGTGGACATGGCCTTCTATGCCAACCGCGCCATCCCCACCGACGAGATCACCCCGTGGGATCATCTGTACTATGGGGTGGACAAGCGGTATCTGGTGTCCGAATACGAAAAAGCCATGCAGGCGCAGACGACCCCGCCCTGCAACCGCAAATGCTCCGGCTGCGGAGCCAACAAACTGCTGGGAGGTGCCTGTTTTGACTACGATCAGAGTATGGTTCACGAAGACCGGTGAGGCCTCGTATATTTCCCACCTCGACCTCCAGCGCGTGATGGGCCGCGCCATGCGCCGCGCCGGGCTGCCGGTGTGGTATTCGCTGGGCTTCAACCCCCACATCTATATAACCTTCGCGCTGCCGCTGTCGCTGGGACAGGAGAGCGAGGTGGAGAGCGTGGATTTCAAGACCGAGTCCGACCCCGCACAGCTGGATTTCGAGGCGATGGCAAAGGCGCTCACCGAGGCGCTTCCCCGCGGCATCGACGTGGTGAAGATCTATCCCGCCGACACCGACGCCACCAGGATCGCCTCGGCGCGCTACCAGATCCGGGTGCCGGGCGACTGGACGGCCGCCCTTGCCGCCTACAACGCCGCCGCCGAAGCCGCGGTGGAAAAAAAGACCAAGCGCGGCGTGAAAACGCTGAACCTGAAAGACACCGTCCCTGCCATCGAGAGCTGGCTGCGGGACGGCGAGACCTGCTTTGTGCTCACCCTGCCGGCCGGCAGCACGGGGCTGAACCTCAACCCCTCGCTGATCCTGGGCTGGCTGGAGCAGCACCACGGCCTGCCCGCGTCGGCGGCCCATGTGCTGCGCAGCGCCATCTATCTGGAAAACGGCGCAAAATTTTTGGGCTGACCCCTTGCATTCCCCCTTCGGCTGTGGTATGATATTGGGGCGTTAGTGTCCGCTGGCACCACCAGTGGGGTTAATGTCAAGTCATTAAACGGGCGGTCCTCTGCCGGTGCTCCTGGCTTCGGGTATGAACGTCACTAAAAAATGGAGGAAAAACAAATGGACGCTATGAAGATTATCACCCAGGGTATGGTCAAAGAGAACCGTCCCGAGTTCAACATCGGTGACACCGTGCGCGTGTCCGTTCGCATCAAGGAAGGCGACCGTGAGCGCATCCAGGCCTTCGAGGGCACTGTGATCGCCCGCAAGCACGGCGGTGTGGCCGAGACCTTCACCGTTCGCCGCACCTCCTACGGTGTGGGCGTGGAGCGCGTGTTCCCCGTGAACTCCCCCTTCGTTGAGAAGGTCGAGGTCGTTCGCAAGGGTAAGGTCCGCCGTGCCAAGCTGTTCTACCTGCGCAGCCGCACCGGTAAGGCCGCCAAGGTCAAGGAGCAGATCCGATAATCGAAACGCGAAAGGGGGAGCAGCCGGCCGGTTGTTCCCCCGCTTCTTTTTGTCAAAAACAGGGAGGGCATTCCATGAGCGAAGATTTCATCAACCGCCGCAGCATCCAGTGGTTCCCGGGGCATATGGCCAAGACGCTGCGCCTCATCGAGGCCGACCTCAAACATGTGGACGTGGTGCTGCAGCTGCTGGACGCGCGCATCCCGTTCAGCAGCCAGAACCCGGAGATTCAGCGTCTGGCCGAGAAAAAGCCCTGCCTGTATGTGCTGAACAAGGCCGACCTTGCCGACCCCGCCGTCACCGCCCAGTGGATGGCGCACTTCAAGCGGCAGGGGGCGGGCTGCGTCGCCGTCAGCAGCAAGAGCCGGGGCGCTGCCGCCGCGGTGCGCCAGCAGCTGGAACAGGAGCTGTCCTGGCTGATCGAAAAGCGCGCCCGAAAGGGCATCCAGGGGGCTTCCATCCGGGTGATGGTGGTGGGCATCCCCAACGTGGGCAAGTCCACCTTCATCAACTGCTGGGCCGGCACCACCCGCGCCAAAGCGGCCGACCGCCCCGGCGTCACCCGCGGCAAGCAGTGGATCAGCGTGCCGGGCTACGAGCTGCTCGACATGCCGGGCGTGCTGTGGAAAAAGTTCGACTCGCTGGAAACCGCCACCAACCTCGCCTTCATCGGCTCCATCAAGGACGACATCCTCGACATCGAGGAGCTGGCGATGGGCCTTTTGTCCCAGATCGCCAACATGTACCCCAACCGCCTGTGCGAGCGGTACAAGCTCACGGAGGACCAGCTGGCGCTGGATGCCTGGGACCTGCTGGAGGCCATCGGCCGCAAGCGGGGGATGCTGGTGTCGGGCGGCGAGGTGAACACCGAGCGCGCCGCCATCATGGTGGTGGACGAGTTCCGCGCCAGCAAATGGGGCCGCATCTCGCTGGAAAAGCCCGCGCGGGAGGTGCCGGAAGATGCCTGATCTCTACGAATACGACGCCGCGGTGCGCGCCGAATCCGGCTGCATCTGCGGGGTGGACGAGGCCGGGCGAGGCCCGCTGTGCGGCCCGGTGGCGGTGGCGGCGGTCATCCTCGACCCCGAAACCCCCATCGAGGGCATCAACGACTCCAAAAAACTCAGCGAAAAAAAGCGGGACGCACTCTACGGGCAGATCGTCGAAAAGGCGCTGGCTTATAAGGTGGTGCTGGTGGGGCCGCAGCAGATCGACGAGATGAACATCCTGCGCGCCACGATGTACGGCATGGCCGAGGCCATCGCGGGGCTGGGCCGCCCGGTGGACCTGGCGCTCATCGACGGCAACCGCTGCCCGGACACCGCCACGCCCTGCCGCGCGGTGGTGAAGGGAGACGCCAACAGCGCCAGCATCGCGGCGGCGTCGATCCTGGCAAAGGTCACGCGGGACCGCTATATGATGCAGCTGGACGCCGCATACCCCCAGTACCAGCTGGCAAAGCACAAGGGCTATCCCACCAAGCTGCACTACGAACTGCTGGACCAGTACGGCCCGGCCGACTTCTACCGCAAGAGCTTTCTCAAAAAGCGGGGCTATGTATAATCCGCTGGCGCCGGACACCGGCAAGCAGGGCGAGCAGCTGGCCGCCGGCTGGTACAAAAAGCACGGCTGGCAGATCGTCGCGCGCAACTACCGCACCCGCCAGGGGGAGATCGACCTCGTGGCGGCGAAAGGGGATGTGCTGGCCTTTGTGGAGGTCAAGACGCGCACCGGCCGGATGCTCTCCCGCCCGGCCGAGGCGGTGGACCGCCGCAAGCAGAGGCGCGTCATCGCGGCGGCGGGCCTTTTCCTCGCCGCCTACGACGGCCCCCAGCAGCAGATCCGCTTCGACGTGCTGGAGGTGTACCCCGAAAAACGGGGCGAGGCGCGGTTTTTCTGCATCGAACAGGCCTTTGAATGTTGAAAAAGCACTACAAACCGGCTGTTTCGCGCCCATGTTTCGGCAGAAATCCAAGGTGCAAAATCCTGTCGGATATGGTATGCTTATAGGAAACAGCCGTGTTTTGTGCACGGACGCCCGCAAAAACTGTGGGGATTGAACAAGAGGGGGAACCGACGATGGAGTTTACAAGCACACGCAACAACGCGCTGCGGGTCTCGGCCGCGCAGGCGATCGTACAGGGACTGTCGGAGGAGGGCGGCCTGTTCGTGCCCACCTCCTTCCCGAAGCTGGACGTGTCCGAGGTGCTGGACCTCGACTACTGCGCGCTGGCGGCCCGGGTGCTGGGCGGCTTTCTCACCGACTACGACCCCGCCTTCCTGTCCGCCGCCGCGCGGCAGGTGTACGGCGAGGCGTTCGGCGGCAAGGCGGGGCAGGTCGCCCCGGTGGCCGACGGCCTGTATGCGCTGGAGCTGTGGCACGGCCCCACCTGCGCCTTCAAGGACTACGCCCTGCAGCTGATGCCCCGGCTGCTGGTGGAGGCAAAGCGGATGCTGGGCCGCACCGAGACCACCCGCATCCTGGTGGCCACCTCGGGCGATACCGGCAAGGCCGCGCTGGAGGGCTATAAGGACATCCCCGGCATCGAGATCGAGGTGTTCTATCCCACCGGCGGCACCAGCGAGATCCAGCGCCTGCAGATGGCCACCCAGCAGGGCGAAAACGTGGCGGTCTACGCCGTGCGCGGCAACTTCGACGACGCCCAGACCGGCGTGAAGAAGGTGTTCGGCAGCGCCGCCATCGCCGCACAGCTGGCAGCGGAGAACGTCGCGCTCTCCAGCGCCAACTCCATCAACTGGGGCCGTCTGGCGCCGCAGATCGTCTACTACTACTACGCCTATGCCCGCCTGGTGCAGCGGGGCGCGGTGCGGCTGGGCGACGCGGTGGACTTCTGCGTCCCCACGGGCAACTTCGGCGACATCCTGGCCGGCTACTACGCCAAGCAGATGGGCCTGTCGGTGGGCCGCCTTTTGTGTGCGTCGAACAAAAACAACGTCCTCACAGACTTTTTGACCACCGGCGTCTACGACGCCAACCGCGCCTTCTACAAGACCCAGTCGCCGTCGATGGACATTCTGGTGTCCTCCAACCTCGAGCGCCTGCTCTACCATGCCTCGGGCTGCGACAGCGCCTTTGTGGCGGACATGATGGCGTCGCTGGCCGCAGAGGGCCGCTATGCCGTCCCGGCCGGGATCATGGAGAAGATCCGCGCCGACTTCGCCGCCGGCTGGGCCGACGACGGGCAGGCCGCCGCCGAGATCGCCGCCCGCTGGCAGGACGACCGCTACCTGTGCGACACCCACACCGCGGTAGCCTTCCGGGTGGCGCGCAATACGCCGGGCCATGCGCCCTGCGTGGTGCTCAGCACCGCCAGCCCGTTCAAGTTCCCGGCCGCCGTGCTGGCCGCGCTGGGGCAGCCGGTCCCGCAGGGCGACTTCGACGCCATCCGCGCGCTCAGCGCCTGCACCGGCGCCGCCGCTCCCGCCGGCCTGGCCGAACTGGAATCCCGCGCCGAGCGCTTCGGGCAGGTGATCGACCCGGCCGACATCCCGGCCGCCGCGCTGGGCAGGCTCTAACACAAAAAAACCGGGGCAGCGCGTGCCGGCATTGGCCGGCGGGCGCTGTCCCGGCTCTGCGGTGCGCAGAGGATCAGTTCTCGCGGAAGGTCCCGCACTTGGTCTGGTGCGCCGTGGGGCCGCAGGTCACTTCCACCTGGTTGGCGGTGCAGCAGCAGTGGCCGTTGTTGTAGGCGCAGTTTTCCACATCACAATGGATGCCGCGAATGGTGTGCTGGTCCATGAGATCGCCTCCTTTTTCAGCATTCAGGCCGGTGCCTGTACCCACAGTATGCCCCGGCGCATCGCATTTTAAACGGAGGGGATCTATGGCAATCTTTGCAATCGCAGACCTGCACCTGTCGCTGGGGACCTCCAAGCCGATGGACGTTTTTCCCGGCTGGGAGGGGTATGTCGCCCGGCTGGAGGAGAACTGGCGGCGCACCGTTGCGCCGGAGGACACGGTGGTCGTCCCGGGCGATGTGTCCTGGGCCATGAAGCTGGAGGACTGCGGGGCGGACTTCGCCTTTCTGGACAGCCTGCCCGGGCAGAAGATCCTGCTGAAGGGCAACCACGACTACTGGTGGACCACCCGCGCCAAGATGGACCGCTATCTGGAACAGCAGGGCTTTTCCAGCCTGCACATCCTGCACAACGACAGCTATTCGGTGGAGGGGCTGGCGGTCTGCGGCACGCGGGGCTGGCTGTTCGACCAGAGCGAGCCGCAGGACGAAAAGGTGATGGCCCGCGAGCTGGGCCGCCTGCGCGCCAGCCTGCAGGCCGCCGGGGAAGGGGAGAAGGCGGTGTTCCTGCACTATCCTCCCGTCTATCCGGGCGCACGGGCCGAGGGCGTGCTGGCCGTGCTGCGGGAATTCGGCGTGCAGCGCTGTTTTTACGGGCATCTGCACGGCGGGATGATCCGCTATGCCGTGCAGGGAGAGCAGGAGGGGGTCCGGTATCGTCTGGTGTCGGCCGACGCGCTGGGCTTCTGCCCATATAAAATTTCCTGAAATGCGGAATATTACTGGAAATTTGGTTTTCAGTATGATATAATAAAGCGAATTTCTTTATTGGAGGAAATGCAATGAGTCTGGTAAAATGCGAAAAACTGGAAAACAGCGCGGTAGAGCTGCAGTTCTCCGTTGCTGCTGAGGATTTTAAGGCCGCTGTGGACAAGGTTGCCAAGCGCGAGGCCAAGAAGTACACCGTGCCCGGCTTCCGCAAAGGCAAGGCTCCCCGTCATCTGATCGAGAAGCTGTACGGCGCCGAGGTGTTCCACCTGGATGCCATCAACGATCTGTTTCCCGCCGCCTACGCCGCCGCCGCTGCCGAGGCCAATGTGGAGCCGGTCAGCCGCCCCGACGCCGAGGTCGTCTCCTCCTCTCTGGAAGACGGCGTTGTGCTGAAGGTCACCGTCACCGTGAAGCCCGAAGTCACCGTGGGTGAATATAAGGGCCTGTCCGCGACCAAACTGGTGGAGGCTGTGGACGAGAGCCGGGTGGATGCCGAGATCGACCGCATGCGTCACCGCAACGCCCGCACCATCACCCGCGAGGGCAAGGCGGAGAACGGCGACACCGCGAAGTTCGACTTCGAGGGCTTTGTGGACGGCGTTGCCTTCGAGGGCGGCAAGGCCGAGAACTACAGCCTGAAGCTGGGCAGCGGCCAGTTCATCCCCGGTTTCGAGGATCAGATGGTTGGCCACGAGGCCGGCGAGGAGTTCGACGTGAACGTCACCTTCCCCGAGGAGTACCATGCCAAAGAGCTGGCCGGCAAGCCCGCCGTGTTCAAGATCAAGCTGCATGAGGTCACCATGGAAGAGCTGCCCGAGCTGGACGACGAGTTCGCCAAGGACGTCAGCGACTACGACACCCTGGACGAGCTGAAGGCCAGCATCCGCAAGAACATGGAAGAGCAGGCCGACAAGCAGGCCGAGGTGGCCGTGGAGAACGACCTGGTGGATCAGGTGATCGCTTCCATGCAGGGCGAGATCCCCGAGGTGATGTACGAGAACCGTCTGGACGAGATGGTGAACGACTACCGCTACCGCCTGGAGCAGCAGGGCCTGAAGCTGGAGATGTACCTGCAGTACCTGGGCCAGACCGTGGAGCAGTTCCGCGAGAGCTTCAAGGAGCAGGCCGAGAAGCAGGTGAAGATCCGTCTGGCTCTGGAGGCTGTTGCCGCCGCCGAGGGCATCGTGGTGTCCGACGAGGAGTTCGAGGCCGAGATCAACCGCATCGCCGAGAGCTACAAGATGGAAGCCGACAAGGTGAAGGCCCTGGTGAGCGCCGACGAAGTGAAGAAGGACCTGGCTGTGAACAAGGCCATCGACCTGATCAAGTCCAGCGCCAGCATCACCACCGAGACCAAGACCCAGGAGGCCAGCGCCGAATAAGGCTGCACGGTAGTTTCTCTGCCGGAGCAGACAGGCGGGGCCCTGCCGCACTGTGGCGGGACGGCTACATAACCGCGTATGGAATGACCGGTACAGGCCCTGTGGCTCTGTATCGGTCATTTACACATCCGCCGGTTTCAACAATTTCTGACAGGAGGCTTAAACGTATGAGTCTGGTACCGTATGTAATCGAACAAACCGCGCGCGGCGAGCGCTCGTATGATATCTTTTCCCGTTTGCTGAACGACCGCATCATCATGCTGTCGGACGAGGTGAACGACACCACTGCCAGTCTGGTGGTGGCCCAGCTGCTGTATCTGGAAGGCCAGGACCCCGAGAAGGACATCAGCCTGTATATCAACAGCCCGGGCGGCTCCATCAGCGCGGGCATGGCCATCCACGACACCATGCAGTATATCAAGTGCGACGTCTCCACCATCTGCATCGGCATGGCCGCCTCGATGGGCGCTTTCCTGCTGGCCAGCGGCACCAAGGGCAAGCGCTTTGCCCTGCCCAACAGCGAGATCATGATCCATCAGCCTCTGATGGGCGGCCTGCAGGGTCAGGCCACCGACATCAAGATCCACGCCGACCACATCGTGCGCACCAAGGAGCGCCTGAACCGGATGCTGTCCGAGTATACCGGCCAGCCGCTGGAGAAGGTGTGCCAGGACACCGAACGCGACAATTTCATGACCGCCCAGCAGGCCGCCGACTATGGCCTGATCGACGCGGTGATGGCTAAACGGTAAGGAGCAACATGGCAAATACGACGAACAAAGGAAAAGACAAGGAGCTCATCTGCAATTTCTGCGGCAAGAGCCAGGACCAGGTTGAGCGGATGATCATCGGCCCGGGCGTCAACATCTGCAACGAGTGCATCGAGCTGTGCTCGTCGCTTTTGGAGAACGAGGACGGCCGTCCCGCCCGCCCGGGCGCCGCGCCCAGGCGCAAGCCCGCTCCCGCCGCCAACTCGGCCGGCATCACCATCCTCACCCCCAAGGAGATCAAGGAGCGCCTGGACCAGTATGTCATCGGCCAGGACGACGCCAAGCAGGTGCTGGCGGTGTCGGTGTACAACCACTATAAGCGCATCCTCAGCGGCGACGAGACCGACGTCGACCTGCAGAAGAGCAACGTGCTGCTGCTGGGCCCGTCGGGCGTGGGCAAAACGCTGCTGGCCCAGACGCTGGCCCGGATGCTCAACGTGCCCTTCGCCATCGCGGACGCCACCACCCTCACCGAGGCCGGCTATGTGGGCGAGGACGTGGAGAACATCCTGCTCAAGCTGATCCAGGCGGCCGACTTCGACATCGCCCGCGCCGAGACCGGCATCATCTATGTGGACGAGATCGACAAGATCACCCGCAAGAGCGAAAACCCCTCCATCACCCGCGACGTGGGCGGCGAGGGCGTGCAGCAGGCGCTGCTGAAGATCATCGAGGGCACCGTGAGCAACGTGCCTCCCCAGGGCGGGCGCAAGCATCCGCAGCAGGAGTTCATCCAGATCAACACCAAGAACATTCTGTTCATCTGCGGCGGCGCCTTCGACGGCCTGGAAAAATACATCCAGCGCCGCACCGATACCTCCGCACTGGGCTTCGGCAGCACCCTGAAAAACACCGACGATGCAACCAGGCAGAACCTGCTGCGCAAGGTGGAGCCGGACGATCTGGTGAAGTTCGGCCTGATCCCCGAGCTGATCGGCCGCCTGCCGGTGGTGACCGTGCTCAACCAGCTGGACGAGGACGCTCTCATCCGGGTGCTGAAGGAGCCGAAAAACAGCCTGCTGCGCCAGTACGAAGCGATGCTCAAGCTGGACAGCACCGAGCTGGAATTCACCGACGCAGCGCTGCACGCCATTGCCCGCAAGGCGCTGGAGCAGAAGAGCGGCGCGCGCGGCCTGCGCAGCGTGATGGAGCGCATCCTGATCCCCATTATGTACGAGATCCCCAGCGATCCCACCATCATCAAGGTCACCATCACCGAAGACACGGTGAACGGCGGCCAGCCCGTGCTGGAATACGGCGCGGTGCGCAAGCGCTACAAAAACCTGCCCTCCCGCGGCTGATCCGCGGCAAAGGCACAGCCCCGCGCCGGGGCACTTCGGGTTCATCCACAAACAGCGTTCGTGCGATATTGTTCGCACGGGCGCTGTTTTTCATCATCACGGGCGGAATTTCCGCCGGAGGTTTTTGGCTGTGCAGGAAAATTCACACACGCGCATTGCAACAATTGGATAAATCGTGTATAATATGGTACCAAGAACAGGCGGCGGCGTGTTTCGTTTTGCCGCCTTGATCCCACAGGAGGTTTTGTATGCCTGATACGGTAAAAGTACGGGTGGACACCCCGGAAACCGTCCGGCTGCCGGCCATCGCACTGCGCGGGCTGGTGGTATTTCCGGACAATGTGATCCATTTCGAAGTCGGCCGGGAGAAATCCATCGCCGCCATCGACTGGGCAATGAACAACAACAACGCCATCTTTCTGGTGACACAAAAGGATATGGATGCCGAGAACCCCGGCATGGAAGAGCTGTACACCTACGGCGTCGTGGCCGAGATCAAGCAGATGCTGCGTGTATCGGACGACCTGGTCAAGGTGCTGGTGGAAGGCAAGGCGCGCGCCCGTCTGGTGGGTCTGGAGACGGACGGCGAGTTCCTGGCCGCCTCGGTGCGCCCGGCCCCGCTGCGCGGGGTGCGCGGCGCCGACCCCATCGAGCTGGAAGCGCTGATGCGCAGCATCCACGAGAGCTTCGAGCGGTATGCCAAGCTGAACAGCCGCCTGCCCAAGGACGTCATCTACAACATCCTCACCAGCAGCGACCCGGTGCGGATGGCGGAATATATCCCCGCCAATCTGCTGTTCAAATTCCAGGACAAGCAGGCCGCGCTGAACGAGGGCACCCTGCTGGGCCGTCTGCGCTGTGTGCTGGGGCTGCTGCAGCGGGAGATCCGCGTGCTGGCGGTGGAAAAGGAGATCCAGGCCAAGGTGTCGGAACAGATGGACCGCAACCAGCGCGACTACTACCTGCGCGAGCAGATGCGCGCCATCGCGGGCGAGCTGGATGAAGGCGACGACACCCACGCCGAGGCCGACCAGTACCGCACCCGCATCCGTGCGCTGAAGCTGGTGGAGGAGAGCGAGGAAAAGCTGCTGAAGGAGGCCGACCGCCTGGCCCGGATGCAGGGCAACAGCCAGGAGGCCGCCGTCATCCGCAGCTATCTCGACACCTGCCTGGCCCTTCCCTGGAACACCTACACCCAGGACGACCTCGACATCAAGAAGGCCGCCGAGCTGCTGGACAAGGAGCACTACGGCCTGAAAAAGGTCAAGGAGCGCATTCTGGAGATCCTGGCCGTCCGCGCCCTGGTGCCGGACATGAAGAGCCAGATCATCTGCCTGGCAGGCCCTCCGGGCGTGGGCAAGACCTCCATCGCCCGCTCCATCGCCGCCTGCATGGGCCGCAAATACGTGCGCATGAGCCTGGGCGGCGTGCGGGATGAGGCCGAGATCCGCGGCCACCGCCGCACCTATATCGGCGCGATGCCCGGCAAGATCATCAGCGCCGTCACCACCGCCAAGAGCATGAACCCCCTCATCCTGCTGGACGAGGTGGACAAGCTGGCCGGCGATTTCCGGGGCGACCCCGCCGCCGCGCTGCTGGAGGCGCTGGACCCGGAGCAGAACAGCACCTTCAAGGACCACTACCTCGACATCCCGTTCGACCTCAGCAAGGTCCTCTTCATCACCACCGCCAACTCGCTGGACACCATCCCCCGCCCGCTGCTGGACCGCATGGATGTGATCGAGCTGCCCAGCTATACCCGTGTGGAAAAATACAACATCGCCCGCCGTCACCTGCTTCCCAAGCAGCTGGAACAGACCGGCATGAAGGGCAAGGCAAAGCTGAGCGGCGCCACCCTGAACGCCCTGATCGACCACTACACCCAGGAGGCCGGTGTGCGCAGTCTGGAGCGCGTCATCAATGAGGTGCTGCGCAAGTGCGCCCGCCGCTTTGTGGAGAACGGCCAGCAGGAGCCGATCGCCGTTGCGCCCGCCATGCTGGAGGAGCTGCTGGGGCCGGCGCGGATCAAGCCCGGCTACTATAATAAGAACAACGCCGTGGGCATCGCCAACGGCCTTGCCTGGACCAGCGTGGGCGGCGAGCTGCTGCCCATCGAGGTGCAGACCATCCCCGGCGGCAGCGGAAAGCTGGAGCTGACCGGTTCGCTGGGCGACGTCATGAAGGAGAGCGCCCACCTGGCCATCACCTACGCCCGCGTCCACGCCGCCGAGTACGGCATCGACGCCGACGCCCTCAAGACCACCGACCTGCACATCCACGCCCCCGAGGGCGCGGTGCCCAAGGACGGCCCGTCGGCCGGCGTCACCCTCACCACCGCGCTGATCTCCTGCCTGTCCGGCCGTCCGGTGCGGGCGGATGTGGCGATGACCGGCGAGATCACCCTGCACGGCGCGGTGCTGCCCATCGGCGGCCTGAAGGAAAAGAGCATGGCCGCCTACCGCGAAAAGCGCAAGACCGTGCTGATCCCCCGCGACAACCTGCCCGACCTGTACGACGTGGATGACGAGGTGAAGCAGGCGGTGGAATTCGTGCCGGTGGACAACCTGAAACAGGTGCTGGACCGCGCCCTGCTGCCGGCCAAGACCGCCCCGGCCTCCAAACCCCGCAAGCCGCGCAAGCAGCCGGCCGCCCAGCCGGCCGGGGAACAGTCCGCCCCCGCGCCCGCAGCGGTGCAGTAACAATCGAACAAAAAGCAAGGAGAAAGCCAATGAATTACGCAAACGCATCCTTTCAGGCGGCGTATGGCCTTTCTGCCCAGCTTCCCGACAGCGACCGGACAGAATTCGTTCTGTCCGGCCGTTCCAATGTGGGCAAATCGTCCCTCATCAACAAGCTGTGCAACCGCAAGAACCTGGCCCGCGTCAGCTCCACTCCCGGCAAAACCGCCACCATCAACTTCTACGAGGTGGGGACGGCCTATCTCGTCGACCTGCCCGGCTACGGCTATGCCAAGGTATCCGGCGCCGAGCGCGAGCGCTGGGACCGGCTCATCAACCGCTACTTCGAGAGCGGCCGCCGCTGCGCGCTGGTGCTGCAGCTGCTGGACAGCCGCCACGCCCCCTCTGCCGACGACATTCAAATGCTGGAATACCTGCAATGGCACGGCATCCCCTTCGCGGCGGTGCTCACCAAGGCGGACAAGCTGAAAAAAGCCGCCCAGGAGCAGGCCGTGCAGGACTTCACCCGCATCTGCGCTCCCTACGGCTGCACCGCCGTCATCCTCACCAGCGCCGAAAAGGGGCAGGGGATCGACCAGCTGCGCCAGCTGCTGGACACCGCACAGGAGGCGCTGGAAGATGGCGTATAACGAGTTTGCCTATTTTTACGACGAGTTCAACGACGACGCCGACTACACCGCCCTCTTCACCGCCGTGACCGACCGGCTCCGCGCACACGGCGTTGCCGACGGCATCGTGGTGGACCTGGGCTGCGGCACCGGCGACCTCACCCTGATGCTGGCACAGGCCGGGTACGACATGATCGGGGTGGACCAGTCGGAGGAGATGCTGGCGGTGCTGCGCGAAAAAGCGGCCGAGCTGGGGGTGGAAGGGCTTCTGCTTCTGCGCCAGGACCTGCTGGAGCTGGACCTCTACGGCACCATCCGGGCGGCGGTATCCACCTTCGACACCTTCAACCACATCGGCCCGCTGCCGCGGCTGGAGCAGGCCATTGCCCGCGCCGCGCTGTTCATGGAAAAGGACGGCGTCTTTGTCTTTGACATGAACACCCCCTATAAGCACACCCACATCCTCGCCGACAACACCTTCACGCTGGGGGCGGAGGACGCGCTGTGCGTCTGGCAGAACCATCTGGAGCCGGAAAACCAGCGCACCCGCATCTCCATCCGCATCACCTACCCGGACAGCGGCGAGGCGTGCGACGAAGAATTTTACGAATACTGGTACACGCTCGAACAGATGCGCGCCATTTGTGAGGCGCACGGCCTTTCGGTGGTCGATGTGCGGGACGGCGAGAGCTTCGGCGCCTGCACCGACACCAGCCAGCGGTGGCTGATCACCGCGATCAAACAGTACACACAGGAAGAAAGGGAAACGACATGTCCAATCTGATCCGCGGCATCTCCGAAAACGGGGGCGCCGTTCTCTGCGCCATCGACTCCACCGCCATCGTGCGGGAGATGGAGCGCGTACACAAAACCAGCGCCGTCACCTCGGCGGCATTGGGCCGCCTGCTCACCGGCGCGGCCATGATGGCCACCTATCTCAAAAGCGAGGACAACACCCTCACTGTCCGCGTCAAGGGCGGCGGACCGGCCGGCACCGTACTGGCGGTGGCCAACGGCAGGGGCGAGGTGAAGGGCTATGTGGAAAACCCGGTGGTCGAGATCCCGCCCCGCGCCGACGGCCATTTGGACGTGGGCGGCGCTGTGGGCTGCGACGGCACCCTCAGCGTGGTGCAGGACATCGGCATGAAGGAGCCGTATGTGGGCCAGGTCCCGCTGGTGTCGGGCGAGATCGCCGAGGATATCACCTCGTATTATGCCGTCAGCCAGCAGACGCCCACCGTCTGTGCGCTGGGCGTGCTGGTGAACCCCGACCTCTCCATCCGCCGTGCGGGCGGGTATATGCTGCAGCTGCTGCCCGGTGCCACCGAGGAGGAGATCACCCGCCTGGAGAAGAACATCGCGGCGATGCCCGCGGTGACCACCTTCCTGGAGGAGGAGCGCCCCCTCACCGACATCATGGAGATGGTGCTGGACGGCTTCAACCCCAACATTCTCGACGAGCAGGAGGTCGTCTACCGGTGCGACTGCAGCAAAGAGCGCGTTGAGCGCGCGCTGCTCAGCATGAGCCGGGACGAACTGCAGAAGCTGGCCGACGAGGACCCGAACGTGGAGGTGTGCTGCCAGTTCTGCGACAAGGTCTGGCAGCTGGACGCCCACGAGCTGCTGGCGGAAAAAGATGCCCAATAAGAGGAAGGCAGCGCACAAATCCACCCCGCCCCAAAGCCTTCCCCTGGCGACAGGCGGCGGATGAGGTCGAATCCGGCAGTACCCCCAATCCCCCAAACCGGGCAACAACCAGAACAAAAGGGAGGTCCTGCCAATAACGGCAGGGCCTCCCTTTCTGCTGCACCGCAAACCGGGCACCGGATGCACCTTTTGCGCATAGCATGGAGCGCTTCGTGCTATTCCAGCGGCTCCACCCCGTAGTAGGCACAGATGGCCCGGTAATAGCAGGCGGCCGCCCGCTGTGCGCCCTCCTCGCCGGCAAATTTGGACACATCGCCGGCGTTGGTGATAAAGCACTGCTCGGCAAGCACAGCGGGGCAGTCGGCAGATTCCAGAAACCCAAACGACTGCGAAGGATATTCGGTGGTGTCGCTCTCCTCGCGGATGACCTTTTCGTCCTCGTTCTCGCCCTCATAGTAGGCATACCGGACGCCGGCCACGCCGCGCAGACGGGCGCCGGCCGCTGCAAAGGTGTCCGCGATGTCGTGTGCCAGCTCCAGGCTTTGCTCGTGATATTTGCGCCCCGGGGGCGTGGGATAGCATTCAAAGCCATAGGCCTCGCCGCCGGTGTCGGCGTTGGCGTGGATGGACAGCAGCAGGTCGGCGCCCAGCCGGTTGCCCTCCTCGGCGCGCATACTGGGCCGCTCCACCGTCTCGCCCCATTCGTGGCACAGCACGACGGTGAAACGGTCGTCCGTTTCCAGCAGGTCGGCCAGCGCACGGGTGGTCTGTTCGGTGAGCTCCGCTTCCGACACCAGCCCCTGTGCGCCGGGGTCGCTGCCGCCGTGTCCGGCGTCCAGCCCGATGCACCAGGGCGGCGCCCCCTTTCCGTCGTCCTCCCTCAGAACGGCGAGCAGGAGCCCCGCCAGCAGGCACGCGGCCAGCACGCCTGCCAGAACGGCGGGCCACCGGCGGCGGCGACGTCTTGCGCGCACAACGGAAGGGTAGGAACGAACAGACATACAGAGGACCCCTTTGCAATAAAACTTGTGTCGTATGCTATTGTAGCACACAAAGCTCAAAAATTCCTGTACGGGGTGTGAATTTTGTCAAAGTTTGGGCAAAATCGCCGGAATATGCGCTTTTTTGTTGCCGGAGGGGGAGCCGATGTGGTAAAATTGGTACATATTTTCGAACAAATAGGAAAGCGAGGGAAAGACGTTATGCAAGATATTCTCACGCAGATCGAAAAAACGCTGGGCTTTTCGCTGGGCAGCCTGTCGCTGGGCAAGGTGATGAACGCCCTGCTGGTGCTGCTGATCTGCCTGATTCTGGTGCGCATCCTGATGAAGATGCTGCGCCGTGTGATGGAGCGCGCCAAGGTGGAGCGCGCGCTGCTGAACTTCACGCTGTCGGTGTGCCATGTCCTGCTCTACATCCTCACCGGCCTGATCGTGGCCGACAGTCTGGGCATCCCCATCAGCTCGCTGATCGCCGTGTTCAGCGTGTTGGGCCTGGCTGTTTCGCTGGCGGTGCAGAATACGCTGTCCAACCTGGCCGGCGGCCTGATGATCCTGGTCAGCAAGCCCTTCGTGGCCGACCACTATGTGGAGGCCGGCGGGGTGGGCGGCACCGTGAAGGAGATCGGCCTGATCTACACCAAGGTGGCCACCCCCGACAACAAGATCATCTACATCCCCAACAGCGACATCTCCGCCGCCCGCATCATCAACTACTCGGCAGAGGAGGACCGCCGCATCGACGTGACCTACACAGCCTCCTACGACGCGCCGCTGGAGACCGTGAAGAAAGCGGTGCTCGAGGCGGTGTCTGCCATCCCCGAGATCATGCCCGATCCCGAGCCGGCCGTTGTGGTGAGCAACTACGGCGACAGCTCCATCGAGTACACGGTGCGCGTGTGGGTGAAAAACGCCGACTACTGGCCGGTGAAATTCGCGCTGAACGAGGCGGTGAAGGCGGCCTTCGACAGGGAAGGCGTCGAAATGACCTATCCGCACCTGAATGTGCATCTGGTGGACGATGCTCCCGCCGCCAAAGAATAACGCAGCAAAGCCCGGCGCTTTCCCGCAGCAGAGCGGAGAGGCGCCGGGCCTTTTTCTGCCCGCAGGGACAGCCAAACAAAATTCCCCGCCTTCTCCCGGCAGGGGAAAGGCGGGGATGGCTGGTATGCAGTTGCTCAGGGCAGGATGCTGTCGATGAATCCGCCGCCCTCCACACAGCCGGCGCGGTAGAGCACCGCGCTCTGGCCGGGAGCCGGCGCGCGCACCGGGGTGGGAAAGACCAGCGCCACGCTGCCGTCCGGCTGGTTCTTGGCCAGACAGGGGGCGGGGGAGGCCGCGCTGCGGATCTTGGCGAGGTACTCGCCGTCCTCCAGCGGTTTGCCGGTGGGGGTGGCAACGTCGCGCAGGGTCACGGCGCGGTAGAACTCCTCGCCGGCCCAGCCCAGCAGGATGTTGCCGTCGGGCTGGATGGCCTTCACGAACACCGGCTGCCCCAGCGCGATGTTCAGCCCCTTGCGCTGGCCGATGGTGTAGTGGGCGATCCCCTTGTGGGGGCCGAGGTCCTGCCCGTCGGGACCGATGAAATGCCCGGCCGGGCTTTCCAGGCCGCGCGCGCGGATGAAGTCGGCATAGCCGCCCTCGGGGATAAAGCAGATCTCCTGGCTGTCGGGCGCGTCGGCGCTGGCGAGGCCCAGCTCCCGGGCGGTGTCGCGGATGTCCTGCTTTTCAAACTCGCCCAGCGGCAGCACCAGGCGGGACAAAATGTCCTGGTCCAGCCGGTAGAGCATATAGCTCTGGTCGCGGGCGGCGCTCTCGGGGACCGCCACGCGGTAGCTGCCGTCGTCCTGTTCCTCCACGCGGGCATAGTGGCCGGTGGCGATCAGGCGGATGCCCAGCTCGTCGGCCTTTTCGGCCAGCAGCCGGAACTTCACCAGCGGGTTGCAGACCACGCAGGGGTTGGGGGTCTCGCCCTTGCAGTAGCTCTCGCAGAAGGGCTGCACCACCGCCTGCTCGAACGCCTCGGCGGCGTCGATCTCGTAACAGAATACGTTCAGCTGGGCGGCCACCTTGCGGGCAGCCTCCACCGCCGCGTCGTGGGCGGGGGAGAAGCGGATCACCGCGGCCGATACGTCGAAGCCCTGGTCCTTCAGGATCTGGATGCACACCGAGGAATCCACGCCGCCGCTCAGGCCCACCAGGATCTTCTCCAGCTTCTCAAAGGTGGAAAAGCTGCTGCCGGTGCTGATGATGTCAGATGCCACAGCTGCCGCCCTCCTCACAACCGTGGCAGTCCTCTGCCAGCTTGCCCACGATGGGCTCGGGGTCGATGCCCTGGCGGGTGTAGTAGTCAGCCAGCGCCGCCTTCACCGCCTGCTCGGCCAGCACGGAGCAGTGCACCTTCACGGGGGGCAGGCCGTCCAGCGCCTCGATCACGGCCTTGTTGGTCAGCTGCAGGGCCTCGTCGATGGTCTTGCCCTTGATCAGCTCGGTGGCCATGCTGCTGGTCGCGATGGCCGCGCCGCAGCCGAAGGTCATGAACTTCACGTCCACGATGGTGTTGCCTTCGATCTTCAGATACATCCGCATGATGTCGCCGCACTTGGCGTTGCCCACTTCGCCCACGCCGTTCGCGTCGGGCAGCTCGCCCACATTGCGGGGGTTGGCAAAATGATCCATCACTTTCGCACTGTACATTCCCATAGTTTTTGTTCTCCTTCTATCGTCCGAATGCCGGTTATTTCTTCAATGTGTTCCACACGGGGGACATGGCGCGGCGGCGGGGGATGACCTCCTCCAGCACGTCGCACAGCCGCTCGGCCTCCTCCATCGTGTTCTGCGGGCCAAAGCTGAACCGCATGGTGCCGTGGGCTTCCTCGTGCGCCAGACCGATGGACAGCAGCACGTGGCTGGGGTCCAGGCTGTCGCTGTTGCAGGCCGAGCCGGTGGAGGCGCAGATGCCGTGCATATCCAGGTCCAGCAGGATGGTCTCTCCCTCCAGGCCGGGGAAGCTGATGTTGGCGTTGCCGGGCAGGCGCTTTTCGGCGTCGCCGTTCAGGTGGGTGCCGGGGATGTTGCGCAGCACCCGCTCCACCACATAGTCGCGCAGCTGTTTTTCGTGGGCGGCGCGCTTGTCCATGTCGCGCACGGCGATCTCCAGCGCGCGGCCCAGCCCCACGATGCCGGCGATGTTCTCGGTGCCGGCGCGGCGGCGGTTCTCCTGTCCGCCGCCCTCCATGAAGTTCACCGGCAGCACGCCGCGGCGGATATACAGCGCACCGCAGCCCTTGGGGCCGTTGAACTTGTGGGCGGACAGGCTCAGCATATCCACCTGCATCGCCTGCACGTCCAGCGGGATATTGCCCGCCGCCTGCACGGCGTCGGTGTGCAGCCACACGCCCTTTTTGCGGCAGATGGCGCCGATCTCGGCGATGGGCTGGATGGTGCCGATCTCGTTGTTGGCGGCCATGATCGACACCAGCGCGGTGTCGGGGCGGATGGCGGCCTCCACATCGGCCGGGTCCACCAGGCCCGCCCGGCTCACCGGCAGGCAGGTTACCTCAAAGCCCAGCTTTTCCAGCGCCTTCATGGTGTGCAGCACGGCGTGGTGCTCGAACGCGCTGGTGATCAGATGCTTTTTGCCCTTATCGGCCATCCGCAGGGCAGCGCCCTTGATGGCCCAGTTGTCGCTCTCGGTGCCGCAGCCGGTGAAATACACCTCGGCCGGCAGGCAGTGCAGCGCGGCGGCCACCTGTGCACGCGCGGTGTCGATGGCCTGTTTGCTGTCGTAGCCGATGCTGTAGTGACTGCTGGGATTGCCGTAGTGGTCCCGCAGCCAGGGCAGCATGGCATCAAACACTTCGTCGCTCACCGGGGTGGTGGCGGCGTTGTCCAGATAAATCAGTTCACTCAAAACATTCACCTTACCTTATCGTGCCGGTTGGTGAAAGGCCGTCCGGCAAATGATGGCGGGGAACCCCCGCTGCATTATAATATACTATTTTGGTGCAGTTTGCAAGTGTTCAAGCCTGTCTGCCGCCATATTTTTTGCTCTGCTCCACCGCCAGCCGGTCGCAGCGCTCGTTTTCGGGGTGCCCGGCGTGCCCTTTGATCCAGTTGTAGTGCAGGATGTGCTTCTCGCACAGCTCCAGCAGCCGGGCCCACAGTTCGGGGTTCAGGGCCGGTTTGCCGTCGGATTTTTTCCATCCGCGCGCGCGCCATCCCTTGGCCCATCCCTTGGACAGCCCGTCGATCACATATTTGGAATCGCTGGTCAGGTACACCTCGCAGGGCTCCTTCAGGGCCGAAAGCCCCGCGATCACCGCCATCAGCTCCATGCGGTTGTTGGTGGTGTTCGCCTCGCCGCCGCTCAGCTCTTTTTCCACATCCTTCCAGCGCAGCACGGCGCCCCATCCGCCGGGGCCGGGGTTGCCGCTGCACGCGCCGTCGGTGAACAGCTGTATGGTTTTCATGATAAAACGCTCCTTTTCTGCGCGGCGCCGGCGTGCATCGCGCGGCTGTGCGCTCTTCGTATAAGTATAGCGGCAAAGCGGCCGGGCGGCAAGGGGTGTATGGGCCGCTATTGACAAAGCCATACTGCAAGAGGTAAAATTTATAATAAATATGTTGTGCGATTTGCCGATGCAGGTATCTCGCAGCGGGAACGCCGCCGCGCCGGCGTCCGGCTCCTCGGCGCGGGAGCCGCAAGGGCAGGCCGGGCCAAAACAGCGGCGGGGCAGTCACCAAACAGCAGGCGGCAGGCAAAGCCGCCCGGATCACAACGGAACAACGCGCGGCGGGAGTGCCGTGTCGTACAGGTTTGCTGTCCCTTTTTACATGTTTATCTTTACCAGTATCTGCGGAGAGACGGAAACGCGCGGCTTTCTGCGCGGCGTTGCCGCCGTGTTCTCCGCCCCAATGGAGGAATGAGTATGAGCGAAAACAACACCCATGCCGCCCCGGCGGCAGACGCCCCCCGAAAGCCCCGCGCCCCGCGCGCACGCCGTCCCCAGAACCGCCCGGCGGAAAAGAGCGCCGCCAATAAGACCGCCTCGGCCGCGCCCGAAGCGCCGGCCCGCCAGCCCCGCAAACCGCGGCCGCAGGGCCAGCAGAGGCCCCGCCGCGCCCCGCAGCGCCGCAAACCCGGCGCCGTGCCGGTCACCATCTACCCGCTGGGCGGCCTGGGCGAAGTGGGCAAGAACCTCACCGTCTACGAGTGCGGCGAGGATATGATCGTGGTGGACTGCGGCTTGGTTTTCCCGGACAGCGACATGTTCGGCGTGGACCTGGTCATCCCCGATTTCACCTTCCTGGTGCAGAACAAAGACCGCATCCGCGGCCTCATCATCACCCACGGCCACGAGGACCACATCGGCGCCATCCCGTACCTGCTGAAGCAGATCAACATCCCCATCTACGCCACCCGCCTGACCCTGGGCCTGCTGGGCAACAAGCTGGAGGAGCACGGCCTGCGCGGCAGCACCAGAATGGTGGAGGTGCAGCCCCGCCAGAAGTTCAGCCTGGGCTGCTTTACCATCGAGCCGATCTCGGTGAACCACTCCATCCCCGACGCGGTGGGCTATGCCATCGAGTGCCCGGCCGGCGTCATCATCCAGACCGGCGACTTCAAGATCGACTACACCCCCATCTCGGGCGCCACCACCGACCTCGCCACCATCGCGGAATACGGCAAAAAGGGCGTTCTGGCGCTGCTCAGCGACTCCACCAACGCCGAGCGCCCCGGTTTCACCGCCAGCGAGCGCAAGGTGGGCCAGAGCTTCGAGAACCTGTTTGTCCGCGCGGGCAAAAAGCGCATCATCATCGCCACCTTTGCCTCCAACATCTACCGCATCCAGCAGATCATCGACATGGCCGTCGAGCACGGCCGCAAGGTGGCGGTGTCCGGCCGGAGCATGGTGAACAACACCGCGATGGCGCTGGAGCTGGGCTATCTGCACGCGCCGGAGGGTGTGCTGATCGACATCGAGCAGATCAACAAATTCCCGCCCGAGCAGATCGTCCTCATCACCACCGGCAGCCAGGGCGAGCCGCTGTCGGCGCTGTCCCGCATGAGCAGCGCCAGCCACCGCAACGTGCGGGTGGGCGACGGCGACTTCATCATCATCAGCGCCACCCCCATCCCCGGCAACGAGAAGATGGTCACCAAGGTGGTGAACGGCCTGCTCAAGCTGGGCGCCGAGGTGATCTACGAGTCGATGTACGACGTGCACGTGTCGGGCCACGCCTGCCAGGAGGAGCAGAAGCTGATCCTGAAGCTGGCCGATCCCAAATTCTTCCTGCCGGTCCACGGCGAGTACAAGCACCTGAAAAAGCACGCCATGACGGCAGCCAGCCTGGGCATCCCGTCCGACCGCATCCTCATCGCCGAGATCGGCGATTCCATCACCCTGTCGCAGGACGGCATCCGCGTGGGCGAGCCGGTCCCGGCGGGCAGCGTGATGGTGGACGGCCTGGGCGTGGGCGACGTGGGCAACGTGGTCCTGCGGGACCGCCGCCATCTGTCGCAGGACGGCCTGGTCATCATCGTGGCCACCGTCAACGCGCGCACCGGCGAGATCCTGGCCGGGCCGGACATCGTGTCCCGCGGCTTCGTGTATGTGCGGGAGTCGGAAAAGCTGATCGACGACGCCTGCGACCAGGTGCGCCAGGTGCTGGAGAAGTGCCGCGCCGAGCATGTGCGCGACTGGAACAGCGTCAAGACCCGCGTGCGGGAGGCCGCGTCGGCCTTCATGTACCGCCGCACCCGCCGCAGCCCCATGATCCTTCCCATCCTGATGGAAGTATGACCGGCATAACACCGCGAAAGGGGCGTGTGGCATGAAAAAAGCGATGCAGGGCGTGGACGTGCTGCTGGTGGTGCTTGCCACCGTGTGTTTGCTGCTGGGCGTGGCACTGGCAGCCGTCATGCCCATCCTTCTGGTGCCGGTGGCGCTGCTGCTGCTCCTGCTGGCGCTGGGGATCTGGTTCAATCTGCGCCAGGTCCGCCGGGTGATCGCCAGCGTGCTGCGCGGCGGCAACAACGAGCACACCGCGCAGTACAGCCTGATGAGCCTGCCGGTCCCGGTGATGATCCTGTCCGGCAAGAGCATGATCTGGTACAACGATACCTTCCGGCAGCAGGTGCTGCACGGGGAGGACCAGTGCCTGCTGTCGGTGGGGCGTCTGTTCCCGGGCCTGGAGCTGCAGAAATGCGCCGGGCCAACCGGGCAGGACGTCGAGCGGGAAGGCGTGCGCTATACCGTCTACGGCAGTCCCGGAGAGGCCGACGGCAAGCTGTTCGTGGCCTACCTGATCGAGAACACCGAACTCAAGCGCCAGGCGGCGGAGTACACAGCCAGCCGCCCGGCCTACATGATCATCGAGCTGGACACCTACGACGAGATCCTGCGCGAGCTGCGGGAATCCGAGCGCGCGCGGATCGTGGGCGAGGTCAACCGCTTGCTGGAGAGCTACATCGGCCGCACCACCGGCTTCCTGGCCCGCGTGTCCACCAGCCGCTATATCGCGGTGGTGGAGGAGCGGCACATCAAGGACATGGTGGCCGCGCGCTTCGATCTGCTGGATAAGGCGCGCCAGATCGGCGGGGAGCACGCCGCCGTCACCCTCTCCATCGGCGTGGGGCGCGGTGGAAAAACATTGGTGGAATGCCAGAAAATGGCCGCGCAGGCGCTGGACATGGCGCTGGGCCGCGGCGGCGACCAGGCCGCTGTGCGCACGGCGGACGGCTTTGCCTTCTACGGCGGCGTGTCCCAGAGCGTGGAAAAGCGCAGCAAGGTGAAAAGCCGCATCGTGGCCGCCGCTCTCACCGACCTCATCCACCAGAGCGACAGCGTGCTCATCATGGGCCACCGCGCTTCGGATCTGGACGCGGTGGGCGCCGCCATCGGCGTGCTGCGCATCTGCCGCATCTGCAAAAAGCCGGCCGCCATCGTCATCAAGAAGAAGGAGAGCCTGGCCGAAAACCTGGTGGACGAGATGATCGACGCCGGCTACGGCGATGATTTCATGCTGCCGGAAGAGGTGCTGGACTCGATCACGCCAAAGACGCTGCTGGTGATCGTGGACACCCATCTGCCGTACCTGCTGGAGAGCCGGGAGGTCTACCAGGCCTGCAAAAACGTCGTCCTCATCGACCACCACCGCAAGTGCGTGGGGTACATTGAAAATGCGGTCATCAGCTATCACGAGCCCTACGCCAGCTCCACCTGCGAGCTGGTCAGCGAGCTGCTGCAGTATGTGGACGGCGACGACCGCGACCGTCTCACCCCTCTGGAAGCGCAGGCGCTGCTGGCCGGCATCACCCTGGATACCCGCACCTTTGCGCTGCACACCGGCGTGCGCACCTTTGAGGCCGCCGCCTATCTGCGGCGGATGGGCGCGCAGACCCAGAAGGTGAAAAAGCTGTTTTCCTCCAGCTTTGCCGCCTACGAATGGAAGAGCCGCCTGGTCACCGAGGCAAAGCTGTACCACGGCTGCGCGGTGGTCGTCACCAGCGGTCTGCCGTCCGAGATGGCGGTGGTGGTGCCGCAGGCGGCGAACGACCTGCTCACCATCGACGGGGTACAGGCCAGTGTGGTGGCGGTGGAGATGAACGGGCAGGTGAACATCTCCGCCCGCAGCCTGGGCGAGGTGAACGTGCAGGTGATTCTGGAGAAGCTGGGCGGCGGCGGCCACCTCACGATGGCCGGCGCCCAGCTGAAAAATACCACGGTCGCCCAGGCGCGCCAGATGATCCTGGCCGCCATCGAGGAATACCGCAAAAACGAAAACCGGGAGCGCAGCCGCAGCCAGCGGTGAGCAGACCCGAAAGGAGCAAGAAACGATGAAAGTGATTCTGAAGCAGGATGTCAAGAGCATCGGCAAAAAAGACGAGATCCACGAGGTGTCGGACGGCTACGCCCGCAACTACCTCTTCCCGCGCGGGCTGGCGGCCCCGGCCGACGCCTCCGCGGTGAACGAAGTGCGCACCAAGAACGAGGCGCGCGCCCATCATGCCGCCGAAGAGCTGGCCGCCGCCCAGGCGCTGGCCGCCAAAATCAAGGACCAGACGGTGGTCATCAAGGCGAAGGCCGGCAGCGGCGGACGCCTGTTCGGTTCGGTGACGGCGAAGGACATCGCCGCGGCGCTGTCCCAGAAGCTGGGCGCCACCATCGACAAGCGCAAGATCGTGCTGGACGTCAAGGAGATCAAGGCGTTCGGCAGCTATCAGGTACAGGTCAAGCTGCACCCCGGCGTGGTGGGCAGCTGCACGGCAAAAGTGGAGGAATGACCCACTGCGGCCACGACACCCTGCGCGGGTCCTCGTGGCCGTTTTGCGTCGGTTCCCCGCAGCAGAGGTGAACAGGAATGGATGATACAAAACGCCGCGATGCAGCGGACTTTCTCACAGAGGGCCTGTCCGGGCCGCTGCCGCACAACATGCAGGCGGAGCAGTCGGTGCTGGGGGCGATCCTGCTGGAACCGCCGGTGCTCAACCAGCTGGTGAACACACTGCGCAGCGAGATGTTCTATTCGGCCCAGAACGCCGGCATCTACGCCGAGATGACCCGCCTGTACACCGCCGGCATGCCCATCGACGTGGTGACGGTGCTGGACGCGGTGGAAAAGGCGGACATTTTCAGCGGCGCCGACGAGGCGAAAACCTATCTGGCCCAGCTGGCCGAAACGGTGCCCGCCATCTCGAATGCGGGGGAATACGCCCGCATCGTCCAGCAGCAGTACCGCATGCGCCAGCTGATCCAGGTGGGCCAGTCGCTGGTGCGCCAGGCGTCCGAGAGCACCAGCCCCGACCTTGTGCTGGAGAGCGCCGAACAGAAGCTCTACCAGCTGCGCGGCGGGCAGGGCGCCAACGAGCTGAGCCATATCCGGGACTCCATCCTGGACATCTACACCAATCTGCAGAACCTGTCCGGCGAGGACCGCGACAAGTACCTGGGCATCCCCACCGGGTTTTCCTATCTGGATACGATGCTCACCGGCCTGGGCCGGTCGGACCTCATCATTCTGGCGGCCCGTCCCGG
The DNA here is from genome assembly GCF_002160015.1 of Anaerofilum sp. An201. GTDB lineage: Bacteria > Bacillota > Clostridia > Oscillospirales > Ruminococcaceae > Anaerofilum > Anaerofilum faecale. The sequence continues at coordinate 14,679 of NZ_NFJT01000023.1, read as the reverse complement.
CATGGGAAAGACCAGCTTCGCACTGAACATCGCCACCAACGTGGCCAAAAAGCAGAAGGTGCCGGTGGCCATTTTTTCCCTGGAAATGACCAAAGACCAGCTCTCCGGCCGCATTCTGTCGGCCGAGGGCGGCATCAGCAGCCAGGCCTTCCGCACCGGCCAGCTCACCGGCCAGGAGTGGGACGATCTGGCCGCCGCCGCCAACATCATGTTTGAGACCCCCATCTATATGGACGATACATCGTCTATCACCATCCCGGAGATGAAGGCCAAGATCCTGCGCATCAACCAGGACCCGTCCCGTCCCAACGTGGGCGTGGTCATCATCGACTACCTGCAACTGATGAGCAGCGGCCGCCGCAGCGACAACCGCGTGCAGGAGATCAGCGAGATCACCCGAAACCTCAAGATCATGGCGAAGGAGCTGAACGTGCCGGTGATCGCGCTGTCCCAGCTCAGCCGTGCCGCCGAGAAATCCAGCGGCCGGTCGGACCACCGCCCGGTGCTGAGCGACCTGCGCGATTCCGGTTCCATCGAGCAGGACGCCGACGTGGTGCTCTTCCTCTACCGCCCGGGCTACTACAAATCCACCGGCGGCGACGCCGGGGAAAACGGGGGAGAAGAGGTGGACAGCCGCACCGCCGAGTGCATTGTGGCCAAAAACCGCCACGGCGAGGTGGGCAAGGTGGACCTTGCCTGGGACGGCGCGCACACCCGCTTCACCGATGTGGACTATGTGCATGAGTGAAAAAGAAGCGTTTGAACAGAAAGTTTTTTCCCAGATCGGCCGCTTTTCGATGCTGCGTCCCGGCGATACCGTGGCGGCGGCGGTGTCGGGCGGGGCGGATTCCGTCGCCCTGCTGGCCGCGCTGCTGGCTCTTTCTGAACGCCTGAGTGTGCGGGTGACGGCGGTGCATGTGAACCACGGCCTGCGCGGCGAGGAGGCCGACCGGGACGAAGCTTTTGTCCGGGCGCTCTGCCGCCGCCGGGGCGTGCCCCTCACCGTCTGCAGCGCCGCCGACATAAACTGCACGCCGCCGTCTGCCGGGCAGGAGGAATGGGCGCGCCGGCTGCGGTACGGATGCTTCGAGCGCCTCGCCGCGTCGGGCTGCCGCATCGCCACCGCCCACACCGCCGACGACCAGGCCGAAACGCTGCTGTTCCGCCTGGCGCGCGGCGCCGGGCTGCACGGCGCCGCGGGGATTCCGCCGGTGCGCCTGCCCTTCATCCGCCCGCTGCTGACGGTATCCCGCGCCGAGGTCGAGGGCTACTGCGCGGCCTGCGGGCTGGATTTCGTGCAGGACAGCACCAACGAAAGCGCCCTCTATGCCCGCAACCGGCTGCGGCAGGCCGCCATCCCCGCGCTGCGCGGAGTGAACACGGCGGCGGTGGAGCACCTGGCCGCCTTCTGCGAAGAAATGCGCGCGCTGGATGCATACCTGGCCGATGCAGCGGCCAACCTGTTAGAAAACGCCCGTGCGGGGGAGGGCTGGCGCGCGTCGGTGCTGGCCGATGCGCCGGGGGTGGTCCGCCGCGCCGCGCTGGCGCAGCTGTGCGGGCAGCAGGCCGACCGCCTTTTGATCGACCGCCTGGAAGGGCTGGTGCTGGGCCGGACGGTGTGCTGTCAGCTGCCGGGCGGGCAGCAGATGCGGCGCACGGCGGGGGTCCTGCGGCGGGAAACACCCGCCCCGCTGCCGGCCGATCCGCCGCCAGGTTTCCCGCTCCGGGAGGGAGAATATCACTTTCCGGGCGGATTTTGTGTGAAAATCTGGTGTGAATCGGGGCAAAATGCGAACATTCGCCCGCAAGTTCATAAAAAAGTCTTAAACTCTTGCGCGGATTGTGATAAAATACCAGATGACACGGTCCTGCGCACCCCAAGGCCGGGCGATCGCTTTTGGCCGATCGGGCGCGGGCTCTCCAAACCGCTGCGCAGATTTCTGCAGGAGCAGGGAGTGCCTGCCGGTGTGCGGCCGCTGCTGCCGGTGCTGGCGAGCGGCAGCCGGGTGCTGTGGATCTATGGGCAGGGGTTCGGCTGTCTGCCGGGCCATACCGGCCGCATAGGCACGCTGTGCATCCGCGCCTTTTGCAGTGAAAATAAGGAGGAGACGAAATGAACGAATCGTATAGAATGAAGGACGATGTGCTGAAAGTTCTTCTGAGCGAGGAAGAGATCAAGAACAAGGTACAGGAGCTGGGCAGGGTCATCACCGAGGAATACCGCGGCAAGAACCTGCTGCTGGTCACCGTGCTGAAGGGCGCGGTCGTGTTCCTGGCCGACCTGATGCGCGCCATCGACACCCCCGCCGAGATCGACTTCATGGTGGTGTCGTCCTATGGTTCGGGCGTCAAGAGCAGCGGCGTGGTGAAGATCGTGAAGGATCTGGACGTGCCCCTGAAGGACCGCCATATCCTGATCGTGGAGGACATTCTGGACTCCGGCCTGACCCTCAGCTATATCAAGGGCATCCTGCAGGACCGCGGCCCGGCCTCCATCCGCATCGTCACCCTGCTGGACAAACCGGCTCGCCGCAAGGCCGACATCAAGGCAGATTATGTCGGCTTCGAGGTGCCGGACGATTTCGTGATCGGCTACGGCCTGGACTACGACGAGAAATACCGCAATCTGCCGTACATTGGCGTGCTGAAGCCCGAAGTGTATTCGGTGTGAAGCAGAGCGGTCCCCAAGCGCGGGCCGTGCGGGCGGCTGCAAGGCCGCCCGTTTGCCGCATTTTGCAGATGCCGATGAAATGCGGCGTTTGAACATGAGGAGTGAAATGGATTGACAAAAAAACCCAAATTCACCAGCTTTCTGCCCCTGATCGTTGCACTGGCACTGGTGGGGGTGCTGGTGGTCGTCTTTGATTCAGCCGCCTCCACCAGCCAGAGCGATGTGGATTATTCCCAGATCATGTATCTGTTCGAGGACGAAAAGGTATCGGAATTTTATCTGGACATCAACACGGGCGTGCTGGAGCTCACCGTCCCCAAGGGCACGGCCAGAAAACTGGGCCTTTCGTCGAACTCCGGCGAAGACAACCTTCTCACCCCGCTGCTGCGGGGGGACGGGGGAGCTGCTTCCGAACCGCAAAAGCCGGTGCATCTCAACTCCACCGGCCAGCGCATGACCGAACAGCTGGGCCTGGAGCCGCTGTATACGGAAAACAGCGTGCGGGAGCGCATGGAAGAGAGTTATGCCGCCTGGCTGAAAAAGCAGAACGTGGAAGTGATCCGCTACAAGCTGCCGTATATCAACCTGTTCCTGAATGAATTCCAGGAATATGTGGATGCGTACAACGAGTCCCATCCCAACGACCGCATGGAGTACGACATGCCCCAGCTGAAGAGCCAGTTCCCGTGGGGCGATATCATCCTGTATGTGCTGATGCTGGGTTCGCTGGGCTTTGTGATCTTCATGATGTACAACCAGAGCGGCGGCGGCAAGGCGATGAACGTCGGCCGCGCCCGCATCAAGAACGGCAGCGAGGACTCCCGCAAGGCCACCTTTGCCGATGTGGCGGGCGCCGACGAGGAGAAGGAAGAGCTGCAGGAGATCGTGGAATTCCTGAAAGACCCCTCCCGCTTCAATTCGCTGGGCGCCCGCATCCCGCACGGCGTGCTGCTGGTGGGCCCTCCGGGCACCGGCAAAACGCTGCTGGCGCGCGCCTGCGCGGGCGAGGCCGGCGTCCCCTTCTACTCCATCTCCGGCTCCGACTTTGTTGAGATGTACGTCGGCGTGGGCGCCTCCCGCGTGCGCGACCTGTTCGACAAAGCCAAGCGCACCGCGCCCTGCATCATCTTCATCGACGAGATCGACGCGGTGGGCCGCCAGCGCGGCACCGGCCTGGGCGGCGGGCACGACGAGCGCGAGCAGACCCTGAACCAGATGCTGGTGGAGATGGACGGCTTCGGCGCCAACGAGGGCGTCATCGTGGTGGCCGCCACCAACCGCGCCGACATCCTGGACAAGGCGCTGCTGCGCCCCGGCCGGTTCGACCGCCAGGTGTATGTGGGCCTGCCCGACGTCAAGGGGCGCGAGGAGATCCTGCGCGTGCACACCCGCAAAAAACCGCTGGCCCCCGACGTGAACCTGCGCACCATCGCGCAGTCCACCAGCGGCTTCTCGGGCGCAGACCTGGAGAACCTGGTCAACGAGGCCGCCCTGCTGGCCGCCCGCCGCGGGCGCAAGGCCATCACCGAGAAGGAGATCGAGGAGGCCACCATCAAGGTGGTTGCCGGCCCCGAGAAGAAGAGCCGCGTGGTCACGCCGAAGGAGAAACGCCTCACCGCCTACCACGAGGCCGGCCACGCCATCACCAACTACTACTGCGAGACCGCCGACCCCGTGCACGAGATCTCGATCACACCGCGCGGCATGGCGGGCGGCTACACCATGAGCCTGCCCGAAACCGACCGCAGCTATGTGACAAAGGGCCAGATGACCGAACAGCTCATCACCCTGCTGGGCGGCCGCGTGGCCGAAAAGCTGGTGCTGGACGACATCTCCACCGGCGCCTCCAACGACCTCGAGCGCGCCACCGCCACCGCCCGTGCGATGGTCACCCGCTACGGCTTCTCCGACCGTCTGGGTCCGGTGGTCTACGGCAGCGACCCCAGCGAGACCTTCCTGGGCCGCGATCTGGGACACGGCCGCGGCTATTCCGAAACGGTGGCCGCCGAGATCGACGAGGAGATCCGCATGCTGCTGGACAAGGCCTTTGAAAGCGCCAACAATATCCTGTGCGACCACATGCAGCAGCTGCACACGGTGGCAGGCGCCCTGCTGGAGCGCGAAAAGCTCAGCGGCGACCAGTTCCGCACTCTGATGACGGGCGGCGAGCTGCCTCCGCTGGAGGGATCGGCCGCGCCCAACAAGGAAAAAACCGGCGGTCCCACCGGGCCGTCGCAGCCGTGATATCATTCTTTCCCGCGCAGGGCCGCCCCTTTGACCGGGCGGCCCTCTCTTGTATGCGGCGGGACCTTGTGGTATAATAGCCGCATAGCGCCTATTGCACCCGTATCTTTCCGCCCCTTTCCCGCCCGTTGCGGGGCGGCCGGAAAAGAGGGCGAAGTATACCATTTCGCATGCGCTCTGTGGTATACGAACAACACGTATGCGGCAAAAACAAACCGGGAAGGCCGCTTGTGCGCTTCCCCAAGCAAAGGAGTTGCAGCGTTTTGAAACAGCAATTTGAACAGGTCGTAAGCGTCAAATCCAATTATTATACACAGGGCAGCCCGGTGCAGTTTGTCAAACTGGAGCTGCTGCGCAACAGCGACAGCGGCGAGATCGCCGTCTGCTTCACCTTCCAGAACGTCACCGAATCCCCCCTGCAGGATCTCGTGGTGCGCTTCAAGTGCCGCGACGCTGCCGGCGGCGTGGCCTGCGAGGAGGAATTCTGCTATGAGGGCACTCTGGAGCCGGGCGAGAGCTTCGGCGGCAACCAGGCCGTCTATCTCACCACCCGGCGGCTGAGCAAGGCCGACGTGCACCTGCTGCACGTGCGGGACGCCGCCGGCCATCTGGTGGACCTGTCCGCCTGCCCGCGCGTCAAACTGCCGGAGCAGCCGGTCCTGCCGGAGGAGCTGCGCGCCAGGCTGTGCGAAAAGACCCGCAATCCCCGGCTGCAATATGAGCCGATGGTGGTGGACGGCGGCTGGCTGTGCGGCTGCGGCGCGTTCCACACCGGCGACGGCGTCTATTGCCCGGTCTGCGGCGCCGACCGCATCCTGGTGCAGAACATGATCGCCACCCTGCAGCGCGGCCAGGCCGACGCCCCCGCGATGGACGAGCAGCCCACCCGGATGGCGGGCGCCGCTTCTCCCGCTTTCGTGCCGGAACTGGACGAGCAGCCCACCCGCATGGCGGATGCGCCCCAGACGGCCGGCGAGTACGATGAGTACGAGGGCGAGGAGGACGACGAGGAAGAGGACGACGAATACTACGAGGAGACCCCCGAGGACCGCGACGCCCGTGCCCGCGCCATCATCCGCTGGGCGCCCATCGTCACGGCGGTGCTGTGCGCGATCACCATCGGCATCGGGGTGCTGTGCTGCCTGTAAGGGGCGGCATCCAAAACCAACAGGCGCGAAAAAGGGGCCGTACAGCCTCTTTTTTTGTGCCCTGCTACGGAGGAACATCTATGGCAAAAAAACAGGCCTATACAAACGAGAGCATCAGCAGCCTGAAAGGGGCCGACCGGGTGCGCAAGCGCCCCGGCGTGATCTTCGGTTCGGACGGTGTGGACGGCTGTGCCCACGCCATCTTCGAGATCCTGTCCAACTCGATCGACGAGGCCCGCGAGGGGCACGGCGACAAGATCATCCTCACCCGCTTTGCCGACGGCAGCGTGCAGGTGGAGGACTTCGGCCGCGGCATGCCGGTGGATTACAACAAAAACGAGCAGCGCTATAACTGGGAGCTGCTGTTCTGCGAGATGTACGCGGGCGGCAAATACGGCGAAAACGACTACACCTATTCGCTGGGCCTGAACGGTCTGGGTCTGTGCGCCACCCAATATGCGTCCGAGTGGATGGTGGCCGACATCTACCGGGACGGCTTCCACTATCATCTCGATTTCAAGAAAGGCGAGAACGTGGGCGGCCTGCAAAAGGAGCCGTGGAACAAAAAGCGCACCGGCAGCATCGTGCGCTGGAAGCCGGACACCGAGGTGTTCACCGACATCGACGTCCCGCTGGACTACTACACCGACACCCTCCGCCGGCAGGCCATCGTCAACGCGGGGGTGCACTTTGAGCTGCGGGACCAGGCCGCCGGCACCACCACCGACTTCTTCTACCAGAACGGCATCCAGGACTACCTGGAGGAGACGGCGGGCGCCGACGCCTTCACGCCGGTGGTGTTCTGCCAGTCGTCGGCCACCGGCCGCGATCAGGAGGACCGCCCCGACTACAACGTCAAGATGAACGTGGCCTTCTGCTTTTCCAACAAGACCCAGCTGCTGGACTACTACCACAACTCCAGCTGGCTGGAGCACGGCGGCAGCCCCGACCGCGCGGTAAAGACCGCCTTTGTGGGCCAGATCGACGCTTTCCTCAAGTCCCACAACATGTACAAAAAGAACGAGAGCAAGATCAGCTTTGTGGACGTGCAGGACTGTCTGGCGCTGGTATCCTCCAGCTTCTCCACCCAGACCAGTTACGAGAACCAGACCAAAAAGGCCATCAACAACCGCTTCATCGCGCAGGCGATGACCGAGTTCCTGAAGCACCAGCTGGAGGTGTACTTCACCGAAAAGCCGGACGAGGCCCAGAAGATCGCCCAGCAGGTGCTGGTGAACAAGCAGAGCCGGGAACACGCCGAAAAAGCGCGTCTGGGCGCGAAAAGCACCCTGTCGGCCAAGATGGACATCGCCAACCGCGTGCAGAAGTTCGTCGATTGCCGCACCCGCGACACCTCCCGCCGCGAGCTGTATATCGTGGAGGGCGACTCGGCCATGGGCGCGGTAAAGACCAGCCGCGACTCCGAGTTCCAGGCCATCATGCCGGTGCGCGGCAAGATCCTCAACTGCCTCAAGGCGGACTACGGCCGCATCTTCAAATCCGACGTCATCACCGACCTCATCAAGGTGCTGGGCTGCGGCGTGGAGCTGGGCGGCAAGAGCAAAAAGGACCTCGCCACCTTCGACCTCGCGCAGCTTCGCTGGAACAAGGTCGTCATCTGCACCGACGCCGATGTGGACGGCTACCAGATCCGCACCCTGATCCTCACGATGATCTACCGCCTGGTGCCCACCCTGATCCGGGAAGGGTATGTGTATATCGCGGAGAGCCCGCTGTATGAGATCCAGAGCGGCGGCAAGACCTATTTTGCCTATACCGAGAGCGAAAAGGCCGACATCATGCGCCGCATCGACGGCAAAAAATACACGATCCAGCGGTCGAAAGGTCTGGGCGAAAACGACCCGGAGATGATGTGGCTCACCACCATGAACCCCGCCAGCCGCCGCCTGATCAAGGTGATGCCGGAGGATGCCGAGGCCACCGCCGCCATGTTCGACCTGCTTCTGGGCGACAATCTGGCCGGCCGCAAAGAGCACATCGCCCAGCACGGCTGCGAGTATCTGGACGAGCTGGACGTTTCCTGAATTTGAGCAGAAAAGGGAGAAAGCATTATGAGAATCAGTGTTCTTATGCTCACGCACTGCGCGCCCCGCTATGTGAAGCAGTCGATCGTCACCCTGAAAAAGCGCACCGATTTTGCGCCGGGATATGAGCTGATTGTGGTGGACAACGATTCGGACAGGAAAACGCGCCGCCTGCTGTCCAGGCTGTATTTCAACGGCCTGATCGATAAGCTGGCGTATGCCGGGGAAAACCTGATGTTTGCGCGCGGCAACAATGTGGCGGCGGAGCTGTGCAGCGCGGAGAGCGAATATGTGCTGCTGCTGAATTCGGACATCGAGGTCCGCCGCGCCGACTGGATGACCCGCATGGTGGAGCAGATGGAATCCGACAGCCGGGTGGCCGTGGTGGGCCTGGGCAACTGCAACGACGATATGCCCCGCTGCGACGGCTTTGCCATGCTGGTGCGCAAGGAGCTCTATCTGCGGTACAAACTGGACGAGAACTTTGCGTGGTGGTGGTCTGTGACCAGGCTGCAGGCCCAGATAAGCCGCGACGGATGGAAGATCCTCGCTGTGCCGGACTATGAACATCTGCTGTACCATTTCGGCGGCAAGTCGCCGCAGGCCGCCACCGCGGGCGCAAAGGGGATGGATACAGCGGCACAGGAGGTATACAGCTGGTTTGAGGGTCTGGGCGATTTGTATCGGGAAGTTCAGATCCCCTAAGGAGGCACTATGGCAAAGAAGAAAAAGAACACCACCGCCCGGCCGCAGCTGGGCGACGACGTCGAGATCCTTTCCGCCGGCGAGGTGCTGGAGACCCCCATCACCCGCACGCTGGAAAGCAACTATATGCCCTATGCGATGAGCGTCATCGTCTCCCGCGCGCTGCCGGAGATCGACGGCTTCAAGCCCGCTCACCGCAAGCTGCTGTACACGATGTACCAGATGGGCCTGTTGAAGGGCGCGCGCACCAAGTCGGCCAATATCGTGGGCAGCACCATGCACCTGAACCCCCACGGCGACGCCGCCATCTACGAGACGATGGTGCGCATGGGGCGTGGCAACGAGAGCCTGCTGGTGCCGTATGTGGACTCGAAGGGCAACTTCGGCAAGGCGTACAGCCGCGACATGGCCTACGCCGCCAGCCGCTACACCGAAGCCCGTCTGGAGCCGGTCTGCGCCGAGCTGTTCGGCGACATCGACAAGGACACGGTGGATTTCGTCCCCAACTACGACGCCACCACCACCGAGCCCACCCTGCTGCCGGTGACCTTCCCCACCATCCTGGCCAACAACACGCTGGGCATCGCGGTGGGCATGGCCAGCAACATCTGTTCCTTCAACCTCACCCAGCTGTGCGCCACCACCGCCGCCCTCATCAAGGACCCCGACCACGACATCCTCTCCACCCTGCCTGCGCCCGATTTTGTGGGCGGCGGCAGCGTGCTCTACAACGAGGAGGAGATGAAAAAGATCATCAACACCGGCCGGGGCAGCGTGCGTGTGCGCGCGCGGTGGGAGTATGTGAAGGAAGGCAACATGATCGAGATCACCCAGATCCCGCCCACCACCACGGTGGAGGCGATCATGGACAAGATCAGCGAGCTGGTCAAAGCGGGGCGCGTGCGGGAGATCAGCGACATGCGCGACGAGACCGACCTGAACGGCCTCAAGCTCACGCTGGACCTCAAGCGCGGGCAGGACCCCGACAAGCTGATGGCCAAGCTGCTGCGCGCCACCCCGCTGGAGGACTCCTTCTCCTGCAACTTCAACATTCTGGTGGGGGGAAGCCCCCGCGTGATGGGGGTGCGGGAGATCCTGAACGAGTGGACCGCCTTCCGCATGGAGTGCGTCCGCCGCCGCACCTGGCACGAGCTGCAGGGCAAGGAAAAGCGGCTGCACCTGCTGGAGGGCCTGGCCGCCATCCTGCTGGACATCGACAAGGCCATCCGCATCGTGCGCGAGACGGAGGAGGAAGCCGAGGTGGTGCCCAACCTGATGATCGGGTTCGGCATCGACGAGGCGCAGGCCGAGTATGTGGCCGAGATCAAGCTGCGCCATCTGAACCGGGAGTATATCCTCAAGCGCACCGCCGAGATCGACCAGCTGCGGCAGGAGATCGAGAAGCTGAAAGCCATCCTGAACAGCCCCGCCCGCATCCGCCGGATCATCGTGTCGGAGCTGGAGGCGGTGGCCAAAAAGTACGGCCAGCCGCGCCGCAGCCAGATCCTGTACGAAGAGCCGGCCGCCGCCGAGGACGAGGAAGCCGACGCGATGCCGGACTACCCGGTGAACGTCTTTTTCACCCGGGAGGGCTATTTCAAAAAGATCACCCCCCAGTCGCTGCGCATGAGCGGCGAGCAGAAGCTGAAGGAAGGGGACGAGGTGGTCTACCATGCCGAGACCAAAAACGACGTGCATATGCTCTTTTTCACCAATCACCAGCAGGTGTACAAATGCCGTGCGGGCGATTTTGAAGACAGCAAGGCCAGCGTGCTGGGCGAGTATATCCCGGCGCGTCTGGGCATGGAGGAGGGCGAGCAACCCATCTACCTGGTGCTGACGCAGGATTATTCCGGGCATATGCTGTTTGTATACGAGAGCGGGAAATGTGCCAAGATCCCTCTGGAGGGGTACGCCACCAAGACCAACCGCAAAAAGCTGGTGAACGCCTTCAGTGCAAAGGAACCGCTGGCCGCCATCCTGGACCTGCCCGCCGAGGAGGAGCTGGCCATCCAGACCAGTGCCGGACGGCTGCTGCTGGTGCACTCGGCCCAGATCCCGGCCAAGCAGACCAAGACCACCCAGGGCGTCGCGGTGGTGACGCTGAAAAAGAACCAGTCGATCCGGCGTGTGCGCCGGGCGTGTGCGATGGAGCTGGCCAACCCGCACCGCTACCGCGTGCGCACCCTGCCGGCGGCGGGAGCGCTGCTGCGAAGCGAAGATCTGGCCGAACAGACCACACTGGGCGAATAAAAGCGGAGATTTTGTATTTTTTCTGCCTGCCGGGCATTGCAATTCGGCGCAGAATATGGTATCATCAACGATGAACGATAACTGGAGGTTATGGACATGAACATTTTCGAGATCATCAGCGGCGTTGTTTTGATTCTCACCTGCCTGCTGATCGTGGTTGTGGTTCTGAAGCAGGAGTCCAAGGGTCGGGGTCTGTCCGGCGCGATCATGGGCGGTGCCAACATGAACGAGGATATGCGCGGCCGTATGACCAACAACGCCAAGTGGGCGCTGGTGACCCGTTACGCTGCCATTGTGCTGTTCGTGCTCACCATTCTCACCTGCGTGCTGTCCGCCCGCCTGAAATAAGGTCGGCGCACAGTCAGTCTGCACACAAGAGTAACAGGGCAGTCAGAGCTGCGCGGATGTTCCGCGCCGGCTTTGGCGGCCCTGTTTTCGTTTTGGAAGAAAAGGAGGAATCTGCATGTCGATCCAAAGCAAGATCCTGCGGGAACTGGAAAAAGGGCCGAGAACCGAAAAACAGCTCAAGCGCATTCTGGGCAACAACAAAAAAGTGGCCGCCGCGCTGGAGATGCTCCAGCACCAGGGGACCATCTGCTGCAAGCCGGGCGGATGGCGTCTGTGCAGCGCCCCCGCCGTCAACGGCATCCCCGGCACGCTGGTCAAGCTGGGGCGCACCTTTGGCTTTGTGCGCCCGCTGGACGACAGCGGCGATATCTTTGTACCGGGCCGCTGCCTGCTGGGCGCGCTGCCCGGCGAGGAGGTGGTGGTGCAGCTGTTCCCGCACCTCCGTGTGGCAGGCAGCCGCGAGGGGCAGGTGGAGGCCATCGTCACGCCGGTGGACCTGGTGGTGGGCACGGCGGTGGTGCTGGAAAGCGGCCGCATGGCGCTGCTCCCGGACAACGCCCCCGACACCGCGCTGCTGCTCAAACGCAGCGAACAGCAGGCGGTGCGTCCCGGCGAAAAGGTCGCCTGCCGCATCGCGCGCCGCGGCGAAACGCACAGCGACCATCGCCTCACGGTGGAGCGCCGGTTCGGCATGGCCGACCGCGCCGCCAGCTGTGCCGCCGCCGTCCTGTATGCGCAGGACATCCGTCCCCGCTTCGACGACGACGTCAAGCAGGAGGCCGCCGCGCTGGAGCAGTTCGCCATCCCGGACGGGGAGCTTGCCGCCCGCACCGACCTGCGCGCCTGGCCCATCTTCACCATCGACGGCGCCGCCACCAAGGACATCGACGACGCCGTCAGCCTGCAAAAAACGCAGGACGGCTGGCTGCTGGGGGTCCACATCGCGGACGTCAGCTGGTTTGTGCGCCCCGACACCGCGCTCGACCGGGAAGCCTTTGCCCGCGGCACCTCGGTCTACTACGCCGACCAAGTGGTGCCGATGCTGCCCAAACAGCTGTCCAACGGGGTGTGCAGCCTGAACCCGAACGAGGACCGCCTGGCCTTTTCCTGCCTGATGGAGCTGGACGGCGAGGCCAACGTGAAGGACTGGCAGTTCGCCAAAACGATCATCCGCAGCCGGGTCAAGGGCGTGTACAGCGAGGTGAACGCCCTGCTGGCCGGGGACGAATCGGCCGAATTGGCGCAGAAATACGCCGAGGTCCTGCCCGCCCTGCCGGATATGCTGGCGCTGCACAAGGCGCTGGACGCCAAGCGCCGCGCCCGCGGCGGGATGGAGATCGAGAGCGGGGAATCCAAGCTGATCCTGAACGAGGAGGGCCGCTGTGTGGACGTGCAGAAGGCCGCCCGCGGGCAGGCCGAGGAGATGATCGAGAGCTTTATGCTGCTGGCCAACACCTGCGCGGCCGCCGAGGGACGCCGCCGCGACCTGCCCTTTGTCTACCGCGTCCACGAAGCGCCCGACCCCGAGCGGGTGGAGAGCCTGCAAAAGCTGCTGCGCGCGGTGGGGCTGCCGGCGAAATTCGCTTCCGAGATCCCCACGGCAAAGGAGCTGTCGGCCCTGCTGGACCGGACCAAGGACACGCCGCTGGAGCGCGCGGTGCACACCAGCGTGCTGCGCACCATGAGCAAGGCCAAGTACGAGCCGGTGCCGAAGGGGCATTTCAGCCTTGCGCTGGAGGACTACGCCCACTTCACCAGCCCCATCCGCCGCTATCCCGACCTCGCCATCCACCGCATCCTGTCGGCGGCGCTGACAGGGCAGGGGGCGTCCCGCCGGTGGGACACCTTTGCCGCCGACGCCAGCCGCCAGAGCAGCGAGCGCGAGGTGAGCGCCATGCAGGCCGAGCGCAGTATCGAGAGCTGCTACAAGGCCGAGTATATGACCGGCCATGTGGGCGAGGAATTCACGGCGGTGGTGTCGGGCGTCACGCCGCAGGGCCTCTATGTCCAGCTGCCCAATACGGTGGAAGGCCTTGTGGCCACCGTCCGCCTGTGCCGGGGCGAGCCGGTGCTGGTGGAGAGCATCTCCTATTCCGACCCGCTCACCGGCCGCAGCTGGCGCCTGGGCGACACCGTGCAGGTGCGCTGCATCGGGGCCGGCATCGCGGCGGGCCATGTGGACTTCGAGCTGGCCGACTGATCTTTCAAACATCCGTCTCCCGCCGCCTGCCCGCGGCCGGGAGATTTTTTTGTGTCTGGAATAAATTGGCGTTCTGTGCCCACACTCTGTGCATACAATGGTACAGGAGGGATGCCCGATGAAACGACATACTGAGGAAACCGAATTTGCTCCGGTGGTGCGCGACGAAGCCTATTATGCCGGCGAGCTGCGCGACTGCCTGGCCCGCACCCGCCGCAACGAGGAGCTGTTCGATCTGGAGACCGATCCCGAGCTGATCGAGGCGCACATCTACCGCCGCCTCGCGCTGCAGTGCGAATACCGCTATCTGCTGCGGCAGGTGCGTTCCTTCCGGCAGACGGGCACACGGCAGGCCGCCCCTGTATGATCGGAACATAAAACAGGAAAGAAGGATACAGGTATGACAAAATTGTTGGCCGTCACAGGTTTTTTCGGTCTGGTGTCGGTGCTGTGCACGGCAGGCGCCGCCGCCAAAACGCCGCATGCGGTGCGCCAGGCGCTGGGCAGCAGCGTGTGCGGCATCGCCACGCTGGGAGCGGCCGCGCTGCTGGCTCCCTTCACCGGCCTTTCGCTGGCGGTGAACTGGTTCACGGCGTTTGCGGCGGTGGTGCTGGGGGCGCCGGGGGTGGTCACCATGCTGCTGCTGCGGGTGCTTCTGGCGGCGGGCTGACGGCGCAAAATGTGAAAATCGGCCGGATTTTGTTGTCTGCGCAATATTTTTGTGGTATGATGAATGGGGATTTGTACGGCTGCGGGTCGCTCCGCGGCCGTTTTTTTGTAAAAATTTATCGAAGCTGTGATCGTTTTGTGAAACATCCACCGATTGACGATTTTTGCGCGCCGCTCTTGGGGGCGGCCCGCGGAAGAAAGGAGAAAAGCGGATGAAACTGTTGGACAAGCCGCAGGCAGACAACAAACGCCGCCGCACGCTGCGGGAACGGCAGGCGGATCTCGGCTGTGCGGTGGCCAGCCGGATGGTGCGCACGCATATCTACACCCAGCGCACCCTGCGCCGCATCCTGCGCACCCACGCGCTGTATGCGGCGGGCGAGCTGATGTACCAGA
>NZ_NFJT01000022.1 GCF_002160015.1 Anaerofilum sp. An201 | reverse complement strand
CTCGAACTCGCTACCTCCACCTTGGCAAGGTGGCGCTCTACCAGATGAGCTAAACCCGCAAAAATGGTGCCTCCGATCGGAATCGAACCAATGACACGGGGATTTTCAGTCCCCTGCTCTACCAACTGAGCTACAGAGGCACACCTGGCGACCCGGATGGGGCTCGAACCCACGACCTCCAGCGTGACAGGCTGGCGTACTAACCGACTGTACTACCGGGCCAAGTGCTTTATTAGTATACCCTATCCACCGTGGTTTGTCAATAGCTTTTCTGCTTTTCCCTTCCATAAAAAACCAATGCCTGTTTTTTTACGGAAAAAAGAGGCGCTGCCGCGCAGAGCGACAGCGCCTTCTGTCTCACTTTAGATAGAAATGGTGGAAGCCACATCGATCATGTTGGTATCGATGGTCTTGTGCATGGAGAGAGCCACGTCGATGTCGTAGTCGACGATCTTGTCCGCGCTCACCGCCACAACACGGTTGTAGATGCCCTTCTCCAGCAGAGAAACCGCCTGGAAGCCCATGGAGGAAGCAGTCACGCGGTCGCGCAGAGAGGGAGAACCACCGCGCTGCACATGGCCCAGAACCGTGGCGCGGGAATCCACGCCGGTGCGCGCCTGGATCTCGTTGGCAATGTCCTGCGCACGGCCGACGCCCTCGGCCACAATGATGATGAAATGATGCTTGCCGGTCTTCTGGGTGAAGTTCATGCGATCGATGATGTCGCGCTCGATGTCGTAGGGACGCTCGGGGATCAGAATGGACAGAGCGCCCACGGCGATACCGGTGTTCAGCGCGATGTATCCGGCATTGCGGCCCATCACTTCCACCACGCTGCAGCGGTCGTGGCTCTGGGTGGTGTCGCGCAGCTTGTCGATCATCTCCACAGCGGTGTTCATCGCGGTGTCGTACCCGATGGTGTACTCGCTGCAGGCAATATCGTTGTCGATGGTGCCGGGGATGCCGATGCAGGGGATGCCCAGAGCAGCCAGGTCACGGGCGCCGCGGAAGGAACCGTCGCCGCCGATCACAACCAGCGCGTCGATGCCGTACTCCTTGCAGCGGTCGGCAGCCTTCTGCTGGCCTTCCTTGGTCTTGAACTCCAGGCAGCGGGCGGTATACAGAATGGTGCCGCCGCGATGGATGATCTCGGAAACGCTGCGCAGTTCCATCTCATAGATATCGCCGGTGATCAGGCCGTTGTAGCCGTGACGGATGCCCATCACCTTAAAGCCTTTGCTGATCGCAGTGCGCACCACAGCGCGCACCGCCGCATTCATACCGGGCGCGTCGCCGCCGCTCGTCAGAACACCAATCGTCTTAATTTCTTTCATCAGATTTACCCTCCTGAACGTGTACTTCTCCACTGGAGCATATTATACTACAAAGCTTGTTAATTTTGCAACAACTTCAACAAAGACTTTCGATATTTTTTTCAACGACGTTTTCCTCGCCCAAAATCGTCCGTAATTCGCTGATTAGCCGCGGCGTGGGCACGCACCACATCGAGCGGGGGGCGGCTGCGCGGGTTTTGGTGTCGGCAAATGCGAAGTAGACCGGTATGGACCCCTCAAAAATATACAGCAGATTCTGCACGGCCCGCATCTGCGCACAGTGGCGGGACGGAAGCCGCAGCCACAGCCCGGCATGGCGGGAAGCCGGCTTGGCGGCGCGGGGCTTTCCCTGCTGGCGGCCCGGGATATAGATCGTCTCGTAATCCTCCGGCGTGAGGTGGCTCACGTCCAGCACCTCGTCGGCCACCAGCTTGGTGGGCTCGTCCTCCTTCACCGATACCCGTCCGCGCACCAGCACAACGGCGTTGTCGCGCACGGCGCTGCCCGCTTTGTCCAGCACTTTGGGGAACAGGAGCACCTCCATGGTGCCGGTGAGGTCCTCCACGGTGGCAAAAGCCATCATGCTGTTGGAGCGCGTGGTGAGGAAACGGCTGCGCACGATGGCGCACACCAGATTCACCACCTGCCCGTCCATATCGCGGGCGTCTTCCCCGGTGAGCTTGCTGACGGTGGCCGTTCCCAGCCGTCCGATCACCTCGCGGTAGCCGTCCAGCGGATGGCCGCTGAGGTACAGCCCGCTGACCTCCTTTTCCATCATCAGCAGCTCGTCGTAGTCGTACTCCTTGCAGTCGGGCAGTTCATAGTGGATCAGACCGGTGGGGGTCTCGCCTTCCCCGCTCAGCACGCCGAACAGATCCAGCTGTCCCTCCAGATTGCGCCGCGCGTCGTTTTCCACGCTCTTGAGCATCCCCTCCAGCCCCTGCAGCATCGCCTTGCGGGTGGACTCCAGGCGGTCGAAGGCGCCGCTCTTGATCATGCTTTCCAGCGCGCGGCGGTTCAGCTCGGTGCCGTGCAGGCGCTTGCAGAAGTCGTACAGGGTGCGGTATTCGCCGTTCTGCTCCCGCTCGCGCACCACGGTGGCGATCAGCCCGCGCCCCACGTTTTTCAGCGCGGACAGGCCGAACCGGATGTTCTCGCCGTCCACCGTGAAGCGGGCGTCGCTGGAGTTGATGTCGGGCGGGAGCACCGCGATGCCCAGGCGCTGGCATTCGGCGGTGTACTCGATCACCTTGTCGGTGTTGTCGAGCACGCTGGTCAGCAGCGCGGCCAGGAACTGGCGCGGATAGTGACATTTGAGATAGGCGGTCTGGTAGGCCACATAGGCATAGCAGGCGGCGTGCGATTTGTTGAACGCATAGCTGGCAAAGCTGCTCATCTCATCGAAGATGCTGTTGGCGGCCCGCTCGGTGATGCCGTTGGCCACGCATCCCTTGCACTCGTGGCCCGGCTCGGTGCTGCCGTAGACAAAATACTGCCGCTCCTGCTCCATGACGTCGTGCTTTTTCTTGCTCATGGCGCGGCGCACAAGGTCGGCCTGTCCGTAGGAGAAGCCGGCCAGCTCGCGGCAGATCTGCATCACCTGCTCCTGGTAGACGATGCAGCCGTTGGTCACATCGAGGATATGCGCCAGCTGGGGTGTTTTGTAGCGCACCGCATCCGGCTGGTGGCGGTTGCGCAGATAGGTGGGGATGGAGTCCATCGGGCCGGGGCGGTAGAGCGAGATGAGCGCGATGACGTCCTCCAGATCGCGCGGCTTGAGGCCGGTCAGCACCTGCTTCATGCCGCTGGATTCCAGCTGGAAGATGCCCTCGCTCTCGCCCTGGCTGAGCATCTCGTAGGTGGCCTTGTCGTCGTAGGACAGGCCCCGGATCGAGAAATCCGGCTCGTCGCGCTGGATCATCTTCTCGGCGTCGTGGATGACGGTGAGGGTGCGCAGGCCCAGGAAATCCATCTTCAAAAGCCCCAGTTCCTCCACCGTCGTCATGGTGAACTGGGTGACCGGCTGGCCGTCGTTGGTGGCCAGCGGGATATATTCGTCCGCCGCTTCCCGGGTGATCACCACGCCCGCCGCATGGGTGGAGGCATGGCGCGGCATCCCCTCGATCTTGATGGCGGTGTCGATGAGTTCGCGGACCTGCTCGTTGGCCGCATACTGTGCCGCGAGATCCTTGCTGACCTCCAATGCGCGCTTGAGCGTCATTTTCAGTTCCATCGGCACCAGCTTGGCGATGGTGTCCACCGTCTGATAGGGTAGGTCCATCACCCGCCCCACATCCCGGATGGCCGCGCGCGCGGCCATGGTCCCAAAGGTGACGATCTGGGTGACGTGGTCGGCGCCGTATTTGCGGATCACATAGTCGATCACCTCCTGCCGGCGCTCGTAGCAGAAATCGACGTCGAAGTCGGGCATGCTCACGCGCTCGGGGTTCAGGAAGCGTTCAAACAGCAGGTTGTAGCGGATGGGGTCGATCTCGGTGATGCCCATGCAATAGGCCGCCAGGCTGCCCGCACCGCTGCCGCGCCCGGGGCCAACCGGGATGCCGTGGGTCTTGGCGTAGTGGATGAAGTCGAACACGATGAGGTAGTAGTTGGTATACCCCATCCGGTCGATCACGCCGATCTCATACTCCAGCCGTTCGCGCAGCTCGTCGGTGATGCGGCCGGGATAGTTGCGCTGCAGCCCCTCTTCACACAGCTTGCGGAAATAGGCGAGGTTGTCCATCCCGTCCGGCGCCTCGAAATAGGGCAGCTTGGTCACGCCGAACTCAAAGTCGAAGTTGCAGCGTTCGGCGATGCGCACCGTGTTTTCACAGGCGTCCGGCGCGATGGCGAACAGCTGGTACATCTCGTCGGTGCTTTTGACATAGAATTCGTCGGTCTGGAACTCCATCTTGTCCGGATCGGCCAGCGTCTTTCCGGTCTGGATGCAGATCAGCACGCTCTGCATCCGGCTGTCCTCCCGGGTGAGATAGTGGGCGTCGTTGGTGGCCACCAGCGGGATGTCCAGTTCACGGGCAAGGCGAATCAGGCCGGGCAGCACCTGCCGCTGTTCGGCCAAACCGTGGTCCTGCAGCTCGATGAAGAAATCCTCCCCGAACAGTTCTTTATACCACAGCGCGATGCTGCGCGCTTTTTCCTCGTCTCCGGCCAGAATCGCCTGCGGGATCTCGCCCGCGAGGCAGGCAGACAGGCAGACCAGCCCCTCGTGGTGCTGCTGCAGAAGCTCGTGGTCGATGCGGGGCTTGTTGTAAAAGCCTTCGGTGAATCCGCGGCTGACCATCTTGATGAGGTTTTTATATCCCGTCTCGTTCTTGCACAGCAGCACCAGATGGTTGTAGCCGTCCAGACGGTTCACCTTGTCGAAGCGGGTGCGGGTGGCCACATAGACCTCGCAGCCGATGATGGGCTTGATGCCCGCCTTTTTGGCTGCCTTATAAAAGTCCACGCACCCGTACATCACCCCGTGGTCGGTGATGGCGACCGCTGTCTGGCCCAGTTCTCTCAGATGGTCGAACAGGCGGTCGATGCGGCAGGCGCCGTCCAGCAGGCTGTATTCGGTGTGCAGGTGCAGATGGACGAAATCACGTTTTGTTTCAGACATCCTGGTTCCTCTCTTGCAGGGCTTTGGCGGTGGCTTCCAGCTTTTTCAGCCGATGGCTCAGGCCGGATTTGCTGATGGGGGGCTGGGCTTTTTCGGCCAGCTGTGCCAGCGACAGGTCCGGCCAGGCCAGGCGCAGTTCGGCGGCCTGCCGCAGCGGTTCGGGCAGTGTGTCCCATGCGCCGCTGTCTTTCAGATACTGGATCGCGCGCTGGCTTTGCAGGGTGGCCGAGACGGTCTTGTCTATATTGGCCGTCTCGCAGTTGGTGATGCGGTTGGCCTTGTTGCGGAAATCGCGGTATACCTTCAAGCTCATCAGCTCCATGCTGCATCCGCTGGCACCCATCAGCGTGAGAAGATCCTCGATCTTTTCGCTGGATTTGAAGTACACCACGCTCACCCCCTTCCGCAGGGTGCGGCGGGGATGGAAATAGTGCTCGGCCAGAATCCCCTCCAGGTCCCGCGCCAGCATCTGCCGCCCGGTGACAAATTCCAGATGGTATTCCTTCATGGGGTCGGTGATGGTGCCGGCGCACAGAAAGGCCGCCCCCAAAAACGCGCCGGTGCAGTGGGAACAGCAGATATTTTTGCTGTTGATGCGCACCGACAGCATGCGGGACGGGTCCTGCCCGAACAGCTCCAGCATCCGGGTCACCTGGGACGGCTCACGGACGGCAAACTCATACACCGGGCTGGCGGCGGTGCCCTTCTGGACGAGTTCCCCCTCCACGCCGATCTGGCGGTAGATGCGGAGGGCATACTCCGCCACCTGGGGATGCTCGGTGTGCAGCACGATCCCCCGCTGGTCGAAATAGCGGCCGAAACAGGCGATCCCGTAAGCGGCCGCCAGGCGGCAGCAGCTGCGCTGCAGGTGCCGGTTGGTGATCTCCTCTTTTACTTTTCTGGAAAATGTGACGGTAGACAAATAGTTTCCCCTCTCAAGTGGTTCGGTTGATGTCGCGGTGCTGCACGGTGGGATGATATCCCAGCTGCTGGACATATTCGGCCAGCTTGCGTGCAAAGGTGATGGAGCGGTGTTTGCCTCCGGTGCATCCCACCGCGATGGTCAGCTGGCTCTTGCCCTCCTGCACATACAGCGGCAGAGAGTACCCCACCAGATCCTGCATCCGGCGCAGCAGTCCCTGCGACGCCTCCGACTGCATCACGTACTCCACCACCTCCTGGTCCAGGCCGGTGAGCGGTTTGAGTGCCGGAACATAGAACGGGTTCGGCAGGCAGCGCACGTCAAACACGATGTCGGCCTCTTTGGGCTGGCCGTATTTGAAGCCGAACGAAAGGATGTTCAGCGCCATGGCGGCCTGCCCCTTTTGGGAGAACAGCCCCACGATCCGGCCGCGAAGCTGTGCGGTGGACAGCAGCGAGGTGTCCACGATGTAGTCGGCCTGTTCGAACAGCGGCCGCATGATCTCGCGCTCCAGGCGGATGGCCTGGCTTGTGGAAATGTCCAGCTGGATGCTCAGCGGATGACGGCGGCGGGTCTCTTTATACCGCCGCTCCAGCACCTCGTCGCCCGCGTCCAGAAAGAGGGTGCGATACTGCACGCCCTCCTGCCGCAGCTGCTGCAGGCTGTTCTGCACCTGCTGGGCGGTGCGGAAGCCGCGCACATCCAGCACCATCGCCACCCGGTCCAGTTCGTTGTGCTCCAGTGCCAGACGTGCAAAGGGAGCCAGCATACCGGCCGGGATGTTGTCGATGCAAAAATACCCCAGATCCTCCAGCGCATGCACGGCCAGTGTCTTGCCAGCGCCGGAGGAACCGGTGACGATCAAATAATCCATGTTGCAAATTCCTGTATCACGCAGAAACAGGCGGCGCGCTCCTCAGCGCACCACCCGGATCTCCTTTTCCAATACAAACCCTGTCTTTTCCCGCACGATACGGGAAACATCGTCGGCCACCGCCAGCACGTCGGCGCAGGTGGCCCCGCCCAGATTCACGATGAACCCGGCATGCTTTTCGCTGATGGCCGCGCCGCCCACCTGATAGCCCTTCAGGCCGCACTGGTCGATGAGCGCCGAGGCAAAGGCCCCCTGCGGGCGCTTGAACGCGCTGCCGGCGCTGGGCTTATCCAGCGGCTGTTTGGTTTTGCGGCGGGCGAGATAGTCCTCCATCGCGGCGGCGATCTCTTCCCGGCTGCCCGGACGCAGTGTGAACTCCACCTCGTCCACCGCCCAGCCGCTGTGTTCAAAGCAGCTGGTGCGGTATCCGAAGGCGAGCTGCTCCGGCAGCAGCCAGTGCGGGTTCCCTGCTTCATCCAGGCAGTGTACGCGGGACACAACGTCCTTCATCTCGCCGCCGTAGGCGCCTGCGTTCATATACACCGCGCCGCCCACGCCGCCGGGAATCCCATAGGCAAACTCCAGCCCGGTCAGCCCGGCGTCGCGCGCGGCCAAACAGACGCGGGAGAGCGAAGCGCCTGCCCCCGCGACGATGCGGGTGCCCTCGGTGCGGATGGAGTCCATCCCCTCGCCCACCGCGATGACTGCGCCGTCGAAGCCCTCGTCTGCAAACAGGATATTGGAGCCTTTGCACAAAAGATAGCGGCGCACGTCCGCCTCGCGGCAGAGGCGCAGGCATTCCGCCAGCTGGCCGGAAGAAGCCGGCATGGCGAACACGGCGGCCGGGCCTCCGATCCGGAAGCTGGTGTGGGCGGACAGCGCCTCGCCGCAGCGGAAGGCAATGCCCGCCCGCTCCAGCGCGCTGCGCAGGAAAACGATCTGCTGTTCTGTCATACGTTCTGCATCCCCAGACTGGCCGCGCCCACGATACCTGCGTCGTTGCACAGCTTGGCGGCCACAATTTTGGTGCGGCGCATACCCTCACGGGCATACTCCTCGCGGTCTACGTATTCGCGTATGGGAGCCAGCAGCGTCTCGCCCTCGCGCGAGATGCCGCCGCCGATGCACAGGATCTCCGGCTGGAAAATGTTGATGACGCTGGTGATGCCGCAGGCCACATACTCCACGAAATTGTGCACCACCTTGGTGGCCAGCTCGTCGCCGGCACGCATGCCGTCGAAGGCGGTCTTGGCGTTCACGCGGGACAGATCGCCGTCCACCAGCTTCCACATCATGTTGTCGGGATGGGCCTTCATCGCCTCGCGGGTGTCCTCTGTCAGCGCGCGGGCGGACGCATATTTTTCCCAGCAGCCGTTGCGGCCGCACATGCAGGGACGGCCGTCCTTCACGATGACGAGATGGCCCAGTTCGGCGCCGGCATAGTTGAACCCGGAGAAAATCTTTCCGTTGATGATGATGCCGCTGCCGATGCCGGTGCCCAGCGTGATCACCACCGCATACTGCGCGCCCTTGGCGCCGCCGGCGATATATTCGCCGTAGGCGGCGGCGTTGGCGTCGTTCTCGATGTACACCTTGCAGCCCAGCCGCCGCTCCATGTTCACTTCCAGCGTCCACTCGTTGTAGCCGAAGTTGGCGTTGAACTCGACCACGCCGGTGGACTGGTTTACGCTGCCGGGAGTGCCGATCCCCACCCAGCAGATGTCCTTGGTGATGTCCAGGCCCTTGTCGCGGCACAGGCGCAGGCAAAGATCTGCGATCGACTTTTCCACCTCCTCGGCCGGGCGGGGCAGGTTGGTGTCGCACCCCACTTTGTGTACGATGTTGTAGTTCTCATCCACAAGGCCGGCCGAAATGGTCGTTCCTCCCAGATCCACGCCGATGGTATACTGTTTCATGCTGTATCGATTCCTTTCTGCCCGGCACGCGCGAACGTGCGCCGGTTGCTCGTTCTCTGTATTGTATATTAGGTGATGTCCTCTTCCAGACCCAGCCGCGCCATCAATTCCTTCGCGGCGTTGTAGCCCATCTTTTTCTGACGGTTGGCGATGGCGGCGGTTTCCAGGATGACCGCCAGGTTGCGGCCGGGCATCACCGGGATCTCGGTGCAGGGGATGCTCACGCCCAGAATGTCGGTGGTGGGCGATTCCAGCCCGGTGCGGCTGTAGTTCTTGGTTTTGTCCCAGGGCTCCAGCTTCACCACCAGGTCCACCTTCTCGCTCACCTTTACGGCGCCGATACCGAATACCCGCGCCACGTTCACGATGCCGATGCCGCGCAGCTCGATGAAATGGCGGATGTTCTCCGGGCTGGTGCCCACGATGGACCGGTTGGAGACGCGGCGCAGCTCCACGGCGTCGTCGGCGATGAGGCGGTGGCCGCGCTTGACCAGCTCCACGGCGGTTTCGCTTTTGCCCACGCCGCTGTCGCCCAGGATCAGGATGCCCTCGCCGTATACCTCCACCAGCACGCCGTGCCGCGTGACGCGGGGGGCCAATTCAACGCTGAGGATCGAGATCAGGTTGCTCATCATGGCGGAGGTGTTCTCGTTCGTGCACAGGATGGGAACCTGGTATTCCTTGGCGAATTCCAGCATCTCCTCCAGCACGGGCAGACTGCGGGTGACGATCACCGCGGGAGGCCTGAGCGCGAACAGGGTGTGCACATGGCTGCGGCGCAGATCCTCGGGCAGGCCCTCCAGATAGGCCATCTCGGCCTTGCCGCAGATCTGCAGGCGGGTGGGATCGAAATACTCGTCGTATCCCGCCAGCAGCAGGCCGGGACGGTTGACGTCCATCGTATAGATGGGGATGCCGCTGATATCGGTGGGCGTATAGGCCGTTTCCAGATGCAGCTGGTCGGCAATTTTTTTGAGAGTAACAGAGAATTTTGGCAAATTTTTCACCCTTTCTGTGGGATGCCGCCGTTTTTCGGGCGGCCGCTCCATACGGCGCACGAAAAACGGCTTTGCACAGTTCTTTGCTTATCATTATAGCGAATTTTATATGCAATATCAATTTCATACGGAGGTTTTCTCTTTATTTTATAAAAAATTTCTGGTATACTGTCTGTGTGATTTTTGTGAACGCGGAATGTATGCCGGCTTTTTTCAGCTGCGCCGCCGGATTGAAACTTTTTGTGCCTGCGGTGCGTTATAACAATATATCCTCATATTCCCTGGCCGTGCACGGCACGTCCGGACCGACCGACGTTTTCAGAAAGGGAGAACATTTATGCGCGTTGCCATTTTTACCGAAACCTATTTCCCGTTCATCAGCGGTGTCGTCACCCATATCCAGACGCTGAAGGAAGGTCTGGAGGCCAAGGGGCACGAAGTGCTGATCGTCACCACCAATCCCAAAGCCACCTGCCACTACATAAAGGACGGCATCCTGTACTGCCCGGCCATCCCGCTCAAGCGCATCTACGGATACGGCGTTGCCAACCCGCTGAACCTGCAGCGTCTCAAGATCATCGCAGAATTCGACCCGGATCTGATGCACATCCACACCGAGTTCAGCATGGGTATCTTCGGCCTGTTTGCCGCCCGCAAGCTGAAAAAGCCGGTGGTCTACACGCTGCACACCATGTACGACGACTACATGTTCTATGTAGCGCCCGAGCGGTTCCAGAACATGGTCAAGCCCGGCGCGCATTTCTATTTCCGCAATGTGGCGCGCCGGGCCACCGAGATCATCGGGCCGTCCCCCAAGGTGGTGGAATACCTGCGCCGCTGTGGGGTGGAGCGCCATATCAACATCGTGCCGAACACGGTGGACCTGTCCAACTTTATGCCGGAGAATGTGAAGCCCGAGGAGATCGCACGGGTGCGCCGCGAGCTTGGCATCCAGGAAGGCGACACCGCGCTGTGCTTCGTGGGACGTCTGGGCAAGGAGAAGAGCATCGATGTGATGATCGACTATTTCTCCCGCCACTTCAAGGGGCAGTCGAGCTATAAGCTGTTCATCATCGGCGACGGTCCCGAGCGCAAGGCGCTGCAGCAGCAGATCGACCGTCTCGGCGTACAGCAGCAGGTGCATCTGCTGGGCCGCATCGAGCACGAGCTGCTTCCTCCGTACTACCATGCGTGTGATCTGTTCTGCACGGCGTCCCTGTCCGAGATGAACTCCATCTCGATGCTGGAGGCGATGGCCAGCGGCCTGTACGTTGTGCAGCGCCTGGACGTCTACAACAAGGACCAGATCGCACCGGGCGTGAACGGCAACCTGTTCACCACCAGCGAAGAGATGGCGGCCCTGCTCCGCGAGGAGGGCGAGATGGATGCCGCCGCCCGGCAGCAGCGCCGCAATGGCGTGACCGCCTACACCAAACGCTACGGACGCGAGGAATTTATGCGCCGCATCCTGAATATCTACGACCGCGCCATCGACAAGTACCAGCGTCTGTACCTCAAAAAGCGCTGATCTCCCCCCTCGATAGATACAGAAAAACCGATCCTGCTCCTGCCGCAGGATCGGTTTTTTGTTGTCACAGCACAGCGATCTGCGCCTCCACCTCGATCCGCTCCGGCTGCCGCAGCGTTCCGTCCTGCAAAGCGCGGTTATACCACACGGTATCCCAGACGGCAAACCACCAGCCCAGCCGGAACGCATCCCCTTTTTCGTTCCAGGCATCCTGCACCACCGCCTGCAGATCGGCGGCAAGCGTTTGGGAAATCTGCTGCGACAGCGACTGCCGGCTGCCGGTCTGCGAAATGCCCGGCTGCTGGTCTGCGCGGGAAGCGGACAGCCACCGAACCGTTCCGGTAAGCACAAGGTGCAGGCAGGGGCCGTCCTCTCCCCGTTCCACCTGCCGCTGGATGTGCGCCGAATCGACCGTGAAGCGCACGGTGCGGCCGTCGTATTCCCGCAGGCAGTTCAGGCGGTTTGCATGCCCCGCCATCAGCTGGGCAAGCTGCATTTCCTGCCCTTCCCAAACGGTCTGCGGTTCACTGCCGGCATACAAAACCAGTGCGTCGAGGGAGGCATCCGCATCCGTGAGGGCAAGGCGGGGAATACACCCGTTCACTCCGTCTTCGCCGACGGGAAGCTCATACACCATCACCGGCTCCACGGCCGGCTGTTCCAGTATCTCCTTTTCCAGCTGCAAAATCGTGCTGGCGAAGGAATCGGCCTGTGTGAGCTCTTTCATTGTGTCGGTTGTCATTTCGGAAACAAATACCGCCATGCCCGGACGTCCGGCCTGTTCGGTGCCGAAGTATTGCAGCACGGCATCGGCCTTGCTCTCCGCCGCGCCTTTGCCCAGGATCAGCAGCTGGTTCTGCCCGTAAAAGGGTGTGCGGTCCTGCTGCTGTTCCGCCTGCACCACCGCCGCAGACAGCTCCTGTGCGGCGCCGCAGTAGAGCGAGGCGGAGGATGCCTGCTCCGCGTCGGCCGACGGCGCGCTGTCCAGCACGAGCAGCCCGGTCTCAAACCGGGAACCGGTCCAATCGACAAAGATCGCCTTCACGATGGCGCGGCGGCCAAGCGGGACCCCGCCGCATCCGGACAGGCTCAGCAGCAGGAACGCCGCCAGAATCACAGCGGCTGCTCGTTTATGTTGCCAGAGCATCTGTTTTCTCCTTTCTTTTTTGACAGCCAGAGCAGAAAAACGACTGTAAAGGCACTTGCCATTACAGCAATGGTTTGCAGCCACAGCAGCTGTCCGATGGGGCACAGATAGGCAAACCAGCACCCCGCCAGGACGGGAAGGGCGGTCAGCCAGGTCATTTCCCGCAGGCGCTCGGGCAGCAGCGGACGCAGCACTTTGGACAATCCCGCGCACAAAAGCGCCGTGCGAAACAGGGAGATCAGCAGCCATATCGCAACATGAATCGCGTCAATACGTCGAAAAACAGAAATACCGCCGATTCGCGCCAGCGTGTGGAGCGGCTGGATCTGCATGGCGCCAAACGGCCCCAGCACCAGCTCGGTGAGGCAGGCCAGGAGAATGTCCACCGCCACGGCGCCTGCCAGGACGCGCGCCAAAATCCCCTCCGATTTGGAGGGACAGGCGGTGTGCGCATACAGGCCGAAAAACAAAAGTTCCGGTGTAAGGTGAAATCCCTTTACACAGCTTTCGAGGATGTCCCGCACCGGTTCCTGCGGGATTTGCAGGTGTTCCAGCCGCATGGCAGGCGCATTTCCCGCCGCCAGCAGCAGGGCCGAAAGGGCAAACAGCGCGAAGAGGATACTGCCTGTGCGCAGCAGGCTTTCCAGCCCGATCTTTGCCGCATACAGACAAACCGCCAGCGCGAGGAGAAGGAACACGCCCAGTGCCAGCCCCTCTGCGCTCACATACCGGTAGAATGTTTCGGTCTGTTCCAAACTGCGCCCGGTCCCCAGCGAGAAGCTGACTGCCAGCAAAAGCAGCGTCAGACGGCTGCCCCTTCCCCTTCCCGACAGCAGCGCGACAAACTCTTCCCGTCCGGCTGCCCGGCAGAACCACCGCAGCAGGAACCACACGGCGAAACCGCACAGCACACCGGCCATCACCCGACTGTAGGCCGGCAGTGCCGCGCCGCCGGCCATCGGGCGGATGAGCGATTCGCAGATCAGGCACAAGAATACACCGCATCCAAGCTGGCGCAGGGAAACTGTGGTTTTATGAGGCATCGTTTTCCTCCTTACGCTGGCTGTCTATCCGGGCGATCTCGAACGGGCGGCGGGAGAGCGAGCGCCACTGCATGCGCACCAGAACATCCTTCCACATCCCCCGCTGTACAGGGGCAAAGGGGGTCATGAAGGGCACGCCGTAGGAGTTCACGGCACAGATGTCCAGCAGCAGCCAGAAAAACATGGCCAGCATCCCGGCCGGCCCGAGGATGCCGCCTGCCAGGATAAACAGGATGCGCAGGATGGTGACCGGCTCGTACAGCGAGGGGACCACAAAGGTGCAGATGGCGGTCATGGCCGCCACGATGACGACCGGCGTGCTGAGGATACCCGCCTTTACTGCGGCATCGCCGATGATCAGTGCAGCCACCAGGCTGACCGAATGCCCCACCGGACGAGGCAGCCGCAGCCCGGCTTCCCGGATGATCTCCAGCAGGAAATTGACAAAGAGCATTTCCAGAAACAGCGGAAGCGGCGTGGCACGCTCTGCCGCGGCAACCTTATAGAGCAGTTCCGGCGGCAGCAGTTCCGGCGTGAATCCCGCCGCCGAGACAAAGGCGCCGGGCAGCAGCACCGCGATCAGGAACGCCGCGTATTTCAGCATCCGCACGAAGCTGGCAAAGTATGCCTTTGTGCTGTAATCGTCCATCGACTGGAAATTCTCGTAAAACAGCCAGGGCAGAACCAGCGCAAAGGGGCTTCCGTTCACCAGCACCACCACCTTGCCCTCGCAGATCTTTGCCGCCGCGCAGCTGGGGCGCTCGGTGTAGCCGGTGCCGGAGAAGAAATGGAATCCTCCCCGCCCCAAAAAAGGGGTGAGATAACTGCTGTCCAGCAAAAACGGCAGCGGCAGATCCTGCAGGCGGGAACGCACATGGCGCAGCAGTTCCGGCGGGCACAGGTGTGCGTCGTAGCACAGGCCGATCTCAGTCTGTGTGCGGGCGCCCCCCGTCATGGTCTCGATGCGCAGCCCGTCGCTGCGCACAAGGCGGCGGATCAGGCTGAAGTTGATCCGCAGCAGCTCGGTGAACCCCTCCCGGCTGCCGCGCACGTTCCCCTCTCCCGACGGCTCCCCCACCGACCGGAACTGCATCGCCTGGGTGGACATCACGATCGCCTGCGTGACACCGTCGATCAGGATCACGCTGGTGCCGGCGGTGAGCTGTGCCTGCACATCCGAAAGGCAGACGGCACTGCGCGTTTCCAGCGGGATGTCGGTGCCTTTCAGGAGATAGTCGAAAAGAGCCTGCGGCGTTTGGGGCTGGATCTCCTCGTGCGCCAGGCTGTCCAGCATCATGATCCACAATCGTTCGATGCTGGACAACCCTTCAAACATACAGATGCAGCAGGCATGCCCGCAGATGCGCACATCCTTTGTGTAAAAATCCACCGACTGGCCAAACAGTCCACGAAGAGCCAGTTTGTTTTCCAGCAGGCTGGTAGACAGCGGCTGTTCCATTTTCTTCACCTCGCCGCTTAGTATGGAGAGAAGTGAATGAAAATAATCCCGCAGGCCCACAATCTTTCCAAGCAACAGGGAGGTGATGTGCAGTATGGCGGTGATCCTGCTGCGAACGATTCTTGTATATTGTATGGTGATCGCGGCCATGCGCCTGATGGGAAAACGGCAGCTGGGCGAATTGCAGCCGTCCGAACTTGTGTCGACGATTTTGCTGTCGAACCTTGCGTCGATCTCGATTGAATCGCCGGAGCTTCCGCTGATGGCCAGCGCGCTGCCGGTGCTGCTGATCGTCTGCTTTGAGATTCTGCTCTCGGCCCTGTGCGTGCGAAGCCGCCGGGCGGCACGCCTGATCTCGGGACAGCCGGTGGTCATCATACGGGACGGCCACATCGACCAGGCGGCGCTGCGCAGTCTGCGCTTCACCATGGACGATGTGCTGGAAGCACTGCGGGCAAAGGATATTTTCGACCCCGCCGAGGTGACCTGTGCGATGGTGGAGACCAACGGCAGCGTGAGCATCTACCGCGCCTGGGAACAGGACACGCCCACGCGGCAGGACCTTGGCCTGAAGCCGGACAGCGATGCCCAAAAGCCGCAGATGCCGTTTGTGATCGATGGCGAGATCATGGAGGACAACCTGATCTGGTGCGGGAAAAACCCGGACTGGCTGAAAGGGATCCTGGCACAGAACCGCCTTGGCCTGTCGGACACGCTGCTGTTGGCCGGGGACGATACCGAACAGTATACCCTGGTGCGCAAAGACAGCCGCACCTGAAAGGAGAGGACAAGATGGCCCGTGCAAAGATCGCAGCCTGGCTGCTGCTGGGAATTTTGGCCGCCACCCTTGTCAGCAGCTGGATCGTGCGGCGCGCGTTCAACACCACGGAACAGCAGATGCTGGAGGTGGTGCAGCTGTGCGAGCAGGGACGCTGTGAGCGTGCCCGCGAAAAGCTGGATGAATTGACCGGCAAACTGCAGAGCAGGGAGCATATGCTGGCGCTTTTCATCCGGCGCGACCTGCTGGGACAAATCCAGCTGGAGGTGGCCGGACTGCGCGCCTATCTGGACGAGGAACACATCGCCGACCTGCAGTGTGAAGCGGAGCACGCACTGGCACAGCTGCAAACCGTGCGGCGTCTGTTTTTCGGCATGCTGTAACAAAAAAACAGGCTCTCCTGCGCAGACAATGCGTTGGAGAGCCTGTTCTGTTGTGGGCGTTTATTCCTGTTCCCGCGCGGTGCGGTCGTTGAGGATTTCGCGCAGTTCTTCCATAAAGGTGTTGATGTCGCTGAACTGGCGGTAGACCGAGGCAAAGCGCACATAGGCCACCTCGTCCACCTTTTTCAGCTCGGCCATTGCCAGCTCACCAATGTGGATGCTGGTGACCTCCTGCTCATACTCGGCGCGGATCGCCTGCTCGATGTTCTCCACGGCGGCTTCCAGCATCTGATAGCTGACGGGGCGTTTCTCGCAGGCGCGCAGCATACCGCCCAGCAGCTTCTGGCGGTCGAACTCCTCGCGGGAACCATCCTTTTTCACAACGATGATGGGAACCCGTTCCACGATCTCGTAGGTGGTGAAGCGGCGTCCGCATTTCAGGCATTCGCGGCGGCGGCGGATCTTCTCCCCATCCTCGGTGGGGCGGGAGTCGATCACTTTGGAATCGCTGGCGCTGCAATACGGGCATTTCATAAAAGCTCCTCCTTCTCGATCTTCTGCATCAGGGCATCCACCCAGTCGGCAGCCTGTACAAGCTGTTCCGGTCTCTCAAAGCCGTCCCGGTACAGTTCGATCACTGCATCGGCACGGCATCCGCTGCGCCACAGATAGCGCAATGTCGTTTCAAAATCAAAGGTGCCCTGCCCAGGCAGCGCACAGCTTTTGCCCTCCATCTCGTCGCTCAGGTGCAGATGGCAGATGTTCTGCGGGCCCATTGCCCGGGCAATCTCGAACACATCCTGCCCTGCCCTGCGGGCCTGCTTGACGTCCAGCACGAATTTGACGGTATCGCCGGTATACTCGCGCAGCAGGAGAATATTTTCCGACAGACCGCAGCGGCAGCGGTCCACATTTTCCTGTGCCAGTGTGATCCCATACTCCTCCGCTCCGATCCGGGCAAGCTCGGAAAAACGGGCGGCGTAGAATTTCATATCGCCCGGCTTGGCGCGGTAGTCGCCGTGCATCACCAGCAGCGGAGCCCCCAACTGCCGGCACACCTCAAAAAAGCGGCGGTACAGCAGCACCCCATCGTCAAACCTGCCCTTGTATTCCGTGAAAAAGAGGAACGGCTCAAAACCGGAGGAAAACGGATGCAGGCTGGTGAGGCGGCTGTTGGTTGCGGAAAGGGTCTCGCGCAGCGCGGAAACATAGCTTTCGTCCAGTTCACGGAAGGTGTTCAGGAATACCTCCAGCAAACCGGGGCGCATCGCCGTGAGCTGGCGCAGAGACACGGACGTGTCCTGGGGGTACATGCAGGCTGTGGAAATCCCGCATTGCATAACGGATCACCTCCTGGTGATTGGTTGGAAAATGCAGCCGGCGGCAGAGCCATGCCGGGGTGTGACGCACCCGCAACAGGCTCTGCCGCCAACGTGGATTATTTCGACGCTTTCTTGGCGCGGTGAGACTCCCACTCCACCCACAGGCCGGTGGCCAGGAACAGAGAGGTGTACAGACCGGACGCCATACCGATCATCAGCGGCAGCGCAAAGGTAAAGATGCTGGACAGGCTGAACACAACCGACACAACACACACCACAGCCAACGCTATGCAGGTGGTGACGGTGGTGTTCACCGAACGGCGCAGGCTCTGGTTGATGCTCAGGTTCACCAGCTGCTCAAACGGCAGCTTGTTGCCCATCAGCTTGCGGTTCTCACGGATACGGTCGTAGATCACAACGGTATCGTTGATGGAATAGCCCAGAATCGTCAGCATCGCGGCCACGAAGTTTCCGTTCAGGGGAATCTGAAGGATCACAAAGCAACCGAACACCACGATCAGGTCGTTGATCAGCGCGCACACCGCAAAGGTGCCGGCTGTGAGACCGCCGATGCGGCGGAAACGAATCCATACATAGATCAGGATCAGTACACAGGCGGTGACGACAGCCACCAGGCACTTGATGAAGAACTCGCGTCCCATCGTGGCGTCCACGTTGCTGGTTTCCAACTGGGTGAAGTTGTTGGCCTCGTAGGCCTCGTTCAGCTGGGCGATCAGATCCTCCAGCTCATCGGCAGACATGGTCTCGCTGCCGGGCATGCTCACGGTGATGGCCTTCTGGCCGGTGGCCGAGTCGCTGCTCTGTACAGTGATGTCGCTTCCCAGCACCTCCTTGGCGGCTTCCTCCACATCGGACAGCTGGATCTCGCCCTCATAGCCCAGCGTCAGCATCGCGCCGCCGCGGAACTGGATGTCCATCTGTACGCCGAAAAGGATGCTGCACAGCACAATCACTGCGATGATGGCGGCCGAGATCCCAAAGAAGATCCGGCGCTTGCCCATAAAATCATATTTAGCCGTTTGCATTCTTGGCACCTCCATACAGTACGGGGTTGCGCAGCGCCTTGATGCGGGACACACCGCGCAGCATGACGCGGGTAGCTGCAACGCCAAATACGAAGTTCAGGATCACACCCACAAGCAGGGTGTAGCCGAAGGAATAGATGGTGCCGGCCGTGGCGGCGCCGAACCAGCCGAACACCGGGCTGAAAATGGCGGCCAGCACGCCGTCGGTGGGACCAAAGGCGGCCATCAGCACCAGAGCCACGATGATAACGGTCACGTTGCCGTCAATGATGGGAGCCAGACCGCGGCTGAAGCCGGCGTTCAGGGCGCCATCCAGGGTTTTGCCGCTCTTCAGCTCTTCCTTGATGCGCTCGGCGGTGATGACGTTGGCGTCAACGCCCATGCCGATGGCAAGGATGATACCGGCGATGCCGGGCAGCGTCAGGGTGAAGCTGTTGAAGATAGGCAGATAGCCGGAAATACAGGCCAGAGTGGCGGCCGACTGGCCCAGCAGAGCCAGGCTGGCGATCGCACCGGGCAGGCGGTAGTTCAGGATCATATACAGAGCAACCAGCACAAACGCGATGATGCCGGCCAGCAGCATGGCCTCCAGGCTCTGGGTGCCCAGAGTGGGGCTGATGGTGGAATAGCTGTCGGCGCTCAGGGCAAAGGGCAGCGCACCGGAGTTGATCCGGTCGGCCAGGCTGACGGCGCTCTCCTGTGTGAAGCTGCCCGAAATGGTGGCCACGCCATCGGTGATGGCGGTGTTCACATAGGGGGCGCTGATCATCTGGTCGTCCATCCAGATGGAGATCTGGCCGTTCTCCTGCGCCAGCTCGGTGGTAGCTTCGGCGAATTTGGTCTTGCCGGAATCCTCCAGCTCCAGCTGCACATAGTACTCACTCACGCCGTTGGCGGTGAGGGGACCGTAGGCAGCGGCGGCCCTCCTTACATCCGAGCCTTCCAGAACGATCTCACCGTCGGCAGAGGTGCCTTTGCGGAAGGTCAGCTGCGCGGTGGCGCCCAGCTCCTGGATGGCAGTTTCGGGGTCGAAGCTGCTCTCCCCTTCCTTCCAGGGGAAACGCACGATAATGCGGTCTTTGGCCTCATCGGTGTACACTTCGCTGTCGGTGATGTTCTGCGATACCAGGCGGTCTTCAATGACCGTCTTGGCAGCCTGCATCTGCTCGGGGGTGGCGTCATAGCCGTCGGCGGGGACGAAGGTCACGTCCACACCGCCGCGGATGTCGATACCGAACCGAATGTCGCTTGCGCCCTTGATATATACCGTTTTGATGTCGCCATAGGTGCTGCTCACGCCAAAGAAAGCGGTGAAGGCAAACACGCAGATCAAAAGCGCCACCACGGCAAAATGCCAGGGCTTTCCTTTTTTCTTCATGGGAACCTCCTGTTTTTGCCCTCTTCGCCCCGAAAAGGGCAAATAAGGTCTACTATATTATCACTCAGCGGGCAAGCAGCTTTTCCACCGTTGCAAGCCGGATGCAAACGCTGAGCAATAAAGACGCAGTTTCCAGTTCCTCCAGCGAGGGGAACGTGGGGGCAATGCGGATGTGGTGATCGTCGGGGTCGATGCCGCAGGGATAGGCGGCGCCCGCGCCGGTCAGCACAACACCCGCCTGCTTGCACAGGTCCACCACGCGCTTGGCGCAGCCGGGCTGTACATACAGGCTGATGAAATATCCTCCGTTGGGCTTGGTCCACCAGGCAATGGGGCCATACGGCTCCACCTCCTGCGAAAACACCTTCTGCACCAGCTCGAATTTAGGCTGGAGGATGGCGCGGTGCTTCTTCATGTGTTCCAGCACACCGGCCTTGTCTTTCAGGAAGCGCACATGGCGCATCTGGTTCATCTTGTCGTAGCTGATGACCATCGGGACCATGTTCTTCAGGATGTGCGCCACGTTGCGCTCGCTGCACGCGATCGCGGCTACGCCGGCGCCCGGGAAGGTGATCTTGCTGGTGGAGCAGAACAGCAGCGGGCGCTCGGGATACCCGGCCAGGCGGCACTCTTCCAGGATGTTGATGGTGCCCTCGGGATGGTCGGTGAGGTGATGGACGCAGTAGGCGTCGTCCCACAGGATCTTGAAGTCGGGCGCGGCGGTCTCCATCTGGGCCAGACGGCGCACGGTGTCGTCGCTGTAGGTGTAGCCGTCCGGATTGGAATACACCGGCACACACCAGATCCCCTTCACGGCCGGGTCCTTCACCAGCTCCTCCACGCGGTCCATGTCGGGGCCGGTCGGAGTCATGGGAACGCTCAGCAGCTCAAAGCCGAAGTACTCGGTCACGCGGAAATGGCGGTCGTAGCCGGGGACCGGGCAGATGAATTTGTGCGGCTTGCCGCCGTTCCAGCTGCTGGGGCTGTCGACAAAGCCCTGGCGGCAGCCCAGGTCGATGAGATAGTACATCAGGCTGAGGGAGGAGTTTCCGCCCACGATCACTTCCTCGGGCTTGACCCCCATCAGGTCGGCAAAGAAGCGGCGGGCTTCCGGCATGCCTTCCAGCAGGCCGTAGTTGCGGCTGTCGGCGCCGTTCTCGCCGCGGTAGTCCTCCAGCTTCATCATATCCATCGAAAGGTCGAGCTGTTCGGGGCAGGGTTTGCCGCGGGACATGTCCAGCTTCAGATTTTTCGCGAGATACTCCTCGTAGATTTTGTGAAGTTCGGCCTGTTCGGCCAGCAGTTCGTCATGGCTCATTTCCAGATAATTTGCCATGTGCGTTCCCCTCTTTCCTTAGAATATAGATACTTTCCCCGTACACCGCGGTTTTTTGCAAAGTGCCATATTGCCAAACACTGTGCAGGCCGCGCAGGCGTACTTGTATATTATAATATATTCGCGCCCGGGAAACAAGGCCCCTATTTCCATATTTTTCTGCAAAAACAGACAATTTTGTGAAACTTTCTTCCGGGCCGTTTATGCAAACCGACGGCGCGCAGTGCCTGTGCTTTTACGCACAAGGAAAGGCGGCTCCCTTCCCCGCGGAAAAGAGCCGCCGAATCTGTTTTGCGCAAATCAGATCTCGAAGTTCATCGAGTCGCCAGTGTTGCTGACGTTGTCGAACTGGTAATCGTTGCCGGGCAGGATCGCGTTCAGCAGGATGCCCAGGATCGCGGCGATGGCCAGGCCGGACAGGTTGATGGTCAGCTCGCTGCTCAGCACGATGGACAGCCCGCCGATGCTGTTGAAGCCCAGCGCGCTGACCAGGATCACAGCGGCAATGATGAGGTTGCGGCTGTTGGTGAAGTCCACGCGGTTCTCCACAACATTGCGCACGCCGATGGCGCTGATCATACCGTACAGGATGAAGCTGATACCGCCGATGATGCCGGCCGGCACGGTGCTGACGATGGCGCCGAACTTGGGGCTGAAGCTGAGCAGGATGGCAAAGACGGCGGCAATGCGCACCACTTTGGGATCGTATACACGGGACAGCGCCAGCACGCCGGTGTTCTCACCGTAGGTGGTGTTGGCGGGGCCGCCCAGGAAACCGGCCAGCGAGGTGGCCAGGCCGTCGCCCAGCAGGGTGCGGTTGAGGCCGGGGTCGCGGATGAAGTTCTTGCCGGTGGTAGCGCTGATGGCGGCGATATCACCAATGTGTTCCATCATGGTGGCCAGCGAGATGGGAACGATGGTCAGGATGGCAGACAGGCTGAATTTGGCCATCTGGCTGCCCACGACCGGGAAAGCGATGGCTTTTGCCTCACGCACAGCGCTGAAATCCACAGCGCCCATGCACAGGGCAACGATATAGGAGCCGATGACGCCCAGCAGGATGGGCAGGATCTTGACCATGCCCTTGCCCCAGATGTTGCACACCACAACGATGGCCAGCGCGACCAGCGCCAGCACCCAGTTGGACTGGCAGTTGGTGATGGCGGAAGGCGCCAGGATCAGGCCGATGGAGATGATGATGGGGCCGGTGACGACCGGCGGGAAGAAGCGCATCACCTTCTGAATGCCGAACACGCTGATGAGCAGGCTCATCACCACATACACCAGACCGGCCACCACGATACCGCCGCAGGCGTAGGGCAGCATTTCGGTATTGGCAACGGTGGCTTCACCGGTGGCGGGGTCCACCAGCTTGGGGGCCACCATCAGGATACCGCCCAGGAAGGCAAAGGAAGAGCCCAGGAAGGCGGGAACCTTGCCCTTGGCGATGAGGTGGAACAGCAGGGTGCCGACGCCGGCGCAGAACAGGGTGGTGGGCACGCTGAGGCCGGTGAGGAAGGGCACCAGGACGGTGGCGCCGAACATCGCAAAGGTGTGCTGCAGGCCCAGGATCAGCATCTTGGGAATGCCGAGCGTGCGTGCATCGTACACACCTTCCCGCTGTGCGGGCAACGGGGATTTCTTCTGGGGTTCGCTCATGATCGATCAATTCCTCCTTACGTTCCGTCCCTCGCGGGACACACATAAACAGCCCGCCCGGTGGCCGCCGCAGTCCCGGTTCGAGCTGTTTGTTTCATATCCTGCATATCATAGCAGATTTTTTCATTTGGCACAAGCGGTTTGCCGAAGAAAATCACCGCGAGGGCAAAAATCGACTGTGTTTCGGGCAAACGAGAGCCATGTGGCGAACGATCTGCACGGCAAGCGGAAAAACGGCACGCCCTTTTGCAAAGGCGTGCCGCAGCACATTTTATGCCAGCAGCATGCGGTCGTTGGCGAATTCGCCGCCGCTTGCCTGCTCGAATTTTTCCAGAAGGTCCTGCACATCCAGCTTTTTCTTCTCCTCGCCGGAAATGTCGTAGATCACACGCCCCTCGTGCATCATGATCAGACGGTTGCCATAGTGGATGGCGTCCTTCATGTTGTGGGTCACCATGAGGGTGGTGAGATTGTGTTCCGACACGATCTGCTGGGTGAGCCCCAGCACCTTGTGGGCCGTTTTGGGGTCCAGCGCGGCGGTGTGCTCGTCCAGCAGCAGCAGGCGGGGCTTCTGCAGCGTGGCCATCAGCAAGGTCAGCGCCTGGCGCTGACCGCCGGACAGCAGCCGCACCTTGCTGGTGAGACGGTCCTCCAAGCCGAGGTCCAATGTTTTCAGACGCTCACGGTAAAACTCCCGCTCGGCGTTGGTGATGCCCCAGCCCAGCCCGCGCCGACGTCCGCGGCGATAGGCCATCGCCAGGTTTTCCTCGATGCCCATATCGCCCGCCGTGCCCATCATCGGGTCCTGGAACACACGCCCCAGCAGGGCGGCGCGGCGGTATTCCGGCATCCGGGTGATGTCGGTGTCGTCCAGGCGGATGCTGCCCTCGTCGGGGATATACACGCCCGCGATGAGGTTGAGCATCGTGGACTTGCCGGCGCCGTTGCCGCCGATCACGGTGATGAAATCGCCGTCGTTGATGGTGAGGTCAAGCCCCTTGACAGCCACCTTTTCGTTGATGGTGCCGGCGTTGAAGGTCTTGCCGACCTGTTCGATTTTCAGCATCGGTCAGCCCTCCTTTGCGGCCGCGGCCGTCTTTTTGCGGGTGGATTTTTTCTTTTTGAGGTTGGGCACAGCCAGAGCGACCGCCACCACCGCCGCGCTGAACAGCTTCATATCGTTGGTGTTCAGTCCCAGCTGCATCACCAGTGCGATCACCGCGTAGTAGATCACGGCACCGGCCACCACAGCGGCCAGCAGACAGGCAAAATTGCCCTTCTGTGCAAACACGACCTGCCCGATGATGACGCTGGCCAGGCCAACCACGATGGCGCCGCGGCCCATGCTGACATCGGCATATCCGTTATACTGGGCCAGCAGGCCGCCGGACAGGCCCACCAGACCGTTGGAGATCATCAGGGCCACCAGTTTGGTGGTGTTGGTGTTGACGCCCTGCGCGCGCACCATGTTCTGGTTGTTGCCGGTGGCGCGGATGGCACAGCCAAGCTCGGTGCCGAAGAACCAGTACATCGCCCCGATCACCAGCACCGAGAACACCGCGCCCACGAGAATGGCCATCGGGATATTGCCCAGCGAGATGATGGTCTCCTTGCCCAGCAGCGCCACGTTGGCACGGCCGAGGATGCGCATGTTCACCGAATACAGGCCAAGCTGGGTGAGAATACCGGCCAGGATGGGCGGTATGCCCAGCTTGGTGTGCAGCAGGCCGGTGGCCAGGCCGCACAGCATGCCCGCCAGGATGCTGAACACGAGGCTGACGAGCGGATGCACGCCGGCAATGATCAGCACGGCCGAAACGGCGCCGCCGGTGCAGATGCTGGAATCCACCGTAAGATCGGCGAAATCAAGCAGACGGTAGGTGATGTACACGCCCAGCGCCATAATGCCCCACACCAGCCCCTGGCTGATGGCTGCCGGCATTGCGCTGAGAACTCCGGTTATAATGCCCATGAAAGCAACTCCTCACGCTGTGGACCACTGCGGCCCGCTTATTTCAGTTTGTCGGGGATGGTGACGCCCAGCGTGGCGGCCATGTCCTCGTTGACAACATACTTCATATCATCCTCGGCCGCAAAGCCAACCGGGATATCAGCCGGCGATTTGCCGTCCTTCAGGATCTGGATGGCCTGCTCGGCAGTCATCTCGCCCAGACGGTAGTAGTCCACGCTGTAGGTGGCCAGGCCGCCGGACAGGGTCATGTTCTCCTCGCCGCAGATGACGGGGATCTTGGCCGGGCCGGTGATCTGGGCCACCGTGGGCATCGACGAAGCAAAGGTGTTGTCGGTGGGAATATAGATGGCATCCACCTCGCTGCACGCCTTCTGGGTGACGGCCTGGATCTCGTTGGAATCGGCGGCGGTGTAGATCTTGACCTCATACCCCTGCTTTTCCAGCTCTGCCTGGGCCTGCTCCGCCTGCAGCACCGAGTTGCTCTCGGCCGAGCAGTAGAGGATGCCCACGGTCTCGGCGTCGGGCGCAAAATCGGCCACCAGCTCGATCTGCTTGGACAGGTACTGGTTCATATCCGAGGTGCCGGTGACGTTCTCGCCGGGAACGTCGCTGGCGGGGTCGGTCACAGCGGTGACCAGAATGGGGATATCCTGGGTGGCCTGTGCCACCGCCTGCGCGGCCGGAGTGGCGATGGCGAGGATCAGATCCTTTTTATCGCTGACGAACTTCGACGCGATGGTGGAGCAGGCCGCCTGGTCGCCGGAACCGTTCTGCACTTCGATCTCGATGTTCAGGCCGGACTCGTTCATTTTATCCTGGAAGCCCTGACAGGCGGCGTCCAGCGCATTGTGCTGCACCAGCTGTACAATGCCGATCTTGAGGCTGTCCCCTTCCCCTCCGCTCGGCTGTCCTGCGGACCCCTGCTGCGAGGAAGCGCTACCGCAGCCCGCCAGCACACCGGCGGCCAGGCACACGGCGGCAGCCGATGCAATCCACTTTTTCATATACAATCCCTCCATTGTCCTGTGCGCCATGCCGCGGCCCCTCCCGTTGGCCGGAAGCGTGAGACGCAACTTTATTGGACTAAAGTATAGCACAGGTGGGGCGGGATTCTCAAGGAGCTATATAGACAAAAAGTGAATAAATTATGAAAAACATTTTTACCGTTTGCACAATATTCAGTTTTTTTGTGTTTCTATACGGCATTCCCCGCCCACCCAGACCTGTGCGGGGCGCAGATCCACAAGCTCTTCACAGGCCGCGGTGAAGGGGTCCTGCCGGAGCACGAGGAAGTCTGCATAGCTGCCGGGACGCAGCTGCCCGCAATGTTCGAGCCCCATCGCGGCGGCCGCCGAGGTGGTGAACAGGGCCGCCGCCTGCGTGCGGGAAAGCGCCTGCTGCGGGTTCCATCCGTTTTGCGGCTGTCCGCTGAAGTCCCGGCGGGAGACGGCGCAGTAGATGCCCTTGAAGGGGCTGCAGGGTTCCACCGGGCAGTCGCTGCCGCCCGACACCAGTGTTCCCTGCTCACACAGCGTGCGCCAGGCATAGCTGGTGGAGGCAAGCCGGCGGCCCACCCGCTGGTCGGCCATATGCAGATCGTATTCCAGAAAGACGGGCTGTGCATACACCTGCACGCCCATCCGCCGGATCCGCTCCAGAAGCGCGGCGTCGGTGATCTGGCAGTGAACGATCCCGTGCGGCAGGGAGGGAGCTGGCCCCGGCTGCTGCATCGCCTGTTCGATGGCGTCCAACACCCGGCGGATGGCTCTGTTTCCGATGGCGTGTACCGCCGCGTGCATCCCGTGCCGGTGCGCCATGCCGATCAGCTCGGACATCTGTTCGGTGGTATACAGGCCCATCCCCTGCTCTCCCGGCGCGTCGGCATAGTCCTGCTCCAGCAGCGCGGTGCGCGCTCCCAGCGAACCGTCCGCCAGCAGCTTGAGCGGCCCGATGGTGAACCAGTCGTCTCCCTGTCCGGCCCGATACCCGGCGTCCAGAAAGCGCTGCAGCTGCTGCGGGGTGGAGAGCAGGCACTGCTGGTTCACCCGCAGCGGCATTCCCTCCGCGCGCAGCTCGTCGTAGGCCTGCAAGACCATCTTCCAGCTGCATCCCGGCGCTGTTTCCAGATCCTCGCTGGCCACGAAGGTGAGGCCGGACGCCGCCGCGTGCTGCATCCCGGCGCGCAGCCAGCGTTTCAGGCAGGCAATGTCCGGCGCAGGGCGCAAACCGT
Source organism: Anaerofilum sp. An201 (assembly GCF_002160015.1). Classification (GTDB taxonomy): domain Bacteria; phylum Bacillota; class Clostridia; order Oscillospirales; family Ruminococcaceae; genus Anaerofilum; species Anaerofilum faecale. The sequence continues at coordinate 23,412 of NZ_NFJT01000022.1, read as the reverse complement.
CCAGGAAGGTGATGCCGTATTCCTTGAAGCGGCCGTTGGGGAATCCATCCTCGATTTCAAATTCCTCCTGCGGAGGCTGCGGCGTATCGGCTGTGATCCCCACTGCCCGCAGGGCGGCCGTGTTGCAGATCGCCATATGGCCGCAGACACGGCGCAGGATCATCGGATGATCGGGCGCGACACGGTCGAGCTCCCGCCGGGTGGGAAGGAGCGCCGGCGAAAACCGGTCTTCGTTGAAGCCGGCGGCGTCGATCCACTCCCCCGGCGCCAGCTGGTTTTCCCGCAGATAGCGCGCCACCATCCGCTGCATCTGTGCCCAGTCGGACGCCCGGCTGACGTCCAGGCTGCACAGCCTGCGGCCCAGGCTCATCAGATGCATATGGCTGTCGCCCATCCCCGGCATGACCACCGCGCCCTCCAGATCGACGGATTCGTCGGCGGCGATCTCCCCGGCGGCTTCTCCCGTCCACAGGACCCGCCCGTCCTCGACCAGCATGGCGGCCGCCTGCGGAAGACGCGGATCCATTGTATAAATGTGTGCGTTGCAGAACAGACGTTTCATAAAAATCCCCTTCAAAAAAGCCCTGTGCCGGCCGGCACAGGGCTGGATTCACTCAGAAAATGCTGGCCGCTGCCGTGATGGAATCCCGCAGATCGGCACGAAAACGGGCATCGCTTGGCGAAAGGCTGGCGATGCAGCAGCCCTGGCTTCCGTTGTGCGCTGTGGAGTGGATGAACAGCCCTTTTCCCAGGTACATCGCCACATGGCCGGGGAAAAACAGCAGATCGGCCGGGCGGATCTCCTCCAGCGGGATGGGATGCAGCGCGAAGCCCTCCTTCAGCTTGGCGTCGCGGTAGATGGTGATGCCGTTGAGCAGATAGGCCATCGACACAAGGCCGGAACAGTCGACCCCCTGCACCGTCTTGCCGCCCCAGCGATATTGCGCGCCCAGATAGGAGCGAGCGGCATCGCACAGTGCGCGGCGCAGGGCGGCTGGGTCCTGTGCATGCCAGTCGCCGGGCCGCCGTTCCAGGCAGCGTGCGGGGACCCATCCGGCAGCACCGTCCGGCAGCAGCACAGGCGTCCAGGCGTTTTCCTCCTTGCGTGCGGGGTCGGGACAGAGCCGTCCGCCGCGGGGGAGATCGGCCAGGCGTCTGCCCTGCACCCGCGGTGCATCCAGCACATCCGCCCAGCCGCAGCTCACCTGAAACCGGGCCGCGGTCTCCCATCTGTCCGCATCGCATTCCAGCAGGCACTCCTCCGGCACCCAGCCGGCATAGCGGTAACCGGTCTCCACCCGGCAGAATCCATTCTGCCGTCCGCTGATGCGGACCGTCATGCCGAACAGCACCTCGTCGGCCAGCTCGCCGATCTCCGGGGATGCGTACAGCGGCGCGATTGCGCGGCATACCACAGCATCCATCTCGTTCCCCTCCCGTTATTCCAGAATCGTCAGCGTACCGGCAGTGGCATCCATCATGGCGTTCAGCCCCAGCGGCAGGCTCATGGTGGGCATCGAATGGCCGCAGGCAACATGGGTCAGCACCGGCTTGCACTCGTCCAGCAGCAGCTCCCGCAGCACCTCCTCGATGGTCAGGCTGCGGGCGGGATTTTCCGGCTCGCAGTTGGTGAAATCGCCCAGCAGGATGCCGTCGCAGTCGGACAGCTTTCCCGCCTGTTTCAGCTGCAGCAGCATCCGGTCGATGCGGTAGGGTTCCTCGTCCACATCTTCCAGGAACAGCAGCTTGTGCCGGGTGTCGATCTCCCAGGGCGTGCCCAGTGTGGACACCACCAGCGACAGGTTCCCGCCCACCAGCTGGCCGCGGGCACGTCCTTTGGCCAGGCAGCGCATCGGGCGGTCGTCGGGATTGTACATCGGCCCCAGCGCTCCCACAAACAGCGCGCGGCGAAGGCTGGCTCTGGTGTAGTCGTCCATGCCGGCATACCACTCGGTGGCCGGCATCGGGATGTGCCAGGTGGCTATGCCGCAGCGCTGGTTCAGCTGGATATGCAGGGCGGTGATGTCGCTGTAACCGCCGAAAAATTTGGGATGCGCCGCGATGGTGTCCCAGTCCAGGCGGTCCATCAGGCGCTGTGCGCCGTAGCCGCCGCGCATACACAGAATGCCCGCAATGGTATCGTCCGCAAACGCGGTGTTCAGGTCGGCGGCGCGGCGGGCGTCTTCCCCTGCAAAATGGCCGTGCTGCTTTTCGCAGCTGGGCATCACCACCGGGTCCAGGCCCAGCGCGCGGATGCTGTCCAGCGCAGGCTCCAGTCTGCCCTCCGGCATCGGGCCGGAGGGACACAGCACAGCCACGCGCGCACCGGGATACAAGGGCATCGGCTTAATCATGATCGTTGTCTCCGTTCTGTTGCAAAATCGTTTGATAGGCATCCAATTCCCTGCGGTTGGCACGCACGAAATGTCCCGGCTCCGCCTCGCACCACGCGGGGGGATCGGCATCGTATTCATGGCAGGAGGGATCGTATACCACCAGCTTTTTCTCCCGCTCTGCGCGGGGGTCGGGGATGGGCACCGCCGACAGCAGCGCCCTGGTATACGGGTGCAGCGGATGCCGGAACAGGGTCTCGGTATCGGCAAGCTCCACCAGCCGCCCCAGATGGATGACGGCAATCCGGTCGCAGATAAAGCGCATCACCGAAAGATCATGGCTGATGAAGAGATAGGTGAGGCCGCGCTGCTTTTGCAGCTGGCTCAGAAGGTTCAGCACCTGTGCGCGGATCGAGACGTCCAGCGCCGAGATGGGCTCGTCGGCAACGATGAATTCCGGCTCCATGATCAGCGCCCGCGCAATGCCGATGCGCTGGCGCTGCCCGCCCGAAAACTCGTGCGGAAAGCGGCTGGCAAACTCGGGCAGAAGGCCCACCTCCCGCAGCGCCTGCTCCACCTTTTCCCGCCGCTGGGCTTCCGACAGCCCGCGGCCATATAGCCCCTCGCTGACGATATAGTCCACCTTCGCGCGCTCGTTCAGGCTGGACATCGGGTCCTGAAAGATCATCTGCAGTTTTCGGGTCACTTCGCGGTCGAGCGCGCGCGGGATGCGGCCGCTGATACGCTGGCCGTTGTACAGGATCTCGCCGCCGGCCACCGGGTTCACCCGGATGATCGCACGGCCGATGGTGGTTTTTCCGCTTCCGCTCTCCCCCACCAGGCCAAAGGTCTCCCCGCGCCGGATATCAAAGCTGACATTCTGAACGGCTGTGAATTTCTGGCGTCCGCTGCCGAAGGTGACGGTCAGATCCTTCACCTGCACCAACGGAGTGTTGCTGTTGCTCATTTCCACAGCCCTCCTTCCCGCAGCTTGCGGATGCTCTCCGGCGGTTCCACCTTGGGAGCGCGCGGGTCCAGCAGCCAGGTGCGCGCCCTGTGTGTGGGGCTGACCTCAAAATAGGGCGGCCGCTTGACGAAGTCGATCTTCAGTGCATGGGGATTGCGCGGCGCAAAGGCATCGCCCTGAATTTCGGTGAACAGGTTGGGCGGCGTGCCCTGTATGGAATAGAGTTCGTCTCCCCGCTCGGCCAGCTGCGGCAGGCTGGACAGCAGCGCCCAGGTATAGGGATGGCGCGGGTCGCAGAACACTTCCTCACAGCGCCCGATCTCCACGATATCGCCCGCGTACATCACCGCGATGCGGTCGGCCACACTGGCAACCACGCCCAGATCGTGGGTGATATAGATGGTGGTGAGCTGGTATTTTTCTTTCAGCTGGCGGATCAAGTGCAGGATCTGCGCCTGGATCGTCACATCCAGCGCGGTGGTGGGCTCGTCGCAGATCAGGATCTCCGGGCGGCAGGCCACCGCAATGGCGATCACAACGCGCTGGCGCATACCGCCCGAGAACTCGTGCGGATATTGCTTATAGCGGCGTTCGGGATCGGTGATGCCCACATCGCCCAGAATGCGCACCGTCTCGGCGCGCGCCGCCTCCCCCGAAAGGCCCTGGTGCAGAACGACCGCCTCGGTGATCTGGGCGCCCACTGTTTTCAGCGGATTCAGGCTGGTCATGGGGTCCTGCATCACCATCGCGATCTTCTTGCCGCGAATGCCCAGCCACTGCTTTTCGGTGGTGTATTGGGTGAGATCCTCCCCGCCGAACCAGATATGCCCGGCCGTGATGGAGCCGTTGGCGTCCAGCAGCCCCATAAAGGTTTTACACAGCACGCTTTTGCCGCTGCCCGATTCGCCCACGATGGCAAGGCTTTCGCCCTTCTCCAGCGTCAGGCTGACGTCCCGGATGGCGTTCAGCACCTTGCCGCGCAGCGAGAACTGCACCCGCAGTCCTTCCACCGAAAGGATGGTATTGCTCATTTTATTCTCCTCCTTCCGGCATCAGAACACGTGATTTTTGGGATCGGCGGCATCCGCAAATGCATTGCCGATGATGTAAAAGCTGATGGTGATGACGCTGAGCACCGCCGTGGGGAACAGCAGCTGATACTCCATGCCGTGGGTGGTCATCACGGTGCGGCCGGTATTGATGAGGTTGCCCAGGCTGGGCGTGTCCACCGGCAGGCCCAGGCCAATATAGGTGATGAACACCTCGTTGCCGATGGCGGCGGGAATGGCGAGCGCCATCCGCAGCATGATGATGCTGACCAGATACGGCAGCAGATTGCGCAGCATGATCCGGTGCAGCGGCGTGCCCAGGCAGCGGGAGGCCAGATTGTAGTCGCGGTCTCGGATGATGATGACCTGGTTGCGGATGAACCGCGCCATCTGCGCCCATCCGGTCATGCACATTGCAAAGATCAGCGTGCCGATGCCGGGGCGCATGATGTAGGAGAGAAGGATCAGCACGATGGTCTGCGGGATGTTGTCGATGATGTTGTACACTTCGGTGAACACAACGTCCAGCTTGCGCAGATATCCCCACAGAATGCCCACGCAGATGCCCACGACCGCCTCCACACAGGCCACCGAGAACCCGATGAACAGGCTGGTGCGGGTGCCGCTCCACACCATGCTCCACAGGTCCTGGCCGATGGAGTTGGTGCCGAACCAGAACTCGGCGTCCGGCTTGCGGTTGGCCATATGCATCCCAGTGACCGGGTCGTTATTGATCAGGGTGGCCGGGCGCTGGCCGGGCAGATAGGGCTGGATAAAGGTGAACAGCAGGATCACCGCGATCAGAATGAGAAGCCCCATCGCCACCTTGTTGCGGCGGAACACCGCGAAGGTGCTTTTCCAATAGGAATAGTTGGAATAACCGGTCTGCTCGGCGCGGTCGGGGTCGTAGTCGGCAAACTGGAACAGCTCGGCGTCCACGGATTGCTGCAGCGCCTGCTCTGCCGCCTGTGCCAGCTGTTTTTCTTTTTGGATTCGATAGGCCATTGTTTACCGTGCCCCCTCTTTTTTTGTAAAGCTGATGCGCGGGTCCACCAGAGCCATCAGCAGATCGCCGGCCAGAAGCCCCAGAATGCCCAGCACCGCAAACACCAGCACCAGCGCCTGCACCATTGTGTTGTCCTGCCGCTTGATGACGTCCACCAGCAGCCCGCCCATGCCGGGAACTGAATACAAACTCTCCACATAGATGGAGCCGCAGATGGTCATCAGGATGGAACCGGGCAGATACTGCACCATCGGCACCAGCGCATTGCGCAGCACATGCTTTTTCATGATGTCCTTTTCCGGCACGCCCTTTGCACGCGCCAGCTTGACATAATCCTTGTTCTGCTCATCCACCATATAACGGCGCAGCCACATAGCGTAATAGGCGATGTTGCCAAGCGAAAGGCTGAGCACCGGAAGCACCCAGCACCGCCAGTCGCTCTCGTCGAACAGCATGGGGATGCGCAGATACTTGGTGCCGTACAGCTGGATCAGCAGATAATACACCGCCGCCGGAACGGCCTGAATGAGCACCACAAAAACAGTGCCGAATTTATCCCCGATTTTCCAGCGGGTCCGGTTGCTGCGCGCCATCAGAATGCCCAGCGGAACGCCCACCACCAGCGCAAGGCCCAGGCTCATCAGGCCCAGCTTGATGGACACCGGCGCCTTTTCGGCCAGGATGGTGTTGATGGAAACGTTCTGGCGATATTTATTGGATACCCCCAGATCAAAGTGGAGCAGCTGGTTGTAGAATCTTCCCAGCTGCACCGGCAGCGGATCGCGCAAGCCCAGCGTGGTGAGCTCGGCCTCGATCTGCGCGGGAGTGAGCTTGTCGTAGTTGTTGAAATATCCCTCCTCCGGCATCAGCCGAAGCAGGGAAAAAATGATCGTGACAATGAAAAACAGTGTGATGAGGCTTCTGCCCAGGCGTTTGAGCACATAGCGCAGCATGATATTCCCCCGCTCTCTTGTTGGTGCTGCCGGCAAACGGCATTTTATTCATTATACACAAAATTTCATCACTGTGCAAGGCGGCCGAATGGCAAAACGCGCCGCTCTTTTTATCCGTTGGGATACAGGGCGGCGTCTGGCGAAATCATAAGTCTGCAAAGATGCGGGAGCGGGATACCAATGCCGAAAGAGTTTTTCTTTATATGTACCGCGTGTGCTGAAAAGCGCAGCTTCTAATCGGGCATTTTTTATCCAGACAAAACAAAAAGCCCGAACGCAAACTGCGTCCGGGCTGTATCTGGTACGGGTAGTGGGGGTCGAACCCACACGCCTTTCGGCACAGGAACCTAAAGGTGATGTCACCTTAGTGTAAAATAGAGTTGTTGCAGAATCCTGCTATAATACGAGCGTTTTGTTACAGTCTCCATGAAGGTATGGGGATTTATACATACATATTTACGCCTCCAACTTGAATGACGATCAGTAGTTAAGCGGGCTACAAAATAGTTCCCCTAAGTTGTATTGTTCGCTTGAAAGATGTATAATACGACCAAACGGTAAGATAAAGATGGACAATTAAGGGGCCTGCCAATATGGAATATGTAACGCCAAAAGATAAAGCAACAGAATGGGGTATTACACAACGACGCGTTGAGATCCTTTGTGGAGACGGACGCATTCCAGGAGCATATCGCCTTGGACGTGTATGGGCTATCCCGAAAGATGCCAAAAAGCCGTTGGACGGAAGAACGCGCAAAGCGAAAGAATCACAAAAAGGAGATTGCTGATGTTTCACCAAATGATCACCAACGCGCGGAACCGTTGGTTTGCGTCCTCCGAGTGTACTGCCCAGGGGATCATCGCTTATATTGAAAAGACCAACCAGATGCGAGATGCGCAGGTAGATGCCATCAAAACCTATCTGTATCTAAAAATTGCCTGTGATTGTGCGCCTTTGGCAAAATTGTTCTGTCAGGGGGCGTTCAACACTTTGGACTTAGAGCAGGAGGAACTTTCCGCAAAAACACGGGCCTTCTTACTGAATCACCCGGCTGCGGCAGCGCTATTTGAGTACGCCTGCCAAAAGAACGATGCAGGTGAGCAGGTTTCTGAGAAGCTGGAAAAACAGATACGCAAAGATCCGGAGAGTATCGATTATGAAGATTTTTTCCAGTCCGCTTTTTATGGAGTATCTTATACCGATTACCTGTTCAGCCTTCCTATGGGTGCGGGTAAAACCTACCTGATGGCTGCATTTATTTATCTGGATCTGTACTTTGCCAAAAACGAGCCGCACAACCCGGCCTTTGCCCATAACTTTATGATCTTTGCTCCCTCTGGTTTGAAATCCTCGGTTGTCCCCAGTTTGAAAACTATCCAGCGGTTTGATCCTTCTTGGGTGATTCCCCAACCGGCGGCATCGGAAATCAAGCGTCAGATCTCCTTTGAGGTGCTGGACCAGGGCAAGACCGCAAAAAAATCCAATAAGACTAAGAATCCCAATGTGCAGAAAATAGCCAATCACCAACCGCTGTCTGAGTTGTTTGGCTTAGTGGCTGTCACCAATGCGGAAAAGGTTATTTTGGACCGCATACAGGAAGTTGAAGGCCAGATCAGTTTTTATGACGAGAGTGATGATGAAAAGGATCGGCAGGCCAATGAGCTGCGCAACCTGATCGGCAAACTCCCCGGTTTGTCCATTTTCATCGATGAGGTCCACCATGCGGTCAGCGATGAGATTAAGCTCCGTGCCGTAGTCAGCAAGTGGGCGAAGAATCAGACCGTTAATTCCGTGATTGGCTTTTCCGGCACACCCTATCTGGAAAAGGCAGAGAAAATTAAGGTAACGGATGATCTCTCTGTATCCTCGGCGGAGATTTCCAACATTGTTTATTACTATCCGCTTATCGACGGCGTAGGAAACTTTCTCAAGCGGCCCATTGTGAAGATTGCAGATATTCCTGACAGCGGCTGTATTATTGAAAACGGCGTCAGGGAGTTTTTGGATGCTTATCGGGATACCGTATATCCCGACGGGACACTGGCCAAGCTGGGCATCTACTGCGGGAGCATTGAAAAATTGGAGGAGCTGGTCTACCCCATAGTAGCTCGTATCGCGGCGGAGTATGGGCTTTCCGGTGATGCCATTCTGAAATTCCACAAAGGCAATAAGCAGTATCCACAGCCAGTCGATAGCCAGATGGAGTTTGACAGCTTGGACCAGCCTTTCTCAAAGATCCGCATTGTTTTGTTGGTTCAGATCGGAAAAGAGGGCTGGGATTGCCGCAGCCTGACGGGAATCATTCTCTCCCAAGAGGGAGATTGCCCCAAAAACATGGTACTGCAGACCGCTTGCCGCTGCCTGCGTCAGGTACAGAAAGACGCACTGGAAACAGCTCTGATCTATCTAAACAGCAGCAATGCGGAAAAACTGAATGCTCAACTGCTGAAACAACACCATATCTCTCTGAAAGAGTTTTGTGAAGCAGACCACCATAAAGTGTCGCTGAATCGGTATGACCGCACCGATCATCTCCATTTGCCCAAGGTGGACTTCTATCAGCTGAAGATCCATTATGAAACTTTGATCGTAGACCCCGCTGAGCCGAAAAAAACACTCCCTGATGTTTGCAAAAATGCAAGTATTGTAGCAGGCACCATTAAAACCACCGATTTCTCCATGGAGGTAACGGATACCAGAGTGGATAATGAGGAACGCGGTGCTGTCCGGGCGTCTTATTCTTCCTGGCTTTATAACATCGTTCGCAGTTCCATCTACACTCTTACCATGGAGGAATTGCAGCCCTATGATGCCCAACTGAGGTCTATCTTTGAGAAAATCACTTATCAACGGGATGGCTCGCGGTATTTCAGTTCCAAATATGATCTGCTCCAGGTGGAGGCGAATATCCGCAAGACCTTTTGTGCCTTTCGCTCCTACGCGACCTATGAGGAACGGATACCTCAGTCGGCCAGCCTGCTGAATATCGCCAACTTTACTCAGACAGTTGAGACAGAACGGCCCCAGGATTACTATCCCGATCAGGAGACGGCACAGAAAATTGTTCTGGATGACCAGGGCAAGCTGAAATTAGATAAGAAAGCGCAGGCGATGATGGAGTTGGCTCAGGAGCTGGGGCAGGAAGACGTCCTGACCATGCTCCGTAAAAAATATTCCTCTCACCCCCAAAAGGACCGCTCTTTCCACTACCTGCCCTACCACACAGACAGCGGCTTTGAGCAGATTTTCCTGCGGGAAGTGCTGACCTTTCCCGAAATCGAGCGTTTGGGCCTGGAGGTTTACTACAACGGAGACCGAACCATGACGGAGTTTAAGGTCAAGTGCTACAAACGAAGTGCTGGCGTCTGGCAGTATGTAGGGATGTATACACCGGACTTTCTCATCCTCCAGCGTAAAGAAGGCAAGATCCATAAGGTTATGATTGCCGAGACCAAGGGTGAGATTTATGCCAATGACCTGAAGTTCAAGGATAAAAAGGAATTCGTGGAGACGGAGTTCTTGCGGCAGAACAACGCTGCTTTTGGATATGAGAGGTTTGAATATTTGTATTTGGAAGATACAATGTCCGAGAAAGACAGGCTTGTACTAACTCAAAAGACAATCTGTAATTTCTTTGAGGGGTGAGAAAATGAAAAGAGATATGGATCTAATCCGTGATATTTTGTTGCAAATAGAGAAGCAGGATATAAACATGTCTCAATACGAACCTATAGCGGTGGAAGGACATACACCCATGGAAGTTATGCAGCATGTGAAGCTGATGGAACAACGTGGGCTTGTTAAGGATTGTTTGTATGATTTCGCTTGCAACACCTGTGTACGGACCATCACATGGGAAGGTTATGACTATCTCGAATTAATTAGGCAGGATACCATCTGGAATAAGACCAAGAAAACAATCGCAGAAAAAGGACTTGCCATTACGGTAGGAACTATAAAAACTATTGCCACAGCATTTATAACCGCAGCGGCGGAGGGTGTTGCTAATTCAATTATAAAAAACGGAGGACAAGTCTGATGCCGATTAAATATGTACCGTTTATTCCTGAGCCTGTGGAAGGACAGGCTGTATTGAGGAATTTTAACCGAATCCTTAAATATAAAGGCGCAGACGATGTGTCTATGGTGTTACAGCGTGGGATGCCCCTGTACGAGATGGAAAAACAGGAGACCGTGGGAGAAAACAAGGATGGCAACCTGGTCATCCGTGGAGAGTGCGTCTCTGCCTGCGCTTATTTGAAGGAGCAGGGGATCCAGGTGGACCTGGTGTACATCGATCCGCCCTTTGCCAGCGGTGCGGATTATGCCAAGAAAGTCTACCTCCGCCGCAACCCCAAGGTGGCCGAGGCCATCGCCCAGGCAGAGCAGGAGCTGGACATCGAGGAACTGAAAGCCTTTGAGGAAAAGATGTACGGCGACGTATGGGATAAAGAAAAATATCTCAACTGGATGTACGAGAACCTCATGTCCATTAAAAGTGTGATGAGCGAAACTGCGTCCATTTATGTGCATTTGGATTACCACATCGGGCATTATATGAAAGTTCTAATGGATGAGGTCTTTGGAGAAGATAATTTCCGAAACGAAATTATCTGGAAACGCGCAACTGCACATAGTGATGCGGAGTTCTATGGAAACAATTTCGACTGCATCTATTTCTACACTAAGTCACAAGAAAATTATACTTTTAATACTGTTTATCAACCATATGATGAGGCGTATATTGCAAGATTCAGTAGAAGTGATCCAGATGGTCGAAAATGGGACAGCGGAAACTTGACCGCAAAAGGACTTCAAGGCGGAGGGTATGATTATGAATACAAAGGTTACCGTTCGCTTTGGAGAATGCCACTTGAAACGATGGAGAAAATGGATCGTGAGGGTAGAATCCATATAACAAAAACCGGTGGAATTCGGTCAAAGGTTTACTTGGATGAACTGCCTGGGATGCCTGCCCAATCATTGTGGAGTGATATCAACCCCATTAATTCACAAGCAAAAGAAAAAGAAGATTACGCCACTCAAAAACCATTTGCACTATTAGAACGGATCATAAAGGCTTCTTCCAACGAAGGAATGCTTGTAGCCGACTTCTTTGGCGGCAGCGGCGTGTCCGCTGCGGTGGCCAACAAGCTGGGCCGTCGTTTCATCCACTGTGACATTGGTCTCAACTCCATTCAGACCACTCGGGACCGGCTGAAAGTAGACGGAGCACAGTTCGATGTCCTGGAAATCAAGGACGGCGTGCAGCTCTATCGCAACCCCGTCCAAACCATGGACAAGATCAAATCTTTGATCCCCGGTCTGAAAAATGAGGACTCCCTGGACTCCTTCTGGGAGGGTGCCATCACCGACAGCAAGTTGGGTACGATCCCCGTCTATGTTCCCAACCTGCTGGACAGCACCTCCAAACTCCTGGATGTGGTGCTGATGAACCGCATCATCCATCAGGCAATCCCCGACCTGGACGCCGGTATCAAAAAAGTCATCGTCTACTATATCGACATCACCAGTGAGGAGGAGATCCGCAGATTCATTGCCCAGGACGACAGCACCACCGTGGAGATTGAGCTGCGGGACCTGAAAACCGTTCTGGATGATGTGGTCATCGGCGACTATGCCAAATTCCATATCGAGGAGCGGAAGGATGACCTTTTCGGCGGCTATGCTGTGGTGGTAGATACCTTTGTCAGTGACCGGGTGTTACAGAAGATCACCGAATTCAATGAGAAAGCCAGGATGAATGCCACAGCAAAGAAGCCTTTTAAGCCTATTGAGGTCAGCGATGATGGTCTGGAGCTTATCGAATACCTGAGCCTGGATTGCTCCAACGCCCAGGGCGAATGGTACTCGGATAGTGAGATCAAGATTGACAAAACAGGCTATGTCATCCGCAACGGCAAGAAAACCAAAGAATTCTGGGATGGGACTATCTTCAGCGAAAAGAGACCTTTGCGGTTGAAGATCCGCAATATCTGCGGAGATGAGACGGTGTGGGGACTATAAATCAAAGGGGGGATCATAGAATGATAGAAGTCGATACATTAATTTCCAGACTAAAGGCACTATACAACGTCAAAGAAACCATTCGGTTCAATCTTCCTGTATACGAAGAATTTCACAATGATCTCCTGAGTTTCATATATGAGAATCATTTTGAAATGACACCAGAATGGCAAAAAATTTCCGAAAATCTTGTATACAAGTCTTCTCAGTATATGACGCGATCCGAAGCAGATGAAATTTTGATTCAACTTGATTTTCTGAAACGAAGAATTCTGTCAAGGCAAAACGAAGGTTTTTGGTCTTATCTCCACCCCATGATTTATAATGTCTCAGGAAATAAATTTAACCAAGGGTTTTATTCAGATGCGGTTGAGTCTGCATTGAAGGAAGTTAACTCCCGAATAAAACGAATCTATAGGCGTTACCGGGGAGAAGAAAAAGACGGGCAAGATTTGATGCGAAAAACATTTTCTTCGTCAAATCCATTGCTTATTTTTGAAGGCTTGGACACTGAGAGCGGGAAAAATGTGCAGGAAGGATATATGCAGATTTTTGCTGGTGCGATTCAAGGAATACGAAATCCTAAAGCTCACGAAAATACACATATTTCAAGGGAAGATGCAATAAAACGACTTATTCTTGCGAGCTTGCTAATGGAAAAAGTTGATGAAGCAATTCGTTACACACGGTTGTCGGAAGATTTAAATTCCTGACAGCTTTATCTCCGGATTTGAACTGGTGTAGTAGCTCTCTGCGGAACGGAACCAATATGAAAAGGAGCGCTCGGTCTCTCGCTGTACAGCGAGGAGATCGGGCGCTCTTTCTGTATTTGGAAAGAAAAAGATAACATGAAATCACGAAGCATTTACTGCATGGCTGGCCGTATACGACTCTGAGCAGCCATAGAACAAATCAGACAAGGAAACACCTGCACTGCTTATTCTGTTTTCTGCCCCAATGCGTCGCTGAATATCTCATGGACATGGATCAGCGAAATAACTTCACAGAGAAAACGCTCTACCATTTCTTTTTCGTCCAGCCAGGTCGTCTGCGGCGGCACGTAGTAGACTGAGTCAGCCTCCGCCTCCACCTCCACTTTGGCCCTGTGAATGGCTTTCTGGATGGAGAGCCACTGGCCGTAAGCACCATCGTTCAACTGCTTTTTCAGTTTCCGGATGGCGCTCTTATACGCCTTCTCCGCGCCGCTGGGGCCGTTGTAGTTGAGCCGGATGGCCAGTTCCTGAAAGGTCATGCCCTGCTCGTTGGGTTGGCCAATTCCCAAATAACAGCGCACCAAATTCAGCTCTCTGGGGCTCAGCACCTCCTCCATGCGCTGGAGGATCAGCGTCCGGCGCATGGAGCGGTCGTAGGCCCTGGCCGGGTCGCCGCCATATCCCAGGTCAAAGACGCCCTCACCCAAACACTCGACCTGAAACACGGTGCGGTATTCTTTCAGCAGACGCCTGGCGACTTTGGCGGAGACAGTCAGCTTCTCTTGGATGGCCGGCAGAAGATCTGTTTCTATGTCCCCCTCATGGGTGGCATAGAGAAATGCCACCTGGCGCAGCTGGTGGTAACGGTCCAGCGGGAGCGACAGAGAAAAAGAACCTTGGGCGGCGCAGTCCCGCATGGCCGTTTCAATGGCGGGGGTCGCATAGGTCAGCAGCTTGGTCCCCATGGATGGGTCATACCGCCGCGCCGCGTCCAGCAGCGCCAGCGCACCCTCCTGCTTGAGGTCGTCCACCAGAAAGTCCCGAGAAAACTGCGCGCAGTAGCTTGCGGCCAGCATGGTCAGATATCCCTCGTTCTGGGAGAGCAGGAGCGGGGCAGCCTGCGGATCGCCGTCCTGTATCCGCAGGGCAAGATCTTCGTTACTCAGGCAGAGATCATCACAGCGATACATGCTCATGGCCGGTCCTCCCGGGCAAGGCGTGCTCTCGCCTGGGCATAGATCTCTTCCTGCTCCATGTCATGCGCATAGCCGCTGGCGGCATAGTCGTTATCCATGAGCGCCTTATCCCGCAGGCTCTCCGCCACATACAGCGCTTCCTTGCGCAGCTCGTCGGAAATTTTTCCTCTCTGGTGGTGCTTGCGGATGGTGTTGGTGCGGGTGGTGAACAGGCGGTAGACAGGGTGCTGTTTGTTCTGCTCCTTCTGCCGCATCATGGCGCCGTACTGCCGGCAGGTCATGCGGGGGTCCTGGGGCGCAATGCCATCGCAGTATTTCGGCATATGGCCGTTGGTGGTGAGAAAGTATGTTCCGCAGCCACAGCACCGGCTGGGCGGATGGCCGTGCTGCAGTCCGTTCATCAGGTCAAAGATGTAGAAGCTGATGGTATGGTCAAAGAAATACCGGTTTACAAATACGGTTTCCTTTTCCTGTTTCGGGTGTCGGGCAAAGACATAGGAGGATCTCAGATCCGGCGTGATGGTGAATGGCTCGATATCCGGTACCGGCAAATCGCGCATCATACTCCAGAACCATTCACTGTTGAAGCAGTCGTGGGCGGCCATGGCGAAGAAGGTCTCCGTCCGTTTCTTCAGCCGCCGCAGATAGCCCTCCTCAAAATATCGTGCCGCCACGGCAAAGTGCTGGATGCCCAGGGGGATGCTGAAGGCAGCGACCAGATAGCGGAAGAAAAATTCCCGGACGGGCGAAGCCGGCTTCAGCAGGTCGTTGTGGGAGGCCGGGGAAAACAGCACCTCCAATGTGTGCTGCTCCTGCACTTTGTCCATCAAGCTGTACGGCGGACAGTGCCACAGGGCATCCAGCAACTTCTCCAGAGAGGCGCGGGTCCCGTCCAGCAGCTTGATAAATTTACCTCGCCCGGCCAAGGCCAGGGCCTCCACCTGGTGGCTGATGGCACCGCCGTGGGTGACCAGTTCCCGTATGGTCTCATCGGGAACATTCAACAGTTCGGCGGCAAAGTGGCCGGCTGGGTAGACGGTCTCGTTGAAAAAGATCTGATCCTGCCAGACATCCATTGTCAGATGCAGGAAATTGTTGTTCTGTTGGATCCCCAGTGGCATAGGGCCACCTCCTCTGTCCTATATCTGTTTTCTGCCTGTCTTACGATATTCTCATTTTATCAAAATCCCCCCAATAATCAAGTGAGAGGACAAGAGCCACGGTGGCCGCGTGGTCTCTGTCCTTATCTTTTTACAAGGGGATGATCCTATGAGTAAAACAAAACGACTGCAAACCATCGACGGTGAAAGCCTGATGAGCCTGCCGCTGACACCACTCAACTTCGTGGTGGACACGCTGCTGTCTCAGGGGCTGCACATCCTTGCCGGCTCTCCCAAGGTGGGAAAGTCCTGGCTGGCTCTGTGGCTGTCCGTCATGGTGGCCAAGGGCGAACCCGTCTGGGGGATGTCCGTGAAGCAGGGCACTACCCTCTATCTCTGCCTGGAGGATTCCGTTCTCCGTATCCAGAACCGGCTCTTTGAGATCACTGAGGACGCACCAAGCAGCGTCCACTTCTGCACGGAGTGCGCCCTCATTGGTCAGGGGCTGGAGGAGCAGGTGGACACATTTATCGTAGCACACCCGGACACGGTACTGGTTATCATCGACACGCTGCAGATGGTTCGTCCGGCTCGCGACGCAACCTACGCAAACGACTACCGGGATCTGTCTGTGTTGAAACGGATCGCAGATACCCACGGCATCGCCATCCTGCTGATCCATCATCTGCGCAAGGAAATCGCTGACGATGTGTTCAATCGCATCTCTGGTACGACTGCTATCAGCGGTGCGGTGGATTCCAGCTTCACGCTGGTGGAGGAACGGCGGGGCAGCGGCAGAGCAAAGCTCTCCTGCATTGGCCGTGACATTGAATACCGGGAGCTGACACTGGAGCGCAACGGTGAAAATGTGTGGGAGCTGGTGTCGGACAGTCGGACACAGCCGGAACTGCTGGGCGACCGCATCATTTATCTTCTCTCTGAACTGATGCGTGACCGAAGCGAATTTATCGGCACTCCCACAGAGCTGTCTGAACGAATCGACCCTGTGGGTGTGGAGCGTATCTCGCCCAAGAAAGTGTCCCGACAGATCCTGCAAAACCTTGACACACTAAGCAAAATCGGCATTTCAGCTGTGGTGCGCCGCAGCAACGGAAAGCGGCTCGTTGAGCTGCGCCGTGCCGAAAGTGACGATACCCAGGGTGTCCCGGCGGTCGACCCTGTTGACCCTGCTGAGGCGTTGTGCGGCGATTTGCGGGCGGTTTCCAGGTGCGGCGAGTAAACTCCCGCAAGGCAAAAGAAACGCCGTGTTAGGCCGCTTGTGGCCGAAGGGGCGTGCGGGGGTGCGACACGGGGAAAACACCTCCTTGGAGGTGGCCAGCATCGCGTTTGTCTGGTCACCGGCACAGCCGCCGCCCGCCTTTCGCATAATTTCCGGGCAGAAGCCCGGACCCACTTTATCTGCGGTTTGGAGGAAACGACATGAAAAAAGATATCAAGTTCAGCACTCGGATGGCATCCGAAGACCGGGAGGCCATCAAGGAATTGGCGAAACGCTCCGGGATGTCCATGAGCGATTATGTGACGGCCTGCTGTCTGGGAAAGCAGGTGGTGATCGTTGATGGACTGAAAGAAGTGCTCAAGGAGCTGAAGTCCATCGGAAGAAATCTGAATCAGCTTGTCACCCTGGCGCACATGGGGCGTATCACGGTGATCAACTTGGACGGTGTACGCCAAGCATTCTCTGAACTCTGCGCCGCTGTCCGGCTGATTCTGGAACGAGGGCGGTGGTGAAAAATGGCGATCATCAGTTTCACCAACTACAAGCGAGGACAGACCACCGGATGCATGGGAGCCGTGATGCGGTACACCATGCAAAACAAGAAAACTGAGTTCGAGGGGCAGCAGTTGATCACAGGAATCAACTGCCAGCCGGAATCTGTCTACGCGGACTTCATGGCCACTAAGCGGCTGCATCACAAAACGGATGGCGTACTGTTCTACCACATGGTGCAGAGCTTCCCGAAAGGCGAAGCAGTCGATCCGGTCACCGCTCATGCGGCGGCACTGAAGCTGGCTGAGTACTATGAGGGGTATGAAGTCTTGGTCTGTACCCACACAGACCGGGAACACATCCATTCCCACTTTCTCATCAACTCAGTCAACTTCGACATGGGAAAGAAACTGCACATCGCAAAGGAGCAGCTCCAGGAACTGCGGCAGCGCAACGATCAGGTCTGTATGGAATTTTCTCTTCCTGTGTTCCAGCCCAAGGATAGGAAGCAGAAAACCAAAACCATGATGGTCGGCGAGTATCACACTGCAGCCCGTGGCCAGAGTAAAAAGCTGCAGCTCATGAATGTCATCAACGACTGTATGCGCCATGCCTCCAGCCGGGAGGAGTTCATTGCGCTGATGGAGAGCGAGGGCTACAAGGTCCGCTGGGAAGCGTCCCGACGGAACATCACCTACACCACACCCAGCGATTGGCAGTGCCGTGACCGCCTGCTGTTCGGGGAGAAATATCTGAAGGAGAAGATGGAATATGAATTCAGGATCAGAACAGAAATTATCCATGGACGAGCTGTTGGAGAAGAACCGTCCCGCGCAGGTGGCACAGACCATGCCGCAGCCTCCGGCGCAGGAGCCGACACCGCCTCCCGAAGTGCATCCCACAAAAGCGGAGTGGGAGGATCTGCTGAACGACCTCTACGCACTGGGGTACCACACCGAGAGACAGACCGGCTATCTGATGTAACCGAGTTCAGTCTGTTTGGACAGAGGAAAGGGATTTGCCAGAGCATGAGCCGTAAGAGCAACTGCTTGGACAATGCCGTCATGGAGAATTTCTTTGGCTTACTCAAAAGTGATCTGCTGTACCTGCAAAAATTCGATTCCCTGGAACACTTCAAGCAGGAACTGGCGGACTATCTGGATTACTACAATAACCACAGAATCAAAATAAAACTAAAGGGCTTGCCGTCTGCTCTTCACAGACAACAAGCCCTTTCGGTTGCTTGAACAATTCCTTCAAAAATATTGTCTAACTTTTCGGGGTCACTTCAGTGCTGGCACATTAAAACATTATTATAATTTTCTGCGCATTACATTCCTGTTTGCAGTTGACCATGATATCATTCCCAAAAATCCGATGCGAGGTATCGCAGCGCCCAAACAGCCCCACCGGGATGTCGTCTATCTGCACCCCGAACAGGCAAGGCAATTCTTGCAGGCCCTTGCGGATGCACCGCTGCGCTGGCAGGCAATTATGCAGCTGCTTATCTATTTGGGCTTGCGGCGAGGCGAGGTATGCGGTCTGCAATGGCAAGACATTGATTATGAACATTCAACAGTGAACATCCGCCGGAATGTAGTGTATACCCCCGCAATGGGTATACAGGTGGGTGAGCCAAAGACCAAAAACAGCATACGCACTCTGCCTGTTCCGGCCAGTGTGCTGGCCATCCTACGCAAGTGGCAATCTGAGCAGGCCAATACATATGCACCGGCACAAGTGCTGCCGACAGCCTATGTTTTTTCGGCGGATGCCGACCCATACACACCGCAATTCCCCACGCATATTACCAAAAAGGTTAAAGCATTCATGCATGACCATGAGTTGCCGGATATGAGTCCGCATGATTTGCGGCACACATGTGGTTCGTTGATGCTGGAAAACGGCGCAAATCTGAAAGCTGTTCAGCAATTTTTGGGCCACGAAGACGTGGAAACAACTTTGAAATTCTACGCCGGCGTAAATCAAGATAGCCTAAAGAAAGCATCTGATGCCTTGTCAATGGCTTTAGGGGGATAACAATAAAGGCTGAGCCCGAAGCCCCGCCGAAAAAAACAGAAAATTTGTTGACACTTTCTGTTGACACTTTTATTTTTTCGAAATAAAAAACCGCGTGGATGTTAGAATTTCTAACGAATCTACGCGGTTTTTTCTGGTCCGAGTGGCGAGAGTCGAACTTTAACATAGCAACGATACAGCGACTTGTTTTGCGTTAGTCTGTAAACAATCCGAGTTCTGATACGAAAAACGCCCCCAACCATCCGGAAATTCCGGACAGTTCACAGGGGATACAGCAAAAGCCCCAACCTGTAAATCCCGCTTACAGGTTGGGGCCTTTTTTATCTTATTCGCCTTTTTCTTCCGGCTCTACGATGTCCTCCACTTTATCTTTTGTGGCAGACAACAGCTTAATCAAGAAAGGGGGAACAGGGCCACCCATAGCGGCCGAGTTTTCCATTACGCTGCCAAGTTCGGTGAGAATGTACCAGACCAGCACGATCGGCAGTACAAACGTAGTGTACTCGATGGGGATCTGCGGCACTTTAGCTACCACAATACCCAGCACAGCGTCTGCGATGGCGGCGGCAATCACCACCAGGATCATGCCACCCTTATGCCAGATACCGGCGCGGGCGGCGGCGCTGGACCACTCGCCGGCCTGTGCTGCAGCTGCACTGCCGCTGATGTAATCGACGATCATGCAGGCCGCCCATGCCAGGATCAGCCAGCCCAGCCACCCGAACGCGGCCGAAAAGGCGCCGGCAAAGCCGACAATGGCCGCTTTGACGGCCAGAAACATATTGTTGTTGTCCATGTAGTCCACCTCTTTACTCTTTCACGCAGCGGTTTTCGAACTTCTTGTATGCGTCAAAATAGATTTCCCCCTTGTCGCCGTTGTAGGTAACTTCGTAGTACATACCGTCGTGCAAGGTGGTGGAAAGAAGCGCCTTGAAGTTCTGGAGAGTCTTGCAGCACCAGACCACGAAAACACTGTACTCGGGCGCAGGCTCAGACTTATCCAGATGCTCATCAGTGTAGTTGGCCACAAGGTCGATTGCTTTGCTCAGAAATTCGGTATCCTTGGTGATTTTCATGGTTATGCCTCCTCTCAGCCGGGCAGCACCAGCACCTGGCCGGGGTGGATGGTATCGGCAGTGGTGCGGCCGTTGGCGGCGGCCAGCTCGTACATCCGGCTGCCGCTGCCCAGCTGCTGCTCGGCGATACGCCACCAGCTGTCGCCCGGCTGCACGGTATAGGTGCGCGCTGCCGCCCCCTCGCCCGGCAGACGGATGATCTGGCCGGGATGGATCACCGTGGCCACAGTGGCGCCGTTGGCGGCCAGCAGTTCCTGCACACGGCTTTCGCTGCCCAGCTGCTGGGCGGCGATGCGATACCAGCTGTCCCCCGGTTGCACGGTATAGGTGCGGCCCGGCTGGGGCTGTGGATCGGGAACGGAGGGCTTGTCCGGCTGTTTGGTCCAGCCGTTCAGGCCGCTCGCCTTGACCACCGTCAGCAGGTCGGGGCGCTCAACGCGGCTGAGATCAACTCCGCCCGCGATGCCGGGCACCTGCCCGGCGCTGGTGTACTGGTGCAGATCGCGCTGGAGCTGAGTGTCGGGCTGGGCGCGGTAGTCGGCCAGCCAGAGGGTGTATTTTTTCGCCAGGCGGGCATGGTCCAGCTTGGTGCGGAACCAGCTGGTGTTGGCGTAAATACCCACGAAGTACCCGGCGGCTTCCATCACCTCGGCCCACGCCTCGGCCTGCGCGGTCAGCTGCTCCTTCGACAGCTTATTCATCCGGTGCGGCTCCTCCAGATCGTAATACACCGGCAGCTCCAGCTGCTTGCCCGCCAGCAGTTGCTTGCAGAACTCGGCCTCCTCGCGGGCCTTGGCAATGGTATCGGCCGCGGAGTAATAGTAAGCGCCCACCGGCACGCCCGCCGCCTTGAACCCGGCATAGTGCTGTTCAAAGCATTCGTCGGGGCGGCACTCGTTGGCGTCGCCCCAGCCGGTGTACCCGCAGCGCAGGATCGCGCCCTCGATATGCTTTGCCGCCTCCGTGTAATGGATGGTCGGCTGATATTTGCTTACGTCCAGGATCTGTGCCATTGTTGTGCTCCTTTCGTGTCAATACTTGATGATATAGTTGAGGTAGATGGTGTTCTGCCGCACATCGAAAGCGGTGCCGCTGCCCAGTGTGTTGCTCTCCAGCCGTGCCGCGCCCGACCGCGTGCCCATCTGCAGCGTCCTGCCGGATTCGCTGCCGGTTCGGGTGCTGTCCACGATCCAGGTGCCGTTGTCCTCCAGGTTCAGCTTTTCGGCGGGAAGGTTGGCGCGGGCGATCTTCTTGCTGTCGGCGCCTGCCGTATCGCCAACGCTCTGGCTGGTACCGCGCATAGCCACCACGCGGCCGCTCAGATCAGGCAGTGCAAAGGTGGTTTTGCCGTCTCCTGCTCCATAGGTGGTGCCAATGGCCTTAAAGAGTGCAGCGTATTGTGTGCGGGACACCAGGTTCCCGCCGCACCACAGCCATCCGTCCGGCAGAGATACGCCCGCATAAGGTATTACCGCGCCGGGAGGAACATACCAGTCGCCGGCATGCCCCTGCCCACCCACGTGATTCATGAGCGTATTGGCCGTTTGGGCGTTTGCAGCCTCGGCAGCCTTGTCAGCCTGCGCCACCACGCCCGGCGCGCTGCCGCCGTATTCGCTTTCGAACATATCGCCGGGTACCAGCGTGCCGCGTATCTGCTTTCCGGCGGCATTGTACGCGGTTTCGTCTTTCAGCAAGTCCTCCGGCCTGACGGTTGAATCCGAGATATCCATTAGGGTGCGGCCGGCGAATTCCACCTTGTTTACATTCATTTGCGTGCCCTCATTGCGGCTTTTCCCGTGCCGCCGATGGTGACCGTGAGGCCCCCTGCGGAGTTCTCGCTCTCGGTGTACGGGATAGCCTCCACAGTTACCTGAGACAGGTAGTTGTATCCCTCGTCGGGGGTGATGACCTGCTGCTCGGTGGTGGGGGTGGCTGTTTTGGATTGCGCTTTGACATCCTCGGTGCCGCTCATGGTGCCTTCTACGCCCAGGATCGTGATGCCCTGGCGGATGTTGTCCGGTACCAGCTTGGACTTTTCGGCCGCGGCGATGCCAACCGCGCCGCTGCCGTCGTGGTAGCCCAGGGGTACCGTGTAGGGGGTGTCCTTGTCGGCGATCTCGCCGGCCACCGCGCCGTTGTTGGGCATGGTGCCGGTGACCTTACTTCCGCGCACATAGGCCGTCTTGCCCTCCAACAGCTCGGCGGCCGTGGCGTTTGCATCGCTGGTATCGGCATCTTTGGTGTTGGTACCCGTGATGGTGGCGCCACTCTTGTCGTGGGCGGTGATGCCTTCGGCCAGTGCTTCGGGAGTGACGGTGTCGGTGGTGAGATCGATGAGCACCTTGCCGCCATAGATTACTTTGTTGTTATTCAGTGCCATTAGCTTCCTCCAATATAGATGGTGTTACCATTTGCGGGGTTTTCGGTGATGTAGACGGGGATTTTCTCCACCGTGACGTCCTGCTCCATCCGCCGGCCCTCCGTGGGCAGCGTTTGCGCGGCGGGGCGCGGGATGGCGGTATAGTCGCCATCATACACCGGATACTGCTCGCCGGCCTGGCCGATATACACCCTCCCGGTGATCCGCGGCGCCGGGACGATGCAGCCTGCGATCTGTGCCGGCCGGATGCTGCCATGCACAGATGCCCGTGTGCGGATGCTGCCGCGCAGTTCAGATGACATCGTTCACCACCTCCAGCACTGCAAATTCGCCGTAGATCGGTGTGGCCACCAACGTTTTGTCGGCGTCGTACAGCCGCACGTCAAAGCGATATTCGCCAGGGCTGATGCTTTTTGTGTCCTCGTGCCGGATGTTGGCCGCCCCGTCAACAACCGGCACTGTAAACATCGGACTGCCAGCAATACCCGCCGAAAACACCAGTTGCTGCCCCGGCGCCGGTGTAAACACCTCGCCGTTCTGGTCCGTGAGCACAACGCCGAGCTGGAGGGTGTCGCCGCGGCGGATCTCGATTCTTTCCATGTCTCCCTCCCGTCAGCACTTGATGATATAGTGTACATACATGGTCGCCTGCCGCACGTCGAAGGCGGTGCCGCTGCCCAGTGTGTTGGTATCCAGCCGCGCTGCGCCCGACCGCGTGCCCATCTGCAGTGTCTTGCCGGATTCGCTGCCGGTTTGGGTGCTGTCCACGATCCAGGTGCCGTTGTCCTCCAGATTCAGCTTTTCGGCGGGCAGGTTGGCGCGGGCGATCTGTTTGCTGT
>NZ_NFJT01000021.1 GCF_002160015.1 Anaerofilum sp. An201 | reverse complement strand
TTGGTGACAAACTTTTTTACAATTTGTTCCCCAAAATACTGCACAGAACCACTTTTCCACAGAAAACGGGGCTGTTGCTCCACTTTCGTTTTGCAACAGCCCCTTTTTGGAATATTGCAACGGTAGAGATGCCCGGAGGACTGTTCATGTCTGCACCCCGTTCTCTACCTATTCCCGATTCCCTCTTCCTTCTTCCCTCCAAAAATCCCGAGGACAGGGTGGAGAAAGGAAAAAGGAATCGTGAAGAGGGAATAAGGAAAAATCCCGAACGCGTTTGCATTCGGGATTTTTGGAATATCGAAACAGTATAGATGCCGCTGACATTCTAATCTAATATTCATAAGGGATTTGTAGAATTTAAAAAATCAAAGGGGATGGCTTTACCAATGCTTCTAACTGCTGAAACAACGACTCAATGTACGGGAATAGCTGGTTATTATCAAACTGTCTCAATTCTTCAATCGCCTCAAGAAGGCTGATTGATTTTTGTACATCTCTAATATCACTCGGGCATTTTTGATCGCTTATTTGTAATGAAAAAATCCTGTTAGGCTCGAGCTTTTGAATTTCTTCATAGCATAGAGCACCCTTGTGTTTTAAAAAGTTATAATTTGTACGCACAGGAGTATTTGAAAAGTGCTCCCAAAAGTCAATTATAAAGTCGAGGACTGCGTTAAATTGTGGACACATTTTTTTCAAATAGGTAAATGGAGAACCGTCTGCTCCTGGATGCTGAACCAATCCTTCGGCTTTTCGCAAAGCGGTATAGGCAGTTTCAATTGAGCTAATTCCTTCGATTTCTACAGGTTTTCCATCAAGGTATATAAAATACTCTGCTGACACATAGCAGGCAGTCCAAGATAGATCTACAACCGTATTATAAAATAAAAGAGCCGCTTCATACAATTGAGCCTTTAGAACATTCTGAAAATATATATTCGCTCTATCAATGGGACTCTTTTGAAAATAGTGATCCCAATCATTGGTTTCTAATTCGTACATGAAACGTCGTGCGGCTTGATATCTATCCAGAGTTTCTTTTTGCTTTGCTCGAAAAAAGATATCCTTATCATTGGGAATCTTAACACCGACTAAGTTAAAAGTTTTTCTACTTGGGGGCATAAGATCAAAAACTTCTCGGTTGAATTCCATATCATTATCTCCTCATTATTATTTTCGCCAATAGGGTAGTTGCAAGATAATGCGTTTGTTATAATGAAAACAACAAGTATTCTATGTGGAGGTGGTATCTGTGGCGTTATATATTCAAACTCCCTGTAGCTTACAATGGAGACTGGACGAGTTAGAAGCAATAATTGATTCCATGGAAAATGAAATCGAAGCGGCGATTACGCAGCAACAAATTCAAACAGGTCACGACTATACGAATATTATACTGCGTACAGCTGGAAAATCTATTGTCAGTATGAGGGAAATTATTCGCTTATCTGCTTTCGGCTACCCGGATGGAGCATTGTCTCTTGCGAGAAACATATATGAGCATGTTATAATATTAGCTTTTTTCGAAAATCACAAATATGACAAGAATTTTAGTGACTATGTAGATGATTACTATATCGACTATGGTATCCAGCGCAACAAGGCCTTACAATATGAGAGTAAAAACTGCACGCAAGATGCTGAAACGCTGACCGCGCTCAAAGATGAATTCAATCAGCTCAAACAAACAGCGCATCATCGGGGAGGCGGGGATTACTGGTGGTCAGGTAGCTCAAGCTTTGGTCAACTTGTGAAGGTAGCAATAGAGTCTGTTCCAGATGAGCGAGGAAAACGATTTTTACATGGATTGCACTTTGCGTACAAAAGAGCTTGTGTATCTATACATTCCAGTTGTATTGGAAACACCTTGAGATTAGGTGCTGACCCAGATTTTGCTGGGATAGACACATCTCCTACAATAAAGGGCCATTCGTTGCCGTTGTGGTTTGCAACAACTTCGTTTGTTTACATTATGGGTGTCACATATGCACTACTCAATCTTGACTATAAAGAACATGACCAAGATTTAAATGATCTTGCTTTGTTTTTTCATAAAAAAGAGTAACGCCCCTCAGATTAAGAGCTATTTTATTAAACTATTGCTATGTTTTGTGAACTCCCTGTCCACGCACTTACACCTCATTGTGGATGATTTTCTGAAGAAGTCCTGGGCAGCCTTCCTCCACATCCCGCCAGGTCGTGTCGAAATCGTCGGAGTACCACGGATCGGCCACCTCTCCGGGACGGTTGGTAAAGTCCATCAGCAGGTGCATCTTGTCGGCAAAATCGCCGCCGCAGATCCGGTACATACTCCGCAGATTGGCTCGATCCATGCCAATCAGAAGGTCGTACTTCTCGTAATCGCTGTTCAGAAGCTGCCGGGCTCGTTTGCCGGAACAGTCGATGCCATGCTCGGACAGCTTGCGGCGGGCTGGCGGATACACCGGATTGCCAATCTCCTCGGTGCTGGTAGCTGCCGACTCGATTTGAATGCTTTGCTCCAGACTGGCTTTCTTCACCAGATCCTTCATGATAAACTCGGCCATCGGGCTTCTGCAAATATTGCCGTGGCAGAGAAAAAGTATCCTGATCATGCTCCGTACACTCCAACTCGTTGCTATCGCACTCAGTATAGCACGGAACCTCAGATTCGTCGAGTTGGATTTCCAGATGGGCGTCAGAATCGATTTTTCTCTGAAGCTCTGCCTTTGACCAGCCAAAACGGCCAGCGGCACGAAGATACCAGCGCCGCTCATCCGGCTCCATGTCTGCTTCCAGAATGACTACATTCTGGGTCCAACTGATCTCCATGGCCAGGGCCAGCAACTCGGGGGTGTCCTCATACATCCGATAGAACTCCCGCATCCGGCGAAGGTTGCGTGGGGAGAAGCCGGAAGCATCGGGGAAACGGCTGTGCAGGTGTTCGGCTGCAGCCACTGCCGCGCCTTTCTCCGGCCGGGAACAGACGATGCGGCCCAGTTCGCAGCAGAGTTGCATCTGGGGCATCTCGGCGCTCAGCGCAGCCTCCAGAGCCGCAAACATGGTGGAATAATCGATGTTTTTGCGGATGTTCATAGCTTCTCCTTTCCGGCAGAACCTGCCTTATTTAGAAACAGGCCAAAGAGAAGCACAGGAGATTCCTCCTGCGTTTCTCTTTGGCCTGTTCACACCACTTGTACCATCTGCTCCCAGAGCAGGACGAAGCGGTCGTCGATGATTTTGTTGTCGTGGTAATGTCCGAACAGCCAGTAGTGGAACTTAGCCCGTTCTTTGACTTCCTCCAGGAAGCCGGTCAGGTGGTCGTGAACGTATCCACCGTTTCCCAATATGTCCACGATGCTGTTTGGGGCGCAGTGTGTGATCACATAGTCCATCTCATAGTGAATGCTTTCCAAGCTGTGCCGAGCTTCCTCATACTCCGTCTTGCTGGGAAGTTCCTGCTTCCACCAGGATTGGTGGTTGACCCGGAAGCGCCCCCCCATTCTGCGAAGGGTCCAGTATTGTTCTTCAAAATCAGGCGCTTTAGGATTCAGAACGCCGTCCTCGATGTCATGGCTCCTGGCACCGCCCATGGCGAAGAAGGAGTACCCTTGCAGGTCAAAGACCTGCCCGCGCATCAGATGGATCACATGAGGCCGGATTCGCTGAATCTTTCCGCCGTTCCATTCCTCTGTCGGGTATTTGCTCAGCAGGTCGAAGTTTTCATGGTTGCCGCTGATGAACAGCGTGGTAAAGGGCAGATCCTCCAGCCAGTCCAGATTCCGCTCCTCCTTCTTGCCCCATCCCATACGCCGCCAAAATCTCCGCAGATGATCATGTAGTCTTCCTTGGTCATTCCGGCCTGCTCGGGGAAGTGTTCGGGTGCGAACCGCTGGAAGTTGCCATGGGTATCGCCGGTTGCATAGATCATTTCGGTTCACCTTCTTTTGCTTATTATATCATATCCTGCTCCACCTGAACGCCGCCGCGGAGGAAGACCGTGATTTTCTCCGCTGAGTTGACCTTGACCGTATCCACCAGCTGCCGGATGAGAGCTTCATCCCATTCGCTGATGTGGGTGGACGCCTGAGCCATCGCGGCAGCCGCATCTTCAATGCGCCGTACAGCCTGAGCGTTGCTCTGACGCTGTTCTTCAATCAGGGCTCGCTTTTCTTTCAGTACGGCAGCCTCATTCATGACAGCTCTCAGCTGGGCGGTGCAGGCGGTGGCATCCTCCGCTCGGGCGGATTCTGCTACCAGCTCACGGGTCTGATCGTTCAGCTCGCCCAGCCGCCTTTCAATATCGGCAAGACTCATGCTCTCGCCGGGAACCGGAGCCAGCTCCATTTCCATGGCGGAGGTGATTTGCCGGATCAGCGTACTCTTTTGACTCATGACGGAGTTGATTGCGGCGAGGATTGCCTTCTGGAGCGGTTCCTCGTCCAGCGTTGGTGAGTTGTGGCAGTACTTGGTGCCGTAATCCAGCCGGCTGACACAGCGCCACACGATGCGCTTCCTGCCTTGCTTGGACCAGGTGCAGCGGCGGTACAGGGTGCCGCATTCGCCGCAGACAAGGCGCTCCGACAAGGCGTATTTGCTGGCATAGGATGTCATCCCTGTGGGAGCATTCTTTTTGGAAGGGCTTTTCCCGGCACTGCGCCGCGCCATCTCTGCCTGTACCGCATCGAAGGTTTTGCGCTCCACGATGCCCTCATGATGGTTCTGGACCAGATACATGGGGAGCTGCCCCGTGTTGCGGATGACCTTGCGGCTGATGCAGTCGCTGATGTAGGTCTTCTGGAGAAGGACATCTCCGCAATACTTCTCATTGGTCAGGATGCTTCGAATCGCCGTGATCGTCCATTGGGAGCCGCCGGTCACATTGGGGATCTGCTCCGCTTCCAGCCTGTCTTTGATCATCCGAAGGCTGGCTCCGCTCAAATACTGGTCATAGATCGAACGAACCACTTCTGCTTGCTCCTGGATGATTTTCGGCTTGCCGTCCTCGCCTTTTTCATAGGCGTACAGCCGGTTATACTGTATGATTGTCTTTCCCTCGCGCATGGCCTGCCGCTTGCCCCAGCGGACATTGGCGCTGATGCTCTCGCTTTCTGCCTGAGCGAAGGCTCCAAGCATGGTGATGAGGATCTCGCTGTCGGCTTCCAGCGTGTTGATGTTCTCCTTTTCGAAGATGACCGCAATGCCCAATTCCCGCAGGGCCCGGATGTAATTCAGGCAGTCCACCGTATTTCTGGCGAAGCGGGAGATGGATTTGGTCAGGACGATGTCGATCTTCTTCTGCTTGCACAGCCGGATCATCTTCAGGAATTCGGGCCGCTTCCGAGCCGATGTCCCTGTGATGCCCTCGTCTGCGAAGATCCCGGCCATGGTCCACTCCCGGTTGGTCATGATCTTGTCGGTGTAGTAGTTCTGCTGGGCCTCATAGCTGGTGAGCTGTTCCTCGTCATCGGTGGATACCCGGCAGTAGGCGGCCACGCGAAGCTGGCGCTGAACCGCCTGCCGGCTTGCGACCTCTGGCTTTGCGGGTATGGTGATGACTTTGGGCGGGCTTTCTCTCATATTGTTTCACTCCTTCCCAATTACTTGACCGTTTTTTAACTGGATATTCAGGCTTCCATCGTTATGACAATGGATGGCGGATACGGAGCTTTGAAGCAGTTCTGCATCCAACGCAGCCATGGGCTGATGCCCGGAAAACACTCTGCGCAGACGAACCGTTTCGTATTCGCGGGAGTCGACGGCACTATACTGTGCCGCAGCGATGGTCAGGATCAATTCCTTTGCGGCATCCTCGTCGATTGGCTGGCATTCCATCACCCTGTCAAGCTCACGCTGCAGGTTCAGTTCAGTGGATCGATCAGGCGGCGCTGTTGCCGGAAGCCGGAGCTGTTCCGGCGATACGATCAGGCTGTTGAGCAGATTCAGCACCTGCCGCTCCATGCGCGCTGTCGATGGCCGCCCGCTGAAGCGGCGGAGGAGCTTCTGCGTGTCCGTTTTGGGAGCTGCCGTCTGTTTTGCGCTTCGCTTTTCCAGTGCTTTCTCCAGGGCTTCTCGATCAATGACCGGCGGATAGCCGCGCTCTCCCGTATAGCGGCTGTCTTCCAGAATTCGAGCAATCATGTTTTTGTTCCATAGCTTTCCCTCGTCATAGGGAATTGACTGTTCTCGAAGCTCCTCTACCAAGGTGTTGTAGGTAGCACCCACAAGGTATTGTTGGAAGATGTACTCTACCAGCTTTGATTCCTGCGGATGGAGGGCAATTTCGCCCATAACCACTCTGTAGCCAAACGGCTGCTTCCGATTGCCCATCAGCGCACCGTCCTTTCTATGGTTTCGGACAGTTCCAGCCCGTTTTTCAGGCGGAAGCGGATTCGCTCATTGCTTTCCACGATGATTGTTTCAACGAGCTCACCGAACAGCTCTGCGTCAAAGCTGTCAAGGAAGTCCGGGCCATCATCCAAGATTTCCATCAGCTCTCTTGTTTGGGAGATGGTGTTGTCGCCATCGACGGCCAGAAGACGCTCCTTTTTCAGCTTTACAGCGCGGAGCTGCTCGGTCAACTCATTGCTCTGGGATATAAAAATGTCAGGATCAATGAGGCCCTGTTGTTTCAGCGTGGCCAACATTTGATTCTGACTGGTAAGATCGGATATTTGCTTGTTGAGTTCAATGACATCCAGGCTCCAGAGCATCCGGCGGTTGCGGATGGCCTGGAGGGATAAAAGCATTTGCGAGAGAATATCCTCATTGTTTTGCTTTAGTTTGAAATAAAATCTCACGAATGTCTTTCGAATTTCGGAATCCAGCACCTGTGTTACAGGGCAACTTTGTGTATTCTGGCTATGCTTTCTACAGCTCCAGAACATTTTTTCGTGGCTGACTTTTTTCCGAAATGAAGTTCCGCATTGCCCACAAAATATTTTTTGATCAAATGGCGAATCATGGCTCTTGGAGATTTCTCGTTTGGCGCGACGATGGAGAAGCACTTGTACTGAATCGAATTCCTCCTTGGAAATAATAGCTGGATGCGTGGATTCCGCATAATACATTTCTTTTTCTCCATGGTTGCGTACCATTATTGGTGGAAATGCATCCGTCATATATGTTTTTTGCCACAGGGAATCTCCGATATATCGCTCGTTGGTTAGAATGTATCGAATAGAAGTTTTGTGCCATTTGATAGCTGAATTTCCTTTGCGTTTAGGGATACCTGCGAGATTAAGTGAATCTGCAATTGTAGCCATATTCTGTCCCGCAAGATACTCTCGGAAAATTTTGCGGACGATTTGTGCTTCTTGTTCATCAACTTCTATTTGCCGATTATGAACGATGTAACCGTAAGGTACGGATGATGGAAGGAATGTTCCGCTTTGCATTCGCTTCTGATAGCTCCATCGCATATTGCCGGAAATGGATTCGCTCTCGGCCTGGGCGAAGGATGCGAAGAGCGCAGTCATCATTTCGCCGGACATCGTCGCAGTATCAATGTTCTCTTTCTCGAAGTAGACGCCGACACCGAGCGATTTCAGCTCTCTGATGGTTTCCAGGCATTCCTTGGTATTGCGGGCAAAGCGGGAGATGGATTTCACCAGAACCCTGTCGATCAGCCCTCTGCGGCAATCTGCCAGGAGCCGCTGGAAGTCCTCACGCTTTTCAGCCGATGTCCCAGTGATACCCTCATCTGCGTATATGTCTACCATTCTCCAGTTTTCCTTGCTGGAGATCAGGTCGCTGTAGTGACGGTTCTGGGCGGCGAAGGAGTTAAGTTGGTCATCAGAGGCGGAGCTGACACGGGCGTATGCCGCAACCCGCAATTTGGCGTTTTGGGGCTTTTCGGTTGCCTCGATGGTGATGACCCGGTATTGCTTTTCCCGAAGCGCCATGCTGCCGTCGGTCATCAGCTTTTCCGCCATGTCAGTTCACCTCCTTTTTTGCAACACAAACAATACCACAACACCTTTGAAATAGCTATTGAAAAGAGTGCGATTTCAGAAAGAAAGGATAATGTCCGCACCGGTCTGTGCGGCAATTCTGGCCAAAATTTTGCGGGCCTCTCTTTCTGTGGCTTTCTTCTGCTCTATCAGCGTGCGGAGCAGTTGGGCAATGCCGCACAAATCGATATTTGTCATCTCGTTTCCTCGCTTTCGTGGATTTGTTTTTGATAACAGAAATATGGGACCCGATCAGGGAGTTTGAGGAGAAAAGGAAGAGGAGTGTAGAGGGGGAAAGATGAAGAACTCAGAGAAACGGAGGTTGAGAAGAAGAGGATGTACTGTGATCAGATCCCATATTTCTGCTATCAAAAGAAAAACAGAGGGCCGCTCCCAAAGGTCAGGTGAACGAGTGTAGGCTCCGAGTATGGAGCGGCCCTTTGTTTCTTGATGCTGCTTAGTCGCCTGTATTCGACACTACTTCCCCAGGCAGGGCGGCAACTTGAACTGTGCTGGCGCACATCATGGGACTCTCACCCCTCCGAGGATCTCTCCGAGCCGCGTAAGCAGAAGTATCATTGTAGGCTGACGGGGTCATGGCGGGGACAGCTTGCCAAGGCTGCCTTGGCCTGAGTGGGTATCGCTCTGCACCTTATTTGGCCGTCCTTTGATGCGGATCTGCTCCGCACAGGTGGTCTTCGCGCACTCGGCCTGACGCTCTCCCGATCAGCTAAGGTATTCAAGTTGCCGGATATGACCGCCTGGGGCGGTGTTTTTCAAGGTTCGCTCTGAGATGTTTTGATCTCACGAAGATTGTAACTCCGTGCGTATACTTCCAACAGAAACAGAATGGAAAGTTTACCAACCCAAAATGGAAAGTTTTTAGAGAGATGCCTCCAATTCGGACAGTAGAGAGATGGCCATCCGCAGTCCGCGCTTCTGTTCCTCCGCAAAATCTCCTTTTCCCACCAAGAGATAATCCAGAGAAACCTCAAAGAATGCTGCAAATTCTACGGCCAGCTCGACTGGGCCAGTTTGCTTTCCAGTTTCGATTTTTGCGATGTATGGAGTGCTGACATTCATCTTCTCTGCCAACTGCTCCTGTGTGAGCCCACGCTTTTTTCGCAAGCTCCTGATCCTTGAACCATAGTCCTCTCTATTAAAGTACATGGTGATTTACTCCGTCTTCTGAAATTTGGATGCGAACCAAATTTCGGAGCGGTGGGTCGCGGCAATGGAGCGACCGGACATACCGGACGCTGAGCAGAGGCCGCCATTTTTCGACAAACAAAAAATGCACCCACCGTGCGGTGAGTGCATACGAAGAGAAATATTTGCCGAGCTTTAGCGGTATATAGTGAGTAAGGACAAATGGTGTCGAATAAAAAAGAACCGCAACCCCTTGGAGGATTGCGGTATGTAATGTTGTTCTTTTTTCCCTGACCCCCGGCGGGTGTTCATTGCTCCCTATACGATTTCCTGCCATATTCTCCCCTTGCGGGGATAACAGACAAAAAGTGCGTTTCCCCTCACCGTTTCGATGGGGGTATTATAATAGGGAATTTTTAGGGGTTTCTTAGAAATCGCTTAGGTTTTAGGCAGTTTTGCTGAAATTTGAAGATTATCCGCTTTTTGTATTATTATATATTCATATTGGCTAAAAAGCACAAGCCAAAACCATGCATTATATATGTGCAATTAGTCTGACAAGACTTTCTGTATCTTATTTTTCTATTCTACCAAGGGTACACTAAACTTGTCAACATATTTCTTGTGGTCGGAGGGTTGGCAAGTGGAATATGGAACTATTCGGATTAAGCTGGACGAGCTGTTGAAGGCATCCGGTCTTAGCAAGAACATGCTGAGCCATCGGGCTGAGATGCAGCGGACGCAGATCAATAATTTTTGTAAAAACCAAATTACTCGTTTAGATATAGATGTCCTCGCAAGGCTTTGTACGGTGTTGAATTGTGGGATCGGCGATCTATTAGAATTTATACCACCAGAAAAGATAGAAAAATGAGGCTCGCAGGAGGCATAGCAATACTTTTCCAGTATATTGGACGGTCGGCATTTCAAATGGGAACGGCAAATTAATTATAAACGCAGTTGCAAATTCTGAAGCTCATTTTCTATTGGTTATCACCGAGAGTCTTTGCAAAATCACCGAAATACAACAAAAAAGAACCGGTCGAGATCTCGTGCATGAAATCTCGACCGGTTTTCTGCTATTGGGGAATTAACTTAGTATTACTTCGCCTCTTTGCGGAAACACATGAACCAATCCAGGCAATACTGATTCTCGCTCTGGTTGTCCATCCGCTCCTTGGCTACGCCGCAGCTGCCAGCGGTGGGTACGATGACATCATCGCCGGGCCGCCAGTCGGCCGGGGTGGCGCAGGCGTCGGCGTCCGCTTTCTGGAGCGCCAGGATGATGCGCTTGATCTCGTCAAAGTTGCGGCCCGTGGACAGCGGATAGTACAGGATGGTTCGCACCACGCCGTTTGGGTCGATGACAAACACCGCCCGTACCGCTTGGGTGTTGGACTGTCCCGGCTGGATCATGCCGTACTTGTTGGCCACCTCCATGCGGATATCCTCGATGAGGGGGAAGGTCACATTGATGTGTTTCTTACCGTTCCACTCCAGCTCCTGGATCTTCCGCAGCCAGGCGATGTGGGAGTAGATGGAGTCCACCGAGAGCCCCACCAGCTCAGTATTGAGAGCCTTGAACTCGTCGATCATGGAGCCGAAGGTCATAAACTCCGTGGTGCAGACCGGGGTGAAATCCGCAGGATGGGAGAAAAGGATCACCCATTTGCCGGCGTAATCCCCCGGGAATTTGATAGGGCCCTGCGTAGTGACAGCCTCGAAGGACGGGGCCTTGTCACCAATAAGAGGCATTCTGTTTTCCTGATCCATGGTAAGCGCTCCTTTCGTTAGCAGTCAAGTTCGATGAATATGATATATGGGTTCTTTGGAGAAAGGCCGTAATACTCTATCTGAAACAGAGTTAACCCAGCAGCTCGCTCTCCAGATCCTGCAGCATGATGTCCAGTGCGGAGATACCACCCTCGGCGGTGTACCACACGGCGGGGTGAGCCAGATAGACGATGTTGCCGTTCTTGTAGGCATCAGTTCCCATCACCAACTCGTTTTCCATGATCTCCTGGGCCAGCTTTGCCCCGTCGGTGCCGATGGCGGCATCACGATCCAGAACGAAGATATAGTCGGGTGCCTTCTCCACGATGAACTCAAAGGATGCTTCGTTGCCATGGGTGGAGGTGTCGATGTTGGCGTCCACGCCAATATTTTCGAAACCAATTTCGCGTCCAATCATGGAGCAGCGGCCGTCATTGCCCAGCACATTGTAGCTGCCGCTGGTGACCAGTCCTACGATGGCGGTCTTACCGGCGGCAAATTCGGACAGGGCGGTAATGCGGGCATCGAAGTCAGCCATCAACTCGTCTACCTTGTCCTCCAGACCAAACATGGAGGCGATGGTAGTGGCATTCTGCCGCACGCTCTCCACGACCCCAAGCTCAGTATCCGTGGCCAGATAGACTACAGGAGCGATTTCGCTGAGGGCGTCATAACTGGAAGCCAGGCGGCCGCCGATGAAGATGACATCCGGCTCACAGGCCATGACGGCCTCCAGATCGGCCTCCTTGATGGTGCCCAGATTGGCAATGTCGTCGTTGATGTAATCCTGGAGGTACTCAAGGCTGGTATCGGCGGTGCCCACTACCCGGTCACCCACACCCAGGGCGTCCAGAATGTCCAGGGAAGCCATGTCCAGAATGGCGATGCGCTGAGGATCGTAAGGCACCTCCAGCTCCGCCGCCTCCTTGTTGGCATTGAGGCTGGTAATAGTCACGGACTCAGGGGCTCCACCATTTTGGGTTTCTCCGCCGGACTGACTGCTGCTGGGCGAGGAGGTATTCTCGGAAGAATCGCCGCCGTTCTGAGCGGAGCAGGCCATGAGGCTCAGGGCCATCACGCCGGCCAGGGCAAGAGAAAGCATCTTTTTCATGTTCATTTTTGGTTACTCCTTTTCTAAAAAGTACTGAAAATAAGGGTCAATAGTAGATGGACAGGGGTTTGCCCGCAATGGTCAGGATCTCGAAGTCCACCTGATAGATCTGCGACAGGTTCTCTTTCGTCATCACCTCCTCCACAGTGCCAAACTTGGCGATTTTTCCGTCCTTGAAGGCACAGATATAGTCGGAATAGAATGCCGCATAGTTGATCTCATGCAGCACCAAAATCACCGTCTTCCCCAGCTCGTCGCAGAGGCGGCGGACGATTTTCATCATGTTGGTGGCGTGATAGATATCCAGGTTGTTGGTGGGCTCATCCAGCAGCACATACTCGGTGTCCTGAGCGATGACCATGGCAATCAGCGCCCGCTGCCGCTGGCCGCCGGAGAGTTCGTCGATGAAGCGATCCTGGAACTCCTCCAGTTCCATGTAGGCAATGGCTCGGTCGATGATCTTCTGATCCTCTGGGGTGACCCGGTTGCCTGAATAGGGGAAGCGCCCGAAGGTCACCAGCTCCCGCACAGTCAGCTTCATCTGGATGTTATTGGACTGGGTCAGGATGGCAAGGCGCTTGGAGAGCTCCTTGCTTTTCCATTTGCCAATGTCCTTGCCCTCAAAGTCTATCAGTCCGCTGTCGTGGGCGATCAGTCGGGAGATCATGCCCATAACGGTGGACTTGCCCGCGCCGTTGGGGCCGATCAGGGAAATCACCTTGCCCTTGGGAATGGCGAAGCTCACGCCGTCCACCACGG
This sequence comes from Anaerofilum sp. An201, assembly GCF_002160015.1. Taxonomy (GTDB): domain Bacteria; phylum Bacillota; class Clostridia; order Oscillospirales; family Ruminococcaceae; genus Anaerofilum; species Anaerofilum faecale. Next base: position 45,753 of record NZ_NFJT01000021.1, on the reverse strand, counting down.
TTTTCCCGTCATACTGTTTTGTCAATTCCTGTACATGCATGGTCACACCTTCTTTCTTGTCAGGAGGAGGTAGAGGAAGTAAAGTCCGCCGCCCACGGTGATGAACACGCTCACCGGCACGGAGTAGGAATACACATGCTCGACGATGAGCTGCCCGCCCACCAGCACGATCATGCCGAACAGGGCCGAGCCCAGCACCAGCTGGGTGTGGCGGAAGGTCTTGAGCAGCTGCCGGGACAGGTTGGCGATGATGAGCCCCAAAAAGGAGATGGGCCCCACCATGGCGGTGGCCACGGCGATGCAGAGGGTCACGCCGAGCAGCAGGCGGCGGATGCAGCGGTCGTAGTCCACGCCGAGGTTGATGGCCTGCTCCTTGCCCAATGTCAGCACATCCAGCAGGGCCAGTTCCTTGCGCAGAGCGAAGATGACGCCTGCCAGAAGAATCAAGGAAAAGACGATAATCTCGGAATTGATATTGCTGAAGCTTGCCACCAGGGTATTCAGCAGACTGTCGTACTCATTGGGGTCCATGACCCGTGTAAGAGTAGTCTGAATGCTGCTGAAAAACGAAGTTAGTACTGTGCCCACCAACAGCACATACAGCACATTGTGCTTGGTCTTTTTGAAGATCCAGCTGTAGATAATGGTAGCGGTAATGCCCATGAGCACCACATCCACCGCGAAGGACAGGTTGGCATTGGAGGCCACCACGCTGGCAGACCCCAGGAAAAACACCACCGCCGTGTGGATAAGAGTGTACAGGGAGTTCATGCCCAACAGGCAGGGGGTCACGATGGTGTTGTTGATGATAGACTGAAACACCAGCGAGGCGCCGCCGATGGAAAAGGCGGTAATGAGCATGACAATGAGCTTGGGGGTGCGGATCTTCATGGCGTAGGCCAGAAGCTTGGGATTAGAAAAGTTGACCTCCACCAACATATATCCTGCTGCACAAAGAAGAACAATCGCAGCCAGGATCAGGAGTTTGCGCCGGTTGGCGCGCACGGCAGCGGTGTTCACTGGTCCGCACCTCCCTTCAGATTAGGCATGGCGGAGCAGCAGCCTGTTCCAGCGCTGCCCAGACGGATGGCTTTTCGGCCGTGCTTGAGCCGGTAAAAGAGCAGGCCGATAAAGATCAGGCTTCCCAGGATGCCCACGATCAGCTCGATGGGCAGCTCGTAGGGGGCGATTACGATCCGGCCGATCATGTCGCATACCAGCACAAAAATGGCGCCGAACAGAGCGGTATCCACCAGCGTGCCCCGGATCTTGTCTCCCTTGTACATGGCCACCACATTGGGCACGATCAGCCCGATGTAGGAGATGGAACCAACCACCACCACAATGCTGGCGGTGATCATGGCAGCGATGGTGAGCCCGGAAAAGAGGACCAGGTTATACGGGACACCCAGGTTCTTGGAAAAATCCTTGCCCAGTCCCACAATGTTGAAATGGTTGGCGAAGAGGAAGGCCAGCACCACCAGCGGGACCGTCAGCCAGACGATCTCATACCGGCCTTTCAGCACCAGCGAGAAGTGGCCCACCAGCCAGGAGGACAGAGCTTGGGTCATCTCATATTTGTAAGCCAGATAGTTGGTAATGCCGCCGATGACATTGCCGAACATAATGCCCACCAGTGGGACCATGACCACATCCTTGAACTGGATGCGCTGAATGAACCAGACGAAGATCCAGGTGCCCAGAATCGCCGTGGCAAAGGCGAAGATAGCCCTGCTCCATAGGGTGGAGGCCGGCATAAACAGGAGCGCCAGCAGGATGCCAAACTGGGCCGAGGAGATGGTGGCCCCGGTGGTTGGGGACACGAATTTGTTGCTGCACAGCTGCTGCATGATGAGTCCCGCCACACTCATACCAATGCCGGTGCATAGGATGGCCAGCAGGCGCGGCAGCCGGGAGATCAGGAAAATCTCCAGCTGCTCAAAATTGCCTGCGAGTAGCTCACCGGGTGTCAGGTCAATCACGCCCACAAACAGTGAACAGCAAGACAATATAAGCAGCAGAGCAGAAAGAACGATGGTAGATCGATACGGTCTGATAAAATCCTCTCCCTTCTTTTTGGCGGTTAGCGATAGCTAACCGCATCCCATAAGCAATGCGCAGCGGCGATTGGCCTTGCCATGCATCACGCACTGCGCATCGTGAGCTTATTATAGCATATCGAGTTAGCTATGTGCAACCACGCAAAAAGCACAAGCTACCAAACGGAAAGAATGTGTTTTTTAGCCATTCTGCAAATTGTTGTTCTGAACGGGCTGTGTCTGAGTAGTTAACCGGCTCATGCTCCGTAAGCTGACGCCCAGGGTGGAGAGATTGTGCAGCGTGGCAGAGGTGGCGGGCGGCAGAACACCGGCCACACCAAGGGCAATCAGGGCGCCGTTGAAGCCGATAACGAAGCGGTAGTTGGAGTGGATGCGCGCCATCAGCGCCATGGCGATCCGGCGCAGCTCTACCAGTTCCCAGAGGCTGTCGGCAGCGATGGTGATGTCTGCAATCTCCCGGGCGATGGCGGCGCCGTCGCTGATGGCGATGCCCGCGTCCGCCTCGGACAAGGCCGGCGAGTCGTTGATGCCGTCGCCCACCATCAGGACGGTATGTCCCTCCCGGCGGAGCCGTGCCACATACTCCGCCTTGTCCGCCGGAAGGACTCCGGCGCGGAAGTCATCCACTCCCACCTGGGCGGCAATGGCTGCGGCGGTGCGGTAACTGTCGCCGGTGAGCATGACGGTATTGGTGACCCCCAGAGCACGGAGGGTGGACAGAACTTCCTTCGCCTCCTCCCGCAGCGGGTCGGAGATGCAGATCACGGCGGCAAGCTGTCCCCCCACCGCCAGATACAGGTGGGAATACTCCGGCGGCAGCGCGTCAAAGCGTTCCTGTTCGCCCTCTGGAATGACGCAGCCCTCATCCTCAAAGATAAAGTGCGCGCTGCCGATGAGGACTCGCTCCTCATCGACGGTGCTTGCGATGCCGTGAGCCACCAGATACTCCACCTTGGAGTGGTACTCCTCGTGGCGCAGGCCCCGGCGCTTGGCCTCCTCCACCACGGCGTTGGCCATGGAATGGGGGAAGTGCTCCTCCAGGCAGGCGGCCAGCCGCAGCATTTCGGCTTCCTCTTTGCCGCCGAAGGGCACCACCTGAGCTACTCGGGGGCAGGCGCGGGTCAGGGTGCCGGTCTTGTCAAAGACGATGGTATCGGCGGCGGCCACGGCCTCCAGAAATTTGCCGCCCTTGACGGTGATGTGGGCGCGTCCCGCCTCCCGCATGGCGGAGAGGACGGCCAGAGGCATGGCCAGCTTCAGGGCGCAGGAGAAGTCCACCATCAGCACCGACAGGGCTCGTGCCACATTCCGGGTGAGGGCAAAGCTGATGAGGCTCCCGGCGAAGGTATAGGGCACCAGCTTGTCCGCCAGATTGGCGGCCTTGCTCTCAGCCTCCGACTTCATCTGCTCCGACTGCTCGATCATGTGGACGATCTGGTCATAGCGGCTCTGGCCGGAGGCTTGCTTCACTTCCAGCACACATTCGCCCTCCTCTACCACAGTGCCGGCATAGACCGCGCCGCCGGGGCGCTTGGGTACCGGGATGGATTCTCCGGTGAGGGACGCCTGGTTGACAGTGACCTCCCCCTCCAGCACCAGACCATCCACGGGGATGATGCCGCCGGCGCGGACGACTACTGCATCCCCCGGCTGGATCTGGGACACAGGAACCAGCACTTCGCCTTGGGCTGTGCGCAGCCAGACCCGGTCCACATTCAGCGACATGCACCGGGCCAGATCCGCCACAGATTTCTTCCTTGTCCACTCCTCCAGCAGCTCGCCCACCTCCAGCAGAAACATGACCATTCCGGCGGTTCCGAAGTCTCTTCTGCAGGCAGAAATGGAAATAGACAGGGCATCCAGCAGCTCCACCTTGATGCGGCGGCGCAGCAGGCAATGCAGCCCTCGCCGCACAAAGGGGATCATGTGCCAGAGTATGCGGGCAAGGCGCAGTGGAGGCGGGAGAAACAGGGTGCAGGCGGCCTTGCACACCACCTTTGCCACCAGCTTCTCCTCAAATTCCCGGTTCAGCGCCCGGCTGCTGTGGGCGGGCAGTGCGGTGGTCTGCTCCGCTTCCTGCCAGGAAAAATGCCGAATTTCGTTCAGCACGGCTTGGCGAGTCCCATCGTAGTACAGGATGACGCAGCAGGTTCGCTCATGGACGGTGACCTGCCGGCACCAGGACTTTCCCTGAATCCATGCCTCCAGCAGATCCGCCTGAGCGAGTGTCATTTGTTTTTGCCGCAGCCGGAACCGGATGCGCCCCCGGCTTTCGTGCAATATGGTTGCGTTCATAGGTTCCTCCTTCACGAAAAGAGGGAGCCGCTGGCGGCTCCCTCTGGGTCAATCAGCCTTCTTCGCTCTCCAGATTGGCAGCGGCGGCTTCCTCCGCTTCCTTCGCAGCCCGGTCCTCATTCAGCTCCTTGGCGGAGGCCAGAATGTCCGCGGCGTTTTCCTGCACCGTGGTCACAGTCCCCATGACCGAATCCTTCATCCGCAGGCCGGCGGCCGTGACATGGACATAGGCTTTCTTGGCGTCCTTGCTGGACAGCAGCTTGATGCCAAAAGAACCAAACAACGCACCACCCGCAAAGCAGGCAAGTTTCGTATAAACGCTCATTGTGATCCTTCCTTTCCCTTATTTCCGTTTGTAGCCGGTGACCATGACCATGATCATGCAGATCACGGCGCCCCACGCCCAAAAACGATGCTGTTTCATCGCTGTCACTCCTTTGAATGCTTTGGAATGTCTGATTATTGTAGCAGAAACCGTGGGTGTTTGTCGCTGTCAAAACGGACGCAGAGTTGCGGTTTCCGACATTTTTCTGTACTGGCCGGGGGTCATGCCATACTCCCGCTTGAACGCTGCGTTGAACTGGCTCATACCCTCATACCCCACAGCCTGCGCAATTTGCTGAATGGGCATCCGAGTGGTGCAGATCAGCTCCTGTGCCCGACGGAGGCGCTGTTGAACCAAAAAGCTGTGAATCGGCATGCCATAGGCGCGGCGGAACCCTTCTTTCAAGAAGGTCGGGGAAAGCGAAAACTGTTTGCAGAGGAACGCAATGGTAAGCTTATCAGACAGATGCGTCTGGATGTATGCCTTGACTTCCAACAGACTGTGGGATACTGGGCAGCCTGAGCCGGAGAGAGAGCCATTCGATTCAGATACCTCGGTGCAGAGCAGATACAGCAGTTCCACCGACTTGAAAACACAGTAGCGTTCCTGCTCCTGCTCAGACAGATAGCGAACCGTTTCAAAAAATGACTGCGTCCAAGGTGTGCCGCACAGAGCCATGCAACCGTTCCTCGCCGTCATCTTCTCCTTGACGATCCTGGTGTCCAACCTCATCCCCAGGGTGGAGCAGACCGTCACAAGGCTTTCTTTTGCGGCTTTGGCGTCTACGGCAATCAAAACGCCGCCCAGGTTTCCGCTACACTGACACGAGCGGAGAGCGGAGCTGTCGGAGAGGAGGAAGATCCCCGGAGCCTCCACCATGCAGGAAGCACCCTGTAACGCTCGGACAGTAAGGCGGCCAGTCATGCAGAACAGCGCCTCAAACTGGAGCGGTGCGCCGCACACTGGGACAGACCGCAGAGGTTCCTGCTCCGGCTCCGGCAGGGAAAATCGGCAGATCTGCACCCCCGGCATACCGTGGCCCCAGCGGCCCGTGCCGGAGCCCTGCCTCAATAAGTATTCTTTCAGCATATTTCTCACGACCTGTTTCTCTGGGTTCGAAATTGGTTTTACCCATGCTGACCGGGGAACCAGAGAGAAGGCAGGAGACAAGCGCCTCCTGCCTTCTGCGGTGCTTTTGTCAGGCCAGTGACGCGCCCAGCTCGCGGCAGGCCGCCAGAGCGTCATCGTCCGGAGCCTCGTTGCAGATCACGCTTTCGCAGGCCAGATTGGCGCCGTCGTCGTTGCAGCGGGACTCCCAGCTGCGCATCCATTCGCCGTCGCCCCAGCCGTAGGAGCCAAACAGAGCGATGTTCTTCCCGCTCAGCCTGCCCTCACAGGCGGTGAACATGGGCTCGAACTCGCTCTCCTCCAGCTGCTCCGACCCCATGGAGGGGCAGCCAAAGGCGATGGCGGAATACTCGCCGACCTGCTCCGGCGAGAACTCTGCGGCGGTAATCACAGACACCTCAGCGCCTTTGCCCTTGGCGCCTTCGGCCACCGCCATTGCCATGGCCTCGGTGTTTCCCGTGCCGCTCCAATACACAACTGCAACTTTACTCATAAGACTCAACGACCTTTCTTTCTGGATTTGTTATGGTAGAAACATCAACCAGCCACGGTGAGCTGCTCGATGGATTTCCCTTGCTGCCACTGCCGGGAGTAGATTTTGCTGCACATCTCGTATTTTTCAAAGATGCTCCTGGCGGCCTGTTCGTCGCCGTAGACCTTCCAGCAGCCCACGCACTTGTGATTGCACGCCCGATTGCAGATAAAGCCCAGCACATCCTCCGGCGGATAGCTCAAAAACAGTCCGATCTCATGGGGAAATTCCCCCTCGCTCCGGAGCCGGTGGATCAGGTGAACCACACAGCCATTGGGATTTTCCGGCACATAGCCGTATTTGAGAAGCAATGCTCTGGCGCGGTGATCGGTCAGATCGCTCTCCAGCGCATTGGGCCGGTAGGCGTAAATCAAAGCGCGGCCTTTGCAAACCCGGAGCGGCAGAACGCGGATGCCCTTGGGCACCAGTTTCTTGTTCAGCCGGCACAAGTCTCGCGTCAGATCCTTCCGGCTGGGGCAGGCGCAGGAAAAGAGGTTTCCCGTCTTGATCCCGGCCAGGGTGGGAGAACAATGGCGAATCAGCAGATCCTCTGACATAGGCGTTTCCCTCACAAAATCATGTCCATGCGAAGACTGTACGGCAAAATGAAAAAACGGACAGTAAATGTGGTTAGCAATAGCTAACCAAAGTGCCAAATATATAACTGCCGCCTCTTGGTTAGCGGTAGCTAACTAATGCAATTATACACAGGGGAAATTCGCTTGTCAAGAGGACGGATGGATTTTGTTGACAGAAAAAATGGCGCTTGTCGGACGCCTGTGTTATAATAAGCAAAACGCCCGTTTTTTGGAGGTTCCTATGGCGATTCACGAGTCTGGCCAGATGTATCTGGAAACCATCTATATTCTTTCACAGAACAGCACCTTCGTTCGAGCTATCGATGTGGGAGCGCAGTTGGGCTTTACCAAGCCCAGCGTCAGCAGAGCCATGTCCATTTTGAAAAAGGACGGATATGTGAATGTGGATGCTGAAGGAGCGATCACCCTGACGGAGACCGGGCTTGCCATTGCGAAGACGATGTACACCCGCCACACGGTGTTGAGCCAGATGCTGATGGAATTGGGCGTGGACGAGGAGACTGCGACCGAAGATGCCTGCCGAATCGAGCATGTGATCAGCGAAAAATCCTTTGCGGCTGTGCAGGCGCACTTGGAGCAGGTAACGAAAATGCGGGAAGATGCGCACGGGCAATGAGGCTATGCAAATTTGGCGGACTTTGCTATCGAGCGGCAACGCGATAAGTGAATACCTGCCATTTGGCACGGGATATCAAATGAGGTGGAGCCTTGATATGGCCTCCACCTCATTTTTATGTGATCTGCGCTTTTAAATCAGGAGCGACCTGCTGTGTAAGTTCACCGCCAAGCGTACCTGCTCCATAGCTCCAAACGCTTACGGCAGCTCATCCTTATGTGTCTGCTGGCTTTTCAAAACCTTTCGGGCGGCTTTTTTGATATTATGGCACACGCCAAGAATAGCGATGCAAAACAGCAGAGCCGCTAATCCATATCCAAACGACTGCATTGCCGTGTTCATATTCACGCCTCTTTTCTGACCGCTGCCGCCAATGAACTCAACCGAATAGTCCTCTTTTTTTATACGGCTCTTTCTGGATCGCTCCGACCTCATACCCCGTGCCGCGAATGGCGTTCATGAGCACCTCCGTGTCCAGCTCTGTTTCAGAGAGGATCACGGTCTGGTTTTTGCTCCGGGAAGAACTCACCTTTTTGACCGGGCAGGCTTTGCGCACAGCGTCATTGACATGGGCCTCGCACATCCCGCACATCATTCCATTGACTTCCACTGTGTACTTCCACATGTTCTCTCACTCCTTCTTGACTTTTGGATCATCGAACTGCGCGGACCGGAAGGTGGTCTGCCGTGCCGCGCTCCGTTCATCGGGGATCTTCCTGGCCATCAGACAGCACAGCGGCGCCAACGAACTTCCAAGAAGTGGATGGCGAACGATGGAATAGCCGCGCTCGGACAGGTATGCCATCAGCTCCCCGGCAGTCCAGACATGGTACACCCGAAAGCCGGACAGCCCCATGAACCAGAGCCGGAGTCTGGCGCTTCGACTTTTGCCCCAGACAAAGGTTGGGGCGAACAGCCATCCCCCTGGCTTCAGAACCCGCCAGGCTTCCGCCAGAGCTTTTTCCGGGTGAGGCATGACATGGAGGGCGTTGGAGATCACAACCGCATCGAAGCTCTCCGGGCCGTAGGGCAACTGAGTAGCGTCCTGGACGGAGAAATGGAGCCGGGACGAGTGCACCTGCTTTTTGGCCTGACGGATCATTTCAGCTGAAAAGTCGGTTGCCTCCCAGCTCCGGACACATGGAGACAGCGGCACGGACAGCTGGCCTGTTCCGCAGGCCAACTCCAGCACATCCATGTCCCGTTTCAGAAAAGGGCGCATTGCTTTGCATATCTGCTGATAGGTTGCCTGGGAGCGGCGCATGAAACCGGAGTAATGCCGTGAAAACCGCTCCCAAAACTGCTTGTTGTCATCCATACAATATGGTCACCTCAATGATAGTTAGCGATTGCTAACTACATCATACTCTTTGTCGCACGAAATTGCAAGATGCCGCCATATTGGTTTTGCATGTTCTCTGGGATAAATCAAGGGAAGAAGCGAGAACGAAGAATGACCGGGATACATCTCCCGGCCATTCTTTCCGTTTCGTTCGGCTCACTGTGTTTACCGGCACCAGCCGGTGGGATTGGAGCGGGCGGTGATGAAGCGGCGGTAAATGCCCTCCTCCGCCATAAGTTTGTCGTGGTCGCCGGCCTGAACGATGCGCCCCTGGTCGATAACCAGGATCTCATCGGCGTGGCGAATGGTATTGAGCCGGTGGGCAATGACCAGCAGGGTCTTGCCCCGGCACAGTTGGGTGATGGCCTCCTGGATGTAGCTCTCATTGTCGGCGTCCACGCTGGCAGTGGCCTCATCCAGAATGACGATGGGAGCATCCTTCAGAATGCAGCGGGCAATGGAGATCCGCTGCCGCTCTCCGCCGGATAGGCTGGCTCCACCTTCGCCGATAACAGTGTCAAAGCCGTCGGGCAGTTCCATGATGAAGTCATAGCATCGGGCTTTCCTGGCTGCCTCATAGACCTCCTCCCGTGTGGCGTCTGTCCGTCCCATGGCGATATTGTTATAGACGGTATCCTGGAAAAGATAGACCCGCTGGAACACCATGGAGATCTGATCCATCAGATCAGAGAGAGGAATATCACGGATGTCCCTGCCCCGTACCAGAACCTGCCCCTGTTTCACATCCCAGAACCGGGAAAGCAGGTTGGCTACCGTACTCTTGCCGCCGCCAGAGGGCCCCACCAGGGCCAGCATCCGGTTTTTCTCCAGTGTGAAAGAGACATCATGCAGTACCTCTTTCTCCCCGTAGGCGAAGGTGACATTTCGGAACTCCACCTCCGGGGCACCGCCGGCTTTGGGTAAGGTCTCCCGGCCCCGGTCAGGTAGTTCTGGCTGGGCCAGTACCGCCTCGATCCGATCCATGCAGGCGTTCATCACCGTCAGGCGGGTGGCCTGGCTGTAGAGCGCCTTCATGGGGCCGAAGAGGTCAAAGACGAAGAGCAAGACACCCAGCAGAAAGGTGATGGAGAGCTGCCCACGGCCATAGAGCCAGAGGGACAGGGGGATTATCAGCACCGAGCCCAGACCGCACACCAGATAGAGAGCCCGCATCCAGGGGGCCTGACTCTCCTCGAACTCGATGCTGACCTTGCGGCTCCGGGCGAAATTCTCGGTGAGCTGCGCGGAACGCTCTCCCAGCAGGTTGAAGGTCTTGGCGATGCCGATGCCCTCCACATAGTCCAGCACCGCCCGTGTGAGCGCCTCGCTCTGCTCCTGTCGGATGTCGGAGTGGGCCAGGGTGCTCCCCAGAGATGCGCGGCCCAGCTGCCAGATAATCAGCACCACCACCAAGGCGGCCAGTCCCAGCCAGGGATTCAGGAAGGCCAGCCACAGCACCAGAATAGCCTGGGCAAAGGTATAGCTCATCATGTTGGCAATGTCGTGCATACAGTTCTCCTCAATGAACACCATGTCGGTGGACAGAACGGAACTGATTTTGCCGATGTTGCCCTCTGTGAAATAGCCCATGGGCAGGCGGCGCAAATGCCGTCCCAGCTCCATGCGCAGATCGGCGAATACCATATAGCCCGCCGCGGCCTGGAGCCGGTCGGCGATGTTCTGGCACAGGCACTCCAGCAGAACGCAACCCACCGTGCCCACCGCCAGCCACAGGCACAGCCGTGCCGTCATGGTTCCCTGGAGAAAAGCGCTCAGGGCCAGGAAGGACAGACCGATGGGGGCCTTGGACAGCATGGCCTTCAGGAACGCAAAGACAAAGGCCAGCTTGATCCGCCCCTGATAGGGGCCGGATACGGACAGGATTCGTTTCATCAGCGCGATCATGCCTCGTCGCCTCCTTTCTCCGCAGAGACACGCCAGGCAGCGGCTCCCTCGGCAGCCCGCCACAGTTTTTCATAGGCGGGGCAAGTCTTTCGCAATGTATCGTGGCGGCCAATCCCTGCCACATTGCCCTGATCCAGCACCACAATCTGATCGGCACCTGCAATGGACTGAAGCCGGTGGGCGATGACGATGACCGTCTTGCCCCGGATCACCTCGGCAATGGCGGCGTTCATTTTCTCCTCATTCTCCGGGTCCAAAAAAGCGGTGGCCTCATCCAGCACCACGATGGGAGCGTCCTTCAAAATCGCCCGGGCCAGGGCGATCCGCTGCCGCTCCCCGCCGGAAAGCCCCTTGCCTCCGTCACCGGCCATGGTATAGATTCCTTTTTCCAGCCGTTTCAGAAACTCTCCGCATTGAGCCCGTTCCGCCGCCGCCAGCACCTCCTCGTCGGTGGCGCCGGGTCTTCCCAGCCGGATGTTCTCCAACAGGCTGGTGTTGAACAGGAACTGCTCCTGCGCGACGAAAGAGATCTGCTCATTCAGAGAGGCGAGGGACATCTCTCGCAGGTCTTGCCCCCCCAGCGTGATGCGTCCGCCCGTCACATCGTAAAAGTGGACCAGCAGCTTGGCAAGGGTCGACTTCCCGCTGCCGGATTCTCCCACCAAAGCAGTGAGGCTCCCCTGTGGGACAGAGAAGGAGATGCCGTGGAGGACTTCGTCCTTTTCATAAGAAAACCGCACATTCTCAAAGCGGATCTGCAAATCGTTTCCGTTGAAATCCGTTTTTCCTTCTTTCAGGGGCGGAATATTGAACAGAGATTCCATTTGGTCAATCTTGTAGCTCAGCTGGGGCAGCACCGACATAAAGTTCATGGCTCGGATCAGAGGCGGTCCCACGGAAAAAGACATGCACAATACCAGCGCGTAATCCGGCAAGGTGGAGGCGCCGGTGAGTACCAGATAGCCGCCGGCTGGCAGCAGCACCAGCGCCACGCAGGGCAAAATGCTGGTGTAGAGGGCCATCCACAGCCAGCAGGCCCGGAACCAATCCAGCGTAAAATCACGGTAGTTTTTTACATCGGTCTCAAAGCGGTGATATGACTCTCCGTCCCGGTTGAAGACTTTCACGACTTCCATGCCGTTGATGTACTCCACGATGGTGTTGTTCATTTTCTGCCCGGCGGCGTAGTAGTCTCCCATCTTGCTCATGCCGGAGCGGTACATCATGCCCATGGCCAGCACGCCCAGCGGAAGGGAGCAGAGGGAAAGCAGACCCAGCTTCCAGTCCGTGAGGAACATGGCCGCAAATACCACCACCGGCACCGCCAGATTGGACAGCCCTTCCGGCAGGGCGTGGGCCAGCAGAAGTTCCATGCTCTCAATGTCGTCAATGAACATCTTCTTCCAGACTCCAACGCCCTTCTCCTGGATCGCGCCCAGGGGCTGCTTTTCCAGCTTGCTCTGGAGATGGAGCCGGAGGTTTTCCAAAGTATGATAGGCGGAGCGATGAGACAGAGCCAGCCCCTCCACATAAAGAAGGCTGTAGAGGACCATGCACAGAGCCATGGCCCCGGCGCTCGTCAGGGTTTCCTCCAACGTGAGACTGCCCCCAGTCAGCAGGGGTCTCAGCAGGCGGTAGAGGAAGAAATAGGGCAGCACGCTCATGGCCACGCCGGCCACCAGTACCAGAATGGAGGCATAAGTCGTCTTCCGGTGGCGTCCGGTGTAGCGCAGGACTTTTTGAAACACAGTATCACTCCTTTTTAGTTAGTTATTGCTAACTTATTAGCGAGAAAAAAGCCTCCGCAGAGGCGTTTTTCATCCCTTGGGGAATCCCAGGGCAGCGTACCAGTCAAAGAGACGGCAGACCAAAGTGCAGTGGCGCTGGATCTCCGGCCAGGCGAAGGCGTGGATAAAGGGCTCGTAAATGGTGGTCCAGAAGGCGGACAGGACTACATGGAGCTCCTCCCGCTTCATATCCACAGTACACAAGCCCCGGCGTCTGGCCTCGGCGTAGTAGGTCCAGGTGCCTTCCGTCATTTTCTCCACCCAGTCGTGTTGGAAGTTGGCGTAGGCGGTGCCCTCCGCTCCGGTGAGCAGCAGCACAAAGCCATCCCGCCGCTCATTGAGAAAGCGGAACCACCACAGCATGTATTCCTCATCCATATACCACGCCCGGATCAGGTCTTCGTCGGAGAGGGCGGATGCCGGCACCGCCGTCCGCTCCTCATAAACAGCATCCAAATCCGCCACCGTATCCGCCACCACAGCGCGAAACAGTTCCTCTTTTCCGGCGTAACGCTTATAAAGAGCCCCGGTTGTCACACCAGCCCGCTGGCAGATGGATTTCAGGGAAGCCCTCTCAAAGCCAAGCGCCAGGAACTCCTCTCTGGCACTGTCCATGATCCGAGGGTCGATGGAAGTATCCGGTCTTGCCATAACACCCCTCCCGACAAATGATAATTTGATTACCGATAATCTGATTATCAATATAGCATCCCTTTCTGCCCCTGTCAAGGGGAAATCCTCTCTTGACAAACTCGCTTTTTGGTTGTATATTCAAAACATCGTTATAAAACACTGTTTTGGATTGTGAGGCGATACCATGGCAAAGCAGATCGAAGGGGTCTATGAAAATGTACTCCGCTGCGCCCGTCAGGAATTTTTGGAAAAAGGCTTTGCTCTGGCCTCCCTGCGGGACATCGCCAAAGCGGCGGGAACCAGCACCGGCTCCATCTATACCCGCTTTACTGACAAGGCGGGATTGTTCCGGGCCCTGGTGGAGCCTGCCGCTGGAGAGCTGAAGCGCCGTTTTTTGGAGATTCAGGAGTCTTTTCACCAGTTTGACGGCCCAACCCAGCAGGAGGAGATGGGGCGTTACACGGCCCATGCCCAGGAGGGACTGTTTGACTACATCTATGAGCACCTGCCGGAGTTTGAACTGCTGCTCCGCCGGGCCGCCGGGACGGAATATGCCCACTATATTGACGAGTTGGTGGAGATCGAAGTCAGTTACACCTACAAATACATGGAGGTCATCGGCTGTGAGAGCGTCCGCTCCGGTCAGGTCACCGAGGACTTGATCCATATCGTTACCACCGCCTACTTCAACGGAATGTTTGAGCCGGTGCGGCACCGCATGGATAAGGCCCGGGCGCTCCACTATGTCCGCCAGCTCAACCGCTATCACATGGCAGGATTTGAAACGATTTTTCATCCTGAAAACTTCCGGTAGTGCAAAAGGCCGCTTTTCCGGCGGCCTTTTCATAGAACCAAAGGTTAGCAATAACTAACTAAGGAGGCTTATTTATGCAGCAAACACAAAGCCCACTGCTGCGGTTGTGGCAGCTGGGCAGGGATCATCACGGTGGCCTGATTGCCGCCATCTTCTGCGCGGTGGCGGGTGTCCTGCTGGGTCTGCTGCCGTATCTCTCGGCAGGGCGTATCCTGGTAGCGCTTCTCACCGGGCAGCGGGACTGGAACTTCTATCTTCTGTGGTGCATGGTGGCCCTTGGTGGCTATCTGGCCAAAACTCTGCTTTACAATCTGGCGCTCTCCCTCTCCCACAAGGCCACCTTCCAGATCCTGCGGGACATCCGGAAGATGGTTCTGTCCAAAATGCCCCGCTTACCCTTGGGAGACATTCTGGACACCTCCAGCGGACGGCTCAAACAGATCGTGGTAGATCAGGTGGAGAGTATGGAGACGACACTGGCCCACCTGCTGCCGGAGATGACCTCCAATCTGCTGGCGCCGGTATGCGTTCTCGTGTATCTGTTTACGCTGGACTGGCGCATGGCATTGCTGAGTCTGGTGTCCATTCCTGTGGGCATGGCTTTTATGATGGCCATCATGGGCAGCTATGGCAAGGACTATCAGGGTGCGGTGGAGACGACCCAGGCTATGAGCGAGACCATTGTGGAGTACATCGGCGGCATTGAGGTCATCAAGGCCTTCAATCAGGGAAAGAACTCCTATGAGAAGTTCTCCTCCCGGGTACGGGCCAATGCTGCCTACTACTACAACTGGATGAAGAAATGCCAGTTTGGAATGGCGCTGGCCTATGCCATCGCTCCCACCACGCTTATTACGGTGCTGCCTGTGGGCTGGATCTTCTACACGGACGGCAGCTTGTCCGTGGAGGTGTTTCTCACCACCATCATCCTGTCCATGAGCATTGTGGGACCTCTCATTGCCGCCATGGGCTTTGTAGATAATCTGGCCAAGGTAGGGACCATCGTGGGTTCGGTGGACGAGATTCTCCTGAAGCCGGAGCAGGATCACGGAACACAGCCGGCACAGCTGGGAAAACCGGACATCGCCTTGGATCATGTCTCCTTTGGGTATGCCCAGGACAAGGAGATCCTCCACAACATCTCCCTCACCATTCCGGCCGGCAGCCTCACCGCTTTGGTTGGCCCCTCCGGTTCGGGCAAGTCCACCATCGCCAAGCTCATCGCCGGTTTCTGGGATGTGACCGAGGGCCGCATTACCCTGGGCGGCGTGGAGGAAAGCCGTATCCCGCTGGAACAACTCTATGACCAGGTGGCCTTTGTTTCTCAGGACAATTACCTCTTTGACGATACCATCCGGGAAAATATCCGTATGGGCCGGGTAAATGCCACGGATCAAGAAGTGGAACAAGTCGCCAAAGCCGCCGGATGCGACGGTTTCATCCGCCAGTTGGAGCATGGCTATGACACCCGGGTGGGCGGCGGAGGCGCCCATCTCTCCGGAGGAGAGCGGCAGCGTATCGCTATCGCCCGGGCTATGCTGAAAAGCGCCCCCGTGGTGATTCTGGACGAGGCCACCGCCTACATTGATCCGGAGAATGAAGCAGTGGTCCAGCGGGCAGTGGCAAAACTGGTGGAGGGTAAGACGGTCATCGTCATTGCCCACCGCCTGTCCACCATCACCGGCGCTGATCAGATCGTGGTGGTGAAGGATGGAAGCATCGAGGCGCAGGGCAGGCATGAAGACCTGCTGCGCCATTGTCCGTTGTACGCCGATCTGTGGCAGGCTCACATGGGCGCAAAGGAGGGAGAAACGGTATGATCGAGACATTCAGAGGTATCTGGCGGTTTGCCGGTGAGGAACAGCGCAACATCCGGCGCTCGGTGATCGCCTGCTTTTTCAATGCGGTATTCCATATGTTTGAGATTGCCGCCATCTACTACACCATCCTGGCTCTGCTGGATGGAAAAACCGGCCCTGCCACGGCGTGGCAGGCGCTGGGCCTGTTGGCAGTCAGTATTCTGGGCAGCGCCGTGACCAAGTATTTCTCCCAACTCCAGCAGACCCACGCCGGGTACTTCATGGCGGCCAATAAGCGCGTGGCCATCGGGCAGCGGATGAAATCCGTCCCCATGGGCTACTTCAACGACAACAGCCTGGGAGAGCTCACCGGGGTCTGTACCACCGTGCTGGACAATGTGGAGTCTGTGGCTCCCATGGTGTTGGTGACCATGCTGGGCGGGATGCTCAACGCTCTGGTCTTTACGGTGATGATCCTGATTTTTGACTGGCGGATCGGTCTCATTGTGGTGGCGGCCACAGCAGTTTATTTGTTCATCACCTCCGCCATGGAGCAAAAATCCGCCGCCCTCGCCCCGCACCGTCAGAAGTCCGAGGCCAAGTTGGTGGAGGCGGTGCTGGAGTATGTGCAGGGCATGAGCGTGGTGAAGTCCTTCAACCTCACCGGACGGGGTGACCGCACCCTGCAGGAAGCGCTGGAATACAACTGCCGCAGCAACCTGAACATCGAAAAGATGTTCACCCCTTATATTATGGCGCAGGGGATCGCGCTCCAGCTGGGAAGCGTGGCCATGATGCTTGCGGCGGTATGGTTCTATCTCTCCGGAACGATGATCCTGGCCAATGCTCTGATGGTGGTCATCATGTCCTTCCTGGTCTTTGCTCAGATCTCCTCGGCGGGCAGCGGCATGTCCCTGCTGCGTATCGTCAGCAGCTGCATGGCCCATGCCGATGAGACGGACGCCATGCCCCAGCTGGCAGAGACCGGTCGGGCCGGCACGCCCAGGGAGCACAGCATTACCTTCGACCATGTTTCGTTCTCTTACGACCAGCGGCCTATCCTGCGGGATGTATCCTTCGCCATCCCGGACAGAACCACCACCGCCATCGTGGGCCCCAGCGGTTCAGGGAAAACCACACTGTGTAATCTCATCGCCCGGTTCTGGGATGTGGAGAGCGGCGCCGTCCTGGTGGGCGGTCAGAATGTGAAGGACTATACTCTGGAGAGCCTGATGGATCAGATCTCCATGGTATTTCAGAAAGTCTATCTCTTTGCCGACACGGTGGAAAACAACATCAAGTTTGGATGCCCCAATGCCACCCACGAGGAAGTGGTGGCCGCGGCGAAGAAAGCCTGCTGCCACGACTTCATTCTCACCCTGCCCCAAGGCTATGACACTGTCATCGGCGAGGGTGGTTCCAGTCTTTCCGGCGGCGAGAAGCAGCGCATCTCCGTTGCTCGGGCTATCCTGAAAGACGCTCCCATCGTGATTCTGGATGAAGCCACCGCCAATGTAGACCCGGAGAATGAGGACCGGTTGCAAAAGGCCATTGAAGCCCTGACTCGGAACAAGACCATTCTGATGATCGCTCACCGGCTGAAGACGGTCCGCAACGCCGACCAGATCCTGGTGCTGGACGGCGGACAGATCGTTCAGCGGGGCACACACAGCCAGCTCATGGCCCAGGAGGGCCTGTATCAAGCGTTCGTATCCGGTCGTAAAGAGTCCGGCCAGTGGAAGCTCTGAGAGAAGCCGTTCCTAAATCATCACGAAAAGAGGGAGTGCTGTCACCGGATACATTCCGGCGGCGGCACTCTTGTTGTGTCCGGGAGATTGCGCTTGAAGGGGCAATTGATACTGAAAATGGAAAATCACTTGACTGGTTAGCGATTGCTAACTATAATCAAGCGTAGAGTACCGTGTCTTTTGAGGAGGGCCTATGGAGAAGTACAAGGTCGAGAAGGACTCCGTGCAGGAGACGCTCATCATCCCGCTGTATGGCCGGCGGCTCTGCTCGCGGCGGTTCCCCGGACTTTATCAGGATGCCACGGCGGCCATGCTGATGGAGAAGGTGGACTACGACTTCTCCCCTTTGGAGCGGCAGGCAAACGGTCTGATGCAGACCTTCGGCGCGCTGGAGGTCGCCATGCGCCAGAATGACCTCGCCTGGGAGGTGCGGGACTATCTGAATGCCCATCCCAGAGCGGCCGTCATCAATCTGGGCTGCGGTCTGGACAACACCGGGCGGGCCTGTGACAACGGCCGGTGCAGCATCTGGAACATCGACCTGCCGGATGTGATCGAGCTGCGGGATCGCCTACTTCCTCCCGGAGAGCGGGAGAAAAATCTGGCCTTTGATCTGAAAGACCCGCGCTGGATGGATGCTGTCCGCGCAGATCCTGATGATGGGGCGGTACTGTTTGCCGCCGGGGTCTTCTACTACTTCACGACGGAAGAGGTCAAAGCTCTGGCCACAGGCATCGCAAGACGGTTCCCAGGAGGGCGGCTGGTCTTTGACGCGGCCGGGCAAACGGCCGTTCGGCTGATGCTGAAAACCTGGGTGAAGCAGGCGGGCATCCGGGATGTGGGCGCCTATTTTTCCGTCAAGGATGCCAAGGGGGATCTGGAGCCATGGTCGCCGCTGTTTTCTGTTTCCAGCCGGGGCTATATGCTGGGCTATCAATCGCTTCATGATCCGGCGGTTCGGCCCGTCCACCGGCTGCTGGCGAAGCTGGCCGACGGACCGATGCACCTGCAGATCGTCCGGATCGACTTTGCAGAATGATGATACCTAACCGATTTTTTCCACCCAGAATACGAGCAGATGATCGTGATAGGGGATGTGTATGAACTGGACGCGCACCGTTTTGGACGGGTTCGCTATGGCGGTCTACTTTAACCTGTTTGCCGGACTGGTGGCGCTGTATAAGCTTCGGCTGATGTTCCCCGGTTATCCGCCCGCCATCATCAAGGCGGCAAAAGATCCGCCCACCAGTGCGGAAAACCGCTTTTACTGGATTTGGATCTGTTTTGGGGAGCTGCTGCCCCTTCTGCTTTATGGCGCGGTCAGTACCATGGAGGGTGGGACAACAGGGTTCTGGCCTCTGGCCCTGACCGGGTATATCCAGTGGATGATGGTCAATTTCTGCGACCTGTTCTTTCTGGATTTCTGGCTGATTCAGAGGAAGGCGAAAAGCCGGTTTATCATTCCGGGGACCGAAGGGCACCCCGGCTACGGGTTCAACGCGTGGATGAAGGACTACGCTCTGCCGGAGCACCTGCTCCAGTGGCCGTTTTTGATGTGCCCCATCCTGGCGGCGGCTCAGGCAGGGCTGGGGCTGCTCATCGAAATATTTTGGTGAACGGTAAGAAAACAAGATGTGCCGCATGAGTGTTCCTTTTCAAATCGTCAGTCCGGCAGTCAAGATGATGGGGATGCAAAAATTGTTTTTCATACCCCCAGAGGGCCCGCTGGAGGAAGCAAAAAGATGAAGAGTGTGGCTTTCAGCGGCATTAGATGAAATGACTCCGAAGATATCAGTAAACAAGCGCTCCAATGTGGGACCCACACTGTTTGGTACCAGCTCTGCCCTCATGATGACGCTGGATGTGGCGCTGGGTGCTTGAGTGAGTGAAGGTGAAAAAATGGGACAGGAAGAGCGGATTCAAAACGCCTACCGGGGATTGGGAGGCAAACGGACATTTTATGATGGCATGATCACCTGTTCCACCCTGTCAGGCCGGGCGGTGTGCCGTCTGGTATGGGGAATGGGCCGGGCGGAAACCCAGGACTACCTTTGCGTCGCCCTTTCCGGAATACCGGAGGGGTTTTCCGGAAGACTGCTGGAAGTCCCCGTGGGTACCGGCATACTGACCATGCCCCTCTACCGGGAAATGCCGGAGGCGGAGATCACCTGCCTGGATTACTCGCCGGAGATGCTGGAACGGGCAAAATGCCGGGGCGAGGGACTTTCCCATGTGCGTTTTCAGCAGGGGGATGTTGGGGCGCTGCCTTTTGGGGATGGCAGTTTCGACATCGTGCTCTCGCTCAACGGGTTTCATGCGTTTCCGGATAAGGAGGCCGCCTGGCGGGAGATCTTTCGTGTACTGCGGCCAGGCGGGATCTTCTGCGGCTGCTTCTATGTGACGGGGCAAAACCGCCGCACCGACTGGATAATCCGCAGGCTGTATGTGCCAAAGGGCTATTTCACCCCGCCCTTTGAGACGGCGGAGAGCCTGCGGCATCGTCTGGAGGAAATATTCGGGCCTGCAAAGGTTCGCACCGTCCAGAGCATAGCCTCTTTTGCCTGCCAGAAGGTAAAGGAGGAATACTCGTAAATGAATTGCACACAAATTCTGAATGACAGGGAGGAAAATCGAATGCAGCAAAAGCGTAATCAACAAGCAGAAATCCGTCTCGGCAGCCACGGCGAAGACTATGGAAGCTGGATGTCCAATCCCGTGTTCTACATTATCGGTGGCATCACAGCTCTGGCCGTGGTTTTAGCCGCACTCTCCTTTTCGGTGTTCCATATCACGGTTCTTGGCGTTCTGTTCTCTGTTGTTGCAGCGGCGCTGGTGACCCTGCTGGTCTGGATCACATGGATCAGGCGCCAGTATGCCTTTGGCGGCGGCGGGATCATGGAACAGGTTCACCGGGTCGTTCTCTCTCATCTGGACTATGACGGTCAGGGCAGTCTCCTGGAAGTCGGCTGCGGCTCCGGGGCATTGTCGATCCGTGCGGCCCTGACCTGGCCGGAGACAAAGGTCACTGGCATGGACTACTGGGGAGCTGTTTACAATTATAGCAAGGCTCTCTGTGAGAAAAACGCCGCCAGCGAGGGCGTGGCCTCCCGGTGTGTGTTCCGGCATGGCGACGCCAATCATCTGGATTTCCCCGATGAGAGTTTTGATGCGGTTATCAGCAACTATGTCTACCACAATATCATGGGAGCCGATATGCACAAGCTGCTGCTGGAGAGCCTGCGGGTTCTGAAAAAAGGCGGCGTCTTCGCTCTTAACGATGATATGAAGCCTAACATGTACGGTGATATGGACGCCTTTGCTCAAAAACTACGGGAGATGGGCTATCAGGACGTCCGGCTCATTGATACCGCAGAAGAAGCTTTCGGCTCCCACCGCCGGGCTGCCATGATGATGCTGGGCTCTTCCCGGCTGCTTGTGGGCAGAAAGTAATTCGTCCAAATAGGAGGGTTGACCATGTCCAAGTTGGGTGTTGTAGAGGACACGCTGTTTGTCCCCATGCTGGGCAGGATCTATGCCAGCGAGCACTGCCCGCAGATCTTATACGATGGGAAGGCGCTGGAGCTGAAGGAGAAGCTGCCGCCCGAGCTGCTGTCGCAGGGCCGCCTGAGTCAGTATACCCTGCTGGCTTCCGCCGCTCGGTCTGCCAATCTGGACCGGATCATTCGGGCCTTTCTGGAGCGCAGGCCGGACGGTGTGATCGTCCAGCTCGGCTGTGGCCTGGAGACGGTCTATTACCGCTGCGACAATGGAAGGTCGCACTGGTATGCCGTGGATCTGCCCCATGTGGTGGAGTACCGGCGAGAGCTGCTGCCGGAGCCGGAGCGGGAGACCTATCTCGCCGGAGACGCCTTTGCCGAGGACTGGATCAAGCAGATCCGCGCTGATGTGCCGGATGCTCCTATTCTGGTCACCGCTGGCGGCCTGTTCCACTATTTTGAGGAAAGCAAGGTTGTGGGACTCCTGCGGATGCTCACGGGGTTTGGAGAGATTGAAATCGTCTTTGACTCCGTGAGTAAAAGCGGTATGGCCATGATGCGGAAAAAGTACATGAAGCAAGTGGGCCACGGAGATGCGCAGATGTTTTTCTATGTGGATTCCGCATCGGTGCTGGCCGGAAAAATCGGCAGTGGGGTCAGGGTGCTGGCTGAGGAGCCTTATTACCGCCATATCCCCCGAACCGGATTGAAGCTGTCCACCAAGATCAGCATGGCAGTTTCGGACCGATTCTGTATGGTGAAGATGGTACATCTCTGTCACAGCGCTAAATTCCATGACTAAACGGGATAAAGTCGTCCAATCGGAGCAGAAAGAACGGCGATGTGTCGCTATACTCAGTAAGGAGGGGCGCGCTGAGCGCCTTTTCTCAGAAATAACGGTTAGCATAATCTAACTATGTTGAAGGAGAGCGGTACATCATGAACACGCAGAAAAAAGGGATGACGGGAAAGGACATCATTACGGTGGGAATTTTCTCCGCCATCTACTTTGTCATCAACTTTGCTTTTATGCTTCTCAGCGGTCTGCATCCCCTGCTTTGGATCTTGATGCCTGGCCTGATCGCCGTATTTGCGGGTATCCCATTCCTGATGATGTGTACTAAGGTGCCAAAGACCGGTGCGGTGGTTCTGATGGGCTTTATTACGGCCTTGATCTACTTTGTTACTGGCCAATTCACGGTGGTAATTCTCATTGCTTTTGCGGTGAGCTGCATCCTGGCGGAGCTTTGCCGGATCTGTAGCCATTACCGGTCTTTCCGCGGCAACGCTCTGGCCTATGTGTTCTTCTCGCTGGGGATGATCGGCTCCCCGCTGCCTGTCTGGATCATGCGGGACAGTTTCCTGGCGCAAATCAGCCAGCAGGGAATGCCGGAAGCCTATGTCTCTACCTTGGCAGCATTGACCTCCCCGGGTATGATCGTGGTTCTGGTGGGGGCTCCTATTGTAGGAGCGATACTGGGTATCCTGCTGGCCAAGGGAATGTTCCGCAAGCACTTTGAGAAGGCGGGGATTCTGTAACATGGAGGAGGCACGGCGCTGTTTGGTGTTCGACCCCAGGGTGGGTCTTGCTCTGCTGGTTTTCGCCAATCTGGCAGCCTTTAGTGAGCAACCTTTTTGGATGGAAATGATATGGATCGGTTTTCTCCTGCTCCTGATGCTGCTCCATCGCTGCTTTGCCATGGTGGGGAAAAGCCTCTTGATCTTCGGAGGAATCCTGTGCCTGCAATACTGGATTCTGCCGGCTGCGCCGGGATGGGTTGCTACCAGCTTCTCTATTTTTGCCAACTATGCCCGCCGAATGATGCCTTGCCTGATGCTCGGCTTTCTGATGCTTCGCCGGACGCCTATGCCTTATCTGGTGGCTGGAATGCGGAAGATCCATTTCCCTCAGCGGCTGATCGTAGCCGTCTCGGTGACGCTGCGGTACTTCCCAGCCATTCGGGAAGAGACAGGCTATATCCGGGATGCGATGCGATTGCGGGGCATCCGGGGATTGGCAAAGCTGGAGGGAATCATGGTTCCCCTGATGGTCTCCGCTACCGGCACTGCGGAGGAGCTGTCTGCAGCGGCAGTAACCCGGGGAATCGAGGACCCGGCGCCTAAGACCAGTCTGGTGGAGCTGCGGGCCTCGCCGGTGGACAGCGCCGCATTTGTCGTGGGCGTGGGGTTGACTGCTGCCCTTCTGGCGGCCAAATTGGGGGTGTTTCCATGGTAGAGCTGCAAGATGTGTCCTTTTCCTATACAAAAGAAGTGGGCACCCTCACCCATGTGGATCTAACCATCCGGTCGGGAGAATGTGTACTGCTCTGCGGCGCTTCCGGCTGCGGAAAAACCACCATCACCAAGCTGGTCAACGGCTTGATCCCGGCATTTACGGAGGACTGCATACTGACCGGGCAAGTCCTGCTCCACGGCGCACCGGTGCGGGAACAGCCTCTTTACCAACTGGCCCGGCAGGTGGGGTCTGTTTTCCAGAACCCCAAAAGTCAGTTTTTCAATATGGATTCCGACAGTGAGCTGGCCTTTGGCCTGGAAAATCAGGGCATGACCCGGGGTGAGATCCTCCGCCGGCTGGATGATACCACCGAGCGCCTGCACCTGAAGCGGCTGAGGGGTCGGAACATCTTCGCCATGTCGGGCGGAGAAAAGCAGTTGCTGGCCTTTGCCTCGGTCTATGCCATGGGGCCGGAACTCTACATTTTGGATGAGCCTACGGCCAATTTGGATCGGGATACCATCGAAAGACTCCATGATCAAATCGCTTACCTGAAAAGTCAGGGACACACCATTCTCATTGCGGAGCATCGGTTGTACTTTCTGGCGGATCTCATAGATCGGGCCGTCTATCTGCGGGACGGGGTCGTGGAGCGGATCTGGAGCGGAGCAGAATTCCGGCGGCTGGCTGAGACAGAACGGATCGCTCTGGGCCTTCGCACACTCACGCCTACTCAGGTGACTCTGGCGCCCTCCCGCGCTGCGGGGGAACGGGATGGACTGTCTGTGGAGGGACTGTGCTGCCGGTACAAGCGGGAGCCGCCGATATTTCAAAACCTTTCCTTCTCCGCCCGCCCGGGAGAGGTGCTGGCCGTCACGGGTGACAATGGTGTGGGAAAAAGCACCCTTTCCCGCTGCTTGTGTGGCCTGATGCGGGAGAGTGCCGGAACGATCCGCCTCAACGGCCGCATCCTTGGCCCGAAGCAGCGGCAGCGGATTGCCTACTGCGTCATGCAGGATGTGAACCATCAGCTCTTTTCCGACAGCGTATGGGGAGAGTGCCGGCTGGCTATGGAAGGGCTCTCTGACCAGCGCATTCAGGAGGTGCTGGATCGGCTCAATTTGCTTGCGTTCCGGGAAAAGCACCCTATGGCCCTCTCCGGTGGTCAGAAGCAGCGTTTGGCGGTGGCTACCGCCATGCTGTCCCAAAAGCCGCTGCTGGTATTCGACGAGCCCACCAGTGGTCTGGACTATGCAAGAATGCAGGAAGTGGCCCGCTGCGCACGGGAACTGGCGGACGAGGGGCGGGTGGTTCTGGTGGTGACCCATGACCGCGAATTTCTCCAGTGCGCCTGCGATCGGGTCCTGGAACTTTGAGAAAGGAGTTGATCCGCAATGGCATTGTTACAGGACAGCCAGCCGGATCTGTGCCTCTTGGCCAAGAGCGGTGGGTGCAGCGTTTATCAGCTGCGAAATGAGAGCGGCGAGGGAACCATGACCGTCTACGAGGTGTTCCCCGGCGCTACCATCCTGTATAACGATTTCCACATGGCCTATTGCGACTCATCTTTTGAGACCCGGCAGGATCTTCTCTGCATCGACTATTGCCGGGAGGGCCGGATGGAATACGCTGTGGGTAACGATGCGTTCTCCTATGTGGAGGCAGGTGACCTGAAAGTGGATCGCCGCCTGAAGCACAAAGGATACTTTTCTCTCCCATTGTCCCACTATCATGGCATCTCCATGTGCTTTGACCTGTCCATGGCGCCAATGGAGCTGGCGCGTCTGGCGGGAGATTATCCTTTGGATCTGGCCGCCATTCAGCGGAAATTCTGCCCGGATGCCCGGCCGCAGGTCATTCACGGAGCACCCTCGGTGGATCACATTTTCCAGGAGCTTTGTGCCGTACCGGAGCGGATCAAAATGCCCTACTTCCGGGTAAAGATTCTGGAGCTGCTGCTGTATCTCGACGCCCTGGAATTGGGAAGCGGAACGGAAAAGCCATATTTTTACCGTTCTCAGGTAGAGACAGTCAAGGCTATCCGCTCCTACCTGGCGGAGCATCTGGATCAGCATATCACGTTGGAGGCTCTGTCCAGACAGTACCAGATCCCTTTGACCACCATGAAGGCCTGCTTCAAAAGTGTATATGGCAGTCCGGTGAACACCTATATGCGGGCACTGCGGATGGATCGGGCGGCTCTGCTGCTTCGGAAAGAACCGGAGGCCAGCGTTACAGAGATCGCCGGAGCGGTGGGCTATGACAGCTCCAGCAAATTTGCCGCGGCTTTTCGGGCGGTGAAGGGACAAACTCCGCTGGAATATCGACGGGGAGGCGGGAACCCCGTTCTCTCTTTTCCTGACGAAACGGAGTGATGCCGGCCGGGCGGAGCGGCAAGCATGGGCAAGAACCGATACAATAGGGCATGGTGAGAGACATCTCACCATGCCAATTTTTTTTGAGAGGAGTGGTTTTGTGAAACAACGCAGCTGGCTGGCCATCCTGCTCTCCTTTGCCGGTCCCTGCCGGGGAAAGCTGGTCTTGTCTGTCTTGTGTGCTGTTATCAGCGTAGCAGGGGGCTTTGTGCCGTATCTGGGGGTCTATGAGATCCTTCGCCTGTTTATCCATCAGTCGGCCTCCGGCATGGAGCTTCTCCGATGGGCTGGAGTGTGTCTTGCGGGATATGCGGTCAAGGTAGCTTTTTACGCCTTTTCAACCATGCTGGCCCATGTGTCCGCCTACACCATTCTGGAGGGCCTGCGCCGTCAAGTGGCCCAAAAGCTGATGCACGCTCCCTTGGGGAGTGTGTTGTCAAAGCCCATCGGTTCCCTCAAGAGTACCATTGTGGATCGGATCGAGGACATTGAGCCGCCGCTGGCCCACATGATCCCGGAACTGAGCTCCAATGTGCTGCTGCCCATCGTGGTGGTAATCGCCCTCTTTGCCATGGACTGGCGGATGGGCCTTGCCTCCCTTGCCACGATTCCGGCCGCGCTGATCCCCATGGCGGCGGGCCTGCGGACCTACAACGAAAAATATGCCGCCTATATGGAGGCCAATGCCCAAGTCAACAGCATCATCGTGGAGTATGTGGAGGGCATCGAGGTGGTAAAGGCCTTCAACCAGAGCGGCGCCTCCTATGAGAAATTCGTCCGGGCAGTGACCAGCTTTCGTGATTTCACGCTGGATTGGTTTCGCTGCACCTGGAAATCCATGAACCTGTGCCTGTCCATCCTGCCTACCACGCTGCTGGCTACCCTGCCGGTTGGGATCGCCCTGTATCAGACCGGCGTCCTGGACCCGGCCCGGCTGGCTCTGTGCTTGATGCTGGTGCTGGGTATCGTGTCCCCGCTGGTGCAGGCTGCAGCCTTTCTCAATTCCATGAAGAGCATGGAATTTGCCGTCCGGGACACTCGGCATCTGCTGGATCTGGAGGCGCTGCCCGAGGCGTCCGAGCCCGCCCACCTCTCCGGCAGCGGTATCACTTTGCGGGATGTGTCCTTCTCGTATAGCGGGAAAGAAGAGGACACTGTGCTGCGTCACATTGATCTGGAACTTCCCGCCGGCACCTTCACCGCTCTGGTGGGTCCCTCCGGTGGCGGCAAATCTACAGCAGCCCGGCTTATCGCTCGGTTCTGGGATGTGACGGATGGCTGCATTGCCATAGGCGGTGTGGATATTCGGAATCTCACACTGAAGCAGCTGGCGGATCAGGTCAGTTTCGTGACACAGGACAATTTCCTCTTTGACTGCTCTCTGAAAGAAAACATTCGATTGGGGAAGCCGGACGCCACGGAGGAGGAAGTTTGGGCGGCTGCCCGGGCCGCTCAGTGTGACGAGTTCTTAAAACGGCTGGAGCATGGCTGGGATACCCCAGCGGGTGAAGCGGGCAAGCAGCTCTCCGGTGGGGAGCGGCAGCGGATCGCCATCGCCCGCGCAATTCTGAAGGATGCCCCCATTGTAATTTTGGACGAGGCCACCGCCTTTACCGATCCGGAGAACGAAGACAAAATCCAGCGTTCCCTGATGGCACTCTCCCATGGGAAAACGCTGCTGGTTATTGCCCACCGGCTGAGCACGATTCAGAACGCCGACCAGATCGTGGTGCTGGAGAAGGGCCGTATTGTGGACAAAGGCACACAGCCGGAACTGCTCAGCCGATGCCCACTTTATCAAAAGCTGTGGCAGGCCCATGTGGGTGCCCAGAACTGGGCGGTTGGAAAGGAGGCTTGACGATGTTTCGGAGTATGAATCGGATTTTGCGTTGGACAAAGGGGTACCACAGGCGGCTGTATCTCGGAAGTCTCTGTTCGTTTCTTGCCACCTGGGCTGCTGCCGGGCCGGTGATGCTGGCGGCCTGGGCCCTTGGGCTGGTCATTGAGAGTGCCCAGGAGGGGACGGCGCTGGACCCCAAGTTGCCCTGGCTCTGTCTGGGCGGGCTCGTCCTGCTGATCCTTTTGCGCTTCGTGTGCGCTTACTGGAAAAACCGGCTTCAGGAGAGCATTGGAACAGAGCGGGCGGCGCAGCAGCGACTGGAACTGGGTGACCTGCTCAAACGGGTTTCCCTGGGGTATTTCTCCAAGAATAACCTGGGCGACATTCTGGCTGCTCTGACCACGGAGCTGAGTACCCTGGAGCTGCAGAGCATGAAGATGGTAGATGCGGTCATCAACGGCTATCTGCAGGTACTGGTCATTGTTTTGTGCATGGCGTTCTTCTGCCCGGAGGCGGCGCTGGTGGCAGTGGTGGGCGTGCTGCTGTCCGCCTTTGCCCTCCGCGGTATCGGGCGGCAGAGTGCCCGCACTGCTCCGGTGGGACACCGGGCCCAAGAGGCATTGTCCGGGGCGGCCATTGAGTACATCCACGGCCTGCCCGTGGTCAAATCCTTCGGACAGGAGGGGGTGTCCTCCCAGCGGTTTTTTGAGGCGTGCCGGGCCAATAAGGACATCCGTATCAAAAACGAGTTTGGCTTTGTGCCCTGGAACTGCCTGCACCTGTTTTCTCTGAAGGCCGCAGCTGTTGGCCTGGTGCTCACCGCCGGCTGGCAGACTATGAACGGAACCTTGGAGCTGCCGGTGCTCCTGATGGCTGCCATGTTCTCCTTCACGATCTTCGGCAGTGTGGAGTCCATCAACGACGCCGCCCATATCCTTTCTGTCACCGACTCGGTGCTGGACCGTCTGGAAGAACTGGAGGGAACGGAACTGCCGGATCAGGATGGGAAAGACATCTCTTTGGAGCGTTACGACATCTGCTTCGACCATGTCTCCTTCGGTTACGAGACACGGGAGGTGATCCACGATGTTTCCTTCCAGCTGCCGCAAAACAGCGCCACCGCCATTGTAGGGCCGTCCGGCAGCGGGAAGAGCACCCTCTGCGCACTGCTGGCCCGGTTTTATGATGTGGATCAGGGACGCATCACCGTGGGCGGCTATGACATCCGGAAGATGACCTGCGACAGCCTTTTGCGCAACATTGCTATGGTATTTCAGAATGTGTATCTGTTCCACGACACCATCCGCAATAACATCCGTTTTGGCCGTCCGGATGCTGCCGAGGAGGATGTGATCGCCGCGGCCAAAGCGGCCCGCTGCCATGACTTCATCATGGCGCTGCCCCAAGGGTACGACACCATAGTGGGAGAGGGCGGTTCCAACCTCTCCGGTGGAGAAAAGCAGCGGATTTCCATTGCCCGGTGCCTGCTGAAGGATGCCCCCATTGTCATTCTGGACGAGGCCACCGCCAGCGTGGACCCGGAGAATGAGCATGAGATCCAGGAGGCGCTCTCTGCTCTGGTGCGGGGAAAGACTATCATCACCATCGCCCACCGTCTGGCTACGATCCAAAACGCAGACCGGATTTTAGTGGTGGAGGATGGGCGCATTGCTCAGCATGGCACCCATCAGGAGCTGATGAGCCAAGAGGGAACTTACCGGAACTTTATCGAGATCCGACAGCGGGCTGAGGGCTGGCGGATATAAAATAAGTATGTGGGGAGGCAGATATGCCTCCCCACATACTGTTTTGGGATGATTCTTTGGATTTTGGCTTTGTATCACTTTCGCTTTGCCATTTTCCTGTACTCCAGCGGGAGCAGGCCGGTGCTTCTTCGAAACAGTTCCGCAAACCGGCTGGATGTAGAATATCCTATCGTTTGAGCAATCTGACCAATTTGCAGATCGGTATGAGCCAGCAGATATTCTGCCTGACTCATGCGGCGCTGCTGTATATACTCTGTGATCGTGCAACCATAGACCTTCTTGAAGCTGCTTTTGAGCTTTGTCGTACCCATGCAGGCAATTTGTGCCAGGCGTTCTATGGGCACTTCACCAGCGTAATGATCACTCAGATAGGCCGCTACGGTTTGAATCCGTTCCAAATCCTGAGAAACCAGTTTATGATCAGAAACTGAACGCTTTTTTTGATATTCAACCACCAGAGAGAGCGCCTCGGCTACCTTGCTCTCATAATAGAGTTTAGCTGCAATTCCGGTTCCACGGTAGCTCTGTAGTTCTGATAGAAGCCGGTACATTTCCGGGAAATCTGTTGTTTGGTCGATTTTCCGAAAAGCCTCGATGGGATTCCGATATTCTTCCGGATACTGTTTTTTCAAATAATCCTCATAATATGCGGGGGTGATCTCGATGCCGATGGATCGAACCGGTATATTTTTGTGGACGATTACTTGATATGGCTTGTATCCGCCCACATAGGTCTTGATACATCCGGCTGACAACCGGCGATACGGAGACAACTCTTCACCGGAGATGGAATCGTAACGGGTAATACTGAGACATTCCGGGAGATCAAATTCCAGCATAAAATCCTTATTGAAAGAGAAGTTGTGTATCTTGATGTCGAACAGATCCCTTTGTCCGTAGGTCCAATAGGAACCTTCGCCAACTTCCGGAGATAGCTTCCAGCAAAGCCCCAGAGGACCATACTGATCATTATCTGGTTCCGGTACAAAACCGTGCTTTTTCAGTAATGGGGCATAGTATTGCTCGATGATACCGGTCATTACAATAGATACGCCTCCCTTGTTTTGCAATGATTAGACGAATTTTTGAAATGATAGGACGAACCTCGCTCCAAACGATTGAAAGTAGGTTGTGCATGGTGTAATTATATATAACGGTTAGCCATATCTAACCAAAGGATAGCATACCTATCCCATGAAGTCAACGCATTACAAAATAGGAGGATCAACATGAACAACCGAATCAATCCCGCAAAAAAGGGCCTCACTGTCAAAGATCTTGTGACGACCGGCATTTTCAGCGCAATTTTCTTGGTGTTTACCCTAATAGGCAGTATTTTATTCGCACCAAACCCGGTTTTGACATTCTATATGCCGATGGGCGCAGCCCTGCTGTGTGGTCCCGTGTATCTTCTGATGATCGCTAAGGTGCAGAAGCGGTGGAGTGTCACCATTCTTGGCATCGTTATGGGAATCATCTGGTTTGTTACTGGAATGCACTGGGCTTTTTCTTTAGGCTATATCGGGATGGGAATCATTGCGGATCTGGTGGCTGGTGCAGGACATTACCGCAACAAGGTAGTCAATCTGCTGTCCTATATGCTGATGTCGCTGGGCAGCGTTTATACCTATGTGGTGTTTTTTATTGATCCGCAAGGCTGGGCCAGTACAATGCTGGAAAACGGCACGGAACAGTCCTATATTGACACAATGAGCGCGTCTGCTCCTTCCTGGCTGTTGGCTGTCATCATTATCGGAACGCTGGCGATTGCTGCGTTCAGTGGTTGGATCGGTGGAAAGCTGCTGAAAAAGCAGTTTGAAAAGGCTGGGATCACCGCATGATTGGCGGAGCTTTATCCAGGCGTGGACTGTGGCTGGACCCCAGAACGAAGATATTATTGCTCCTGTTGTGTATCCTTTCTGCCATGATGGCTCCATCCTTATTCTATGAACTGGGTCTTGTGGTGCTGATCGGGCTGCTCGGCATTTGCTTTGGAAAGTGGAAGTATGCCTGGAAAGGAGTGCTGTTCTATGCGCTGATCGTTCTGCTCACCTTCTGGATTTTGGATACCATGACCGGAACTTGGCGCACCATGTTTATCGCTTTTTTAGGGTTGTTCCATAAGGTCTACCCCTGCGGGATGCTGTCCGGCATTGTCATCTCCACTACAAAGGTCAGCGAATTTCTCTCGGCGATGAATCGCATCCATGCACCCCAAAAGCTGGTAATCCCCTTGGCGGTCATGTTGCGTTATATCCCTACCATTCAGGAGGATTGGCGGTTTATCAAGGATGCGATGCGGATGCGGGATGTCTCGCCTTCGCTTAAAGGGCTCCTGACACATCCCGGAATAACGGTGGAGTGTATCTATGTTCCGTTGATGATGGCAGCATCCAAAGCGGCAGATGAACTGTCCATCGCTTCTATCACCCGCGGCATTGAAAACCCAAAGCCTCGAACTTGTCTGGTGCAGATCCATATTGGTTTGATGGACATTGCGGCAGTCTTTTGCTTTGCAGGCGCGTTGGTTGTCGGGCTTTATGGAAAGGGGGTGCTGGGATGATTGAGTTAAAGCATGTGTCATTTACTTATCAAGGACAAAAAGGAGACGGGCTGCAAGACATCAACCTGACCATAGAGGACGGAGAATGTGTGCTGTTCTGTGGCCGGAGCGGCTGCGGAAAGACCACCATCACGAGGCTTGTAAACGGCTTGATCCCACAATTTTACGCAGGAGAGCTGGCGGGCAGCGTACTGGTGGATGGTCAGGAAGTCAGTGATCTTCCCATGCATCAGCTTGCCGCAAAGGTTGGATCGGTGTTTCAAAACCCAAGGACACAGTTTTTCAATGTGGATACAGACAGCGAGATCGCTTTTGGTATTGAAAATCAAGCGCTCCCAGCTCACCAGCTGAGAGAACGCGTGGATCGGGCATCGGCAGAACTGCACATTGAAAACCTCCGTAATCGCAACATCTTCGAGTTATCCGGTGGAGAAAAGCAAAAGATAGCATTTGCCTCGGTCTATGCGATGAATCCTCAAATATATCTTTTGGATGAACCGTCCTCCAATTTAGATATGCGTTCCATTCAAGAATTGGGAGAACATCTCAAGCTGATCAAATCGCAGGGAAAAACCATATTGATTGCAGAACATAGGTTGTACTATTTGATGGATCTGGTGGACCGGATTGTGTATTTGGAACATGGGAAAATCACACAGGTCTTTACGCCGGAAGCATTTCGGCAGCTGTCGGAGGATACCCGGGAACAAATGGGCCTTCGAGCGATTGATTTGCATCGTGTTCTCCCACCACGGAATCATTCCCTTGCGCCTGTTTCAGATCCTATCTTGGAACTTAACAATGTAGCCCTTCACTATAAGAAGAGGACCATTTTGCACGACATCAACCTTACAGCAGCAAAGGGAGAGGTAATTGGCGTCGTTGGCCACAATGGGGCCGGAAAAACGACCTTTTCCCGTGCTTTGTGCGGGCTTCACAAGGCCTGTGATGGTCAATTCTTTTGGAACGGTCTGTCCATGGATCACAAAGATCGCCTGCGGCATTCCTATATGGTCATGCAGGATGTGAACTACGAGCTTTTTGCGGATAGTGTGGAGTCAGAATGTACATTCGGTATCCGCAATCCGAAACAGACGCTCGTTGACGCAACACTGGAAGAGTTGGCCCTGGCCCCATTCAGAGACCGCCACCCCAATACCCTGTCCGGAGGTCAAAAGCAGCGGGTGGCGGTAGCGGTCAGCATGATTTGTGGGAAAGACCTGCTGGTGTTTGACGAGCCGACCAGCGGGCTGGATTTTGATAGCATGACACAGGTTGCGGGTCTGATCCGGCGGCTGTCTGATATGGGAAAAGTCATCTTTATTGTCACTCATGATTTTGAATTTGTCAGTCGTACCTGTTCCCGCATCCTCCACTTTGATGAAGGAGAAATGCCCGACGATGTGCCTGTTACCATGGACGCTCTCCCTACATTGAGAGAATTGTTCTCCATTTCAGAAAGCAGGCCGGGACGGATAGAACACCGGAAAAGCCGATTCTGTTCTGCCGATTGCTGACGATTGAAAAAGCCGCATGGTGGAATGTTCCCCATGCGGCCTCTTGGGTTCTATTAGTGAAGTTCCCTGGCGAGGTATTCCTCCAATACCTTGGAATACTGCTCTCCCAGAACGGCGGGATATTGGCAGTGAACATAGCCTTCCCGAATTGTAAAGGAAGCAGACGGATAGTGCTTTGAGACAACCCTGCGCGCGGTCTTGGCGCTGATGTCCTCACTGCCATACTCAAAAAACAGGTGAGCTTCCAACTCCTTTGGATAGTTGGGAAAGGTGCAGTCCGAACAGGCGGCAGCGATGGCTTGCAAAGTTTCCGGACGAATTTGTTCAAAGGTGTGCCCCATGATAAGGCCGAGCGTCTCCCCATAGATTTTTGTCATCCGCTGTGCAGACAAACCGGGATGTTGCTGTGCTTTCCGATGTTTTGACAGAAACATACGGGTCGCCATCATCCGTAGAAAAGCAGCATTGGAATGGAGGGGGCACCCCTCTAAGACTGCGGTGTGAACTTTGAATGTGGGCATGGCAATCAACTGCATCGCCACCACGGCACCGATGGATGCACCAAACACTAACTTCAGATCAATCCATCCCTGCGTTGTCAGCCAGCCGGCCAGCGTTGCTGCCTCTTGTTGGGCGCTTTGAAAGATCCCAGTATCTGTTCCATGGCCTGTCAGATCCGGCGCGATCACACAATGACTGTTCCGCAGTTCGCCCAGCAGAGGCAGCATACTTTTCCCGTCCAGAAGCATGGGGTGCAGAACAACGATTTTGGGATTAGATGGATCTCCAAAATACTGTATTTTCATAAAGAATCTTTCCTTTCCATATCGTTTACCTCCGTGAAGGAACTCCAGCATGCTCTGCGATATTCCGCAGGGGAGCGTCCGGTGTTTCGCCGGAAGATCTCCGCGAAACGGCTGGGATTCTGATACCCAACAATGGCCGCCACCTGACTCACCGGCAGGTCGGTTTCCCGCAGCAGCCGCCCAGCCTGCTCCGTGCGCTGCCCCTGAATGTACTGGGTAATCGTGCAGCCATACCGGACATGGAAGGCATCCTTCAGCTTGGAAATGCTCATGCAGCCAATACGGCTGAGACGTTCCAGCGGCAGTTCATCCGCACAGTGGGCCGTGATGAAGGCTGCCACATCGGCCAGTCGTACGATATCCTCCGCACTGACAGAACGGCGGTTCTTGCGCTTCAGGTGCCGCTCTGCCACCAGCGCCACCGCCTCCGCCACCTTCCCATCATAAAACAAACGGGCGGGAAGCCCCTCCCCTCGGTAGTCGCGCACCTGTTTCAAGAGCTGCACCATTTCTGGGAAGTGTTCTGTCTGATCCAGCGTTTGAAAAGACTCCAGCAGGCTTTGATACTCCTGGGGAAACTGGCGGCGCAGATAATCCCGGTAGTAAGCCGGGGTGATCTCCACGCCAATGGAAACGATGGGGATCTGCCTGTGGATGAGCGCCCGGTATGGTTCCCGACCTCCGATAAAACTTTTGACACAGCCTGGAACAAGACGGCGACAGGGGGAGAACTCCTCCCCGGAAATGGATTCATACCAGGTGACACTGAGACTCTCCGGCCAATGGAACTCCAGCAGCTGATCCTCATGGAAAAAGAAATCATGGATCTTGATGGTATAGAGATTCTGCTGCCCGTAGGTCCAGAAAAAACCGCCGCCCTGCTGGGAGGTGTGCCGCCAGCACAGCCCCATGGAGCCGTAACGCCGGTTCTCCGGATCTGGAAGAAACCCGTGTTCCTCCATCGCCTGGCCATATTGCTGCTCCAAGTCTTTATATGCCGCCATAAACTGTCACCACCTCGATCAGCCACATCTCCACCCCAATCAGCCGGAACCGCGCCCAAAGCCTTGCGATACCGCTGTTTTGCCGGTAGGATGGATGTTGGTTAGTATCTGCTAACTAAAATATCACTTCCCGGCGCTCTCGTCAAGCCGGGGGAAGGAGGAACAGACGATGAAAGAAAAACGGCCATCACCGGTGATGCGGCTGCTGCAGTGGGCCGGGCCGGAGCGGAAATGGCTGATCCTGTCCGTTTTGTGTGCCTTTGGCAGCGGTATTCTGGTCATCACATCGTATATCGGCATTTACCGGCTGATGGATGCGGTGCTCTCCGGCGCCTGTACCAAAGCAGTTATCGCCGACTGCGCTTTGCTGGTCACGGCGGGCACCGTGGGAAGGCTGGTGCTGCTGGGTACTTCGGGTGTGCTGTCTCACAAGGGAGCCTATGGGGCACTGTTTCGAGTGCGGTGCATGGTAACGGAGCATCTTGCCAAAGTGTCTCTTGGAGCCTTGGACGAGCGGAGCACCGGCGCGGTCAAAACTGTTCTCAATGAGGACATCGAGAAGTTGGAACTGTTTCTGGCCCACAACCTGCCGGAATTTGTGGCCTATCTCACAGGACCGGTTGTGATTTTCCTGTATCTGCTCTCCGTCAATGCCCCTCTGGCCCTGGTCTCCCTGCTCCCGCTGCCCCTGGCCGGCATTGTGATGGCGGTCATCTTCCGAAGAATGAAGGGGGTCTTGTCCGATGTCAACCGCTCCCTGGTAGGCTTTAATTCCGTGATGATTGAGTACATCTCTGGTATGCGGCTGATCAAAGCGTATAACATGGGCAGCCGCTCCTTCCAGAAGTTTTCCCATGCCATTGAGGAGGAGAACCGGATCTGGAACCTGGTCACACACAAGACGGCTCCGCCCTATGCCGCCTTTCTGCTGCTGGTGGAGTGCGGGATGGTGCTGATGGTTCCAGTAGGCGGCCTGCTTTTCCTCCGGGGAAGCGTTACCGGCAGCGTATTTCTGCTTTTTGCCTATGTGGGCGGGATGTATCTCACCGAGATCCTGCCCCTGCAAAAACTGGCCACCACCTTTGCTCAGGCGCTTTCCGGCGTGAAAAAGGTGGAGGAGATCCTGGATCTGCCCACCTTTTCCGGCGGCGCGGCCTTTCCGGAGACCTGTGGCATTACTTTGGATCATGTCTCCTTTTCCTACGATGGAAAGACCGATGTGCTCAGGGATTGCTCCCTCACTGTGGCGCAGGGGGAAAAGGTTGCGCTGGTGGGGGTGTCCGGTGCAGGCAAAAGCACCGTGATCCAGCTGATGGCCCGCTCTTACGATGCGACCCAGGGAACGGTCCGCATCGGCGGCAGAGATGTGCGGGAGTTGGACTACGAAGACCTGCTGGACCATATCTCCCTGGTGTTCCAAAAGACCTTTCTGACCCGGGGCAGCGTGCTGGAAAACATCCGCATGAACTCGGGAGCAACACTGGAGCAGGTGCGCGAGGCTGCCAGGCTGGCGCAGATCGATGATTTCATCCAATCGCTGCCCCAGGGCTATGAAACCAAGGTGGGTACTTTCGGCTCCCGTTTCTCCGGTGGGGAGCGGCAGCGGATTGCCATCGCCCGGGCCATTTTGAAAAACGCCCCCATTCTGATCCTGGATGAAGCCACCTCAGCGGCTGATCCGGAAAACCAGGTGGAGATCGACCGGGCCATTGAAAACCTGTGCCGGGGCAAGACAGTTGTGATCGTGGCCCACCGGCTGGGTGCCATCAAGCTGTGCGACAAGGTGGCAGTAGTTGAGAACAACACCATTACCTGCTGTGGTACCCATGAAGAGGTGCTGGAGAAAAATGAATACTACCGCAGGGCTTGGGCGGATTACCGGGCTGCCCGTGCCATTGCCTATTCCGTGGAAGGGGGTGTGCAGCATGCGTGAGGCAAATGTGTTCCGTAAAAATCGGGCCTTCTATTTCGGTGTGATCCTCACGGTAGTGGAAGGGCTGCTGTCCGGGTGCAGCTACTTGTCCATTTATATGGTTCTGTCCGGGCTGTCTGAGGATAACCTGAGTTCGCAGCGGCTCAGGCTGCTGACTGCATTTCTTGCGGGCATCTTCCTGATTCGACTGGTCATTTACGCCGCCGGTTACACGCAGGTTCAACTGGGCGGAGCTGCTGTTTCCAAAGGGCTGCGGCTTCGGCTGGGTGACAAACTCAAACAGATCCCTCTTTCCCGCTTCACCCAGGGCCAGGTGGGAGAATATGTGAATACCATGACCAGCGATGTGGGCAGCTACGAGAAGATCCTGACCCACTCCAGCGGCAACATCACCAAAAACGCGGTGCTGGCCGCCATGCTGGTAGGCTTTGTATGCAAAGTGTATCTGCCGGCGGGGCTGATTCTTTTCTTGGTCGTAGCGGGATTGATCCCAAATCTGTGGCTCTCCTTCCGCGTTGTGGCCAAATACGGCGTGGCCAAGCATGAGGTCAGTGCCGAGACGGTCAGCAGCATCGTGGAGTACATCGACGGCATCCAGACCTTCCGTGCCTATCATATGGGTGGTGTCCAGAATCAGGCCACTACCGAGGCGATGCGGAGGTTCAGCCGGGTGTGTTATCTGTACGAGGCAAAGGGCATCCCTATTGGCTTCGGGTATAATATTCTCAGCTGGTGCAGTGTGCCGGCCATCATGGCGCTGGCAGCCGGTCCCTGGGCAGCCGGTACGCTGAACAATGTGGATTATCTCATGGTCTCCATGCTGCCCATTCTGCTGACCAAGCTTACCACTGCCATTTCCATCGATCTCTTTGAATGGAAGCACCTGATGGTCTCTAAGAACAATATCCTCCAGGTGATGGCGGAACCGGAGGAGAGAGGTTCCATGGCGCCCTTCCATCCTGCTGAGCAGAACATCACCTTCCGCTCGGTCTCCTTCTCCTATGTGCCGGGAGAGCCGGTGCTGAAGAAGCTGTCCTTTACGGCGCCGGCAGGAAAGCTCACCGCAATTGTAGGAGACTCCGGTTCCGGCAAATCCACCATTCTCAATCTGATCGCCAAATACTACGAACCGCAGAGCGGCGAGATTTCCATCGGAGGGCAGTCCATTGAGACCGTGGCGGCAGAACGGGTGCTGGAGCAGATCTCCATGGTGGATCAGCAGGTGTTCCTCTTTGACGATACAGTTCGGGAGAATATCCGCCATGCCCGCCCCTCGGCCACAGACCATGAGGTGGAGGCCGCCTGCCGTGCGGCTGGATGTGACGGCTTTATACAGAAGCTGGAGCATGGCTATGACACCCCTATTGGGGAAAACGGAAACTTTCTCTCCGGCGGGGAGCGTCAGCGTCTGTCCATCGCCCGGGCTATTTTGAAAAACAGCCCCATCTTGCTGCTGGATGAGGCAACTGCCTCACTGGACATTGAAAACGAGCTGGCGGTCAAGCGGGCAATCCTGGGGCTTTTGTCAGAGCGGAAGACAGTAATCATGATTGCACATACCCTGTCTATCGTCCGAAATGCGGATCAGATTCTGGTGGTAGCAGACGGGAACATTGCAGAGTCCGGCACTCATGAGGAGCTCCTGGCCAGAGGCGGAAAATATGCCGCTATGTGGGCAGCTGAGCAAAGACTGTCCAATTAAGTGGAGATGCTTCCCCGGCACTGCCAACGATTCTTTCTCCTTCTATCCCAATAAAGAAATCAACCGGAGTGCAAATTGCTACCCAGTTGATTTCCTTGCCAGAATGTTCATGGCTGCAGACAGAGAAGCGGCCGCTGACAGAATATCCTTGTCAACGACCGCTTTTTGTCATAATTCAGAATTCTGGAATCACGCCATTATAGCGATCCGCCTTTTCCAGAAGCGGCCCTCTGGCGCCCATGGTGAAGGCAATGTCGCTGCTGCGGATGGATAAGAGCCGCATCCCTGGGGTAATGCGAAGAAAATCCATCATTGGCTTCGTCAGACGGATCAGCCCGTCTGCTGTCACAGAGAGCCAGCAGTAGGAGCGGCCCTTATAAGGAAGAAATGCACCTTCTTCGGCGGTATAGTCCCGCAGCTCGGGCAGAGCGGCCAGAATATGGCCCAGCTTGGATGGCAGGAGCAGCCCTTTTCTGGTCACGCAGAATCCACCGGTCACCTTGCTTCCGGTAAAGAGATAGACCTTGCCTTCGGCGGTGATCTGGTATTCCGCCATAGCCTGGATGGGAAACTGAACTTTGCCGGATTCTTGAATGTTGGATTTCCCAAAAACAAACTTTCCGCCTTTGTTCATCTGCGGCATCGGAACCACTCCTTTCTTATTGTGCACCTCTGGCACAGAGCAGTGCCAGAGGAAGATACATAAACAGCAGGGTCAGCCGCTGCCACAGCCCCTCCCATGCGATCACGGTGTGGGCAAACCGGGGCTTGTCTGCCATAACGAACAGCACAAAGAAAACCAACGCCAGGATAAAGCACGTCAGCGCACACAGAGCAAGGCTGGTCTGCCTGCCCTTGAAATAAAACAGTGCAACGACCAGCGGAGCGAAGGTCAGCGCCAGAAAACCCAACACCGACCCGAAACCGTGAATCTTT
Organism: Anaerofilum sp. An201; assembly: GCF_002160015.1. Classification (GTDB taxonomy): domain Bacteria; phylum Bacillota; class Clostridia; order Oscillospirales; family Ruminococcaceae; genus Anaerofilum; species Anaerofilum faecale. Next base: position 5,995 of record NZ_NFJT01000021.1, on the reverse strand, counting down.
GCGGACAAAGTCTCCATCGCCTTGGTTTCTGACACAGGAAACAATCCTGACAAAATGCAGCCGCCCAGAGCGTAGATGATCAAGATTGCCGCCAGAGCCAGACTGAGACCGCCGGACCGGCCCCAAAGGAGGGGGCACAGCTGGGCGCAGGTCAGCAGAATGGCTGTCCCCAGGAAGAGCAGCCATAGAGTATAGACCGTGTGGAAGGGGGCGCTTCGGTTTCCCAGCACACTCATGACCTGCCGGGTGTGGCGGTAGCCCGGATAGGTGGGCGCCAGCAGAAAAGGAATAACCAGATCCAGCAGTAAAAACAGGGGCAGAAGGGAGTAAAAGGTATGTTTCATAGGCAGTTTTCCTAATTCCTCATTGCGCCTTGATGAAATGGAAGTCACAGCAGTCCGCTCCGCTGCCCAGCGTTCCGTTGCGCAGGAAGTTTATTTTGGGAGCCAGTCCGGAGAAGGAGATGTCATCACTTTCGCAGAATACACAGCACAGCTCCGGGCACCCGAATTGTTTCGTAACATCCCAGTAGAGGCAGCGGTGCAAATTGAAATGGATCTCTTGGCAGTCACAGCGCACCCACTCTGTTTGCCATCCCTCTGGAGGAAAGTGGTTTTTCATGTGTCGTTTGACGCCCATCCGGAAAATGAGATAAGCAAAAGGAAGCGAACCTAATTTTTGCATTTCGGCTTTTTTATCTATGGCAGCTTTGTGTGCTGTTTCTCGTACCAACAACAATGCCTGATCTTCTTGAATACCATGTTTCAAAAGCGCTTTGTAATATGACATCAAAGGAAACAGCCTGCTCTGAAGATGCTCCTCGATCACATGATTGCCCCGGTCATTCCCGTGCTGGCACAAATCCTGGTAAAGTTCCTCCGCCTGTTGAAGTAAGGTACAGCCTGTTTCCTGACCAAAGGCACGGATGCAATCATCTTCCAAAAAGAAAAGAGCTGTGTTACTGGTCTGCATCCGTCTGTCCCTCCGAGATTTTTTTGAATACATCATAAGCGTGCTTCTCCAGCACATCTGCCTTTGTGACGGCGATGCCCCATTTCTCGTCGCCCAACACAATCAAAGTGTCTCCGGCTTTAATATCAAAGACCTGTCGAGCCTCCTTGGGGATAATGATCTGCCCACGCTCCCCAACCTTCACCGTTCCGAAAATATAGTGTCCCTTTGTGGTTTCCATGCGTGTACCTCCCACGATACATATAAATATGAAATACATACTTGTATGTATTTTAGCGTTATCAAGGAAAAATGTCAAGGGGCGGAAGTGTGCGGTGACTGGATTTTGGGAACAGGAACTCAAGCCTTCCGTTTTCAAAATAAGAGATACCCGAAGTTCCTTATGTTTTAGAACTGTGGGTATCTCAGAAAGGGCAAAGTATATGGATGTTAATTGTCATCAGCAATCGAAAGGTGTGCCCTGCGGCGATACTCCAGCGGCGGGCAGCCGAAGTGCCGAACAAAAACTGCGGCAAATTTGCTCTGATTTTCGTAGCCTACCTGTGCTGCGATCTCCGCCACTCGTAATTCGCTGCTCTGCAGCAATTCTGCTGCCCGGCGCATCCTCACCTCTCGTAAAAATGTGGAGAGGTTTTCTCCAAACACACCGCGGAAGTAGTTCTTAAGACTGGTTTCGGCAACCTGGAACCGCTCCGCCAGTTCCCGCGCTGTATGGTTCTGGCTCAGGTCTGCGCACAGAATGTTCCGTGTCTCCCTGGCGATGGCCACTTGGGAGCTGGTAAAATAGCGGACTGCGGGACTGGTTTCAAGAGGCTGGCGTTCTACCTTCCAAAGCAGCAGGGCGGAGAGAAGTTTCAGCAGTCCCACTTCCTCCGAATCTCGAAGCTGCCACAGGTCATCCAGCAATGTCTGCACACAGGCAGGCGTGGGTCCCAAATACAGTCGGCGGGAGGTATGCAGGTGCTCCATGATCCCCTCCGGGCTTACTTCCCCCTCCTGAAACAGTGGATAGGGACGATGGGCCAACAAATCCAGATCCAAAAACAACTCGATACCCTCATAGAGACCGCTGGGGTAGCGATACTCCTCCTGAGCCTGCTGGGTTCCTACGGCCATGTGTCCTTGAGAGAGAAAGGCAAACTGTCCATCCTCCAGCACCACCTCACAGCGCCCCTTCTGGCAGAAGTTCAGCAGCAGGATGTTGGCTGCCTCGTTCTGCGCCAGAGGCCAGACCTGGGTATAGATCCGGTTGAAGGAAAGAATTGCGCCCTCCCACAAAGAAAACAGTCGCAGGCTTCCGTTCTCTGAACCACAGCGGGTCATCACCGTAGCCTTGCCATTGGATCGAACCTTCACATCGCCTGGGAAACGGCTGGCATCAAAAAGTTGCGACATATTGGACATGGGCAGCGCCTCCGTTGTTTGATTTGGTTTGATTGTAACTGACTGGGGAGGAGTCGTCAATGATTGCTCAAAAACTGCAAGCTATTTGGAGCTAAAATGCCTGTATGGAGTTGCCGGCAGGTAGTCAGCTATGCTATTCTGTTTTTTGGTTAGCTAAGGCTAACGATTATAAACAGGAGGAATTTCAATATGTCTCAATCATTGGAACAGGGAAAACGCAAACTGACTGCCAAAGACGCCATCACCGCCGGCGCACTGGGGGCGGTGTGCATTGCCATTCGCTTCCTTTTTATGCTGGTGGGCGGTGTCAGCCCCTACGTATGGTTTGCTACCCACTTTATTGATGCCATTCTGATCGGGCCAGTGTTCATGCTGATGGTGGCCAAAGTGCGGAAAAACGGCCCTTTTCTTCTCACCAGCCTGATCACCGGCGTGGTGCTGGTGGCCGCCACCTGGATGTTCCCCATCACAGGACTGGTGGGAGGAATTCTGTGTGAGCTGTGCCTGCGAGCTGGACAGTTCCGGCGGAAAAGCTGGCTGATGCTGGGCTTTTTCTGTTTCAATCTGGGCTTTATCGGGGACTTTCTGCCCCTCTGGTTTACCAAAGAGAGCTATTTGGAGTATGCCGCCCAGATGATGGACGCTGGCTATATGGCCACGATGGAGGGCCTGCTGACCTGGCCGGTGTTCGGGGTCATTGTACTGAGCATTCTGGTGGGTTCTGTTCTGGGGTCCTTGCTGGGTATGAAGCTCATGCGTAAGCATTTTGTCAAGGCCGGGCTGGCCCAATGAGGACGAAGAATATTTACCCTTCTTTTCTTGATCCTCGAACCAAGATTCTAATCTGGCTGTTGGCCAATGTGGTGGTGTTCACCTGGAGTCCTGCGGTTTTCCAGCTCGGTGTCATGGTAGCCTATTTGATTCTCTTTCTGGTAGAACGGAAAGGTACCATGCTGGGAGGGCTGCTGGCGACATATCTGGCTATCCTGGCGATACAATACTGGCTGTTGCCGCTGTTGCCCGGCTCTTTGGCTACGGTCTTTGCTACGGTGACCTACTTCATTCTGGTGTTCCCCTGTATTGCCGGCGGTGCCTATCTGATTGCCACCACCAGCGTCAGCCAGTTCATGGCTGCTTTGGAGAGGATGGGCGCTCCTCGGAGTTTTTCTATTACCCTTGCGGTGACGCTGCGCTTTCTGCCTTCACTTCGGCAAGATTTGCGTCATATCCGGGATGCCATGGCCCTTCGAAATATCCGTGGTTTTGAGGAGAAACTGGAGTGCATTTATGTACCAATGCTCATGGGGGCAGCCCAGACAGCAGAAGAACTCAGCGAATCCGCCACCGCTCGGGGCATCGAGTACCCAGGAAAGATGTCCTCCTGGCGGCCCATCGGATTTCACATCCAGGATGTGGTGGTCACACTACTGTTTCTGGCCCTCTGCGTGGGCGGAATCTGCTGCAAGGGGGTGCTGCCATGATTATCTTTGACCATGTGACCTATGCTTATGAGGGCAAGGAGACGCCAAGCCTTCGGGACTGCACCTTTTCTGTGAAACCGGGGGAACTTATCCTGCTCACCGGTGAGAGCGGCTGCGGCAAGACCACAATCATCAAGCTCGTCAATGGCCTGCTCCAGCATACTGGAGGTGGGACGCTGGCGGGAACTGTTATGGTTGGCGGCCAGGATGTGGCACAGACCCCGCTGTGGGAATTGGCGCGGACGGTGGGCTCGGTGTTTCAGAACCCCAAGTCCCAGTTCTTCAATCTGGACACCACCAGCGAGGTACTTTTTGGGCTGGAGAGTCGTGGAGCGTCCCACGATGAAATGGCACAGGCTCTGGAATCCGCCGCCCAAGTCTGCGGAGTGGGGCCGCTGCTGGAGCGGAGCATTTTTGCTCTGTCCGGTGGAGAGAAACAGCGCATTGCCTGCGCCAGCGCCTGGGCCATGGGGCCGGAGCTGTTTGTACTGGACGAGCCTTCCTCCAATCTGGATGGGGAGGGTATCCGCCAGCTCCGGGAGATTCTGAAACAGCTGAAAAAGGCCAGGAAGACCGTGCTGATGGCAGAACACCGCCTTTGGTACGCTGCGGATCTTGCTGATCGGGTGTTCTATCTGCGGGGTGGGCAGCTGGAACGGGAATATTCCGGGCAGAATTTCCTCACTCTGACCGAGGAAGAACGCCGCTCCATGGGACTGCGAAGCATTGCGGAGATACCGGTGTCCTCACCTGAGCCAAGCCCAACGACGGAAGCAGACGGTTTGATGGTTCGGGAGTTGCGGGCGACCTATAACGGTGCGGCTGTATGGGAGGGCGTATCCTTCCGTGCGCCCAGGGGACAAATTACCGCCATTACCGGCCAAAACGGGGCAGGCAAGACCACCCTGGCCCGGTGTCTGTGCGGTTTGATGAAGGAACAAAGCGGTACAATTTTTTGGGATGGAAAGCCTCTGCGCCGAACGGAAAGAAGGCGGAAGGCGTTCCTAATCATGCAGGATGTGAACCTCCAGCTTTTTGGAGACAGCGTGCTGGCAGAGATCCGGCTGGGAAATACGGCCACAGAGCAGGAGGCTTTGACAACCTTGGGCCGAATGGATCTGGCTCAGTATGCGGATACTCACCCCATGGCTCTATCCGGCGGGCAGAAGCAGAGGCTGGCCGTTGCAGATGGCTGTCTCAGCGGAAAGGAGCTGCTGATCTTTGATGAGCCTACCAGCGGACTTGACTATGGCCACATGCTGGAGGTGAGCCGACGCCTCCGGGAGTTGGCGGAGCAGGGGCTATGTGTGGTGGTTATCACCCATGACGGAGAATTCCTGCGGGAGAGTGGGGCTTGGACGGCGGATTGGCTGCCAAATGACAAGCAGCCATGAAGTGTCCAGGAAATAGCCGCCTACATAACGGAAGGGGGACTGTCTATGCCTTTACGCAAATCAGGCGAAGATTATCTGGAGGCTATCCTTATCCTCCAAAAGAAAAAGGGCATGGTGAGGTCTGCGGATGTGGCTCGGCACATGGATGTGTCCAAGCCCAGCGTGTGCCATGCGGTGGCTACACTAAAAAAGGGCGGCTTCCTACTCATGGATGGAGATCACTTCCTGCACCTGACTGATCTCGGCCGTGAGGTTGCCGAGGATACCTACGAAAAGCATCTCTTTTTTACAGAGATACTTGTGGCAGCTGGTGTCGATCCTGTTACTGCCGAACGGGATGCCTGCCGGATTGAGCATGTAGTCAGCAAGGAAACCTTTGAGCGACTGAAAGCAACTCGTAAACTGAGTGAGAAAGCGGTGATATCATCGGACGAGTCATGATTCTGGAGCTGCACGAAAGAGATACGGAAGTTTTGGAGCAGATCCTGTCTATCCTCAAAAACCACCCTGAGATAGAAAAATTCGAGATTGATGAGGAACCGATGGTGTCGCTCCCTGGTCTTGAGATCTTTCCAAGCAGACGAAAGGTCTTTCGGGATCGCCAGGAGATTCAGCTTACCGCAAAAGAATATCGGATTCTCCTGCTGCTGGCCACCAACAAAGGCCGTGTGCTGACCTACGCACAGATTTACGAACAGGTCTGGGGCGATTTCACTACAGGAAACGAAAACAATACGATAGGTT
>NZ_NFJT01000020.1 GCF_002160015.1 Anaerofilum sp. An201 | reverse complement strand
GTCTGCGCAGGGGCCGGCTGCGAAGGTGCGGGGGCGGGCTGGGGCGGCTTCTGCGGCGGTGGGGCAGATTCCTCCTCTTCCCCGCGCTCGGTCAGGCGGCGGAGCCACCAGGGCTTCGGCCACACGCGGACCGGGATGCCCAGGATGTGCACCCGCACGCGGGGGGCGTCGGGACGGTATTCGGCGTCGATCACCACCGGCACCACCAGCAAAAGCAGCAGCAGGACCAGCAGCCCCAGCAGCAGAATGCCGATCCCCTTCAGCACCGCCAGCAGCACGGCGATCATATCGCGTCCTCCGGCGGCAGCTCATCCTCGGGGGTGTCCGGGGCGTCGGGCCCGTCGGGGAGGGGCGGCAGCGGGCTGCTCTCGTCGTGCAGCGGGGGAAGGTCCTCCAGCGAGGACAGCCCAAAGGTGCGCAGAAACGCGTCGGTGGTGCCGAAGCCGATGGGGCGGCCGGGCAGGTCCAGACGGCCCGCCTCCTCCACCAGGCCCTTCTGCATCAGCGTCTGGACGGTGGAGGAGGAGTCCACCCCGCGCACCTGCTCGATGAAGGCGCGGGAGACCGGCTGGTTGTAGGCGATGATGGCCAGCACCTCCAGCGCCGCCGGCGACAGCGGTGCGTTGCGCTTGACCGCCAGCGCGGCCTGGATATAGGGGATGAACTCGCTGCGGGCGGCCATCTGCCAGCGGTCTTCCAGGCGCAGCAGGCAGATGCCGCGGTGCTGGCTGTCGTACTCGGCCTGCAGGGCGGCCAGCGTCTGCTCGATCACGGCGGGATCGGCCTCCAGCACCTCGGCCAGATGGCGGGCGCTTACCGGGTCGGCGCAGCCGAACAGCAGCGCTTCCACCGCCGCACGGTATCGTTTTTCCATTTATCGTTTCTCCTTTGTGCGGCGCGCCAGCGACAGGCGCTGGTCGTCGTCGATGGTCAGGCGGCCGGCGCGCATCAGCTCCAGCACGGCCAGGAAGGTGGCCACCGTCTGGCTGCGGCTGCCGCCCGGACGGAACAGCTGCCCCAGGCGGCGCAGACTGCCGGTGACAAGCCCCCGCAGCACGAACACCACCCGCGACCCCACCGACACAAACGGAGCGGTGACGATGGGTTCAAACTGGCGCTGGGTGGGCGGACGGCGGGAAATCTTGCGGCCCAGTGCGCCGCGCAGCGCGTCGCGCAGGATGTAGGGCGGGTGGCGCAGGGTGTAGGTCTGGTCCTGCTCCACCTCCATCGGGCGGCGCACCATATACCCCGCCCCGGCGGCCCGCTCGCCCAGTGCGGCGGCCACCCGGCGGCACAGGCTGTATTCGATCAGCTCGCCGGTGAGCTCCTGTTTCATCCGCTCGGCCTCCTCGCTTTTGGGCAGGAGCAGAAAGCTCTTCATCTGCACCAGGCGGGCGGCCATCTCGATGAACTCGCTGGCGATCTCCAGCCGGTTGTCCTGCACGTTGCGAATGATGGCGGTGTACTGGTCGATCAGGGTGACGATCTCGATCTGGTACAGGTCCATCTTGTTCTTGCTGACCAGATACAGCAGCAGGTCCAGCGGGCCGTCGAACTGCTCCAGGTGAAAGGTGAGGGTGTTTTCCATGCGGCCCTCCTTTTTATATATAGAAGGTGGTGTAGAGGGTGGAGGCAAAGATCCGGTCGATGAAGCCGGTGGACCAGTCCAGCACGGCGTGCGCGCCCATGTTCAGCCAGGTGAGCGGCCCGTCCAGCAGGCCGCTGAAGGCCAGCACCAGCATGGCGACCATCAGATACCGCTCGTAGCGCATCAGGCCGAAGTAGATCCGGCGCGGCAGGAACACCAGCAGGATGCGGCTGCCGTCGAAGGGCGGCACCGGCAGCAGGTTGAACACCGCCAGCGACACGTTGAGCGAATAGAAGCACTCCAGGAACACCAGCACCCAGACGGCAAAGGTGCTGTAGGAGGCGGTGTATGTCCAGATTTTGGTCAGCACCATGCCCAGATATGCCAGCAGCAGGTTGCACACCGGGCCGGCCGCCGCCGAGAGCGCCATATCCCGCCGGGGATGGCGGAACCGCCGCGGGTCGGTGGGGACCGGCTTGGCCCAGCCCACGCCGATGAGGATCATGCAGACAGCGCCCATCAGATCGAAATGGGCCACGGGATTCAGCGTGAGACGGCCGTAGTTTTTCGCGGTGGGGTCGCCCAGCTTCCAGGAAACAAATGCGTGCGCCGCCTCGTGGGCCGGGATGATGAGCAGCATGGCCAGCGCGCGCATCAGATAAATGATCGGTTCGGTCATCGAACGCCTCCGGAACAGCGCGGGCAGACGCCGCGCGGATTTGCCGTTTTACAGGCATATAGCATTATTATAGCGGTTTTGCGCCCTGAGCACAAGCCGCCCTTTCCCCGCGGCGGCCAAAACTTTTTGGACGGGGCGCACAAAACCGTTTAAAACCGCAGAAAATGCCGGATGGAAAAAGATTTTTTCAAAAAGCCCTTGCATTTTCTCCAAAGGTTTGCTATTATAGATGAGCAACTTATGAATGGAGGAGGTGCAGCAAATGGCAAAGTGTGATTGTTGTGGCAAAGGCGTGACCTTTGGCATCAAGGTTTCCCATTCTCATCGGCGGTCCAACCGCAGCTGGAAGCCCAATGTCAAGCGCGTTAAGGCTATCGTAGACGGTTCTCCCAAGTATATCTACGCCTGCACCCGTTGCCTGCGCTCTGGTAAGGTTACCCGCGCTCTGTAATTTTCAGAAAAGCAACATGCAACTGAAGCCGCTGTTCCCCTTTGGAGGAACGGCGGCTTTTGTTTTGCGCAGAAAAAAGAAACGGGCAAAGCGCCCGGCGGTGTGCCGGAGGCTTTGCCCGTTTTGTGTTTGGGAACGCCGGTCAGGCTGCGGGGGGCTGTGTCTTTCCTCTGCGCGAAAAGGCGTGGACGCTCCACAGCCAGACCGCCGCGCCCGGCGCCGCGCAGCACGCCCAGCGCGCCGCACAGCACCAGCGCGATCAACCCCAATCCGAGACGGATCGGTCCGCGCAGCCGGATGAGGATGCGCAGCATCTGCTCCAGCAGCGGCTGGCGGGTGGCGGCGCGGAACTCGTCCCGCCAGCTCTCGGACAGGTGCCGGATGCCGTCCTCGATCTCCTCGGTGTGCGGAACGCCGCGCGCGTCCAGGTCCTGCCGCAGCAGCTCGGCCGCACACAGCTGTGCGCTGGGGCCACGATGGGTATTATACCAGCCGGATATACACTTTGGGAAGCCCACAAATTTTGCCATCAAACTTCGCTGTACTGTTATTTTTTACCATCCAAAGCCTGCCAGCAGGCCGTGTGCGGGCGCTTTTGGGGGCGCTGTGTGCGGCCCCAGCAGCGCGGCGGCGGTGTGTTCGATCTGCCCCATCCGCCGTGCGCCCAGACGGCGCGCCGCCTCGCCCATGCGGGGAGGACGCCGGGACGGCGAATGCGCGTCGCTGCCCAGCGCCTGCGCCAGGCCCCGCCGCAGCATCTGGCGGGAGGCTTTTCCCACCTCGTCGGCCCGCACCACATTGGAGGCGGTGACATGCGCATAGCAGCCCAGGCGCACCAGGCGTTCCAGACGCGAAAAGTCGGACCGGAAGTAGGAATACCGCTCCACATGCGCCAGCAGCGGGCGGATGCCGCCGGCCAGCAGCTCGTCCAGCACGCTCTCGGCCCAGGGCGGCATCCAGGCGACGGGAAGCTCCACCAGCAGCGTGCGGCTCCCCGCCAGGCACAGCTCGTCCAGACGGCCCAGTTCGGGCAGCGTCTCGCTGATAGCGGCTTCGGCGCCCTCCACCAGCCGGATGCCGTAGGGGGCGGCGGCTGGGAGCAGCTGCTCCAGCGCGGCGGCGCGGCGGGCCAGAAACTCGTCCGGCGTTTCGAGGCCGGGATAAAAATGCGGGGTGACGCACACGGTGCGCACCCCATCGGCCTGCTGCATCTTCAGCATGGCGACGGCGTCGGCCAGCGTTTTGGCCCCGTCGTCGATGCCGGGCAGCAGATGGCTGTGCAGATCGGTCATGGATACGGCCTCCTTTGCAAGGTCACCACTTGTTGGCGCTGTTGTGGCGCTGGATGATGGCGGCGATCTCGCTGTTGGCCTGCTCCACCTCCTGGCGGAAGGTGCGGGCGGATACCCGCAGCGCGCCGTGGCCCAGGATGATGAGCTGCTCCATGCCGTCCGATGTGGCCACCCGCACCCGCCGGTTTTTGCTCAGCTTGTAGGTGGCCTGTTCGATATACATATCGGCCGTTTCGGCCTCTTTGGTGTACACCACGTCGATGTTGTGGTAGCGCATCACCTCGCCGGTGTGGTGCACCTTGTAGGCGTCGAACACCAGGATCACCGCGCACTGGCGGAACCCCTGGTAGTTGGACAGGATGTCCATCAGGCTCTGCCGGGCGGCGTCGAGGTTCTGGCGCGCCAGCTCTTTGAGATCGTCCCATGCAAAGAGTATGTTGTACCCGTCCACCAGCAAATATTCGTCCGCCGCCTCGAACACCATCGCGCCCAGCGGGCGGGTGGTGACCTGCGAGGGCAGCGGGGTGGTCCACTTGCCTTCCCCGTAGGTGCGGCGGAAGATCTCCTCCAGCTCCTTTTCCTCCTCGGCGCTGCCGCGTGCGGCAGAGGCACGGCGCACCGGCGCACTGCTCTGCTCCGGCTGGGCGGACGGGCGCAGCGGGGTGACGAGGTGCTGGTACTTGTCCACCTCGTTCCACTTCACCACAAAGCCCGCGCCGTGGGAACAGAACACCGAATCGGCCGGATGGTCGGTGTCGGCGTCGGGATCGTAGCCGATACGCCCCAGCACCTGCGGCTGGTCATGGCAGGGAAAATAGCCTTTCAGCGTACATTGCAGACGCCCGTGCCCGTGGGTGTAGCCTGCCAGCTGGCGGGCGTAGTCCTGGATCTCCGCCACCGGCACGGTGCCCTCCAGCACCGCCGTCTCCCCTTCCTGGCGGGGAGGCGCAAAGCTGGCCGACATCCTTTGCAGGTCGGCCATGCCGCGGCCCACCGCATCGGGCGGGAGCTCCAGGCGGAAGGTGTAGTACGGTTCCAGCAAAACGCTTTCGGCCTTTCGCAGCCCCTGCCGCAGCGCACGGAAGGTGGCCTGCCGGAAGTCGCCGCCCTCGGTGTGCTTGAGGTGCGCCTTGCCGGTGAGCAGCGTGATGCGCAGGTCGGTGACCGGCATCCCGGCCAGCACGCCCGGATGCTCGCACTCGGCCAGATGGCTGAGGATCAGCCGCTGCCAGTTGCGGTCCAGCACGTCCTCGCTGCACCGGCTGTCCAGCTGGATGCCGCTGCCCGGCGCGCCCGGTTCCAGCAGCAGATGCACCTCGGCGTAGTGGCGCAGCGGCTCGAAATGCCCCACGCCCACCGACGGCGCCTTGATGGTTTCGCGGTACAGGATGCTGCCCGGGCCGAAGGACGCCTCCAGCCCGAACCGCTCCCGCAGGCGGCGCTGCAAGATCTCCAGCTGCACCTGGCCCATCAGCTGCAGGTGGATCTGGCGCAGCGGCTCGTTCCAGGTGACGTGCAGCTGGGGGTCTTCTTCCTGCAGCTGGCGCAGCATCTGCAGGGCGGTGTGGGCATCGAAGCCGTCCGGCAGCAGCACCTGGTAGTTCAGCACCGGCTGCAGCACCGGCGCGGCGGCGTCGGGCTGGTGGCCCAGCCCCTGCCCCGGGCGGGTGCGGGTCAGGCCGGTGACGGCGCACACGCCGCCCGCCGGCACCTCGTCCGCCGCGGTGAAGCCGGCGCCCGAATACAGGCGCAGCTGCGCGGCTTTTTCCTGCCATTGGCCCTGTTCGTCCTCGCCGCAGAGGGTGTCGCGCACATGCAGCGCGCCGCCGGTGACCTTGAGGAAGGTCAGGCGTGCGCCCTGCGGGTCGCGCGCGATCTTGTACACCGACGCGCCGAAGGTGTGGGGATATTCCGGGCGGGGCGCGAACCGGCGCAGCCCCTCCAGCAGGGCGTCCACGCCGTCCAGCTTCAGCGCCGACCCATACCAGCAGGGGAACACCTTCCGGCTGCGCACCAGAGCCGCGATCTCCTCGTCGGTGGCCGCGCGGCCTTCGAGGTAGGCCTCCATCCGCTGCTCGCTGCACATCGCCAGTTCCTCCTCGCGCTGGGCGTCGGGCGCGGTGAAGTCGATGCAGCCGGCGTCCAGCTGCTTGAGCGAATCGGCCAGCGCCTTTCTGCCCGGGCCGGGCAGGTCCATTTTATTCACAAACAAAAATACCGGTATATCGTATTCTTTCAGCAGGTTCCAGAGCGTGCGGGTGTGGCCCTGCACGCCGTCGGTGCCGCTGATGACCAGCACAGCCACGTCCAGGATCTGTAAGGTGCGCTCGGCTTCGGCTGAGAAGTCCACATGCCCCGGCGTATCCACCAGCGTCACCTGCACGTCCTGCAGCGGCAGCAGCGCCTGCTTGGAAAAGATGGTGATGCCGCGCTCCCGCTCGGCCTCGTCGGTGTCGAGAAAGGCGTCCCGGTGGTCCACACGGCCCAGCTTCCGAAGGCACCCCGCTTTGTACAAAAGCGCCTCGGACAGGGTGGTCTTGCCGGCGTCCACATGGGCCAGCAGACCCGCACAAATGTGTTGTCCTGCGGTTGCTCCGCCTGTCCGTTCCCCCATAAAAAGTCCTCCTCTTGTGAAAATACAGCATGTAACAGTATACCACACGGGGAGGAGATAGTCGAGAGACCGCACAGCCGATGTTGATTTCACCTCCTGGGATTCACCGGGATCTCGATGCGGGTGATGTACTGGTCCATGCTCTCGATCACCGTCTCGTTGATGCCGGTCTCGTAGGAATAGTCCCACAGCTCCAGGCCGTTTTCCTCTGCATAGCGCAGGATCTTTCGGTAGGTCCCGGGCAGGCGGTCCCACGAGCCCTTGCAGTGGGCGTACAGGTATTCCCCCGCCGGCTGGATGTGCAGGTCGGGCGCGGCTTTCAGCTGCGGGACCTGCACGAAAACGGCGCGGTAGTCCTCGAAATCGCCCCGGAGGATGCTGGCGGTGGGGATCATCGCGCCGTAGCACACGCCGTACATGCGCCCGGCGCGGCGCCGTCCCATCTCGTCCAGCAGCATCTCCATCTCCTTTTCCGGCGCGGTGTTCTTTGTGGTTTGCAGCGTCACCAGCGGCTGCGCCTCCCTGTGCACGACCGAAATGGCGGAGAGGTCGAGCGTGCGCAGGGTTTCCAGCTCCCGCATCTGCCGGCGCAGCGCGCGCTGGATGTCCAGCAGATGCTGGATGGTGCGGTCGATCTCGGAGGATTTCTCGTTCAAAATCGCATACAGGCTGTCTGGTGTGCGGTTCTGGATAAAGGCGGCGATCTCGGGGATGGACACATTCAGCTCCCGCAGCATCAGGATGCATTCCAGCGTGGAGCTTTGGCGGTGGGTGTAGCAGCGGTATCCGTTCTTCTTCACCACCGCCGGCCGGAACAGGCCGATGGTGTCGTACCACATCAGCGTCTTTTTGTTGATCCCATGCAGCGCCGCGAACTGGCCGATGGTGAACAGTGCGGTGTTTTCCTGTGACATGGCGGTGCCCCCTTGACTGTACAGTTGCTGTATGGTTTATTGTATCACACAGAGGTAGCCTGCTGCCAGAGTACAACGCATTTTATTGAGGAGACCGTATGAAGAATCGTTTATCACAGGATTTTAACACCTTTTCTCTGCTGCGGTTCGCGGCGCCCACCGTGGTGATGATGATGTTCATGTCGCTGTATCAGATGGTGGACGGCGTGTTTGTGGCAAATTTTGTGGGGGAAACCGCGCTTTCGGCGCTGAATATCGTATATCCCGTTCCCAGCGTGCTGATCGCCATTTCGGTCATGCTGGCCACCGGCGGCAACGCCATCATCGCGCGCAACATGGGAGAAGGGGAGAACCGTCTGGCCAAGGAGAATTTCTCCTTTCTGGTGCTGGTGGGCGCCGTGGTGGGCGCGGGGTTCCTGGTGTTCGGCCTGGTGTTTCTGGGGCCGCTGATCCGTCTGCTGGGCGCGACGCCGAACCTCTATCCCTACTGCCGCGACTATCTGCTCATCCTGGTGCTGTCGGCGCCGCTGGCCGTGTTCCAGATGCTGTTCCAGAACTTTTTCGTCACGGCCGGAAAGCCGCACATCGGGCTGGTGCTCACCATTCTGGGCGGCGTGGCCAACATCCTGCTGGACTATGTGTTCATGGCGGTGTTCCACTGGGGCGTGGCCGGCGCGGCGCTGGCCACCTCCATCGGCTATGCCATCCCCGCGCTGTTCGGCCTGTTCTATTTCACCTTTGCACGGCGCGGCACGCTGTATCTGGTGCGCCCCGTCTTTCGCGGCAGGGTGCTGCTGCACAGCTGCACCAACGGCTCGTCCGAGATGGTGAACAACCTGGCGGTGGCGGTGACCACCTTCCTGTTCAACATCCTGATGATGCAGTACGCCGGTGAATCGGGGGTGGCCGCCATCACCATCGTGCTGTACGCGCAGTTCCTGATGACCTCGATGTTCATGGGGTTTTCCAGCGGCATCGCGCCGGTGGTGAGCTACAACTACGGACGGCAGAACATCGCCCAGCTGCAGAAGGTGTTCCGCAGCAGCATCGGGACGGTGGCGGTGTCGTCCCTGGCGGTGTTCGTGGTGGCGGAGTTCTTTTCCGAGCCGGTGATCCGGGTGTTCTCGTCCTCCGGCAGCGAGGTGTTCCAGCTGGCAAAGCACGGCTTCGCGCTGTTTTCGGTGAGCTTTCTGTTCACCGGGCTGAACATCTTTGCGTCGGCGCTCTTCACCGCCTTTTCCAACGGCCGGGTGTCGGCCATCCTGTCCTTCCTGCGCACCTTCGTGTTTCTGGCGGCGTGTCTGCTGCTGCTTCCGCTGCTGTGGGGGGTGGACGGCATCTGGCTGGCGGTGCCGGCCGCCGAGGCGCTGGCCTTTGTGGTGTCGGCGGCGTATCTGGTGAAGCTGCGGCGGGTGTACCACTACCACGACTGACCTCCGGCGCATACGAGCAAAGCGGCGTCTGCATGGCAGATGCCGCTTTGTTTGGGGCTGTGCAAAGGCTCTGCCTTTGCGATCCGCGATTTTTTGAAAAAAATCGAGTAAAACTTTCCCTGCGGGCCGTATACACGGCCCGTTCGTGTGTTTGGAAAAACTGCGGAGCTGCGCCGGATGGGGCCGAATCTTTCCCCGCTTCGCAGAGCGGAAGGATGGAACAGCGAGCGCCGCTTTGTTTACTGGCTTTCGGCTTTGTTGGATTCGCCCGCCCATTCAAAGCCCTTCTTGGCCACGATCACCGCGATGACCTCGTTGATCACCGCCGCGGCCGCGATGGTGCCCTGCACGATCTGCGCACATTCCGGCGCGGGGCCCGTCAGCACCGACACCGCTATGCCGGTGAACACCAGCGACACGCCCGAATGCGGCAGCAGGGTGAGGCCCAGGAATTTTTTGACGGTATCGGGGGATTTTGTGATCGAGGCGCCGAAATACGCGCCCAGATATTTGCCCGCCGCGCGCGCCAGGATATACACGGCGGTGAACGCTCCTGCGCCCAGGATGAGGTGATAGTCCAGCGGCGCGCCGAGGTTCAGGATCACCACGATCATCGCAACGCCCAGGATGGGGTTGAAGCCCTGCATGATCTGATCCAGACGCTCCTCGCTGACCATATTGGAGAAGGTGGCCGAGAACGCCATGCCGATCAGCATGAAGTTGAGCACCGGACTGGGCATCACCACATTGTTAAAGCGGACATGCGATCCCGTACAGCAGGATGTCCAGCAGCGCGCACAGCTTGCCTTCGTGGTCTTCGATGAGCGAGCGGTAGTCGCTGCCGCTCTCGGTTTTTGCCTGGAAATACCCGTTGAACATCTCCGCAAAGATCACAAAGCAGTTCAGCGCGGTATCGGCGCTGATGCCCTCCCGCAGCGTGAGGTTCTGCAGCGCACAGCGGTAATATTCGGTGCAGAATTCCTCGAACGGGCGGCGGATCTCCCCGATCTCCTTTTGCAGATGCCGGGGCGGGTGCAGCACCGTGTTGAAAAAGATGTTGCTGTAGTGGGGGTTCTGTTCAAAGAATTCCTGCCGCAGCTGCATCATCTTCTGCAGGTCTGCCTGTGCGTTCTGCGGCGCGGGCATCCCGCCGCGCAGATGGTCCAGCAGGTGCTCGTAGCAGATCCGCACACACTCCAGATACAGTTCGTCCTTGCCCTTGAAGTTGTGGTAGACAAGACCCTTGGCGATCTTGTTTTTGGTGCAGATGGTATTAATGGACGCATTCTCGTAGCTGTTTGTTCCAAATTCCTCCACAGCCCCCGCCAGTATGCGCTGCATGGTGCGCTGGGTCCGCTCCTGCTGCTTCATGGGTATGCCTCCCTGTCTCCTTCGTTCCGCTGCTCATTATACAAAAAATAGACCTTCCAGTCAATAAATAATCTGTGAAAGTTTTTTGACGGGAAAGCGGATTGGCATTGTGCACAAATTGCCGGTTTTTCACGGTTTTTTCCTTGACGGGAACAGGGCAAATCTGCTATAAAAAGTATGTTCGACACATTTTTTATGCAAGGGCCGCCGACAGCGGTCAAAATCCAAAACAGAAAGTGGGAAAGAAATATGATTCGCATTGGTATCCTTGGGTATGGCAACCTGGGCCGCGGTGTGGAGTGCGCCATCGCCCAGAACCCCGACATGCAGCTGGCCGCCGTCTTCACCCGCCGCGACCCCGCCGGCGTGAAGATCCTCACCCCGGATGTGCCGGTCTATCCGGCCGACCAGGCGGCTGCCCATCAGGGCGAGATCGACGTGATGATCCTGTGCGGCGGCAGCGCCACCGACCTGCCGGTGCAGACCCCCGAATTTGCCCGCATGTTCAACGTGGTGGACAGCTTCGACACCCACGCCGCCATCCCCGCCCATTTTGCCGCCGTGGACGCCGCCGCCAAAGCCGCCGGCAAGGTGGCGATGATCTCGGTGGGCTGGGACCCGGGCATGTTCTCGCTGAACCGCGTGTATGCCTCGGCCGTGCTGCCCAACGGCGCCGACTACACCTTCTGGGGCAAGGGCGTGAGCCAGGGCCATTCCGACGCCATCCGCCGCATCGAGGGCGTGCAGGATGCCCGTCAGTACACCATCCCCGTTCCGGCCGCGCTGGAAGCGGTGCGCAGCGGCAGCCAGCCGGTGCTCTCCACCCGCGAAAAGCACACCCGTGAGTGCTTTGTGGTGGCCAAGGAAGGCGCCGACCTCGCCCGCATCGAGAACGAGATCAAGACCATGCCCAACTACTTCGCCGACTACGACACCACCGTGCACTTCATCAGCCAGGAGCAGCTGAACGCCGAGCACAGCGGCATCCCCCACGGCGGCTTTGTCATCCGCACCGGCAAGACCGGCGCAAACAACGAGCACAACCACGTGATCGAGTACAGCCTGAAGCTGGATTCCAACCCCGAATTCACCGCTTCGGTGATCGTGGCCTACGCCCGCGCCGCCTACCGTCTGGCCCAGAAGGGCGATACCGGCTGCAAGACGGTGTTCGACGTGGCTCCCGCGCTGCTGAGCCCGCTGAGCGGCGAGGAACTGCGCGCCAAGATGCTGTGATGCACAAGAAAGAGCAGTATGCGCTGCTGTGCGCACAGGCCGAAGCGCTGGTGCAGAACAGCCCCGCGCTGGTGTGCAGCCTTTCCAATCTGGCCGCCCTGCTGTACAGACGGATGGAGGATGTGAACTGGGCCGGGTTTTATCTGGCGCGCGGCGAGGAGCTGGTGCTGGGGCCGTTCGGCGGCCTCCCCGCCTGTATGCGCATCCCCTTTGCAAAGGGTGTGTGCGGCGCAGCGGCCACCCGGCGCGAGACGGTGGTGGTGCCGGACGTGCACGCCTTTCCCGGCCACATCGCCTGCGACTGTGCCAGCCGCAGCGAGATCGTGCTGCCGCTGGTGCGGGACGGCAGGCTGCTGGGCGTGCTGGACATCGACAGCCCTCTGCCCGCCCGCTTTGACGGGCAGGACGCCGAAGGTCTTGCCCCCATTGCACAGCTGGCCGCGCAGCTGAACGGCTGGGATACCTTCCAGCCCGGCTGAACCAGAATTTTTGCACGGAGAACGCCCTGCCGGAAAAGCGATGGCTTTTCGGCAGGGCGTTCTCTTTTGTGTTACAGAAGCGGGCCTTTCTGCAGGCCGTGGCGGGTGCAGTAAAAATACAGCCGCCCGCGCCGGCGCATCGACGGGAACAATGCGGCCGGCGACTGCTCCGGATACATCCGCACCAGCAGCACGCGATCATCGCAGACATACGCCGCGAAGAGGATATAATGATCCTTTTCCATCGGGTGATCGAACCGGACATATCGCTCGATGTCCACATCCTCCACCGTCACGGCGCACTCGCTGTCGGACGGCTTCAGCGCCTCCAGCGGACGGCCACAGCAGGATACGTCCGCCTTGCCGGTGCTGGTGAGCAGATTGCCGCAGACCGGGCAGACATAAAACCGGGTGCGGTCGATGCGGCCGGTATCCGGCCGGTTCGGCGCCATCTCCCCCTGCAGCAGACGGGACAGGTCCGCCTCCAGCACCGCCGACAGCTGCGGCCACAGCGCCAGGTCCGGGCAGCCCAGCCCACACTCCCATTTCGATACGGTTTTGTTGCTGATATTCAGACGCTCTGCCAGCTGCTGCTGGGTCATCCCCTTTTCACGCCGAAGCTGTGCGATCAGATTTCCAACCTTTGTGCAATCCATAGTTTCTCCTTTTCCTGCTGCATGATGGCGGAACGCGCAGCGTCCCTCTTCCAGTGTAAGCCAAACATCGCTTTCTGGCAACCTACGCTTCGCAGACACCAGCGCATAAAAAGAGGCGGTGCGGCACAAAACAGCGCCGCACCGCCCAAAAACGCAACGGATAGGGGGTTCAGTTTTTCAGGGACTGCATCGGGGCCGGGATGCGGCCGCC
Source organism: Anaerofilum sp. An201 (assembly GCF_002160015.1). Taxonomy (GTDB): domain Bacteria; phylum Bacillota; class Clostridia; order Oscillospirales; family Ruminococcaceae; genus Anaerofilum; species Anaerofilum faecale. Next base: position 46,902 of record NZ_NFJT01000020.1, on the reverse strand, counting down.
GCGGTTGACGAACACCGCCGGGGAGGTGGTGTTCACCGGCATCACCGGGCCATAGCCCAGCAGGCCGCCAAAATCCAGCCGCTCGCCCATCTTCTTGCCGATGGCCGGGATCACGCGCACGGCGGTGGTCTTGCTGTTCACCATGCCGATGGCCGCCTCGTCGGCGATCATGGCGCTGATGATCTCGGGGGAGGTGTCGCCGGGGATCACGATCATGTCCAGGCCCACGCTGCACACGGCGGTCATCGCCTCCAGCTTGTTCAGGGTCAGGGTGCCCAGCTCGGCCGCCTCGATCATGCCCTCGTCCTCGCTGACCGGGATGAAGGCGCCGGACAGGCCGCCCACCGAACCGCTGGCCATCACGCCGCCCTTCTTCACGGCGTCGTTCAGCAGCGCCAGCGCCGCGGTGGTGCCGAAGCCGCCGCAGTGGTCCAGCCCCATCTCCTCCAGCACGCGGGCCACGCTGTCGCCGATGGCGGGCGTGGGGGCCAGCGACAGGTCGACGATGCCAAAGGGCACGTTCAGCTCCCTGGCCGCCAGCTCGCCCACCATCTGGCCCATGCGGGTGATCTTGAAGGCGATCCGCTTGACCAGCTCGGCCACGTCCTGCAGGGGGGCGTCTTTGGGCAGCTTGGCCAGCGCGGCGCGCACCGCGCCGGGGCCGGATACGCCCACATGCACGCAGCAGTCGGCCTCGCCGGGGCCGTGGAAGGCGCCCGCCATGAAGGGGTTGTCCTCCACCGCGTTGCAGAACACCACCAGCTTGGCGGCGCCCAGGCAGTTGTTGTCGGCGGTGAGCTCGGCGGCGCGGCGCACCACCGGGCCCATCATCTTGACGGCGTCCATGTTGATGCCCGCTTTGGTGGAGCCGATGTTCACGCTGGAGCACACGAAATCGGTGCAGGCCAGCGCCTCGGGGATCGACTCGATCAGCGCGCGGTCACCGGCCGAAAAGCCCTTCTGCACCAGCGCCGAATAGCCGCCGATGAAGTTCACGCCCACCTGTTTGGCGGCGGCGTCCAGCGTTTTGGCAAACCACACCGGATCTGCGTCGGGGCAGGCGGCCAGCAGCAGCGCGATGGGCGTGACCGAGATGCGCTTGTTGACGATGGGCACGCCGTAGTTGGTGCTGATGGAATCCACCACCTCCACCAGGCGGCTGGCGCGGGTGGTGATCTTGCGGTAGATCTTTTCGCAGGCCTTGCGGGCGTCGGGGTCGGCGCAGTCCAGCAGGCTGATGCCCATTGTGACGGTGCGCACGTCCAGATTTTCGTCGGTGATCATGCGGATCGTTTCCAGAATATCGTTGGTGTTCAGCAAATCTTTCCCTCTTTTCCTTCAAAATCGGCCCGCTCTCAGATGCGGTGCATGGCCTCGAACAGTTCCTGGCGGGTGATGTGGATGTCCATGCCGTGTTCGCGGCCGCTCTCCTCCAGCCTTTTCACCAGCTGGGGATACTCTACGGTGCACTTGCTCACGTCCACCAGCATGATCATCGCAAAGGTCCCGCCCAGGATGTTCTGGGTGACCTCCTCCACGTTCACGCCCATCTCGGCGCACAGGCCGCTGACACGCGCCAGAATGCCGATCTGATCTTTTCCCAATACCGTGATGACTGCTTTCATTTGTGATCCTCCCTCTATGCGTTGCGGTTTGGATGTGCGTATACGGTTTATTATAACACACCATTCCCCAAAGGCCAACCGCCCGGCGCATTGTTTTGCGCATTTTTGCGCGGGCGGTTTACATTCGCGCCCGTTTTCTTTATAATAAAAGGACATACACACATTGCAAGAAGGGTGGAAAGAGAAAATGGAACTGATTCTGAAGATCCTGGAGCAGAACGCCCGGCTGTCGGTGGAGGACCTGGCCGCCATGCTGGACAAGGAGCCTGCGGAAGTGGCGGCCCTGCTGGACGAGGCCGCCCGCAAGGGATACATCCGCGGCTACCGCACCCTGGTGGACTGGGAAGCCTTCGGCGCCGACCGTGTGCGCGCCATCATCGAGCTGCAGGTGAAGCCCAAAAAATCGCGCGGATTCGACGAAATTGCCGACATCATCGCCGACTTCGACGAGGTGGAAAGCCTCAACCTCATCAGCGGCGGGTACGACCTGCAGCTGGTGATGACCGGACGCAGCTTCCAGGAGATCGCGCTGTTCGTGGCGAAACGGCTGTCTCCGCTGGACGACGTGCTCAGCACCGCCACCCACTTTGTGCTGCACACCTATAAAAAAGACGGCGCGCGGTATGTGACCGAGGAGCCGGATGAGAGGGAGTGCAACTGATGGATTATTCCCGTTTGCTGTCCCGGCGGGCGGTGGAGATGCGCCCGTCCGGTATCCGGAAATTTTTCGACATCGCGGCCGAAATGGACGACTGCATCAGCCTGGGCGTGGGCGAGCCGGACTTCAAGACCCCCTGGGCCATCCGCGAGGCGGGCATCACCAGCCTGGAACGCGGCCGCACCCGCTACACCTCCAACATCGGCCTGAAAGAGCTGCGCAGCGAGGTGTGCCGCTACCTCCAGCGCCGCATGGACCTCTCCTACCAGCCCGACCAGGTGATGATCACGGTGGGCGGCAGCGAGGCCATCGACCTGTGCATCCGCGCACTGGTGGACCCCGGCGACGAGGTGATCCTGCCCGAGCCGTGCTATGTGAGCTACCAGCCCATCACCACCCTCACCGGCGGCGTGCCGGTGCCGGTGCCGCTGAAAGCGGAGAACGGGTTCCGCCTCACCGCAGCCGAGCTGAAAGCCGCCATCACCCCCAAGACCAAGCTGCTGGTGCTGCCCTTCCCCTGCAACCCCACCGGCGCGGTGATGCGCCGCGAGCATCTGGAGGAGATCGCCGCGGTGCTGCGCGGCACCGACATCACGGTGCTGAGCGACGAGATCTACGCCGAGCTGACCTACGGCTACGACCGCCATGTGAGCATCGCGGGGCTGGACGGCATGGCCGAGCGCACGGTGGTGATCAACGGCTTTTCCAAGGCCTACGCGATGACCGGCTGGCGGCTGGGCTTCGCCTGCGGGCCCAAGGCGCTGATCGACACGATGGTGAAGATCCACCAGAGCTGCATCATGTGCGCCCCCACCACCAGCCAGTACGCCGCCGTGACCGCCCTGCGCGACTGCGACGAGCAGATCGAGGAGATGCGCACCCAATACGACATGCGCCGGCGGTATCTGGTGAAGTGCCTGAACGAGATGGGCCTGACCTGCTTCGAGCCGGAAGGCGCCTTCTATGTGTTCCCCTGCATCCGGTCCACCGGCATGACCAGCGACGAATTCGCGCAGAACCTGCTGTACGAAAAGCGGGTGGCGGTGGTGCCGGGCACCGCCTTCGGCGACTGCGGCGAGGGCTTTGTGCGGATCAGCTACGCCTATTCGGTGGAGCATCTGCAGGAGGCCATGAAGCGCATCCGCGCCTTCCTGAAGGAACAGGGACTGCTGCATGAATGAGATCCTGTTCTGTTCCCTGCCCGATTACGCCGACCAGGCGGCGGTGGACGCGGCGGTGGAGCGCATCTTTGCCGCCTGCCCCGCCGCCGGACGGATCGGGCCCGCTGCCAACGTGACCCTCAAGCCGAACCTGCTGGCCAAGCACCCGCCCGAGCACGCTGTGACCACCCATCCTGCGGTGGTGCGGGCGGTGATCCGGGCGGTGAAGCGGCGCGGCGCACAGCAAATCACGCTGGCCGATTCCCCCGGCGGCGTCTACACCCCGGCGGTGCTGCACGGCATCTACCGCGCCAGCGGCCTTGCGCAGGTGTGCGAGGAGGAGGGCGCGGCGCTCTACGATGCGTGCGAATTCGGGCCGCGCAAGACCGGCGGCGGCCTCGTGCAGGAGTTCAACCTCATCCGCCCGGTGCTGGAGGCCGATTTCCTCATCGACCTGCCCAAGATGAAAACTCACGTGATGACCGGCATGACCGGCGCGGTGAAGAACCTGTTCGGCTGCATCCCCGGCCTGCAGAAGGCCGAGCTGCACATGCGGTTCCCCGACCGCGAGCGCTTTGGCCGGATGATGGCCGAGGTATGGCAGTGCGTGCGGCCCGACCTCGTGGTGATGGACGCGGTGCTGGCGATGGAGGGGGACGGCCCGGCCGGCGGAACCCCGCGCAGGGTGGGATGCCTGATCGGCGGCGAGGACGCCTGGGGGATCGACCTGGCGGTCTGCCGGATGATGGGCCTTGCGCCCGACAGCGTGCCCTATCTGGCCGGCGGGATGAAGCTGGGCCTGTGCCCGGCCGCGCTGGACGAACGCCGCCTGTGCGGCGACACCGAGCTGGCACAGCCGATCCCCGGCTGGAAGCTGCCGTCGGGGGCGGTGCGGCTGGACTTCACCAACCGGTTCCCCCGCGGCCTGCGGTGGGCGGCGCCCGCCATCACCCGCTTTGCCGCGCCCCGGCCCAGGGTGCGGCAAAGCGGCTGCATCGGATGCGGAAAGTGCGCCGAGATCTGCCCGCAAAAGACCATCCGGGTGGAAAACGGCAAGGCGCAGATCCTGCCCGCGCGGTGCATTCGCTGCTTCTGCTGCCACGAGATGTGCCCGGTGAAGGCCATCGACGTCTACCGGCCGCTGGGCGCTCTGTTTAATCTGTGAAGAAAGGACTGACCTGCGTGTGAAACCGGTGATCGTACTGGCTCCGGCCAAGCTGAACCTGACGCTGGATGTGGTGGGGCTGGAACTCAACGGCTACCACAGCCTGGACATGCTGATGCAGACCATCGACCTGTATGAGACCATCCTGCTGCGCAAAAGCCACGACCTGACCCTGCGCCTGCCCGGCAGCCGGGTGCCGGCGAACGACTCCAACACCGCCATCAAGGCGGCGCTGGCCTTTTTCCACTACACCGGGCTGCTGGCCGGGGTGGACATCGAGATCCGCAAGGCGGTGCCGGTGCGCGCCGGGATGGCGGGCGGCAGCGCCGACGCGGCGGGCGTGCTGGTGGGGCTGAACCGCCTGTACGACGCGCGGCTGTCGATGAGCGAGCTGTGCGCGCTGGGGGCCTCCATCGGGGCCGACGTGCCGTTTGCCCTGCTGGGCGGCACCGCCCGGGTGAAGGGCGTGGGCGACCTGATGAAGGCGCTGCCCCCCTGCCCCGACTGCTGGTTCACCGTCTGCATGCCGGCGGCGGGGATCAGCACCCCGGCCGCGTTTGCGCGGTACGACCGGATGGGCAGCCGCCTGCACCCGGACGGCGACGCGGCCGAGGCGGCGGTGCGGGCGAACGACCTGCACGCACTGGCCGCCGCGATGGGCAACGCGCTGGAGGAATGCTCGGAATCCCGCCACAACGGCCCCATCCGCGAGATCCTGGACCGGCACGGCGCGCTGGCCAGCCTGATGACCGGCAGCGGCGCGGCGGTGTTCGGCGTGTTCGACCGCGAGGAGGCCGCCCAAAACGCGGCCGCCGCCCTGCGGGAAAAGTACCGCCAGGTGTACGTACAGCGTCCCACCCGGGGAGGCCCCCGCGTGGTGCCCCGCGCCATACAGCGGTGAAGCGGAAAAATTTTCCGCCCCGCCTGCATAAAGACAGAGCAGCACGTCCATCCTGTGGATATCCGCAGGGAAAGGACGTGCTGTTTTTATGAAATTGGGTACATTCCGCTGGAACCGACCGCTGGGACGCATCGGCCGCTTTGAGATCGCGCTGGGGCTGGGCCTTGTGCTGGCAGCCGTCATCACCTCCACCGCCAGCTTTTCCGACGTCTGCGGCCAGATCCGCGACACCACGCTGCGGCTGCACATCCGGGCGGCCAGCGATTCCGCCGCCGACCAGGCCGACAAGCTGGCGGTGCGGGACGCGGTGGTGGAGGCGGCAGCAGAGCTGTTCGAGGGGGCCGACAGCCTCTACACCGCCGAACAGATGGCCAAGGCCGATCTGGGCACGCTGCAGCAGGCGGCGCAGGACACGCTGGACCAGCGCGGCAGCCCCTACACCGCAAAGGTGTACCTGACCCGGATGTACTTCGCCACCACCCACTACGACAACTTCACCATGCCGGCCGGGCAGTACGACGCGCTGCGGGTGGACATCGGGCCGGCCGAGGGGAAAAACTGGTGGTGCGTGCTGTTCCCGCCGCTCTGCCTTCCCGCCGCCGAGCCGGACGAGGGAACCGCCCTCTACACCGAGTCGCAGCAGACGGTGCTGCAGAGCGGCTATGAGATCAAATTCGCGGTGGTGGAGTTTTTCCAGCGGCTGACGAGAGAGCTGCCGGTGTACGACGGATGCTGATTTTTTCCGCTCTGCGGGAAGATCCGCATGGACTTTGCGCAAGCGGCGCGGCTTCGACCTCATCCGCCCCGCTTTGCGGGGCACCTTCCCCTCCAGGAGAAGGCTTTCGGTGGGGGCGGCTTCCATCATGCAGAAAAGCGGGGAGGGCTTCGGTGCAGAAGGCCTCCCCGCTTGCTTCTCTTTTTCTGTCACAGAAGGCCGCTGCCCTTCAGCAGGCCGATGGTGCTGGCGTTCACCAGCTTCTGCCCCATCAGCTCGCGGAAACGGGCGGTCTTTTCCTTGCCGGCGGCCCGCAGTGCGGCCAGCTGGGCGCCGATCTGCTCCTGCTGCGCCTCCAGCTGTTCGCACAGGTCCTCGAACCGCGCCAGCTTTTCGGCCGCCTGGGCGGCGTCGGTCACGGTGATGGCGCCGTTTTCCCGGTGTGTGATGCGCTGCATCGCGTTTTCCTCCCTTTGCTCATCCGTTCCAGACCGCACTGCGCACATCCAGACGCGGCCCGAACGGCGAATAGATCACGTCCTGCCAGCCTTTCAGCGTGACAAAGGCGGTCTGTTCGAACCAGATCGGCACCGCCACCGCCTGGTTCATGATCTGCTGCTCCATCCGCAAAAGCGGCGCGGTGCGGTCGGCCGCGGGGAGCGTACGGTTGTGGGACAGCTCCTGCTCCAGCCCGGCGTTCTGCCAGCGGGTGACGCTGCCGTCCCCCAAAAGGCTCCCCAGAAAGACGGCCGGGTCTCCCTCGGACGAGGAAAGCGGCAGCAGCACCAGCTGGTATTCCCCGCTCTCCAGCACCGCTTCCAGCTCCTCCTCCGGCAACTGTTTCACCGAGAAAAAGGCCGACAGCCGGCGCTGCAGCTGCTGGTTCGCGGTCTCGAAGGCGGCGGCCACCTCTTCATCCTCCGGCAGCAGCACCGTCACATCGCTGAGCTTTGTTTTGCCCAGCTGGGACAAGCCCTGGCGATAGAGAGTTTCGGCATCGCCGAAATCCGGCACCGCATCCCCGGCATGGCTGCCGCCGTCCGGCATGGGCATGCTCTGCGGGATCAGGCCGTCGGCCGTGCTGTACAGCGGGCCCGGCAGCTCGGTGGCCAGGGCATCCCGCAGCACCTGTGCAATGCCCTGGCGGATCGACAGATTGGAGAAATCGCCGTTCGCGGTGTTGAAGATCATGGCCCAGGTGGTGGCCTCGAAACGCTGGGCGGCATACCCCTCCGGGATCTCGCCCCGCATCTCGACGCCGCTCTGCTTTTCCTCGTCCAGCAGCGCAAGGCCGGTGAGGGTTTCGGTGCTGTCGGCCAGCACAAGGCGCAGGTTGTTCACCGCGCCGGACGGCGCGTCCTGGCGGCGCAGAAAGACGCCCTCGTCGGCCCAGTTGTACAGATAAAAATCGCCGTTGGTGTACAGCGTGCTCTTGCCCAGTCCGTAGGCGCCGCGGGTACTCTCGAAAAATTCTTTGTCGCAGGGCATCGCGCCCGGCGTGCACAGGCGCGCCAGGAAGGTGTCGTCCGGCGCGGACAGGCGGATCTGCACCGTTTTGGAGTCGGGCGCAGTCACCCCCAGCTGCGACGCGTCGCCCCCCGCCAGCACCGCCTCGCTGCCCGCAATGCCCGCCAGCTCGGCGGCATAGGGGGACTCGGTGGCCGGCAGGAACACCCGCTGCAGGCCGAACACGAAGTCCTCCGCCGTCACCTCGGTGGCGACAAACTCCTCCTCGTCGTAGCTGTGGAACCACAGATCGTCCTTCAGGCGGAAGGTGTAGGTGAGGCCGTCGGACGAGACCTCCACCGTATCGGCACAGTCCGGGACCGGCGTGCCGTTTTCATCCAGCTTCATCAGGCCGCGGAACAGATGCGCAGCCGCGGTTTTCTCACACACATTCGACGCCAGCTGCGGGTCCAGGCTGGTGGGCATCCCCTCCACCTGCCAGGTGAAGGTGACGAGGCCTTGTCCCCCGCAGCCGGTCAGCAGCACCATGCACACCAGCACGACGGCGCACAGCACACCTGCAAACATTCGCTGCATTGCTTTCCTCCCCGGCACAGCCCGCAAACGGCCGCGCCGCTTTTCTATCGTTTCGGTAACAGCGTATGGCTCCGCTGCCCGGTATATTCCCGAAAAAAGGGCGCACTGACAGGCGGCCCTTTTCTTTATATAGTAACAGAGAACGGCGAGAGCTGCCAGCCCTCGCCGTAAAATTTAAGAAAATATTCAAAAAAGATGCCATTTTGTGACGATTTTTGTCGGATTTACAGGTCGAACAGCAGGTCGCTGTAGCCGGGGATCGGCCAGGCGGCCTCCGGCATCGCCTCTTCCAGCTGGTCCACCGCGCAGCGAAGGCGCGCCATCTCCTCGGCGGCCAGGGCGCGGTAGGCACAGGCCGTCTCGCGGGCGTCGCCGTTGTGCGGGATATTGGCCAGCGCCTTACCCAGCTGGGCAGCCAGTTCGGCGGTGCGGTCGGCCAGGGTGGCCAGCTCTTTCACCGCGCTGCTGGCGGCGGCGCAGGGCATCTCCAGCTTCTGCAGGCGCAGGGCGGTCTCGCTCACCTTGCCCAGCTCGGCCAGCGCGGCGGGCAGGATGCTGCGGCTGACCATCTCCTGCATCACGGCCGCGTCGATGCGGATGGTCTTGGCATAGTTCTCCAGCATGATCTCGTGGCGGCTGCGGCACTCGGCGGCGGTGAACACGTGGGTGCGCTCGAACATCCGGATGTTCTTCTCGTCCACAAACGCCTCGGCGGCGTCCACCATCGTGGGCAGGTTGGGCAGGCCGCGGCGGCGCGCCTCGCTGGCCCACTCGTAGGAATAGTTGTTGCCGTTGAAGATGATGCGGCTGTGCTGCTGGTAGGTCTCCTTCACCAGCGTGTAGACGCAGGCGGATTTGTCGTAGGCGGCCTCCAGGCGGTCGGCAAAATTGCGCAGCACGTCGGCCACCGCAGCGCCCAGCACCGCGTTGGCCAGGCCGATGCTCTGGCTGGAGCCCACCATGCGGAACTCGAACTTGTTGCCGGTGAAGGCAAAGGGGCTGGTGCGGTTGCGGTCGTTGTCGTCCAGCATCAGCAGCGGCAGGCTCTTCACGCCGGTGAGCAGCGGCGCCGGTTCGCTCCTGCCGGGCGTATGGCCGGCCGCGATCTCGGCCATCATCTTCTCCAGCGGCTCGCCCAGGAACACCGAGATGATGGCGGGAGGCGCCTCGCCGCCGCCCAGACGGAACTCGTTGCCGGGGCAGGTGGCCGACAGGCGCAAAAGGTCCGCGTAGTCGTCCACGGCGGTGAGCACCGCGCACAGGAACACCAGAAAGCTGAGGTTGGAGGCGGGGTCGTCGGTGGGATCCAGCAGGTTCCTGCCGCCGCTGGTGACCAGGCTCCAGTTGTTGTGCTTGCCGCTGCCGTTGATGCCGGCAAAGGGCTTTTCGTGCAGCAGGCAGGCCATGCCGTGGCGCAGCGCCACCTTGCGCATCAGCTCCATCATGATCTGGTTGTGGTCGCAGGCGATGTTGGCGGTGGCGTAGACGCTGGCCAGCTCGTACTGGCCGGGGGCCACCTCGTTGTGCTCGGTCTTGGCCGGCACGCCCAGCGCCCACAGTTCGTCGTCCAGCTCGCGCATGAAGGCGCGCACGCGCTCGTTGATCGAGCCGTAGTAGTGGTCCTCCATCTCCTGTCCCTTGGGCGGCTTGGCGCCCAGCAGGGTGTGGCCGGCCACCTTCAGGTCCAGGCGCTGGTCGAACAGGGCCTTGTCCACCAGGAAATACTCCTGCTCGGCGCCCACGGTCGGCTGCACCGACACGGTGGTGGTGTCGCCCAGCGCGCGCAGCACACGCAGGCACTGCTTGTTCAGCGCCTGGTTGGAGCGCAGCACGGGGGTCTTCTGGTCCAGCGCCTCGCCGGTGTAGGCGCAGAAGGCGGTGGGGATGTACAGGGTGGTGCCCAGCACAAAGGCGGGCGAGGTGGGGTCCCAGGTGGTGTAGCCGCGGGCCTCAAAGGTGGCGCGCAGGCCGCCGGAGGGGAAGCTGGAGGCGTCGCTCTCGCCCTTGGACAGCATCTTGCCGTTGAACTTGATGATGGGCTGGCCGGCGTGGGTGCCGTCGATGAAGCTGTCGTGCTTGCCGCTGCCCACCCCCGTCATGGGGCTGAACCAGTGGATGTAATGGGTGGCGCCCAGTTCGATGGCCCAGTCCTTCATGGCATCGGCCACGGCGTCGGCCACCTTCGGGTCCCAGGCGCAGCCGTCGTCGCGGATACGGCGCAGGCTCTCGTAGACGTCCAGCGGCAGGCGCTGGCGCATCACGCGGTCGTCAAAGGCATTGCATCCAAAATGTCCAAAGTGCTCGGCGTTGCTGTTCAAAAGCGGTTCCTCCTTTTGCTCTCAAGACCTCAAAAAGCTCATTTTTAAAACAGAGCAGGATAAAAATACCGTCTGGATTCACGGGCATGTACCGGGAATCCAGACACCTTGACAGAAAAAATAGCCGATTTTGTGTGCGCAGTGCGCGAAATCGGCTGTTTTTTCGCCGGAAAAGGGTACTGGGGGAAACCAATAAGCATCCCCCGCACAACGTGCGGGTGGTGCGTTTGGTGTCCCTCCAGAAGGCTGTCGAACAAGTTCGACAGCCGCAAGCAGGCTCTGCCTGCATACCTTTGCTATTTTAGCATGGAACGCCCGCCGGCGGCAACTGGAGCAACTGCCAAAATTCGCGCCTTTGGCCCTGTTTTTTTATCGCATGCGCTCTGCATGGGGCAAAACCGGCCAAAAGAAGGCGAATCGTTTGCATCCCGCGCCGCTTTGCTGTATAATGTAAGGCACGACTGACACGAAAAGGAGAGGACGGTTATGGAGCAGGCAGCACAGGCATTGCGGCAGATGATCGAGGGCAGGCGGGTGGCCTTTATCGGCGCCGGCGTGAGCCACCGCCAGCTGATCGGCATGTTTTGCGAGATGGGCGCACAGGTGACCCTGTGCGACAAAAAGGAACTGGAAGGCTTCGGCGAATACGCCGACACCCTGCGCAGGCTGGGCGTGGCGCTGAGCCTGGGCGAACACTATCTGGACGGGCTGGCCGGGCAGGACATCATCCTGCGCACCCCCGGCTTTGAATACTACACCCCGGCCTTGCAGCAGGCCATCGCGGCGGGCAGCACCGTCACCAGCGAGATGGAGCTGTTCTTCCAGCTGTGCCCCTGCATGCGGGTGGCGGTGACCGGCTCGGACGGCAAGACCACCACCACCAGCCTGATCGCCGCCATGCTGCAGCAGGCCGGGCGCACCGTGCATCTGGGCGGCAACATCGGCCGTCCGCTGCTGCCGGTGGTGGGCGAGGTGAAGGAGAGCGACGTGGCGGTGGTGGAGCTGTCCAGCTTCCAGCTGATCAGCATGCGCCAGAGCCCCGAGGTCGCGGTGGTGACCAACGTCACCCCCAACCATCTCGACCACCACAAGGACATGCAGGAATACATCGACGCCAAGCGCAACATCCTGCTGTACCAGAGCGAAACCAGCCGCACCGTGCTGGGCTACGAGAACGACATCACCCGCGCGATGGATGCCGATGTGAAGGGCAAGCTGTGCTGGTTCACCCGCCTGCGCGAGATCGACAACGGCGCTTTCCTGCGCGCCGACGGCATGCTGTGCATGGCCGAGGACGGGGTGGTGACCCCCATCGTGCACAAGGACGAGGTGAAGCTGCGCGGCCTGCACAACATCGAGAACCTGCTGGCCGCGGCCGCCGCCGTGTGGGGGATGGTGTCCGCCGAGGACATCGCCCAGGTGGCCCGCACCTTTGCCGGTGTGGAGCACCGCATCGAGCCGGTGCGTCTGCTGGACGGCGTGCAGTGGTACAACGACTCCATCGCCACCAGCCCCACCCGCACCATCGCCGGTCTGCGCAGCTTCGACCAGAAGATCATCATCATCGCGGGCGGCTACGACAAGCACATCCCCTACGAGCCGCTGGCGCCCGAGATCCTCGCCCATGTGAAGGTGCTGGTGCTGATGGGCGCCACCGGACCGGTGATCGAAAAGGCGGTGCGGGAGTGCCCCGGCTTTGCGGAGAGCGGCCTGGTGATCCTGCACGCCGACGACATGAACCAGGCGGTGGAGCTCGCCCGCGGCGCTGCGGTGCCGGGCGACATCGTGTCGCTGTCGCCTGCGTCGGCCAGCTTTGACCGGTATGCCAACTTCGAGGAGCGCGGCCGGGAGTTCAAGGAGATCGTCAACAGCCTATGATCCGTGTCCTGACCCCTGAAAATCAACCGATCTTCCGCCGTCTGGTGGAAAACAGGCCCTGCATCGCCCCGGTGATGGAGGCAAACAGCGAGGTGTTCGCCGGGCATCCCGCCCTGATGCGCTTTTATATATGCGACGAGTCAGGCGCATTGCTGCTGCGCGGCGGCGGCGGTCTGCTGTGCGGCGAGGCCGACGACGAAGAGCTGGCCGGGATGCTGGGGTTCGGCGGCGTTGAATTTCTCAAGACCGACGGCATGGTGCCGTTTGGCTGGCGCGTGGAGGAAACACTGCGCATCATGGTACTGCGCCGCCTGCCTGCGTCCCCCCCGCTGCCCGGCGGCGCGGCGCTCTGCAAAGAGCCTTCGATGCGGCAGGTGATGGACCTTCTGCGGCATGACGGCCTGCTGGGCACCGCCGCCGACAACTTCTACTCCGAGGCCTGCACCAAGCGCGCCCGCGGGCTGGCCCGCGTGTGGACCGTGAACATCGACGGCATGCCGGTGGCCACCGCCGGCGCCTATGCCGTCACCCCGCGCGAGGCCTACCTGAGCGCCGTGCTGACCCTGCCCGAATACCGCGGCCGGGGGCTGGCCGGCGCACTGGTGGCGCACGCCGCCGCCGAGCTGGCGCAGAGCGGACGGGCGGTGAGCCTTTTGTGCCGCGAGGCGCTGGTCCCCTTTTATGCCCGCCTTGGCTTTGAAACGGTGGCGGAACTTTTGCAGACCCGCCCCTGAACGCGAGAAAGGAACGGAATATACACCTATGATCGAAGAGTTTTTCACCATCTCCCCCGCCCTTCTGGAGAAGGACAAAGAGGCCATGCAGCTGTGCCGGCCCGAATTTGAAACGATCGACCGCATCAAGGAATACAACCAGCTGAAGATGCTGCGCGCCTTCACCGAATGCGGCGTGGCCTCCAACCATCTGGTGGGCAGCACCGGCTACGGCTACGACGACGCCGGACGCGACAAGCTGGACCAGGTGTTTGCCCGGGTGGCGGGCGCCGAGGACGCGCTCTGCCGCAGCCATTTTCTGTCCGGCACCCACGCGCTGACGGTGGCGCTGTTCGGGCTTCTGCGCGCCGGCGACACCCTGCTGGCCGCCACCGGCCGCCCCTACGACACGCTGGAAGGCGTGATCGGGCTGGGCGACACCGCCAAAAACGGGTACGGCAGCCTGGCCGAGTACGGCGTGCACTACGACGAGGCGCCGCTGCGGGAGGACGGCACCCCCGACTACGACCTCATCGCCCAAAAAGCCCCCCATGCCGCCGTCTGCCACATCCAGCGCAGCCGCGGCTATGCCGACCGCCCCGCCTTCGACCTGGAGACCATCGGACGCGTGGTGCAGGCGGCCAAAACGGCCAACCCCAACATCGTTGTGATGGTGGACAACTGCTACGGCGAGTTCACCCAGACCGCCGAGCCCACCAGCGTGGGCGCCGACCTCATCGTGGGCAGCCTCATCAAGAACCCGGGCGGCGGCATCGCCCCCACCGGCGGCTACATCGCCGGGCGCAGCGACCTGGTGGAGAAATGCTCCCACCGCCTCACCTGCCCCGGCACCGGCCGCGAGCTGGGCTGCACGCTGGACACCCTGCGCCAGATGTATCTGGGGCTCTACTACGCTCCCGGCGTGACCGCCGAGGCGCTGAAAACGAGCATCTACGCCAGCTGCCTGTTCCAGCTGCTGGGCTACGAGGCCACCCCGGCCTACACCGAGCCGCGCAACGACATCATCACCACCATCCGCACCGGCAGTGCCGAGGCGCTGTGCGCGCTGTGCCAGGGCATCCAGGCGGGCAGCCCGGTGGACAGCTTCGTCACCCCCGAGCCCTACGCCATGCCCGGCTACACCAGCGAGGTGATCATGGCGGCGGGCGCTTTCACGCTGGGCAGCAGCATCGAGCTGAGCTGCGACGCCCCCGTGCGCGAGCCGTATCTGGCCTATTTGCAGGGCGGCCTGAACTTCGCCGCCAGCCGCGCCGGCGTGCTGCTGGGCGTGCAGAAGGCGTTTTTCTCCAAATAACAGCATCGGGCAAGGTTCGCGGATTTTCCCTCTGCGGGCCTTGCTTTTTTGCATCCGCGTCATGGGATGGACCTATACAACCGAGGAGGCGACGGTATGAACGAGATCGAGATCCGCGGCCTTGTGCGCGACTACGGCAAAGGCCGCGGTGTGTTTGGGCTGACGCTGGAGGTGGAAGCCGGCGAGGCGCTGGGCGTGCTCGGCCCGAACGGTGCCGGAAAAACCACAACACTGCGTCATTTGATGGGATTTTTGCGCGCCAGGCAGGGCAGCGTGCGCATCGGCGGGATGGACTGCTTTGCCCAGGCGCGCGAGGTGCACCGGCGGGTGGGCTATCTGCCCGGCGAGGTGGCCTTTCCCGACGATATGACCGGGCGGGAATTCATCGCCTTTGTGGCGGGCGTGAAGGGGGTGCACGGGCTGGGCCGCGCGCGGGAGCTGGCCGACCGCTTTGAGCTGGACGACACGGCCAAACTGCGGAAGATGTCGAAGGGGAACCGGCAGAAAGTGGCGATCGTGTGCGCTTTTTTGCAGGATGCGCCGGTGCTGCTGCTGGACGAGCCCACCTCCGGCCTCGACCCGCTGATGCAGAACCGCTTTGTGCAGCTGGTGCAGGAGGAGCACGGGCGCGGCAAGACCATCCTGCTCTCCTCCCACATGTTTGAGGAGGTGGAGCGCACCTGCGGCCGGGCAGCAATATTGCGGGACGGCCGGCTGGCGGCGGTGCAGCCGCTGGACGAACTGCGGCGCAGCCGGGCGCGGCAATACGCCGCCGATTTCGCCAGCGCGGAGGCGGCGGCGCGGTTTGCGGCCGGCTGGCCGGGCGCTGCCGCCGACGGCTGCCGGGTGGTGGCCGACGCGGGCAGCGACCTGCCCGCCCTGCTGCGGGCGCTGAGCGGGCAGCCGGTGGTCTCGCTGGCACCCTGCAGCCAGAGCCTGGAGGAATCCTTTATGCAGTATTACGGGAGGGATGCGAAATGAACGGTACGCTGTTCCGCCGCGGGATGCAGACCAGCTGGAAGATCACCGCGCTGCTGGCGGCGGTGCTGAGCCTGTACATCTCGATGATCGTGAGCATGTTCGACCCCAAGCTGGGCGAAAGCCTGGCTGCGATGGCCGAGAGCATGCCCCAGCTCTTCGCCGCCTTTGGGATGGACCAGCCGGGCGCCACTCTGACCGAATTCATGGCCAATTATCTGTACGGCTTTCTGCTGGTGGTGTTCCCGCTGGTGCTGGCGCTGCTGCTGGTGTGGCGGCTGATCGCACGCCCGTCCGACCGGGGCGACCTTGTGTGGATGCTGTCCGGCGCGCAGGGACGGCTGCGCGTGCTGCTGTCCCAGCTGGGGGCGCTGGTGTGCTGCCAGCTGCTGCTGGCCGTCTACTGCGCGGCGCTGGGCGCGGGATGCGCCGGCGCGATGTTCCCCGGCGAGCTGGATCTGCCCGCCTTTCTGCGGATGAATGCCGGATTGTTTGGATTGCAGCTGTTTCTGGCGGCGGCGTGCGTGCTGCTGGCCTGTCTGTTCGGCGAGATGCGGCGGGGATTCGGCGTGGGAGCCGGGCTGTGCGCGCTGTTCCTGCTGCTGAAGATGCTGTCCGACGCAGGCGAAAAAGCCGAGCTCCTGCGCTGGTTCACGCCCCTTTCCCTGTTCGACCCGGACGGCCTGCTGGCCGCTTCGGGCAGCGCGGCGATGGGCGCGGCGGTGCTGTATCTGGGCGCTGCCGGGATGCTGGCGGCGGCCTGTGTGCGGTTCTGCCGGCGGGATCTGGCGCTGTGAGCGACTTTTCCCGAACCGACGGCTGCGGGCGGGGCGCCCTCTCCCCCAGACACAGCGCAAACGGCGCAGATTCCACCTCATCCGCCCCGCTCGGGCGGGGCACCTTCCCCCTCGGGGGGAAGGCGTTCGGCGGGATCTACCCCGCCGCTTTTTGCAGCAAAAACGGTCCGTGTGCACACCAGCACACGGACCGTTTTTGTGGTGTATCGTTTCATTCCGGCTGCGACGGCTCGAGATGGTCCAGCGCATACCGGCAGCACTGGATCACCAGCTGGTTCAGCGAGATGTCGTTGCTCTGCGCCAGCTGCTCCAGCTGTGCCACCAGATCGCTGGGCATGCGGAAGGTCTTGTTGGTGTATTCCGGCTTCTGGATCTGAAACATTCCCCTCACCTCTGCTGCTTTTGGGATACAAAGTAATTATAAGCAAATTTCCCGGCGCAAAATACACACATAATTTACAAGATAATTTATCTTGTAAATAGCAAGATATTGTGGTATGCTGTAGACAGGGAGGGGATGCCGATGAAAAAGTGGATGGTCCTGATGCTGCTGTGCTGTCTGTTTCTGCTGGGGGCCTCCTGCCCTTCCCCACCCCGCATCTATGCACAGGCTGCGGCGGACGGCGGCAGTGTGCGGCTCGTGGTGCACAACGCGGGCGGGACGCCGGCCAAACGGGCAGAGATCCGCCTGTGGCTGGCGGACAGGCCCGGCGAACCTGTGTGGGTGACGGTCTGCGGACTGCCCGCCCATGCGCGGCGTGTGGTGACGGTGCCGTGCGGGCCGGAGACAGGAATCGAATGCCGGGTGACCGGCGTGAACATCGAAGCATAGCAAAAGGCGCCCTGGGAGAGGATCTCTCGCAAAGGCGCCTTTTTTTATTCTGTTCTGCGGCGGAGCACATGGATGTCGAACTGGAGGAGCGTTTCGAGCGTCTGCAGCTGTTCCAGCTTTTCGCGCCCGGCACGGGGCGTTTTCCAGTAGTAGGGGGTCATAGTGAAGAGGTCCGCGATCTGCTGCGGAGTCTGCAGGCGGATCGTGTCCTCCACCGGCACGATCTCCTCATAGCTGAATCCCCCGTACTCGATGGCCTGCCGGGTGTTCTCGTAGGGGGTGTCGTACAACACCTGCTTGAGCTGCCACAGGTGGCGCGGCCCCGGCACCACATACAGGAAAATCCCGCCCGGCCGCAGCACCCGCCGGAATTCATCCAGCCCCAGCGGCGAAAAGCAGTTCACCAGCAGATCCACGCTGTCGGCCGCCAGCGGCAGATGGTAGGCCGAGGCCACCGCGAACTCCACCGGGGGGCACCGTTTGGCCGCGCGGCGCAGCGCAAATTTGGAAATGTCGATGCCCGCCATCCGCACCGGGCCGCTCTGCGCCAGCGCCGCATGGATGCCGGCGGTGTAGTAGCCTTCCCCGCAGCCGGAATCCAGCACCGCTTTGGGCGCGGCCTGCACCGCCAGACGGCACAGCTGCTTTTGCAGCGGGGCGTAAAAGCCGCCGTCCAGAAACCGGCTGCGCGCCGCCGCCATCTGGTTGTCGTCGCCGGGCAGGCGGGAGTGCTTGCGGTTGGCCGGCAGCAGGTTCGTGTAGCCCGCCGCCGCCACATCAAAGCTGTGGCGCTTGGGACAGACCAGCGCGTGGGGTTCCCGGCGCAGCGCACCGCCGCACACCGGGCAAAGGAACATACTCTGCATCGCGTTTCTCCTCGGTTCAGCCGATAAACGGCTCGGTGATGGTGACGGTCTGGCGGTCGGCATCCAGCTTCACCCTGCATCCGATGGGCATCGTCAGCATGGGATGGGTGTGGCAGCAGTCGAACTCGGCCAGAATGGGGACGCGGGGCTCTCCCAGCACCTCCAGCAGGATCTCATACGGGCGCCGGCCGGTGCCCTGGTCGTCGAAACATTCATGCTTGCCCAGGATCACGCCGCCCACCCGGTCGAACACGCCGTTCAGCTTCAGCAGCGAAAAGCTGCGCTCGACGGTGGCGGCATCCTTCAGGCTATCCTCCAAAAGCAGGATGTCCCCCTCGCGGATCGCGGGCATATAGGGCGAGCCCCATATCCCCTGCATCGTGTCGAGGTTGCCGCCGAGCAGCCTGCCTTCGGCCTGCCCGCCGTGCACCGTCCGCAGGCGGTTGGCAGCCGGCTTTTTGGCGCGGCGCTGCGTGTTCCAGTCGATGGATTCCTCGGTCCACTCCCGCGGTGTGGGCAGGCAGTGCGGCGGCGGCTTTTCTCCCCTGACGATGTTGGAGAAATACTCCCAGGTGCGGTCCACATACGGCGGCAATTCGCCGAACGACGCCACCATGGCCGGCCCGTAATAGGTGACAAGGCCGGTGCGCGCATAGATCCCCAGCAGCAGCGCGGTCACGTCCGAATAGCCCACGATGATCTTTGGGTCGCGCCGCAGCGCGTCGTAGTCGATGTAGGGCAGCAGCGAGTTGGAGTTCATGCCGCCGATCGCCGCCATGATGCAGCGCACGGACGGATCGCGGATGAGCGCGTTCAGCTCCTCGCTGCGCTCCCGGATGCTGCCGGAGCGGTAGCCGTCGGCTTTCCCGGTGAGCGCGCCTTCCACAAAGCGAAAGCTCTTCTGTTCCAGATAGGCGCGGCCTCGGCGATACCGCTCCGGCGCCGTGGCCGTGGCGGGAGAGGACGGCGAAAACACCGCCACCGCATCCCCCGGCTTCAGTCGTCCGGCAAGCATATCCGATCCCCCTTTCCTATACAAAAAAGCCGCACGGTGCCTGCGGGGGCATGCCGTGCGGCGCACAAACCGGCGGTCAGTTGCTGCCGGGATTGTTTTTCAGGATCACGTCGTGGCTGCCGCCCTCGACGATGCTGGTGGAGGACACCACCGTCAGGCGGGCCTTCTCCTGCAGCTCGGGGATGGACAGCGCGCCGCAGTTGCACATGGTGCTGCGCACCTTCGCCAGCGTGGCGTTCACGCCGTCCTTCAGGCTGCCGGCGTAGGGCACGTAGCTGTCCACGCCCTCCTCGAAGCTCAGCTTCTTGCTGCCGCCCAGGTCGTAGCGCTGCCAGTTGCGGGCGCGGTTGCTGCCCTCGCCCCAGTACTCCTTCACATAGCTGCCGTTGATGCGCAGCTTGTTGGTGGGGCTCTCGTCGAAGCGGGCAAAGTAGCGGCCCAACATCACGAAGTCGGCGCCCATGGCCAGGGCCAGGGTGATGTGGTAGTCGTGCACGATGCCGCCGTCGGAGCAGATGGGCACATAGATGCCGGTCTCGGCAAAGTACTCGTCGCGGGCCTTGGCGACCTCGATGACCGCCGTGGCCTGGCCGCGGCCGATGCCCTTGGTCTCACGGGTGATGCAGATGGAACCGCCGCCGATGCCGATCTTCACAAAGTCGGCCCCGGCCTCGGCCAGGAAGCGGAAGCCGTCGCGGTCCACCACGTTGCCGGCGCCCACCTTCACCTTGTCGCCGTAACGGGCGCGGATCCACTCGATGGTCTGCTTCTGCCAGGCAGAGAAGCCCTCGGAGGAGTCGATGCACAGCACGTCCGCGCCGGCTTCCACCAGGGCGGGCACCCGCTCGGCGTAATCGCGGGTGTTGATGCCGGCGCCCACCACATAGCTCTTGTTGGCGTCCAGCAGCTCGTTCACGTTCTCCTTATGGGAATCGTAGTCCTTGCGGAACACGATGTAGGACAGGTGCTGGTTTTTGTCGATCAGGGGCAGGGCGTTCAGCTTGTTGTCCCAGATGATGTCGTTGGCGGTTTTCAGGGTGGTGGTGTCGGGCGCGGTGACCAGGCGCTCGAACGGAGTCATGAACTCGCTGACCGGGGTGGACGGGTCCATGCGGCTGACGCGGTAGTCGCGGCTGCCAACGATGCCCAGCAGCTTGCCGTGGGCGGTGCCGTCGTCGGTGACGGCCACGGTGGAGTGGCCGGTCTGGGCCTTCAGCTCCAGGATGTCGGCCAGGGTGGCGTCGGGACGGATGTTGGAGTCGCTGGTGACGAAGCCCTTCTTGTAGCTCTTGACGCGGGCCACCATCGCGGCCTCATCCTCCACAGACTGGCTGCCATAGATGAAAGACACGCCGCCCTCTTTGGCCAGGGCAATGGCCAGCCGATCGCCCGACACCGACTGCATGATCGCGCTGATCATGGGGATGTTCATGGTGAGGGGGCACTCCTCCTGGCCCTTTTTATAGCGGACCAGCGGGGTTTTGAGGCTGACAGCCGACGGCACGCATTCGGCCGAGGAATAGCCGGGCACAAGCAGGTATTCGCCAAAGGTGCGGGAGGGTTCGCTGAAATAATACGCCATATTTCTTTACTCCTTATCTTTCATGCTTCTGGGTATAAGGCCCATGTGGATGTGAAACGGAATATTTACAATAGTCTATCATATTTTGTGCCGAAAGACAAACCGGCGGCACACCAAACTTCCGGCGGCTTTGGGGAAGAAAACTTGCAATATTGTCCAAATCGCCCGCCGTGCTGTGCCGCAGATATGAGAAAAACGCCTTCCCGGACAATAGAAGGCGTTTTTTCTCAGACATCTCTGTCAAAAAGGAGGTGACACAGGCTTCAAATCGTGTACTTGCCAAACAACGATAGGAGGAGCGAAGCCTGTGCCGGTAAAAAGGGGGATCCATGAAAAAGCATTGCAATCAGTTTGTAACTTCCTTGCAAATAAATTGTAACCTTTTTGCAACCTTTTGTCAACCCCCTTTCGACATTTTTTTGTAACTATTTTATGAACGGTCCTCCCTGCCGGAAAGGGGCGCGAGCCGGATGCCGGCCTCGATGCAGCGGCGGCCCTCCTTCTGACCGCACAGATACCAATAGCCGTTCTCGCCCTCCGCGGCCGCCAGCGAGAAGTTCTGCCCGTAGGGGACCTCGCTGTGGTAGTTGATGGTCAGGGAGGCGATGCGGGCGTTCTCCAGCGCGGCGCAGGGCAGCGCGTCGCAGAGGAGGTCGGCATAGCGCGTGTTGTTGATGTGGCCGTTGCAGTCGCACAGGCTGTAGGCGGCGCGGATGGTCTCGCCCTCCCCTTCCAGCGCAAGGCGCGGCAGGTCGAAGGGCAGCTGGCGGCCCTCCGGCTGGACAAACGGGAAGTGCATCTCCTCGGGCGGCTGGCGGAGGATGCGGCGGCTGTTCACGTCCACCAGCACCCAGCGGCTGTCGTAGACGGCGGCTTCCTGCCCCTCTTCGTCGAGAAAGACGGTGAGGCGGTTGCAGGCGGCGCGGCGCGGCATGGTGGGGATGGTGGTGGCGGTGAGCGTCTGCCCCACACACACCGGATGCAGCAGCTGCACGGTGGCTTTGGCCATCAAAAAGGCGGTGCCGGTGCGGGCGTACACCTCGTCGGTGAGGTCCACGGCGTTGCAGTGGTCGATGGCGAGCTGCTGGGCACGGCGCAGATAGGCGGCGGCCGTCATCTCGTTGCGCAGGTCGCATTCGTCCTGGCGAACGGTGAAGGTCTGGGTAAAGGTCTGCATTTTCATATGGTCAACCCCCGTTCAAAGATCCGCCGCAAAACGGCGCTTGTGTTCAGTATAGCACAAAATACACACCGCCGCAAAACAAAACCGGCCGGGAATGCCACTGACATTCCCGGCCGGCCTGGTTGGGCTAGCTGGATTCGAACCAGCGTATGCGGGAGTCAAAGTCCCGTGCCTTACCGCTTGGCGATAGCCCAGTATAAGAAAAAGCGAATTCAGAACGAATTCGCTTTCTCTGGTGGGGTGGCTAGTGGGATTCGAACCCACGGCCTCCAGAGCCACAATCTGGCGCGCTAACCAACTGCGCCATAGCCACCACATCTGGTGCGCCCGGAGGGACTCGAACCCCCGGCCCACTGCTTAGAAGGCAGTTGCTCTATCCACCTGAGCTACGGGCGCTTGATGAAGTCCTCTTGATGAAGTCCTTTCGGTGTCGCAAGCAGTATGATACTACATTTCGCCGAAAAAGTCAACACCTTTTTTCAATTTTTTCAAGAGGCGGGCTTGTGCGGCCGCCCCGCCGGCGGTATAATGACAGAAAGCACCAAACACAACAAGGAGAATTGCCCTATGCTCACGATCCGCACCGCCCATGCGTCCGACCTGGACGCTGTGACCGAAATCGAAGCCGCCTGCTTCCCCGCCGCCGAAGCCGCCAGCCGCAGCAGCATGGCCGCACGTCTGGCCGCCTTTCCCGACCACTTCTACATCGCCGAGCAGGACGGCCAGGCCATCGGCTTTGTGAACGGCAGCGTGGGCGACAGCGAGGTGATCGAGGACGAGATGTATGAGAACGCCGCGCTGCACCGCCCGGACGGCGCCTGGCAGATGGTGTTCGGGCTGGATGTGCTGCCCACCTATCGCCGCACCGGTGTGGCCCGGGCGCTGATGCACCGCCTGATCGACGACGCGCGCGCACAGGGGCGCACCGGTGTGGTGCTGACCTGCAAGGAGCACCTGATCGGATTTTACGAGCAGTTCGGATTCGTCTGCGGCGGGCCCTCGGCCTCGGTGCACGGGGGCGCGGTGTGGTACGACATGCGCCTTACCTTTTAAATGGAGGAGGCGTTGTAGAGCGCGGTGGGATACCGTCCGGTGAAGCAGGCCAGACACAGCGACGGACTGCCGCAGGCGCTGCACAGATCCTCCACCCGCATAAAGCGCAGCGAGTCGGCGCCGAGGTATTCGCAGAGCGAGCGCTCGTCCATCTGCGCGCTGATCAGCTCCTGCCGCTGGGAGGTATCCACCCCGTAGAAGCAGGGATACAAAATCTGCGGCGCGGCGATGCGCATATGTACCTCGGCTGCTCCCGCCTGCCGCAGCAGACGCACGATGCGGCGGGAAGTGGTGCCGCGCACGATCGAGTCGTCCAGCAGCACGATCCGCTTGCCCGCCACCACCGCGCGGTTGGCCGCCAGCTTCATCTGGACACCGCGGTCGCGCAGTTGCTGGGTGGGCGCAATGAAGGTGCGGCCCACATAGCGGTTCTTCACCAGACCCAGTTCGTTGGGCAAACCGCTCTGCAGGCTGTAGCCCAGCGCCGCCGACAGCGACGAATCCGGCACACCCACCACCATATCGGCCTGCAGCCCTTCCCGCTCGTCCTGCAAGGCCAGCATCCGGCCGCACAGCTTGCGCGCCGTGTGCACCGACACGTCCTCCAGCACGCTGTCCGGACGGGAGAAATAGATGTACTCCATCGCGCACAGACGGCAGCGGGAGGCGTCGGTGTAGAAAACGCTCTCCAGCCCTGCCGCCGAGCACTTGACGATCTCGCCGGGACGCACGTCCCGCACAAGTTCTGCGCCCATCGCGTCCAGCGCGCAGCTCTCGCTGGCGGCGCAGACGCCGCCGTCCGGCAGTTTGCCCAGGCACAGCGGACGCAGACCGTTCTTGTCCCGCACGGCATACAGGTTTTTCTCGGTGATGAGCACAAAAGAGAAGGCGCCGTCCATCCGGCGGCAGGCATGCGCGATCTTGTCCAGCAGACTGCCGCTGCCGCGCTGGATGAGATGCAGGATGATCTCGCTGTCGCTGGTGCAGTGGAAAATGCTTCCCTGCTGCTCCAGCTCGCCGCGCAGCACATTTGCATTGACGATCTGGCCGTTGTGCGCGGCGGCAATGGTGCCGATCTGCGCCCGCGCCAGCAGCGGCTGGACGTTTTCCATCTCGCGTCCGCCGGCGGTGGCGTAGCGCACATGGCCGATGGCGTTGCGGCCGGACAGCTCGCTGAGGTCGGCGGCGGACAGCGCTTCGGCCAGCAGACCAAAGCCCTTGCGGCAGCGCACCGACGAACCGTCGGCAGCGGCGATGCCTGCGCCCTCCTGGCCGCGGTGCTGGAGCGCATGCAGGCCCAGATAGGCCAGCTGAGAGGCGTTTTCGGCGTTGTAAACGCCCACCACGCCGCATTCTTCGTGCAGGATATCGGTCATAGTTCTTGTTCCTTTCTCATCAGACAGCCGCAGCCCGGCCGCTTTCTCTCCAAAAAAGCGGCCGGGCTTTGCAGTCTTTTTTATTTGTGCATCGCCGCGGACACAAAGGCCCGGAACAGCGGGTGCGGACGGTTGGGACGGCTCTTGAACTCGGGATGGTACTGCACGCCCACAAAGAAGGGATGATCGTGCAGTTCCAGCGCCTCCACCAGGCGTCCGTCCGGCGACTGGCCGCTGAATACCACTCCCGCCGCTGCCAGCGCCGCGCGGTAGGTGTTGTTGAACTCGTAGCGATGGCGGTGCCGCTCGCGGATCAGCTCGCTGCCGTAGGCGGCATGCAGGCGGGTGTCCGGCTGCACCGCGCAGGGCCAGGCGCCCAGACGCATGGTGCCTCCCTTGGGCAGATCGCCGTTCTGATCCGGCATCAGGTCGATGACCGGATGGGGAGTGTCGGGCGCGAACTCGCGGGAGTGCGCCAGCTCCATTCCCGGCAGGCTGCGTGCCAGCGCGATGGCCATGATCTGCATGCCCAGACAGATGCCGAAGCAGGGCACACCCTCGGCGCGGCACCAGGCGGCCGCTGCGATCATACCCTCCACACCGCGGCTTCCGAAGCCGCCGGGAAGAATCACCGCGTCGGCGCCGGACAGATGCCCGGCAGCGTTTTCGGAGGTGATGGGCTCGCTGTCCACCCACAGAATCTCCACGTCGGCCCCGTTCTCCCAGCCGGCATGGCGCAGCGCCTCGGCCACCGACAGATACGAGTCGTGCAGCTGCACATACTTGCCCACCAGTGCGATGCGCACCGTGCGGCGGCAGTTCTTGATGCGGTCCGCCATCGCCTTCCACTCGGTCAGGTCGGGGGCTGTATCGGGCAGCGACAGTTCCCGCACCGCGATGCGGGCCAGACCTTCCTCCTCCAGCATCAGCGGCGCTTCGTAGAGCACCGGCAGGTTGCGGTTTTGGATGACGCAGTCCTCCTGCACGTTGCAGAACTGGGCGATCTTGTGCAGCACTCCCGCTTCCACCGGCTGTTCACAGCGGGCAACGATCACGTCCGGCATGATGCCGAAAGACTGCAGCTCCTTCACCGAGTGCTGTGTCGGCTTGGATTTATGTTCGCCTGAACAGGCCAGATAGGGCACCAGCGTGACGTGGATGAACAGACAGTTGCGCCGCCCCACCTCGCAGGAAAACTGGCGGATGGCTTCCAGAAAAGGCTGCGACTCCATGTCGCCGGTGGTGCCGCCGATCTCGGTGATCACCACATCGGCAGCTGTCTTTTCCTGCACGCTGCGGATGAACGACTTGATCTCGCCGGTGATGTGCGGAATCACCTGCACCGTCTGGCCCAGATATTCACCCCGGCGCTCCTTCTGCAGCACGTTCCAGTACACCTTGCCGGTGGTGAGATTGGAAAAGCGGTTCAGATCCTCGTCGATGAACCGCTCGTAGTGGCCCAGGTCCAGGTCGGTCTCGGCGCCGTCCTCGGTCACATACACCTCGCCGTGCTGGTAGGGGCTCATGGTGCCGGGATCGACGTTGATATACGGATCTAACTTCTGGGCCGCCACCCGCAGACCGCGCGCCTTCAAAAGACGGCCCAGAGACGCCGCCGTAATCCCTTTGCCAAGGCCGGATACCACGCCGCCGGTCACGAAAATATATTTTGCCATCGCTTATTTCTCCTTGTGTTTCAAATGCCCGCATACAGGCGCTGGCAGGGATTTGCGCTGTCCGGTTCGATAATCTGGAAATCCTCCGGCTGCACTTCCAGCGGCGGAAGCTCGAACATCCGACAGTACCGTCCCACCCACTGGCGCAGCTGGCCCGTCTCCTCCGGGCGCGGAGTGCGGACCGTCAGGCGGGAGGAGAGGTCGGGCGGCAGATGGCGGGTGCGCAGGATGATACGTCCGCCGTACATGCCGCGGCCGCAGAAGTTGCCCACCGGCACGCGATTTTCCGCCCCGATGCCCAGCACCAGAATGCTGCCGCCCGCCAGGTATTCCCCCAGAAAGCTGCCCGCCGTGCCGCCAATCACCAGCAGCGGCTGTGTGCGGTCGCTGGCCTTCATGTGCACGCCGCAGCGATAGCCCGCACTGTCCCGCACAAAGATCTCGCCGCCTCGCATCGCATAGCCCACTGCGTCGCCGGCCATCCCCTCGATGCGGATGGAACCGCTGTTCATCGTGTCGCCCACCGCGTCCTGCGCGTTGCCGTGCACCCGGATGGTGCAGCCGTCCAGCCAGGCACCCAGCGCGTTGCCCGGCGTGCCGTAGATATCCAGCGAAAAACCCGCGCGTCCGGCCGCGAGATACCGCTGGCCGCATACGTCCTGCAAACAGGCGCGGCCTTCGCCGGTCTGCTCCATCAGTTGGTTCAGCTGCGGGCCGGTCCGGCCCGGTGCCTGGATCTGCATAGTCCCTTCCCCCTTCTGTTTTGCGTATCAGTACCGCCGGATACAGGCCTCACGCTCGGCGCCCACCGACACATACCGGATGCTGCCGCCCACCTGCTGCTCCAAAAACCGCACATAGTCCTGCGCGGCCTTGGGCAGGTCCTCCCAGCGACGGCACCGGCTGATGCCGCAGTTCCAGCCGGGCAGGCTGGTATACACCGGCTTTGCGCGCAGCAGCGCCGAACCGGACGGGAACTCGGTGGTCTGTTTGCCGTCGATCTCGTAGGCGGTGCAGACCGGGATGCTCTCCCAGCCGGACAGAACGTCCAGCTTGGTGAGCGCCAGCTCGTCCGCCCCCTGCAGACGCACGCCGTACCGGGAGGCGGGCACGTCGAACGGACCCACCCGGCGCGGACGTCCGGTGGCCGCTCCGTATTCGCCGCCTGCCTCGCGCAGACGCTCGGCCTCCTCGCCGCTCCATTCGCAGACAAAGGGACCTTCGCCCACACAGGTGGAATAGGCCTTCATCACGCCCACCGAGCAGCCCAGACGCCGCCCCGGAATGCCCGCGCCGATCGGGGCGTAGGCCGCGATGGTGGGCGAGGAGGAGGTGTAGGGATAGATGCCGAAGTCGATGTCGCGCAGCGCACCCAGCTGAGCCTCGAACAGGATGCGCTTGCCGGCAGCTGCTGCACTGTCGAGGTAGCTGCCGGTGTCGCAGACAAACGGCACCAGACGGCTGCCGTAGGTGTGCAGCCACTCCATCGCCTCGGCGGTGCTCATCGGGGCCGCGCCGTACATTCCCTCCAGCTGCAGGTTCTTCCAGGGCAGGATGGTCTCCAGACGCTGGGCCAGATAGCCTTTGTCCAGCAGATCGCCCATCCGCAGCGCTTTTTTCATATATTTGTCCCCGTACACCGGCGAGATGCCGCGGCGGGTGGAACCGAATTTCGCGTCGCCCAGACGGTCCTCCTCCAAGCAGTCCTGCTGTACATGCCAGGGCATGCAGATGACGGCGCGGTCGCTGATTTTGAGGTTGTCGGGGGTGATCTGCACGCCCTTTTCCTGCAGGCGGCCGATCTCGCCGCACAGGTGAGCCAGGTCGATCACCATGCCCGCGCCCATCACGTTCACCACCTCCGGGCGAAGAATGCCCGACGGCAGCAGGTTCAGGATGAATTTGCCGCGCGGGTTCACCACCGTGTGACCGGCATTGTTGCCGCCCTGGTAGCGCACCACAATATCCTGCGTTTCGCACAGCAGGTCCACCATGCGGCCCTTGCCCTCGTCGCCCCAGTTGATGCCTGTGATCGCTGTTAACATATCCTGTACTCCTCCTGTCTCATTCGCCCGCGTGCTGTACGCCCAGCACACGCAGTTCGGTTTCCGAAAGGCCGATGCCGCGCAGCATCAGGCGGTTGCCCCGCAATGCGTCGATGGAATTGATGCCCATGCCGCCCATCATCTCCTGGATCTCGTGTGTCCAGGCGGTGACCAGATTATACAGGCGGTCGGCGGCCTGGTCGATGTCCAGCCGGGCCACGAGGTCCGGCCGCTGAGACGCGATCCCCCAGTTGCACAGACCGCGGTGGCAGCTGCGGCAGAGATGGCAGCCCATCGCCACCAGCGCGGCGGTGCCGATCGACACCGCGTCGGCGCCCAGCGCGATGGCCTTGACCACGTCGGCGCTGGACCGGATGGAACCGCTGACCACCAGCGACACACGGCCGCGGATCTGTTCGTCCCGCAGGCGCTGATCCACCGCCGCCAGTGCCAGCTCGATGGGAATACCCACGTTGTCCCGGATGCGCACCGGCGCGGCGCCGGTTCCGCCCGAAAAGCCGTCGATGGCGATGATGTCGGCGCCGCTGCGCGCGATGCCGCTGGCAATCGCCGCGATGTTGTGCACCGCCGCCACCTTGACGATGATGGGACGGGTGCCTCCGGTGGCCTCCTTCAGCGAGTCCACCAGCTGGCGCAGGTCCTCGATGGAATAGATGTCGTGGTGGGGCGCCGGGCTGATCGCGTCGCTGCCCGGCGGGATCATGCGGGTGCGTGCCACGTCCGCGGTGATCTTCTTGCCCGGCAGGTGGCCGCCGATGCCCGGCTTTGCGCCCTGTCCGATCTTGATCTCCACCGCCGCGCCGGCGTTCAGGTAGCGGGGATGCACGCCGAACCGCCCCGACGCCACCTGCACGATGGTGTTCTCGCCATAGGCGTAGAAATCCTCGTGCAGACCGCCCTCACCGGTGTTGTAGAAGGTGCCCAGCCGTTTGGCCGCTTTGGCCAGCGCCGCATGGGCGTTGTAGCTGATGGCGCCGTAGCTCATGGCGGCAAACAGAATGGGGGTTTCCAGCTCCAGGCCGGGGACTTTCTGCGGCACAAGACGGCCGTTTTCGTCCCGGCACAGCGGCGCGTCCCGCCGGCCCAGGAAGGTGCGAGTTTCCATCGGTTCGCGCAGCGGGTCGATGGAGGGGTTGGTCACCTGGGAGGCGTTGATCAGCAGCCGATCCCAGTAGGACGGCAGCGGCGCAGGACTGCCCATGCTGGACAGCAGCACGCCGCCCGTTTCGGCCTGGCGGTAGATCTGGCGCAGCAGACCCGGCTGCCAGCCCGCGCCCTCCCGCAGACGGTTGCGGGTGGGGGCGATGGCCAGCGCACGGGTGGGACAGGTGGCCACACACCGCTGGCAGTTGACGCATTTGCTCTCGTCGGCTGTCACCCGGCCAGTCTTTTCGTCCCAGCGGTGCACCTCGTTGGCACACTCGCGC
Organism: Anaerofilum sp. An201; assembly: GCF_002160015.1. GTDB lineage: Bacteria > Bacillota > Clostridia > Oscillospirales > Ruminococcaceae > Anaerofilum > Anaerofilum faecale. The sequence continues at coordinate 17,560 of NZ_NFJT01000020.1, read as the reverse complement.
ACGCAGACCTTGCAGTTCACACAGCGGACAGGGTCGCGCAGGACCTCAAATTCCGGCCAGCAAAGCTCTGTTCTCATACCTGCACCCCCTCGTTCAGCCGCACGATCACCGGCTCGCCCCCGCGGGGCGCCCACACCCGGTTCAGCTGCGGCTGGATGGTCCGGATGGCACATTCCTCACTGGCCACATAGAATGTATCGCCCGCTTCCGCCGCCACCAGACTACGCAGCTTCAGACGGTCGTTCAGCGCCATCAGGCCGCCCTCAAAGCCCAGCAGGATCGAGAACGGTCCGGTGATGAGCAGGCTGGAAAATTTCCGCCGCAGACAGATCATCCGCTCGCGCTCCTCTTCGGGCATACGGGAGATGGTGTCCCAGAAGGGCGCGGCCACGATGGCGGCGGCCTCCTCCAGCGTCAGGCCCAGACGGCGCAGGAGATAGTCGAAAATATAGGCGATCACCTCGGTGTCGGTCAGCAGACTGCACCGGTAGCCGAACATTTCCACCCAGCGGCGGTTGGCGTCGTAGGACGAAATCTCACCGTTGTGCACCACCGAGTAGTCCAGCAGCGCGAACGGATGCGCGCCGCCCCACCAGCCGGGCGTGTTGGTGGGATACCGGCCGTGTGCCGTCCAGCAGTAGCCCTCGTATTCCTCCAGACGGTAGAACTCGCCCACGTCCTCGGGATAGCCCACCGCCTTGAACACGCCCATGTTCTTGCCGCTGGAAAAAACATACGCGCCCTTCACCGTGCTGTTGATCCGCATCACGCACCGGGAGACGTACTCGGCCTCGTCCAGCTGGCAGTCGGCCAGCTTGTGGTGCAGCGGCTGCACGAAATAACGCCAGATCAGCGGCTCGTCCCGGATGGACTTCACCTTGCGGGTGGGGATGCGGGAGAGGTTGACGATGTCGAAATGACGCTGCAGAAATTCCTCACAGTCCCGCCGTGCGGTCTGGTCATCGAAAAACACATGCATTGCGAAATAGTCCTTGTATCCCGGATAGATGCCATAGCCCGCGAAGCCACCGCCCAGACCGTTGGAGCGGTCGTGCATGGCGGCGATGGACTGCACGATGCGTCCTCCGTTCACCGGCGCGCCGCTGCGCGAGAAGATGCCCGAAATGGCACAGCCCGCCGGAATGCGCACCTGGCCCTCCCGTTTGAGCATGGTGATCCCCCCTCTTGTATCTTTAACAACAGAAAAGGCGCCCATGCGGCAGTTCCACCCGGGAACCAACGCATGGACGCCTTTGTCCATCAATGCGGCCATTATAGCACCCAACGTGCAAAAAATGCAAGCGGCCGCAAACGATTTTTACAGTTTTTCCAAGCCTGCGGCGGATGCGGCGCACGCATTTTGGCGAACACAACAAAAATTTTCATCCCCGTTGACGAAGCGGGAAAACACGCCTATAATTATCCTGTTCGCAACAGCAATGGTGCTGGGTACCAAGGGGTATCCAGCGCCATTTTTTTGTTGATTGCCGCGGCGCCTGTGCGCTACAATAAGTGAGGAGTGATCTGTTTTGGAGATTCGGGAGCAGCTGTACCAGGGAAAGGCCAAGCGCGTGTTTGCCACCGACGACGAAAGCCTGGTTCTGGTGGACTACGGGGATGACGCCACCGCCGGCAACGGCGCCAAGAAAGGCACCATCGTGGGCAAGGGCGCCGTGAACAACCGCATGACCAATATGCTGATGCAGCAACTGGCCGCCAAAGGCGTGCCCAACCACTTCGTCCGCGAGCTGGACGACCGCCGTACACTGGTGCGCAAGGTGCAGATCGTTCCGCTGGAGGTGATTGTGCGCAACATCGCCGCCGGCAGTCTGTCCGCCCGTCTGGGCCTGGAGGAAGGCGCCGTGCTGGCGCGTCCGGTGATCGAGTTCTGCTATAAGGACGACGCACTGGGCGACCCGATGGTGAACGACGACCACATCCTGGCCATCGGCGCGGCCACCGCCGAGGAGCTGGCCGCCATCCGGCGCATGGCGCTGCAGGTGAACGATTTCCTGCGCGAGCGGATGGCCGGAGCCGGCATCGAGCTGGTGGACTTCAAGCTGGAGTTCGGCCGCACGCCGGACGGCGAGGTGATTCTGGCCGATGAGATCAGCCCCGACACCTGCCGTTTCTGGGACAGCAAAACCCATGCGCATCTGGACAAAGACCTGTTCCGCCGCGATCTGGGCGGCGCCGAGGAGGCCTATCAGGAGGTTCTGCGCCGTCTGATGGCACAGGACTGACACAAAGAGGAGGATATCCATGCCGCACGACCGTTACCAAAGCCCGTTTTCCACCCGCTATGCCAGCCGTGAGATGCAGGCCATCTTCTCGGACGACCACAAGTTCCGCACCTGGCGGCGGCTGTGGATCGCACTGGCACGCGCCGAGCAGGCGGAGGGTCTGCCCATCACCGACGCGCAGATCGCTCAGCTGGAGGCGCACAAGGACGACATCAACTACGAGGACGCCGTCCGCCGGGAGGCGGAATGCCGCCACGACGTGATGAGCCATGTATACGCCTACGGTCTGCAGTGCCCTGATGCAAAGGGCATCATCCATCTGGGCGCCACCAGCTGCTATGTGGGCGACAACACCGACGTGCTCATCATGCGCGATGCGCTGGAGCTGGTGCGCAGCAAACTGCACAGCGTGATGGGGCTGCTGGCAAACTTTGCCCGCGCCCATGCCGACCAGCCCGCCCTCGCCTACACCCACCTGCAGCCCGCTCAGTTGACCACTGTCGGCAAGCGCGCCTGTCTGTGGCTGTACGACCTGTACCAGGACGAGCAGGAGATCACCCACCGTCTGGAGAGTCTGCTGCTGCTGGGTTCCAAGGGAACCACCGGCACCCAGGCCAGCTTTCTGGAGCTGTTCGATGGTGACGAGAGCAAGGCCGATGCGGTGGAAAAGCGCATCGCCGCCGAGATGGGGATGCCAGGCACCGTGCCGGTATCCGGCCAGACCTACAGCCGCAAGGTGGACTATCAGGTGCTGAGCACCCTGAGCGGGGTGGCCCAGAGCGCCATGAAGTTCGCCACCGATCTGCGCCTTTTACAGAACTTCAAGGAGATGGAGGAACCATTTGAAAAAAGCCAGATCGGTTCCTCGGCCATGCCCTACAAGCGCAACCCGATGCGCAGCGAGCGCATCTGTGCGCTGGCGCGGTATGTGATGGCCGACGCGATCAACCCCGCCTTCACCGCCGGCTGCCAGTGGTTCGAGCGCACGCTGGACGATTCCGCCAACAAGCGCATCGCGGTGGCAGAGGCATTCCTGGCGGTGGACGGCATCCTGCAACTGATGCTGAGCGTCTGCGACGGACTGGTGGTATACCCGAGGATGATCCACGCCCGCGTGATGCGCGAGCTGCCCTTTATGGCCACCGAAAACATCATGATGGACGCCGTCAAGCGCGGCGGAGACCGCCAGGCGCTGCACGAACGGCTGCGGGTGTACAGTCAGCAGGCGGCCCGTGCCGTGAAAGAGGAGGGCGCGGAGAATCCGCTGCTGGACATGATCGCGGGCGATCCCGCCTTCGGTGTGACCCGCGCCGAGCTGGACGCCGTGCTGGAGCCGTCCCGCTATGTGGGCCTTGCTCCCCAGCAGACCCGCCGCTTCCTGGACGAGACGATCCAGCCGCTGCTGGACCGCTTTGCCAACGATCTGGACCAGCGCGCCGTGCTGACCGTATAAACCGATTGCAGACGGAGGTGTTACCATGAACCATCGCGCCGAGGAGATGCTCCGCTTTGTGGAAGAGAACGACATCAAATTCATCCGGCTGGCCTTCTGCGACATTTTCGGAGTGCAGAAGAACATTGCCATCATGGCATCCCAGCTGCCCGCCGCCATCCGTCAGGGCATTTCGTTCGACGCCTCGGCCATCCGGGGCTTTTCCAACGTAGAGGAGTCGGACCTGTTTCTCATCCCCGACCTCGACACCTTTGCCCTGATGCCGTGGCGTCCGTCGCAGGGGTGTGTGGGACGTTTTTTCTGCAACATCTGTTATCCCGACGGCCGTCCCTTTGAAGGCGACAGCCGCCGCCTTTTGCAGAACCTCACCCAGCGCGCCGCTCAGGCCGGGCTGTCGTTCCAGGTTGGTCCGGAATGCGAGTTTTACCTGTTCAAGACCGACGCCGACGGCGAGCCGCTGCTGGAGCCCTACGACCGGGCCGGCTACTTCGACATCTCGCCGGTGGACAAGGGCGAGAACGTGCGCCGGGAGATCTGTCTGGCTCTGGAAGAGATGGGTGTGCAGCCCGAGCGCAGCCACCACGAGCAGGGGCCGGGACAGAACGAGATCGACTTCCACTGCTCCTCGCCGCTGCGGGCGGCCGACCACCTGATGACCCTGCGCACCGCCGTGAAGGCCATCAGCGCCCAGAATGGCCTGTACGCCTCCTTCCTGCCCAAGCCTCTGCCCGACAAGAGCGGCAGCGGCCTGCACATCAACCTGTCGCTCTACCGCGACGGGCACAACCTGTTCGAGGATTTCCAGCACCATCCCCACCCCGAGGCCGCCAGCTTTCTGGCTGGCATTCTGGCGCACATGGGCGAAATCACCGCGATAGCCAATCCCCTGCCCGGCAGCTACCGCCGCTTCGGCAGCTGTGAGGCTCCCACCGCCGTGAACTGGTCCAGCCAGAACCGCTCGACACTGGTGCGCATTCCCGCCGCTTCCGGGAACGACTGCCGCATCGAGGTGCGCTCGCCCGACCCCGCCTGCAACCCGTACAGCACCATTCTGCTTCTGCTGGAGGCGGGACTGGAGGGCATCGAACAGAAACTTCCTCTGTCCGCCGCCTGCACCGGGGACGCACGCCTTGCCGACGATCCCCGCCTGCCCTCCTCGCTGGGACAGGCGCTGGATCGGATGCAGCAGAGCGCCTTTGTGCGCCGTGCGCTGCCGTCCCGCCTGATCGAGAGCTTTATACAGGCAAAACGGGAGGAATTTGCGCGCTACGAGTCCTCGGGCGACCGGGACCGCTACGAGCAGCAGCACTACTTCCGCATCGTGTGACCTGCACGCGGGACGAGAGGGGGCATGGGAATGGACCGGATCTTGCTGGTCAGCGATGTGCGCGACCAGCCGGCGCTGACCGCACTGCTGCGGCAGGCGGGCCACTCCGCTATCGACTGCGCCGCCAGCGGCGGAGAAGCACGCCGCCGTCTGGCTGAAGGCAACTATACCCTTGTACTGATCAACGCGCCGCTGTCCGACGAGTTCGGGCGTGACCTGGCGCTCGTCTGCATCGACAAAACCGCCGCCGCGGTGGTTCTGCTGGCAGCCGCTGCTCAGGCCGACCGGGTGTCGGCAGGGCTGGAAAAACAGGGCGTCTGCGTGCTGGCAAAGCCCATCGGAAAACAGCTGCTGACCCAGAGCCTGCGGCTGGTGATGGCGGCCAGCACGCGATTGCAGGCGCTGGAAAAACGCAACCGTCAGCTCACCCGCAAGCTGGAGAACATCCAGTATATCGGCCGCGCCAAGTGCGCCCTGATTCAGTACCGCGGGATGACCGAGCCGCAGGCCCATCACTACATCGAGCAGATGGCGATGGACAACCGCGTGACCGCGCGGGACATCGCGGCCGACATCCTGCACACCTTTGAGGACGAATAACACACCGCAAGCAAAGGCGCTTGCCCCGGGAGATTTCCCGGCGGCAGGCGCTTTTTTGTTTTACAAGGAGGATTTTTATATGAAAAAGCTTCCCCGCTTTGTGCCCATCAATTACGACCTTTACCGCCCCGACATCCCCGAAGCCGAGCGCGAGGCGTTTTACGGTCTGCCCAAGCAGGTGCAGTTCTGCACCGAATGTGTGATGAGCAACCAGAAACCCAACAGCTGCTATGAGTTCGAGCACACCGCCCAATCCAAAAAGAGGACAATGGTCATCCAGGCGGACGGCGTGTGCGATGCCTGTCACGCCTGCCACAACAAAGAGGGCAAGATCGACTGGGACGACCGTGAGCGCCAGCTGCGCGAGCTGTGCGACCACTACCGCAAAACCGACGGCAGCTACGACTGTCTGGTGCCGGGTTCGGGCGGAAAGGACAGCTTCTACGCCGCGCACCTGCTGAAATATAAATACGGCATGCATCCGCTGACCGTCACCTGGGCGCCCCATATCTACACCGACTGGGGCTGGAAAAACTTCGAGGCGTGGATCCACGCCGGGTTCGACAACTACCTGTGCACTCCCAACGGCCTGACCCATCGTCTGCTCACCCGCCTTGCCACCGAGAACCTGTTCCATCCGTTCCAGCCGTTCATTCTGGGCCAGAAGCAGCTGGCGCCCAAGATGGCCGCCAAATTCGGCATCCCGCTGGTGTTCTACGGCGAGAACGAGGCCGAGTTCGGCAACCCCATCGCGGACAACGACTCGGCGCTGCGGGACGCCCATTTCTTCTCCACCAACGACTTCGACCACATCTATCTGGGCGGCGTGTCGCTGCGGCAGCTGGAGGAGGATTTTGGCATCGACAAGGCCGACCTTGCCATCTATCTGCCCAGCGAGACCAGCGACCTGGAGAAAAACAACGTGCAGGTGCACTATATGGGCTATTATGAGAAATGGCATCCGCAGGGCGCCTACTACTACGCGGTGGAGCACGGCGGCTTTATCCCCAGCCCCGAGCGCACCGCCGGCACCTATTCCAAATACAACTCGATTGATGACAAGATCGACGATTTCTTCTACTACACCACCTATATCAAATACGGCATCGGGCGCTGCACCTACGACGCCGCCCAGGAGATCCGCAATCACGAGATCACCCGGGAGGAGGCGGTGGCGCTGTGCCGCAAATACGACGGCGAGTTCCCCGCCCGCTTTGCGCCCGAGATCTGGAAGTATCTCTCGATCGACAGGCAGCATTTCGGAAAAGCGGCCGACTGCTTCGAGCAGCCGGAAATGGACCAGGAATACTTCATGCATCTGGCCGACCGGTTCCGTTCGCCCCATCTGTGGCAGTACGAGAACGGCGTCTGGAGCCTGCGCCACACCCCGTTTGAAGGCAAAAGCCTGTGCGGGTATGGCGCGCCGGAGGAGGCAGCGCGATGAAGGGAAAACTACGCCTGATCGCCCGGCTGGACGTGAAGGACGAAAATCTGGTGAAGGGCATCCAGTTTGAAGGTCTGCGCAAGCTGGGGCCGCCCCGCGACTTTGCCCGGCGCTACTACCGGCAGGGCATCGACGAGGTGCTGTACCTGGACACAGTGGCCAGCCTGTACGGCCGCAACAATCTGGCGCATGTGCTGGAGGAGGCCACCCGCGATGTATTTGTACCCATCACGGCGGGGGGCGGACTGCGCAGCGTGGAGGACGTGCGCGCACTGCTGCGCGCGGGAGCGGACAAAGCGGCCATCAACACCGCCGCCCTGCGCGACCCCACCCTCATCACACGGGTGGCGGAGGTGTTCGGCAGTCAGTGCATGGTGGTGAGCATCCAGGCCAAGCGCACCGCAAACGGCTGGGAGGCCTACTGCGAGAACGGGCGCGAGCACAGCGGCCGGGACGCGGTGGAATGGGCCGTGGAAGCCGAGCGACGCGGTGCGGGCGAAATTTTGCTGACCAGTGTGGACTGCGAAGGTCTGCGCCGCGGCATGGACACCGAGCTGATCCGCGCGGTGTGCCGGCGGGTGCGCATCCCGGTGATCGCGGCAGGCGGCGCCGGCGAGGCGTCCCACCTGTGCGCGGCAGCGGAATGCGGCGTCTCGGCGCTGGCGGTGGGCAGCATGCTGCACTACGGAGCGGCCGACGTGGCATCGCTGAAGCAGGCGCTGACAGAAAACGGATGGGAGGTACGGCCATGAAACAGATCACGGTGATCGACTACGGCGCGGGCAATCTGCTGAGCGTCTGCCGGGCGCTGGAAGCATGCGGCTACACGGTGGGGACCACCTCCGACCCCGCCGCCGCAGCACAGGCAGAGGCTCTGGTGCTGCCGGGTGTGGGCGCCTTCGGGGACGGCATGGTCTCGCTGCACCGGCGCGGGCTGGACGAGGCCATCCGCCATGCGGTGCAGAACGGCGCGCCGCTGCTGGGAATCTGTCTGGGCATGCAGATGCTGTTCGACGAGAGCGAGGAAGGCGGCCTGCACAAAGGGTTGGGTCTGATCCCCGGACGGGTGCTGCGTATCCCGAACACCGCCGCGGACGGCTCGCCGCTGCGGGTTCCGCATGTGGGATGGGAGGCGCTGGAGGGCACGCCCCGCGGCTTTGCCGGCACCGCGCTGGAGCATCTGGGCAGCGCGCAGGTATACTTTGTGCACAGCTTTGCCGCCCAGCCCGCCTGCCCGGACGACTTGCTTGCCTGCGCCCGGTACGGCGGACACGCCGTCTGTGCCGCTGTGCAGCGCGGGAAAGTGCTGGGCTGCCAATTCCACCCCGAAAAGAGCGGCCCGGCCGGACTGGCAATCCTGCGGGCATTTTTCGGGTGAAGGTCTGCGAGGGATGACATGATAAAAAGCCGCGTCCTTCAGCAGGGACGCGGCTTTTTTGGATTTTCTTGCAGGAAAATATTACAATTCGTATTTTATCTATAAATTATACAAGATTCAGCCACTTTTCCAGCGCTTTCGCCACCCCGTCGCGCTCATTGGTGTCGGTGACGTCGCGCGCGGCGCGCTTCACTTCGTCGGGCGCGTTGCCCATCGCAACGCCCAGGCCGACGGCGCGCAGCATCTCGACGTCGTTGCCGCCGTCTCCGCAGGCCATCACGTTTTCAGCGGAAAAGCCCAGCGTTTCGGCCAGCTTCACCAGGCCGACACCCTTGTGCACGCCCGCTTCGTTCAGCTCGATGTTGTTGGGGATGCTGCTGGTGGGCACCAGGAAGGGCAGCTGCCCGGCCGCCTCCATCGCCTCCACGCGCTGGGCGGGCGTTTTGAAAAAGGCGGTGACCTTCTCGGCGCGGATGCCGTTTTCGCGGATGTAGTGCGCCAGATTCGGCACGGCGGTGCGGGTGGAGCGCACATACTCCACCATCTCGGGCGGGGCGAATTCCTCCAGCCGGGCCAGGCGCTCGGGGCTGGTGTGGGCGCGGCCGTCCCAGTATACGTCCGGCATGCAGTCGAATGCTTCCAGCAGCGCATAGGCCGCCAGCGTGTGCGCGGCGGACAGCGGCAGGTCCACCAGCTTGCGCCGGGCGGGCAGATGCCACACCGCCGCGCCGTTGCTGGTGAGGGCATATTCCACCCCCGGCATCCGGGCGAACGCCTCCGGCAGCCCGCTCAGCGGCCGTCCGGTGGCCGGGATGACGATCACGCCCTTTGCGATCGCCTTCTGGATCGCCGCCAGGGTGCGGGGGGTGATGCGCTTGTCGTTGGTGAAGACGGTGCCGTCCAAGTCCAGCCCCACCAGGCGGATCTCCGGCACGCTCATTCGGCTTCCTCCAGAATGCTGCGCAGGATCGGCTCCACCCGGTTGCAGGTGCGCCTGGCCGCCGCCTGCACGGCAGGGGCCGCCTGCTGCATCGCCCAGGAATGCCCGGCCATCCGCAGCATGCCCACGTCGTTGAAGCTGTCGCCGAAAGCGGCGGTGTCGGCGGTGGGGATGTCCAGCGCCTGGCACAGCGCAGCCAGACCCTGGCTCTTGTCGGCCACCGTGAAGTCCAGCCAGCACCGGCCGGCCAGCGCCACGTTCAGGCGGCTGCTCCAGCGGGCGGCGAACCACTGCAGGGTGTCGTCATCCACGCCGTTTGCCATGTTGGCCGACACCTTGAGGAACGGCTCCTCCACCGCGGCGAAGTCCTCGCATAATATTGCCTTGTTTTTCACAAAATTGCGGATATGATCCACAAACCGCGGATTGCGCGGGCTGATATAGACACAGTCGCGGCCCGATACCTGCACTTCGCACCCTTCCCGCGCCTGGATCTCGCCGATCAGCTGCAGGCTGTCGGGACGCGGCATCGGAAGCACCGCCAGCGGCTGGTCGTTTTGCATCACCAGCGCGCCGTTCTCGCAGATAAACAGCATCTTGTCCCACACCGGTGCAAACAGCGCTTTCAGGTTGGGATACTGCCGTCCGCTGGCCGCGCAGAATAGTATCCCCTTTTCTGCCAGACGGGGGATCATTTCCAATACCTCGGCGGGGATCTCGCGGCTGCCGTTCAGCAGCAGCGTGCCGTCGATATCGCTTGCGATCAAACGGATCATACTCATCAGCCCTCTCTTTCCCATACAGAGACAATCACGCCAAAAAAGTCGAATCACAGCAGAACTTGCCGGACTTTTTTATTATACCACACCGCCGCGCACGTTGCAAAGCGGCGCGCGGGCTTTTATAATGAAAGCAAGCGTTTTTTGAAAAGGAGACGAGACCATGCAAAAAGACCAACTTCTGGAGCGCCTGGACCGCCTGGAGCGGCAGCTGTACGCCTACCGCTACGCGATGGGCCTGATGGAGTACGACAGCGAGACGGCCGCCCCCCTGCTCAGCGCGGCCGGGCGCGGCGAGGCGCTGGCACTGCTGAGCGAAGTGGAATACCGCCTCACCGCCGGGCCGGAGACCGCCGAGCTTCTGGCCGCGCTGGAGCAGATCGCGCCCGCACTCACCGTGCAGCAGGCCGCCCAGCTGCGCGAGCTGCAGAAGGCCTACGACCGCAACTCCAAGGTGCCGCAGGAGGAATACACCGCCTATTCCCGCCTGCTGACGCTGGCACAGCCCGCCTGGCGGCAGGCAAAGCAGAACGACGACTTCGACGCCTTTGCCCCCTATCTGCGCCAGATCGTGGAGACCAACATCCGCTTTGCGGGCTACTACGCCCCCGGCCGCGACCCCTACGACACCTGGCTGGACCAGTACGAGCCGGGCATGACCCGCGCACAGCTGGACGAGTTCTTCGAGGCGCTGCGGCGGGAGATCGTGCCGCTGGTGCAGCGGATCACCGCCGAAGGCGCCTCCATCGACGACCGCTGGGCGGTGCAGGGCGACTGGCCGCTGGAGGGGCAGAAGCAGCTTGCCCGCCGTGTGATGGACCGGATGGGCATCGACCCCGCCCGCTGCGCGCTGGGCGAGACCGAACACCCCTTCACCACCAATTTCAGCCGCGACGACGTGCGCATCACCACCCACTACTATCCCGAAAACCTGCTCTCCTCGCTGTATTCGGTGATCCACGAGGGCGGGCACGCGCTGTACGAGCTGAACACCGCGCCGCGCCTGGCCGGGACCTGCCTGGCCACCGGCGCTTCGATGGGCATGCACGAGAGCCAGAGCCGCCTGTATGAGAACCTGATCGGCCGCAGCCGCGCCTTTGCGGATGTGCTGTGGCAGGACATCACCGCCTGCTTCCCCGCCCAGACCGCCGGCAGAACAGCCGAAGATTTCTGGAAGGCGGCCAACAAGGCGCAGCCCTCCCTCATCCGCACCGAGGCCGACGAGCTCACCTACTGCCTGCACATCATGGTGCGCTATGAGCTGGAAAAGCAGCTGTTCGACCGCACCCTGACGGTGGAAGAGCTTCCCGCCGCCTGGAACGCCCGGATGGAGGAATATCTGGGCGTGAAGGTGCCGAACAACGCGCAGGGCGTCCTGCAGGACGTGCACTGGGCGGGCGGCAGCTTCGGCTACTTCCCCAGCTACGCGCTGGGCAGCGCCTACGGCGCGCAGATCCTGGACGCCATGCGCCGGCAGCTGGATGTGGACGCGCTGACGGCCAGGGGGGAGCTGGCTCCCATCACCGCCTGGCTGACCGACCGCATCTACCAGTACGGCGCCGAGCGCACCCCCGCCTGGCTGCTGGAAAACGCCTGCGGCGCCCCCTTCGACCCCACCTTCTACACCCGCTATCTGAAAGAGAAGTTCACCGCGCTCTACGGACTGGGCTGATTCCTCCCCCCGCGCGAAACAAAAAGGACGGGCTTTCCTTTTTATAAGGAAGGCCCGTCTTTTCATCTTGCAGAAAAAGGGATGGTTTGCACTGCGCAAAAGCCTTCCCCTGGCAGGGGAAGGTGCCCCGCCGGGGCGGGGCGAATGAGGTCGAAGCTGCCCCGCCGCACAAAGGGAATCGCTTACTGGACACCTGCACGGACGAACTTTTCTTTTTATATTATATAAAGGTTATATTATATAAAGGAAAACCCGTCCTTTTTTGATTTTTCCCGCACCGTTCACGCAGGGCGTCACAGCTCTGCTTTCATCAGCTTCACATATTCCTCCAGCACCCGATAGAAGGCGTCCAGGTCCTCCTGGCCGCACCGCCCTATGAGATGCTCGGCCGTCTGGGTGATGTCGGCCACGTCGTAGGCCTTGTGGATGTTGGACAGGCGCTGCCCCTTCTCGGTCACATAGAGCAGCGCATTCTTCTCGTTGTTCTCGGAATGGCTCTTCTCCACATAGCCGGCCTCCACCAGCTTTTTGACGGTCTGGGAGATGGAACTTTTGCTCTTGTGCCACAGCCGGGACAGCTCGGTGGCCGTGATGCCGGGTATATCGTTTATATAGGTGAGCGTGTGCATCTCGATCATATTGAAATTCTCGGCGTCATAGGCGTGCTTGGAATAGATGAAATTGTGATACAGGATCACAAACTCATACAGCAGATCGGCCCGAACTTTCAGTTTCTGGTATGCGCTGTCGATGTCTGACAAATGGTTCATGCTGGCTCTTGATCTCCCCGCTTTTTTGTGTATGCATATTGTATGCATATAGTTTGATTGTATCATATCCGCACTGCAATTTCAACAAACAGAGCAAATGTGTCTGCAAAATAGTTTATTTGCAGAACTATTTGCACAAGAAATGCGCCGATTTTTTGTGGAACACCCACAGCATTTGCGCGATATATGAATAATTTATTGACGAAATTTGTCATATATATTATAATATAGTTTAGAAGATGAACCATCTTGTATGGTTTGGCGCAAGGAAAAGAGAAAGGCGGTATGACATATGGATTTTGAGAAATTCTGCCAAGAAAATTGCGTGGAACGCAAAGGCACCGGCACCCTGAAGTGGGACTCCCTGCAGGAGGTCTTTGGAGATCCCGATCTGCTCCCTCTGTGGGTGGCCGACATGGAGATCCAGTCGCCTCCCGCTGCCCGTGAAGCCATCAAAAAGCAGGCCGATCACGGCACCTTCGGATACGGCAAGGTGATGGACCCCTACTACGATGCGTTCTTTGCCTGGATGAAGGATCGCCACGGCGTGGAGCTGGAGAAGGACAACCTGCGCTTCGCCACCGGCGTGGTGGGCTCGCTGTACGCGGCCGTCCGCGCCTATACCGAGCCGGACGCTTCGGTCATCATCTGCCCGCCGGTATACTACCCGTTCTACGACGCCATCCTCAATACCGGCCGCAAGCTGGTGATGTGCGACCTGGACAACGACGGCGGCCATTTCTACCTGGACCTGGAGAAGTTTGAAAAGACCATTGCCGAGAACAAGCCGTCGATGTTCATTCTCTGCTCTCCGCACAACCCCGTCTGCCGCGTGTGGACCGAGCAGGAGCTGGAAGGCGCCCTCGAGATCTGCCGCAAGTACGGCGTGCTGGTGGTGGCGGACGAGATCCATCAGGATTTCACCTATTCCCCCGAGCACAAGTTCGTCTCCACCGCGCTGGTGGGCGGCGGCAAGTACAAGGATATGCTGATCATCCTGAACTCCGGCTCCAAGACCTTCAACCTGGCCGGCCTGATCCACTCCCATGTCATCATCTTCGACAAGAAGCTGATGGAAACATACGACGCATACATCAAATCGATCGGCTCGCCTGAGGTCAACCTGATGGGCGTTGTGGGCATGGGCGCCGCCTTCCGTGACGGCGCAGAGTGGTTCGAGAACGTGAAGGCCCTGATCTGCCACAACTACGAGTACATGAAAGAAGCCTTCGCCAAGGACGCCCCGAAGATCGTGCTGACCCCGCTGGAGGGCACCTACCTGTCCTGGATGGATCTGCGCGGCTACATGGACGGCAAGGAAGTGGCCGACTTCATCCAGAAAAAGTGCCGTCTGGCCTGCGACGTGGGCGAGTGGTTCAGCTTTGAGGGGCACGGCTTCGTGCGCATCAATCTGGCCACCGACACCAAGTACATCAAGATGGCCGTGGAGCGGATCATCACCAACCTGAAGCAGCTGTAAAGGAGGAAATCGATGGGCAAACGTGTGCTTGTCGTGGGAGGCGTCGCGGGCGGCGCTTCCGCCGCAGCCAGGGTGAGACGCCTGGATGCGGGCGCATCGATCACCGTCTTTGAGCGGGGAGAACACGTCTCCTTCTCCAACTGCTCGCTGCCGTATTTCCTGAGCCGGACGGTGGAGGAATCCGACTATCTCGTGATGATGACGCCGGAGAGCTTCAAGGCCTCTTACGACATCGACGTGCGGGTGCGCAGCGAGGTGGTCTCGATCGACCGGGCCGCCAAAACGGTGCGGGTGAAGGAGCTGGACACCGGCCGGGAATACGACGAGGCCTACGATGAGCTGGTGCTGTCACCGGGCGCAAGCCCGGTGCGCCCCCGGTCGATCCCGGGCGTGGACCTTGAGCATGTGTTCACCGTCCGCAACGTGACCGATATCGTCAAGCTCGACCAGTATGTGCGCCGCGAAAACGCCGGCGACGTTGTGGTGGTGGGCGGCGGCTTCATCGGCCTGGAGGTTGCGGAGAACCTGAAGGAGGCCGGCAAAAACGTCTGCGTGGTGGAGGCCGCTGCGCAGGTGATGTCGCCGTTCGACTTCGACATGGTGCAGATCTTGCAGAAGGAGCTGATCGACCACGGCGTATCGCTGTATGTGGGTGACGGCGTGGCGGCGATCACCCCCGACAAAGTGGTGCTCGCTTCCGGCAAAGAGTTGGCGGCAGACGCGGTGGTGCTTGCCATCGGTGTTTGTCCCGAGACGGCTCTGGCCGAAGGCGCCGGTCTGGAGCTGGGCGAGACGGGAGCCATCAAGGTGACCGCCGACTACCGCACCAGCGACCCCCACATCTACGCGGTGGGCGACGCGATCGAGGTCTACAACCGTTTGACCCACAAACCGGTGAAGCTGCCGCTGGCCGGACCGGCGATCCGCCAGGCGAGGACCGCCGCCGACGCCATCTACGGCATGCGCGCCACCAACAACGGGGTGCTTGGCTCCTGTGCGGTGCGCGTGTTCGGGATGAACGCCGCGGCCACCGGCCTGAACGAGCGGACCGCCAAGGCGAACGGCATCCCCTGCGACTCCGTCTACACCATGTCGATGGATAAGGTGGGCCTGATGCCGGGCAGCGCGCCGATGCACTTCAAGCTGGTGTTTGAGACGCCCACCGGCAGGATCCTGGGCGCACAGGCGATCGGCCGAGGCAGCGTTGACAAGCGGGTCGATGTGATCGCCACCCTGATCGCGATGGGCGGCACGCTGGAGGACCTGAAGGAGCTGGAGCTGTGCTATTCCCCCGTGTTCGGCACCGCGAGGGACATCGTCAATCTGGCGGCTCTGGTGGGCCTGAACGTCCTGCACGGCGTGTTCCGGCAGGTGCCCGTGACAGCGGTGCGCCAGCTGGTGGAGAGCGGCGCGTGCATCATCGACGTGCGCACCCCGGAAGAGTTCGAGATGGGCCATCTTGTGGGCGCTGTGAACATCCCGCTGGGCGAACTGCGGCAGCGGATGGACGAGATCCCCACAGACCGGCCGGTGTATCTGCACTGCCGCACCAGCCAGCGAAGCTACAACGCCATCATGGCGCTGAAGGGGCACGGCTTTGAGAACATCGTAAACATGGCCGGCTCGTTTTTGGGCATCAGCTACTACGAGTATTTCACGGATGTGACCACTGGACGAGAAAAAATCGTCACCGCGTACAATTTCGAATAACAATTCTTGAAACGCAGCACAAGACGCCGCGTTTCCAACAAGCTCAACTTGAGGAGGGAGCTGTATTATGACAGGCGCGTTCTTTCAAAATTTCCTGATGATCAGCGACATTAAGACCGTCATTTTCCTGGTGGTGCTGGTCGCGCTGTTCTTCCTGATCCACATTCTGTACCACAAAAAGCACATGGACTTTGCTGTGGTGGTGCTGATCGGCACCGGTCTGGGCCTGCTGCTGGGCCTGGCGATCCAGGTCGTGGCCGGATTCCCCGATTCCCCGATGGACGTCACCTTCGTTTCCGAAACCACCACATGGTTCGGCATGGTGGGCAACGGCTACATCAACCTGATCAAGATGATCGTTGTGCCGCTGGTTATGATCTCCATCCTGCAGGTTATCATCAACATGCAGCAGGGCAAAACCATGGGCAGCCTCGTGAAAAAGACCCTGATCGTCACGATGGGCATGGTGGCTGTTTCCGCTGTGACCGGCATTCTGGTCGGCCTGCTGTTCGGCGTTGGCAAAGACAGCACCGCTGCTGCGGCCGGCGACGCGACCGCTAAGGACATCACCCCCGTTGCCACCACCATCAAGAACCTGATCCCCGGCAACATCGTGGAAGCCATGGTCAACGCCAACATCATCGGCCTGGTGATCTTCTCCGCCTTCCTGGGCCTGGCCATCTGGTGGATCAACCACGAGAACGTCGAGGACGCCAAGCCCCTGTACGACTTCATCAACGCCGCCCACAAGGCCATGATCAACATGGCGCTGCTCATCCTGGACTACATGCCCTGGGCTGTGACGGCTCTGCTGGCCAACACCATCGCACAGCGCGGCCTGTCCTCCATCCTGGAAGTGGGCAAGTTCATCGTTGCTCTGTATGTGGCCGCCGTGATCCAGTTCTGCATCCAGCTGATCCTGATCGGCGCGCACGGCATGAACCCCATCGTCTACATGAAGAAGTCCTTCGCCACCATGCTGATGGCCTTCACCTCCCGCTCCAGTGTGGGCTGCCTGCCCATGACCATTGAGACCCTGACCAAGAAACTGGGCGTCAATCAGGGTACTGCCAGCTTCGTGGCCGGCTTCGGCACCACCGCCGGCATGCAGGGCTGCGCGGGCATCTTCCCCTCCCTGCTGATCATCTACGTCTGCAATGTCACCGGCACCCCGATCGACGTCACCATGATCATCATGACCATCTTCGTTGTGACCATCGGCTCCCTGGGCATCGCCGGTATCCCCGGTACTGCTACGATGGCGGCTTCGGTTGCTCTGTCCGGTGTTGGCATGGCCTCTCAGTTCTCCATGGTCAGCCCGATCCTGGCTATCGACCCCATCATCGACATGCCCCGTACCATGCTGAACGTTACCGGTTCCCTGACCAACGCTCTGGTTGTGGACAAGTACATGGGCACCTTCGACGAGAAAGCCTACAACGATATGAGCGCGAGCAACACTCCCAGCAAAACCAAATAATCCGACATCCGTCCTTTCATACGGCCGGGGGGATGAGGCGAAACACCTCATCCCCCCGGTCTTTTTTCTGTACACATGCAAAGCGCCGGTCCGCAGCAGCTCTGCGGACCGGCGGGCAGGCATCCCCCGCAAACCGGGCGGATACGGCATGTATTTTTGCATAAAACTGCGATACAACGAAAAAAGCCATCGGTCTTTCAACCGATGGCTTTGGTCCGAGTGGCGAGAGTCGAACTCACGGCCTCTTGAACCCCATTCAAGCGCGCTACCAAACTGCGCTACAC